>NZ_FOPC01000020.1 GCF_900113375.1 Algoriphagus hitonicola | reverse complement strand
AACTAGCTAATCAGACGCATGCCCATCTTTTACCGATAAATCTTTAACTATATCACGATGCCGATCAATAGTACCATGGGGTATTAATCCGGGTTTCCCCGGGCTATCCCCCTGTAAAAGGTAGGTTGCATACGTGTTACGCACCCGTGCGCCGCTCTCAAGGAACCCGAAAGCTCCTCTACCGCTCGACTTGCATGTATTAGGCCTGCCGCTAGCGTTCATCCTGAGCCAGGATCAAACTCTCCATTGTATGTTGTCTATTGTAACTCTGACCGGCAATAAAGCATATCGCCGGACCAGTCCCCTTCTCTCTCAGGTTTTTACTATTTTTTTCGCCTTACATCACTTCAAAGAACTTTTCTCTTGACATTTCAAGAGGTTGTGAGGAGTACTTTCCCCAAAAGCGAGTGCAAATATCGGAATGTTTTTTTATCTACCAAAATCCGAATTGAAATATTTTGATTTTATTTCATCTGCCTCTTTTCAATAACTTTTTTCCCAGAGACTTTTCTCATTTGGGAGTGCAAACATAGGTGAGATAAGCAGATTTAGCAAATGAATAATGCATAAAAATTGAAGGAATTTTCCCTCAAAAACTCATTTCGCTTAAAATCAGCCTTTTGGTTTTTTATAGAGCGGAACAGTACTACATGGCTCTCCAAACATAATGGATTTTGCCCGATCCTGAATCCTTGAAACTAACCTCCCATAGGCAAAAAGTGGAATCGAAATCTCACTACATCCTTTGATTACTACCGGCGCATTTTCTACATTCTCTAGGTTCAAATCAGAAATACATCGCTCAGCTATAAATAACTCCAATTCTTCCTTAGTCCCGATAACATAACCCTTAGCTTTTGCAAGAAAGGTAGCCACCAGCATAAAAGCCCAAGTAGGAATAATCGCATCGACACTACAAGTAATGGCAACCCACTTATTATCAAACTCAGACCAATCATATTCTTTTAACGCCAACCTGAATTCTTTCTCTCTCAATACTAATTCCTGAAAAAGAAAAGGTTTTAGATCAAAAACCACACGGTCTTCCCTAGGATAATAATCTTCAAGATTGATGGAAACAATTGGGCTCTGAGCCACTCTATTTACAATTTCACTCATGACAGTAAGGGATTTTTTCTAGAATGAAGTGCTTGAAACTCCTTTAAGTAATTGGGCACAAAGTACGCTACATCCTCAAATTTGTTTTCGGTAAATTTTCGATAGGCAAGTGGTCCAATCCATTTGGCTGAAAATTCTCCTTCAATAAATACGGCGTTGGAAGAAGATAGGGTGGCGGACATCTTTTCTACTGCGTTTCCTATGAAATACACTTTTTGCTCCGCCAAAAATTCCCCATAGCTCTCATTATCCAGAATTTCAGGTGAAATTTCGGATAATGGATCACCATTTTTATCAAACACTTGAGCATAAACTTCCATTCTACGTGCATCAATTTGGGAAATAATAATACTCCCTTCCTCTGGATTTGACACCTGAATCGCTAGGGACTGAAGTGTATTGATGCCAATCAAGGGTAATCCCAACGCATAGGCTAAACCCTTTGCAGTGGAAACCCCGATCCTCAACCCCGTATAAGACCCGGGACCCTCCGAGACAGCTACAGCTTGAAGATTTTCTGCTTGTATTTCTACCTCCTCCATGACCTCATCAACTAAACCCGGAAGCTTTGAGGCATGTCCTCCCCTTTCCCCCCACTCTTTTAAAGATATTAATACACCTTCTCTGTGAAGGGCAACAGAACAATTGTCCGTAGATGTTTCCAAGGATAAAATCAGTGCCATCTCATTATTTTGCGGAAGCTGACAAAATCAAATCTAATTTTTTGGGCTCAGCCAGAATCTCAATTGCTTTTAACAAATCTTTATCCTCTTCTAAACTTGCCTCTATCATACCTTCCTGAAAATAATACCTGGAAACGATCTCCTCGGAAATTATTTTTTTGATCTCTTTTTGATAAGTAATCAAATCTTGCTCCTTGCTATGATTCACTTTTTTTTCAAGTTCCTCGATTTGAGCTTTGATCTCTTCATACAAGGGTGAATTTTTTGCGGTTTCCCGCATATCCTCCACCGATTTTTCCAAATAGGTAGTATAATCGTATTCCTTTCCGTCTAGAAAGGCCACAAAATCACGGTATTCTTCATCTGTAATCTCAAAGGTGGAAGGATCTCCAATCGAGTCATGCTGGTAAAAGTACTCAGTTGCAAAATCGAACACATGGCTTCTCGCCACCAAACTATAGGAAATTGGGGCATAGCTTTCGGTTTCTACCATCTGATCAGGTTCGATTCCGGCACCATCTAATACAATTCTACCATTCTTGGTTTTAAATTCTTTTCGAAGTGAATCCGGAACTGAAGTAATCGCACCATTTTCCCTACTTTGAGCATAATCGATTGCCTGAATGCATCGGCCACTCGGAATGTAGTACTTGGCGGTGGTCACTTTCATCTGAGCATTATAAGTCAGCGGAACGGTAGTTTGAACCAGACCTTTCCCAAATGACTTTCGCCCAATCAAAACTGCCCGATCATAATCTTGCAGTGCTCCAGCCACAATTTCAGCCGCAGAAGCACTTCGCTCATTGATCAAAACCACAAGCGGAATATCTTTATCCACCGGGGACTTGGAGGTTTTGTAAGTGTAGTTTACATTTTCCAATTTCCCGATCGTCTTCACTACTTCCTTCCCTTTTGGGATAAATAAATTGACGATCTCCACGGCCTCTCCCAAAAGCCCTCCAGGATTGTCCCGCAGATCCAATACTAATTGCTCTGATCCTTGATTTTTCAAGTCAATCAACGCTTTACGGACTTCATTGGATGCGTTTTTCGTAAAATCCCCCAACTTAATATAGCCTGTCTTTTGATCCAATTTACCGTAAAACGGCACATTTTTTAAAGAGATTTTTCTTCGTACAAGTTCAAAATCCAAGGTATCTGTATTTCGCTTCACCTTTAATTTGACTGGCGTGTTTGCCGGACCTTTGAGCAGATCCGAAACTTCCCCAGTCGCTTTTTCCGACACATCGATAGAATCAATCTTTAAGATTTGATCTGCGATTTTCAATCCGCCGGACTGCGCCGGAAAACCAGTATAAGGCATGATGATAATATTACCCGAACCTCGATTTCCGATTAAAGCTCCTATTCCACCATATTCTCCTGTGGTCAGCATTCTAAAATCCTCTGATTCTTCCTCCGGCACATATTCTGTGTAAGGATCCAATTCCTCCAGCATCGCATTAATCCCTACGGTCACCAACTCATCAGGATCGATTTCGTCCACATAATAGGAATCCAGTTCCCTGACCATAGTCGCAAAAATGTCAATATTCTTTGCCAGCGCGAAAAGTTTATCATTCTTCGTGTTAAAGGCAAATATTCCGGAAAATGCGAGCACACTGAACAGTGTCCAGAGAATAATTTTATTATTTTTTATCTTCATTTTTTTCATTTTTATCGGAAAGCTTGGTCTGCAATTTATCTAAAATCAGTTTGACCTTCTGGTCCAACTCCCGATATTCCATCAGTCCTGAACCCACATAAATCAATCCAAATAACGCAAAACCTTCTTCAGCCCGAAGTGAATGTTTGTTAAGCCGATAGGATTCTTTAATTCTCCGCTTGAGATGATTTCGATGAACGGCCTTTTTCACCTTCTTTTTAGAAATAGAAATCAAAACTTGGTGGCATTCCAGCGAATCCTTTTTAAGGTAGAGAACCTTAAAAGGGTATAAAAAAAAAGAGGAACCTTCGTTAAAAAGTTCCTTGATTAATTTTTGAGCGCACAATCGCTCATTTTTAGGGAATCTGTAATTCATCACAAGGAGTCAATTCGCATAGAAACATACGAAAACTACCTCAAAGAATTACTTCTTCAGGGTCTTTTCGGAAGAAACTGACAATTTTTTTCTTCCTTTTGCACGACGTGCTTTAAGAACTCTTCTGCCGTTGGCAGTGGACATTCTTTCTCTAAATCCGTGCTTATTCTTTCTTTTTCTGCGAGAAGGCTGAAATGTTCTTTTCATGATCGAATATCTTTATCTAAATGCTTTCTTAACTTGCTCCCTTGGACATACCCTCCAAAAAGGACTGCAAAGATATGCAGCCTTTTATTAAATTCAAACTCCTGCTATACAATTATTGAATATCAATCCGTTAATTTTCTTTTATGATTCACTATTCCTTTTCGTGCCATACGCCCACTAGCCAATTTGTACAGATCGAGTTGAAAATCGAAATCAAAATTCCAAATTCGGTCAAACTTCAGCTTCCGGCATGGCGGGCAGGTCGCTATCAGATTGCAAATTATGCCCAAAATATCCGATCTTTCTCTCTTTTTGATTCAAATAATCAACCGGTTTTTTGGGAAAAAGCAAGCAAAGATTGCTGGGTATTCAATGCCTCTGAGGTTGGATTTTATCGAGTATGCTATGAATATTTTGCTGCAAAAATGGACGCCGGGTCTTCCTGGGTAGATGATCAACAGATTTATCTTAATCTGGTCAACTGTTGCTTTGAAGTCAAGGGAACCACCAATAAAGCTTATTCTTTTGATTTTATCTTTCCGGGATTTCCAGAGCAATTGTGCACCTTACCGAAAATTTCTAAAGGGAAATATGAGGCAGTTGATTTTCAGCAAGTCGCGGACTCCACCTTTCTGGCGGCACATCAATTGACTCAGTGGCAAATACTGCTGAATGACATTAATATCCATTGCTGGATTCACGGGGAGGTAGTTTTTGACCAAGCTGAATTTTTGAAATCTCTTCAAGCTTTCATAAAAGTCCAGCTCGAGGATTTTGGTGAATTTCCCGAAAAGGAATACCACTTCATTTACCAATTGCTTCCCTACAAACATTATCATGGAGTAGAACATCTTCGGGGCACCGTGATTACTTATGGTCCAGCCAAAAGCCTAACTGAAACCAAAGCCATGAAAGATTTGCTGGGCGTGAGTTCCCACGAATTCTATCATGCCTGGAATGTTTGCGCGATTCGTCCCAAAGAGATTTTTCCTTATGACTTTTCAAAAGAAAATTACACCAAATCAGGTTGGATTCTAGAAGGAATCACTTCGTATATGGGCGATTGGTATATGCTGAAATCCGATTTATATCTGGATCAGGAATATTTTTCTGAAATGGAGCGGGTAATCAATCGGGTCTCCCAGGATTTTGGATGGCAAAACCAAAACATCTTAGAGTCTTCCTTTGACCTCTGGATTGATGGATACCAAACCGGTATTCCTGAAAAGAAGCAAAATATTTATGCCAATGGGGCTCTTATTGCCTGGGCATTAGATATTCATCTTCGAAATAGTGGTAGCTCTCTTTCGAAAATAATGAAGCAGGCTTTTGATCGATTTGGTCGAAAAAACAAAGCCTATCAAGATGGCTCATTTTGGATGATGATCTCTCGGTCTACCCCTATTTGGGACAGCACGGACTTTTATCAAAGTTTTATCTCAGGCAATAAATCCATAGTGGATGAACTGAAAAAAATTCTTCCTCAAATCGGGTTATCCTTATCGGAAAACGCACACGAAGACATAATCACTCGATCTTTAGGATTGATTCATCTTGAAAATAAAATCCAACGAATTCATCCAAAAAGTCCCGCCTATTCTAAACTAATGATCGGCGATGAGATCAAATCAATCGAGCATAGCAACACCACCAATATCTCAGTGTATAGGTCAAACGGACAATTGCTGACTTTTGAATTTACTGAACCTGGTGGAAATTTCTACCCAAATTACAAACTCAACTTATTGGATGAAAAAAGCGACTTATTCGCCTCTTGGAGAAGCTGAGAAACTATAAAAAAAGCGGGATAAAAAATTATCCCGCTTTTCAGTATGGCTAGTTCTATTATTTAAAATCTTCCTCAGTGAGCTCAGGATTGATTTCCAGATTGGAAACTTTAGCCTCCATCGGCACGGGAATCATCGCTGATTTGATCGTCCACATCATTGGTATCAGAACTCCAGCTTTCGGCTGATAGTCTGAATAAAAGGTATCTCCTGCCACAGGATTCTCATTTTTGATCTTCAATCCTGTTTCCTGATCGTAGTAATTCACCAATTCAGTCCCCGAATCAGTCACTATGGCTACTTTGTAAGCCGGTGTCCCCTCTACATCCTTTAATCCATCCAAGCGAAGCGTATATCCGAGATCTTGATAGATCGCTTCTGGAAAAAGGTAGGAATTAATCTTTGCCATGTCAAATTGATCTTCAGGGATTTCCATGGTTTGGCCCTGCATCGAAACTGTTCCTTCATCCCCAATCAGCGTCGTACTTTGCATCACATTTCCCATGACACTGGTCTTTTGTCCATATTTGCCTGCCACATCATAGACGGCATCGATAGTCAGACTATTCCCCATCACTTCAGCGACAAGCGTGACTTTGGCAGTTTTGATATTTCGTGCGCTTTCCGCACCACCAATCGCCTCAAGGTAATTTTCGATTACTTTCTCAGCAGTCATATCTGCATCTGCGGTCAATTCTTTTGCCTCAAAACCGAGATTGTCATACATCGTGATCGGACCAAACTGCTCCAGTTTATCTTTAATGGCATCTCCATTCCCTACAGCCATGACATACAATTTATCCGGATCGATCAATCGTTTTGCAGTAGCATTGATATCCTCGACGGACAAATCATTGAGGTTTTTTAGATAGTTCGCATAGAAATCTTTTGGCAGATCGTATCGCTCTATATTGAGTGCGAAATTGGCAATGGTCTGAGGGCTTTCCAGCGATCTGCCAAAAGAACCTGATAGATTTGCCTTAGCTTTTTCAAGCTCTTCTTCGGTCACGCCTTCGTCCACAATTTTGTTGATTTCATAGAGCATTTCTACCATGGCAGAATCTGTGACTTCGGTTCTTACCGATGCATTGGCCGAGAATCGAGCTATCAATCGATCCGAACCGATAGAAGAATATGCTCCGTAAGTGTAGCCTTTATCCTCCCGAAGATTCACAAAAAGACGCGAGGAAGACCCTCCGCCCAAAATCTGGTTTAACAATCTGCTGGGGATATAGTCTTTATCGCCTAATTTTAACTCAACAGGCTGAGACACATTGATGACGGTCTGAACTGAAGAACTGCGATCTACCAAACCTACTTTGGTTGTATTGGTGCGGGAAGGGGTTGGATAGTCGAAAGAAGGAACATCCCCTTGCTCCCATCGTGAAAAGTAATCTCCAACTACTTGCTCTGCTTCTGCTTTAGTCATATCTCCCACGACTACCAAATAGGCAATATTAGGCTTGAAGAAAGTCTGATAGTAGTTTCTGACATCATCTACACTAATGTTTTTGATGGTCTCTTCTGTAGACACTTCGCCGTAGGGATGGTCTTTGCCATATACCATTGCTGCTGCCAGACGAGAAGCTATTGCATCGGGATTATCTTTACTGGTCGCTAATCCCGTCAAAGTCTGCTTACGAATCTTCTCCATCTCTTCCTCTGGAAAAGAAGGATTGTAAAGCACATCTGCCATCAACTCCAGTACCTTCTTTTGGTGCTTCTTCAGGGAAGACGCGAAAATAGAGGTAGAAGACGCCGAAAGACTTGCTCCGATAAAGTCAATCTCCTCATCAAGTTGATCTTTGGTTCGATTGGTGGTTCCTGAGGTAAGCATCTGCCCTACAAAACCGGTAAGCCCGGCTTTATCTCCTTCGAAAAGCGGATCTCTATCCAACACCAAGGAAAAGGAAACCCGAGGAAGCTTATCATTATTGACTACGAATATTTTAAGTCCATTATCCAAGGTAAAAGTCTCGGCATCGCCAATTTTTATCTCAGGGGCTGGACCAGAGGCTGGCAGCTTGCTACGATCTACTTGGGCAAATCCGGATGTAACTACCAAAAGCCCAAATACGATTGTGTTTATTATCTTTTTCATATGATTTTAAGATTTGAGTTGAAACAATTATTCAGTAGTTGAATCTTTTGGTTTTGGCAGATAATAAAGTACTACCCTCCCGTCAAGATTAAGGTACTCATTAGCAACCCGTTTGATATCATCTTGAGTCACCTTGCTGTAGGCATCCATTACTTGATTGATGTAGTTGGTATCTCCATAAATCACGTGTGCCTGGGCTAAATTCTGGGCAATTCCCGCCATGGAAGAGTTTCCGCTCACAATATTATTTTCAATAATATTTTTCAGCTTCTCAAAATCCTGATCTGAGATGCCCTCTTCCTGTACTTTCTTTAGAAGTCCATCAATCTCAGTTTCCAAGGCTTCTGGTTCTACTCCCATATTGGTAATGCCGTACATCAAAAATAGACCGCCGTCTTCCAGTTCCAGAGGAATCGCGGCTATGGCTAGTGCTTTCTGCTGCTTATCCACCAATTCTTTGGTCATCAAAGAAGAATTCCCACCGGTCAAATAGGTAGAAAGCATATTCATCGCATAGGAATCGGGATGATTCTGAGGAGGAAGATTATACGCCTGAATCACTGCGGGGATTTGGATATTGTCATAAATGACATCCCGAATTTCTGCTGTCTTTTTCGGTTCGGTGACATTGGGTCTGTAGATTGCTTTTTCTCCTTCTGGAATTTCGGAGAAATAATCACGAACCATTGCCTCCGTTTCGGCATAGTCAATATCACCGGCAATGGTCAAGGTAGCATTGTTTGGCACATAGAAATCCTTGTAAAACTGCTGAAACTCTTCAATCGTGGCCGCATTCAAGTGATCCATCGAACCAATTGGTGCCCACTGATAAGGATGCTCAGCGTAGGCTCGCTTTAGCGTTTCGGGAAGGATGGTTCCGTAAGGCTGGTTTTCGTAACGCTGACGTCTTTCTTCTTTTACCACTTCACGCTGGGTTTCCACGCCTGTTTCATCCACTTTTGAGTGAAGCATTCGCTCGCTCTCCATGTATAAGGCGAGTTCCAGTTCATTAGACGGAAGTAGCTCATAATAGTAAGTGATGTCATTTGAGGTAAATGCATTGAGTGTTCCTCCACGACCTTGAATAATATTCATGTATTCTCCCCGCTCGATGTTTTCGGTTCCCTCAAACATCAAGTGCTCAAAGAAGTGAGCAAATCCCGTACGATCCGGGTTTTCATTCTTCGATCCTACATGATACAAGACCGAGGTAATCACAATCGGGGTAGTATTGTCCTGATGCATGATCACATGTAAACCATTATCCAGGGTAAATTCCCTAAAATCAATCTTGTTTTGGGCGAGGGCGGGCAGACTCAGCATTCCCGCAACCATGCCTAATGCAGCTAGTTTTTTCATAGCAAAAATTTGTGGTTAGTTTAATTATTATATCCTATCGAGAAATAGTTTTGTTTAGACTGTCCGATCATGGACATTAATCGGTCCCAAAAAGAACTTTTTAGCCTTTCAGCCTAAATTTCGAACTAAAAAACATACATTTTATCGAAACAAAAAAAGAATCGAACTATTAATTTTTGGCCAGAGACCAAATTTCATCCAATTTCTAGATTTTAGTCGTTTTTCTATACGATTATCAATTCAATATTTGATAAATCTCAAATATTCTTTCAATATCCATATTTCCCTTTCCACTTGCTCGATAAGTATTTTCGCAATTCATTCTCGCGGGCATTTTCTCCCGGTTGATAAAGTAAGATGCTTTTAATTTCCTCGGGTAAAAATTCCTGCTCGATAAAATTACCCGGAAAGTCATGGGAATACTTGTAGGATTTTCCATAATTCAGGTCCTTCATCAATTTAGTCGGAGCATTTCTCAAGTGCAAAGGAACCGATAGATTGCCCGTTTCTTTGACCAAAGCTTGGGCTTTGTTGATCGCCAGGTAGGCTGCATTGCTTTTGGGCGAACTCGCCAAGTAGGTCACACACTGAGAAAGAATAATTCTTGCCTCAGGATAGCCGATAATTTTGACCGCCTCAAAGCAATTGGTGGCTAGAAGCAAGGCATTCGGATTCGCATTTCCTATGTCTTCTGAGGCCAAGATGACCAATCTACGCGCGATAAATTTCACATCCTCTCCTCCTTCGATCATTCTGGCCAACCAATACACAGCGGCATTGGGATCGGAACCACGGATGGATTTGATAAAAGCCGAAATGATATCATAATGCTGCTCTCCTGATTTGTCATATAGTGCTACTTTCTGCTGCGCGATCTGCATCACTTTTTCATCCGTGATCACGCAAGGATTCTCATTGATCCCGTCGATAACTATTTCCAGCAAGTTCAAAAGCTTTCGCCCATCTCCTCCCGAAATCCGCAACAATGCATCTGTTTCCTGCAAATCAACGCTTACTTTTTTCAACTCTACATCTTTCTTCAGAGCTTGCTTCATCATCGCTTCCATCTCAGCTCGACCCAAAGGATTCAGGGTAAAAACCTGGCAGCGGGAAAGCAAAGCCGAGTTGAGCTCGAAGGAAGGATTTTCCGTTGTCGCTCCAATTAGTCGAATAACTCCCTTTTCCACTGCTCCCAAAAGCGCATCCTGCTGAGATTTATTAAAGCGATGGATTTCGTCGATGAATAAGACCACACCCATCTGAAATTTTGCCTTTTCGATGACTTCGCGGATGTCCTTGACTCCTGAACTGATCGCCGATAGCGTATAAAATGGCGCCTTGATTTCATTGGCGATAATATTTGCTATCGTAGTCTTCCCCACTCCCGGAGGACCCCAAAGAATCAGCGAGGGTACATTTCCTGACTTGATGGCCTTATGCAAAAAAGACGAAGGGGAAGACAAATGCTCCTGTCCAATCAGGTCTTCCAATCGGGTAGGGCGCATGCGTTCGGCTAGAGGAGTAGAATTCATTTTCGTAGAAGCAAGAGATTAGAGGCAAGAAATTAGAAAGTATCGAGTATCAAGATATTTTTACTTTCGGATTTAATTTCCTTTTGAGAATTGCAAAATAGCATAAAAAAAGGCCTTTTCAGGCCTTATGGAGTTTGAACTAGACGATTGATTCATAAACTGTCATAACCAACCATTTTTTATCCTTTTCTCAAACTCCTCTAAGTGCTCGTCTCCAAAATCCAAATGCGTCACAAAACGAACCAAGTCCTTTCCAAACTTGACGGATTTGATGTTTTTGTCTGAAAGCTTTTTCATGAATTCCTCTGGTGTAATTCCATCAAGTCTAGCAATCACAATATTGGTGGCCACAGGGAAAATCTCCGATACCACAGGCAGTTTACGAAGTATTTCACCCAAAGCTCTCGCTCGGGTATGGTCCTCTTTCAATCTTTCTACCTGATGATCCAGCGCGTAAATCCCGGCTGCAGCCAAAAATCCTGCCTGCCTCATCCCACCGCCAAATGCTTTTCGCACTTTTCTCGCTCGTTTGATATCGGATTTGCTTCCTACTAAAGCTGATCCGACAGGGCAACCTAATCCTTTGCTCAGGCAAATGGAGATGGTGTCAAAATGCTCGCCCCAATCAGCAGGACTTTCACCAGTTTCCACCAAGGCATTGAACAGTCGGGCACCATCCAAGTGAAGTTTGATGCCTTTTTCTTGACAAAGATCGCGTATGGGTTTGACCTCGGCCAAGGTGTAAATACTTCCTCCGCCTTTGTTCATAGTATTCTCGAGAGAAACCAATGTTGTCTCGGGAGCATGAACATCATCCGGATTGATAGATTCGGCAACTTGGACGGCGGTAATTTTTCCCAAATTCCCATCCAGTAATTTAACCGAAGCGAGCGAATTGGCCATAATTCCGCCTCCTTCATAGAGATAGATGTGAGAGTATTTATGACAAATGACTTCAGTTTGAATCTGAGTGTGTAGCCGAATAGCAATCTGATTGGTCATGGTACCGGATGGGCAAAAAATCGCTGCCTCCATCCCAAAAAGCTTGGCGATTTTTTCCTCCAAGGCATTGACGGTAGGGTCTTCTCCAAAAACATCATCACCAACAGGTGCGGCAAACATCGCATCTTTCATTCCCGGAGTCGGCCGGGTCAAGGTATCACTTCTCAGGTCAATTAGCATATTCGAAATAACTAGATTTTGAACTTTGATTGGGTATAAGGCCACGGATTGCTGCAGCTGCTTCTATCGGTCGGTCTGTGGCTAAAATATCAGCTCCGTTTTGGACGAAGCTCACATAGATTTCATCCCCTCGGCTGATGGCACTTCGATCTAAATTGCCTAAAACACCCAAAATGGTAAAGGCTCCGTTTTGATGCAATTGATTATTGAATTCTCGGGTTCTTTCGGCCAATCCAGTAAATGCAATCACACGATCCCAAGGAATACCCGTCTCCTCAAAACGCTTGATTTCCTCTCCATTCCGAATTGTGACAGACAGCATTAATTCGGGAGCGAGCGAATGGAGTTTTTTAGCTGCTGGAAAGGTATAGCTGATCAAAGCAGCATAACTTTCAGCACCTGTTTTGTCGATGATTTTGACGACTTCTTCAAATGGCACTGACCGCTTGATATCCACAGTGAGAAGTGCCTTTCCTTTGGCCCAAAGTAATGCCTGCTCCAAAGTCGGCACCTTAAACTCGGTCAAATCCCCATCCATGTCTTCCAAAAACAAGCTTTGAATGTATTCATAACTGACCTCATTCACCTTTCCCGTTCCATTGGTTGTCCGATCCAATTCATCATCATGCATCAAAACCAACACGGAATCTTTGGTCATAGCCACGTCCAATTCGATGATTGCCGGCGTGTATTTGAGGACATTTTCAAAAGTCTCAATCGCATTTTCCGGAAATCCCGGATAAGGTCCTCCCCTGTGGGCGGAAACCAACGGAACTCGGTCAGAAGTCCAAGTATAGAACTGTCGGGCATCCGCTACATTGAATACCGAAATCCGGTTTAATTCCCCCGGAAGTACTGATGAATTTTCTTCTTTTATTTGTTGGGATTGACAGGCCTGAAATCCAATCAATAGAATCAGCAACCCAAAATATATTCTCATTCTTTCTTATTCTCTTTTTTGAAGATAAAATCCAAACTGCTCTTTCGTGACCGAAATACTTCCTCCATATCCGACAGCTCCAAGTTCAGGGCTTTGGTCGAAATTTGAATCTCAATCAGCGAAAGGCCTAAAGCGATCAACAAGGAAGCCATACTCCCAACGAAAATCCAATTAGCCGCCACAGTGTATCCCTGAAACAGCAAATACATACAAATCACACACAATAAAAAGCTAAAAATGCCAAAGAGCTGCATGTTTTTGATCAGTGAAAGCCTCCTTCGCAAATTGTGTAACTGCTCCACGACGAGTTCCTCCTCGTCCGGGCTCTCTTTAAATTTTTTGTGCAGCCCACGAATCAAATTTGCGATAGCCAAAAATCGATTGGTAAAAGCCAGCATCAAAAGCGTGATGGCCGAAAATAAAAGTGCGGGGGTCGAAAGTTCTAGTTCCATGAGATTTCTAAACGGATAAGAATACAAGTTTATTCAAAGGAATCAAAAAAAGCCCGATCAAATAGACCGGGCTCCAAATGATTTAGAAGTAATCTTAAGCTACTTCGCCCAAAACCACCAACTTATCCAATGTCGGGGATTCTGAACCACCTTTAGGTTCGATGGTAATCGCAAAAACTCCTGCCTCGGCTACAGCATTCATTTGCTGCAAGCTAAATGGCTTGGTAGGATCAACGATGCCTATACCAATCGGGCCATCAGGACCTATTGCCCAAAGCTGATAATCAAACTCGGCGCTCAGCGAATTCAATCGATTCACGGCGATGAAAACCTCTTCTTTTCCTTGATCCCAGAAGACATCCACTTTGGCGTCTTTCTGCATTTCGAGTGACTCCCCAAGCATCTCGACTCGCTTAAAATCACCGGCTACAAATCGATCCAATCGTGAATCAGTCTGCTCATACTCCTGAGTGACTTGATTGAGGTTATCCGCCATGACTTGCTGCTCTTCGAGAAGTGCAGTAAATCGCTGATCGGTATCATAAAACTTCCCTGCATAATATATTGCAGCTACCGAGGCTAACACTGCAGCGAGAGATGCTGCTACCGCAAAGTTTTTCCAAAAGGAAGATTGAATCACTTTACCTTCAAGCTTAGGCAAATCGCTCAATTTTTCCTTCGGCTTTGGAGACTGAAGTTCATCCTCCAAACTAGCAAAAATATCACTTTTTAATTTCGCCGAAGGCACTGCCCCTGTCATTTGATCAAAGGCAAACATCGCCTCTTCCAATGCGTCCAACTCGTGCTGGATTTCAGGATATTCCTTAGCCAGATCCAGCACTTCTTCACGCTCCCGCTCTGTCAACTCTCCCAAAAGGAATAGCTCGAGTTTGCCTGATGCTATGTATTCTTGAATATTCACTAGATGCGGTCTAAGTTCTTTTTTAATACTTGAATTGCTGCCCGAACTCGGGACTTGACTGTTCCGAGAGGAATTTCAAATTCCTCCGAAATTTCCGAATGCGTATACCCTTTGAAGTAAATATACTCGATTATAAATTTTTGATCTTCATTTAGCTGGTTCAACAACTCCTTCACTCCGATTGCATCCACCTGCTGTAGGGTTCCTGATTCACTTTCGAATCCATATACGAAATCCTCAATCGGATTGGTCTTATTGGATTGTGAAAATTCTTTGGACCGTAACTTATCAATCGCAGAATTACGACAAATATTGGCCATCCAGGTATACAATCGTCCTTTGGACTCATCGTAAAAATCAATTTTTCGGGTGATTTTAATGAATGCATCATGAAAAACTTCCTCTGCAATGTCCCGGTCCAAAATAATTCTGGAAATCACTCCAAAAAGTGCCGTAGAATATTTGTCATACAGATATTCTACAGTTTTTCGGTCTCTGGAGCGCAGCCCTGCGATTAATTGTATTTCTTCCAAAATCAATTTTTAAAAGGTATCTGGGTTAAAAATAAAACACCAGACCGAATGTTTCGGCCTGGTGTCAATATATTTTTATAAATCATCAAAATTAAAGGTGAATCACTTCGTCATAGGCCGCAGCGGCTGCTTCCATCACCGCTTCTGACATAGTTGGGTGAGGGTGAACGGTTTTGATCAATTCATGTCCGGTAGTTTCCAGTTTTCGGATAGCTACGATTTCTGCAATCATCTCGGTCACATTGGCACCGATCATATGTGCTCCTAGGAGCTCCCCGTATTTTTTATCAAACACCAATTTCACAAAACCATCCTTAGCCCCGGCGGCTGAAGCCTTTCCAGAGGCAGAAAAAGGGAATTTACCTATCCGTACTTCGTATCCGGCTTCTTTAGCTTTGGCCTCGGTCATACCTACGGAGGCGATTTCCGGCCAGCAATAGGTACAACCCGGAATATTGCCATAATCCAAAGGCTCTGGCTTATGACCTGCGATTTTCTCTACACAAATAATTCCTTCAGCTGAAGCCACGTGTGCTAATGCCGGACCAGGTACAACGTCTCCGATCGCATAGTAACCTGGCATATTGGTTTTATAGAATTCGTCAACTTTGATTTTGCCTTTCTCCACCAAAATCCCCACGTCTTCCAATCCAATATCCTCAATATTGGAAACTACGCCTGCGGCAGATAGCACGATATCGCAATCCAATGTTTCTTCGCCTTTTGCAGTCTTGACAGTGACTTTGCAGCCGGTTCCTTTGGTATCCACCGCAGTCACTTCGGAAGAAGTCATGATGGTCATTCCTGCCTTTTTATATATTTTTTCTAAGGTCTTGGAGACTTCCACGTCCTCTACAGGAACGATTCGGTCAAGGTATTCGACGATGGTCACTTCTGTTCCGATGGCGTTATAAAAATAAGCAAACTCTACCCCAATAGCACCAGAGCCTACCACAACCATTTTCTTAGGCTGCTTTTCCAAAGTCATCGCTTTTCGGTAACCGATGATTTTTTTATTGTCTATTTTCATCGAAGGCAATTCGCGCGATCTTGCTCCAGTGGCGATGATGATATTATCCGCCGAATAAACTGTCTTCTTTCCGTCTTTGTCAGCTACTTCGATTTTTTTACCCGGCTGGATTTTCCCCCAACCTGCAATCACTTGGATTTTATTTTTCTTCATCAAAAAAGTCACGCCTTTGCTCATGCCGTCAGCGACTCCCCGACTACGCTTCACCATACCGGTAAAATCCGCTTTGGCATCTTTTACGCTGATTCCATAGTCGGCAGCATGATTGATGTATTCGAAAACCTGAGCACTTTTGAGTAGGGCTTTGGTCGGAATACAACCCCAGTTGAGGCAGATACCACCCAACTCTTCCCCTTCTACGATGGCCGTCTTGAGGCCAAGCTGGGAAGCTCGGATCGCAGCTACGTATCCACCGGGACCACTCCCCAAAACGATTAAGTCAAATTTGGTTGAAGACATATTTTTATTCTTAGTTAATAACGAATTGAAACTATGCAAAAATAGGCCTTTTGAATTCAGAAAAAAATTTGGTCAGAACAGTCTAAAGATCAATTATTGATAGTTCCTCAAGCCTAAATTTTGATCCACCGAATAAATAACCGAGAAAGATAAAATTCTTATTTCAATATTTTCCTTTCGTAAAATTTCACAGTTTTATTCATTGAAAATCAAGCAAAAAGGAATTGAATAAATGATGAAACCTGAATCTTCTGTCTTTTTTTCTAATTTTGACAGAATCAAAATTTAAAAATACATGGGTTTACTTTCAGGAAAAACAGCCTTAATCACCGGTGCATCCAAGGGAATCGGAAGAGCCATTGCCGTCCGATTTGCTCAGGAAGGCGCCAACGTGGCATTTACATTTTTATCCTCTGTAGAAAAAGGTCAGGCATTGGAATCTGAGCTGGCCGAATTTGGCATCAAAGCCAAAGGCTATCGCTCCGATGCTTCAGATTTTCAAGCCGCCGAAGAATTAATCACTCATGTGGTCAGTGAATTTGGCGGTTTGGACATATTGATCAATAATGCCGGCATCACGCGGGACAATCTCTTAATGAGAATGACCGAGGAATCCTGGGATGAAATCATGAATGTAAACCTAAAATCCTGCTTCAATACCGTCAAAGCGGCAACCCGCACCATGATGAAAGCCAAATCAGGCTCCATCATCAATATGACTTCAGTCGTTGGCGCAAAAGGAAATGCGGGACAGGCCAACTATGCGGCCTCGAAGGCAGGAATCATCGGGTTTACAAAATCTGTTGCTTTGGAGCTAGGTTCTAGAAATATTCGCTGCAATGCCGTGGCACCGGGATTTATCGAAACTGAAATGACGGAAGTTTTGGACGAAAAAACCGTGCAAGGATGGAGAGATGCCATCCCGATGAAGCGCGGAGGCAAACCGGAGGAAATCGCCGACGTGTGTGTATTCTTGGGTTCAAATATGAGTACTTACATTTCGGGTCAGGTGATCCATGTGAATGGAGCGATGTATACTTGATTTACGAATTACGATTTTAGATTTACGAGCGGCTGGGGAGATTCAGCCGTTTTTTTGTACAAAAAAGCCCCGGAAAATTCCCGAGGTTTTAGAAACCTCAAAGGTCAATTCGCGAATCGTCTCAAATCGATCTTATAAAACTCATACTCATCTTCTGATTTTTGCTCGGGTTTGTTGATAAAAAGTCCCTGAGAAGTCAAAAACCAATTTTCCAAATCCAACTCGGATTCGAAGTCAAACAAATACTCACCCAAAGGCCTCCAATCTCCAGTGTAAACAGACAGCACATAATGTTTCGTCCGCTCAAATTTTGTCTCCCCTGCTCCAGACTCATTGATTTTGGCGCATTTCAAAATCAGATCTCTATGCTCATCATAAATTAGAAAAATATTTCGCGAAGCTTCTTTAGGCAAGGCCCAAACAGTAAAATTATCGCCCCATGGAATGGTTTCAGTTGGTAAATAATTGAAATCTTGGCTAGTCATTGGAACCAATTTTTTCTTTAATTCAATCCCATCAAGCAAATAAATTTCTGGAGACCCTGGCCAAACTAAATAAAATAAATTTCGCTTTTTGTCCCAATCACCAAAAAGCCTTGTGGAGGTTAGGTCATACTTAAACTGCTCATAGCCGGTAGGAATTGAAAAATCACTTTTCTCAATTTCACCAGTTTCCAAATCCACCGCAATAATCCATTCTCGAAAGTCAAGAGGGAACTCCGATCGCATTTCTCCTGGACCAGGCAATTCTTTCCAATTAACCGCATGATTTGGATTTAATGATAATTGGAATTTTGCATTAATTAAATTCGCTATTTCCTTACTATTACTAATCGGAAAATAAACTTTTTCTTCTCTGTAGGACTTCAGAGTTGTATTGACAACTTTTTTAACACCATTTTTATCGTACTCTCCAATTTCTCCAACTGAGCTTACAATCAGTAATTTTTCTGGAGAATCTAAATAATTAACCCAAATCCCTCCCTTCATAGAATTCGGTCCTTCATTGGGAATTTCTATTCGATAAACCTCTTCCCCTGTTTGGGTACTCCGAAAAATGAATGACCATCCTTTAAATTGAAGAGCTGAGGCAGTAGTCACGATAAATTCATTTTTTTCATCTTTGACGACGCGGATATTATGAATGGATTTGGTCAAGGAATCTTTTTTGATTGAAAAATCTTCAATAATTAATTCCTCCAATTTCCCAAGGTATATATCCTTCTCGCTCACTGTTTCGCAAGAGAATAATCCAAAAACTAGAAGTACCAACGATATATTTTTCATAAGCTTACTTTTTCCTCATAGGAAAACTAATAAAATTTAATTACTAAAAAAACAAAAGCCCCGATCCCGATTTTATCGGGACCGAGGCTATCGAAACCGTTGAGGTCTTTGAGACTTTGAAGGTTTTCGAAACTTGAATGTTTTGTATCAATCAGACCTTTGGGTCCCGATACTTTTCGGGACCCAAAGGTCAATTAGTCTTTTCCCAAAAACGGGTATCGATAATCCGTGGGAGACACAAAGGTTTCCTTGATGGTGCGTGGAGAAACCCAGCGAAGCAAATTGATCATCGAGCCGGCCTTGTCATTGGTACCGGATGCTCTTGCTCCTCCGAATGGCTGTTGACCCACGACGGCTCCGGTAGGCTTGTCATTGATATAGAAGTTGCCCGCAGCATTTCTTAGCTTTCGCGTAGCCAATTCGATTGCATAGCGATCCTGAGAGAAAACAGCCCCGGTCAAGGCATAAGGAGAAGTCTGATCCACCAATTCCAATACGGTTTCGAAATGCTCTGAATTGTAAACATAAATGGTCAAAACCGGACCAAAAATCTCCTCACACATGGTTGTGTACATCGGGTCTTGAGTCAGGATGACGGTTGGCTCGATGAAGTAACCTTTGGACTTGTCATAATTTCCCCCGGCGATGATTTCCACACCTTCCGCAGCCCTTGCATTATCTATATACTTGGCGATTTTGTCAAAGGCCTTTTCGTCGATTACCGCATTAATAAAATTGGTGAAATCTTCCGTACCGCCCATTTTGAGGGAAGCAAGATCCTCGAGCATGTATTTTTTTACATCATCCCAAAGGTTGGAAGGGATATAGGCTCTAGACGCTGCGGAACATTTCTGACCTTGGTATTCAAATGCCCCTCGAACCAAACCTACAGCCACCGCTTTTGCATCCGCCGATTTGTGTGCAAGGACAAAATCTTTGCCCCCGGTTTCACCCACGATTCTCGGATAAGATTTATAAAGCTTGATATTTTCCCCGATGGTTTTCCAAATATGCTGGAATACGCCCGTAGAACCTGTAAAGTGAATTCCCGCAAAATCCGGATGCTTGAAGATGATATCCCCGGCCGTTGGTCCGTCCACATAAATCAAATTAATCACGCCATCTGGAACTCCCGCTTCTCTGAAAACTTCCATAAGCACATTGGCAGAATAAATCTGCGTGTAGGCGGGTTTCCATACCACGGTATTCCCCATCATGGCGGCGGAAGTGGGCAGATTACCTGCAATCGCCGTAAAATTAAATGGCGTCAAGGCAAAAACGAATCCTTCAAGAGGTCTTTGCTCCAATCTATTCCAAACTCCGTTTCCTGAAACAGGCGGCTGCTGGGAATAGATTTCAGTCATGTACTTCACATTGAACCGTAGAAAATCGATGAATTCACAAGCTGCATCGATTTCTGCTTGAAAGGCATTTTTGGATTGTCCAAGCATGGTCGCGGCATTGATTTTTGCCCGATAGGGCCCTGCAAGCAAATCAGCTGCTTTTAGGAAAATTGCGGCTCGCTGCTCCCATTCCAAGCTTTCCCAAGCTTCTTTTGCTCCCAAAGCGGCATTGATTGCCTGCTCGACATGAGAAGCATCCCCCTCATGAAAATGTCCCAATATATGCTGATGATCATGGGGTGGAGAAAGCTGTCTCGTTTTTCCGGTGCGGACTTCCTCACTGCCAATATACATGGGAATATCCACCTGAGTGGCCCGTAATTCGGCAAGTTTTGTTTGTAACTCTTTTCGCTCAGGGCTACCCGGAGCATAGGATTTCACCGGCTCATTGACCGGAGTGGGCACGTTGAAAAAACCTTTTAACATTCTATTTGGAGTTTATGTGAATTCTGAATTTCAAAGATAAGATTTCCAGCCCGAAAGGACAGTGATTTGGCTTACAAAAGTGTCTCCAGCTCCTGAAGGTGCTTGATTTCGTAGGTTGGTAAAATATCTGAAACTTTTCCCTCAGGATTGAAATACACCTGATCGATCTCGGCCCGCTGGGCACCCAAAATATCCGATTGGGGATTGTCACCGATCATGAGACAGTTTTGGGCTTTTGTTTTCAATTGATCCATGGCATAGTGAAATATTCGTGGATCCGGTTTCTTGTGTCCGGTAGTTTCGGAAGTCACAACCAAATCAAAAAAAACATCCAAACCTGAGTACTTCATTTTCTTTGCTTGAGATTCATTGAATCCATTGGTGATTACATGGACTTTATATTTCGCTTTTAAATAGCCCAGAATTTCCTTTGAATATGGAAAAACATGAGGCTTGGACGAAGTACGATGCATAAAATCCTCTTCAAATTCCAGAGGAATGGCCTCAGCTCGTCCTCCGGCATGGGTAAAAATCCTGGGGAAACGTTCCTTTCGGAGATTGATTTTGTCGATATTTCCGACATTATACCAATCCCAAAGCTGAAAATTGACGGCATGAAATGCTTCAAAGAATTTTTCAAAAGTGGGGATTCCAAGTTCGATAAGTTGGTAGTGATTATATAATTCCGTTAAGGATTCAGTGACATTTCGATCATAATCCCAGAGGGTATGATCCAGGTCGAAGAAGAGGTGTTGGTAAGTTTTCAAAGATTTTAACGACGGTATTGATTATTCTGAATTTTATTGATGGCCAATTCACGATTGGATTTGAGGATTTCGAAAGTTTCCTGATCCCGAATCAAATTGGGGTCCTTTTGAATAAACTTAAAAATCTGATGAATGATTTCCAGATACTCTTCTAAAATGTAATAAAACATCCATTGGTCTACGCGTCGGCTTCCCAAAAGTCCCGCATTTTTTAAGTAAATCAAATGACGGCTAGTTTTGGTCTGGGTAAAATCCAAAATATGCTCTAAATCAGAAATGGACAATTCCTTATTTAACATCAATAAATGAATAATTCGGACACGGGGTTCTTCACCTAACGCTTTGAAAATTCGCAATCCATAATTTAAACTGATATTTTTGAGTCGCATTAGTAAGTTTTAACCAAGATTTACTGGTGAATTTAAAAAAACACCCGAAATTAGGCTATTAAGATTCCAAAAAGCCAACTTTTGGCAAACCAATTAGTTACAAATTCGTGAAGAATCCAATTTTATACCTTGCTGCCGCCTTCCTTTCATTCCTTTTGATTAATATCGGTGAAGTTCAGGCTCAAACAGAAATCGACAAAAAGGTCATTCAGCTTTCTGGAATTATTTTAAATGCCGACAGTACCGATGCCGTGCCGGGTGTAAATATTTACGTTCCTAAAAAAGGCCGGGGTACGAGCAGCGGGCGATATGGATATTTTTCCATGCCGGTTTTGGAGGGGGATAGCATCATTTTCAGTTTTATTGGCTTGAAACGACAGACGTTCAAAGTGCCAGAAAACATGGAATCTGACAAAATCAGCCTAATCCTAACCATGGAAGTGGATGAAATCGCCTTGGCAGAAATCGAAGTAATGCCTTATCCCAGCGAAAAAGAATTCAAAGAGGCTGTCCTTGCGCTGAATGTCGTCGATCCGATGTCCATTAGCCGCGCCAACATGAGCCCTGAAATGCTGCTCCGATGGGCTGAACAGATGCCAGCTTCGGGTAATGAGAACTTCCGTACCTTCCAACAGGGACAAATGATTCAAAATCAAGATCTCTACGGGCCTAGACCGCTGCGATTATTGGATCCTTTTGCTTGGGGTCAGTTTATCCGTTCGATTAAACGGGGTGATTTGCGGAGCAGGGATTAAGGCCTCCCGCAAAGACGCTGAGGTGCAAAGAAAATATACTTAAGGTCAACTTTAAATCACATATTTTTCAGTCGTTAAAGTTATTAACGACTCTAGTTATTCCATTAACCAATTTCATTGAAATTGATGAGTAAGCCAAGTCTGAGGTCTAAAATCTTCAGATAAGTTTTAAGCTGTTTGGCATGAACTGGTAATACATTCTCTACAGATTTCAATTCAATTAACACAAGATCATTTACCAGAAGGTCTCCTCGATATCCAATACCAACTTCTACTCCCTTCCAATTAACAGAAATTGGAACTTGAGTTTCTACCAATAGCCCCTTTTTCCTTAATTCAATTGCAAGGATTCTCTCATAGATGGACTCTAATAAACCAGGACCTAGTTTAAAATATATTTCAAAGGCCGAATCAAGGATTAGTTTCGAAATTTGATTTTCTGTCAGTTTCATATTTCTCTTTGCTTCTTTGCCTCTTTGCGGGAGAAATTAATCGATTTCAGGCAGAACCCAATTTTCCAAGACACTCGGGATCCGCATCATTTGCTCTACACTGGCCACAGAGCGAGGGGCATCACCTGAAAGATTGACCGGATCTCCGCTGGTCACTAAAATATCGTCCTCAATTCTCACGGCAATACCCCACCATTTTGGGTCGCAGTCACTTCCCTCCGGTATGTAGATTCCCGGCTCCACGGTGAGTATCACGCCTTCTTTGAGCGGTCCATAGCCACCGCGATCATGGACATCCAATCCCAAATGATGACTGGTTCCATGGGGAAAATAATTATGGCGCTGATCTTCTTTGATAATTCCAAGTTCTGCAAGTCCTTGGTCGATGATTTCACGGGTCACGCGACCAATCTCTCCAAACTCAACTCCTGGTTTGCAAAGCGCAATTCCTGCTTCCTGTGATTTTAAAACCAGTTCATAAATTGCTTTTTCTTCCGCATTGAATTTTCCAGAAACGGGAATAGTGCGGGTGACGTCTGCGGTATATCCACGCCATTCTGCGCCCAGGTCCATGAGAATCAAACGCTCGCTGATATGTTTCATATCATTGTCGATGTAGTGGAGAATGCAGCCATTATTTCCTCCACCCACAATAGAAGGATAGCCCACATTTTCTGCACCATAGCGCTTGTAAATGAATTCATGGATCCCTTGGATTTCCCGCTCGGACATTCCCGGTTTTGTGGCTTTCATCACTTCTATCTGACCAATTGCAGAGATTTTTGCTGCTTTGGTAAGCAATTTAATTTCCTCTTTGGTTTTGACTTCCCTCAGCACATCCATCATTTGAGAAAGTGCAAAAATGTCTGTTTTATTTTGCGGGACTTTTTCACGCACTTCCATTCGTTTTTCTGGACTATCAGCTTCCAAAAAATCCTTGAGCACCTGATCATTGGCCACTTCAGGATAGCGGTTTCGATATCTTCCAATAATCTGGGCGACATTAGCTGAGTTTTCGATATCCGTGGCCCGGATCATCTGATACATTTGCAATTTGACCTCAGAAATTTCCTGGGGATAATTGGATCCTTTTTTGAATTCGCTGATCATTTTTTTCAGTCCACTATTGGAGCTACTTCCCTCGATATCCTGAGACAGGTTAAACGTCAGGAGTTTATCAAAATCATCAAAATTCAATACGGGGGTCGTCCCAAACTCCTCGTATAAATAGGCATTCTCAAATCCTAGCTTTTCTTGAACCCCTTCTACACCCAGACGCTTCCCATTCCACATTTCTGCCCGAGGATCACGGGCTTGCACATAGATCAATTCGTCTGCTTGGACATTATCGATTGTTCTTTTTTCTGAAAAAATAATCAATGCCGCATTGGGCTCTCTCAATCCGGTTAAGTAATAAAAATCGGTGTTGGGATGATAAATAAAATCCACATCATTGGAGCGATTCTTTACCGGATTGTTAAATAAAATAGCCATACTGTTGGCCGGCATCATCGCCCTTAGAGAATCTCTTCTGCTCCGGTGCCACTCGGCCGAAAGCCCATCCTCAAAATAAGACTGTGCAAATGAAACACTTGCGATAAAGAAAGCGAAAAAGAAGAAATTGAGTTTTTTCATGATTTGGGAATTATTTTCAACTTCACAATGTCTGTTGTTTTAGCCATTTAACAAAGTCTTAATCCACCGATCGCTTGAGATCATTATCTTTGGAGCGACAAACCGTTTTAAAAATGAAAAAGACCATTCTTTTGGGGGTTTTATTTTCCCTCATTTCCATATCGATCCTAGCTCAAGAAACCGCACAGAAGCCCAAAATCATCGTGGGTATTGTCGTAGATCAGATGCGACAGGAATATTTTTACAAATTCTCAGAAAACTATACCGAAGGAGGATTTAAAAGACTGCTGCGGGATGGTTTTGAGATGAAAAACGGACACTACAACTACATCCCGACGTACACCGGACCCGGGCATGCATCAGTTTATACAGGTACAACCCCTGCCACCCATGGAATCATTGGAAACAATTGGTATGTCAGAAGCCTCAATAAGTCAATCTACTGTGCAAGTGACAGTACGGTTACCCATGTAGGAGGGACGCCAATGAGTGGTGAAATCAGCCCCAGAAATTTACTGACCACCACGATTACGGATGAGCTGCGCTTCTCAACCAACAAGAGATCTAAAGTCGTAGCTGTCGCTATCAAAGACCGCGGTGCTAGCTTACCGGGAGGACATCTTGGCGATGCTTATTGGTACGATAGCAATAATGGAGAATTCATGACCTCTACTTATTATTATGAAGAGCTACCAAAGTGGGTAAAAGACTTTAACTCCAAAAAACAGGTAGATCAGTATTTGGATCAAACCTGGGAGCCACTTTTGCCCACAGAAAAATACGTCAATAGCATCGATGACAATAATGATTTCGAGGCTCCATTTATCGGTAAAGAAACCCCAACTTTCCCCTATGATCTTGCTAGCCTCAAGGAAGACAATGGAGGATATGGAATGGTGGCATCGACTCCTTATGGAAACTCCCTTACCCTGGATTTTGCCTATGCGGCTATCGAGGGTGAAAAATTGGGACAAGGTGAAGACACCGATTTTCTTGCCGTAAGCTTTTCATCACCTGATTATATCGGACATCGATTTGGGCCAAGTTCAAAAGAGCTGGAAGACAATTACATCCGCTTAGATCGGGAAATGGAAAAGTTTTTGAATTTCCTTGATGAAGAATACGGGAAAGACAACTACCTGGTCTTCCTTTCTGCTGATCACGGTGTCGCTGATATCGCCACCTATATGCAGAGTGAAAATGTGCCAGCTGGAAATATAAATACCGGTTATATTTTAGGTCAACTTAGAGGCTATACCTCTCAGGTTTATGGTGAAGGAAACTGGATCATCAATGGTTCAAATGACCAAATATTCCTCAATCATAAACTCGCAAAAGACAAAGGAGTGGATATCGTGGCGATGCAGAATGATTTGGCAGACTTCCTTTTACGCTTCAATGGGATCAAGGAAGTTTATACGGCAAATGCGATGAGGAATACTTCCTTTGACCAGCATCGGCCCAATTTACTTCAGATGGGCTATAATCATAAAGCATCTGGCGATTTGCTGATCATCTACGAGCCTGCTTGGCTTGCTGGAGGTGCGCGAGGCACGACCCATGGGACTGGTTTTACCTATGATACGCATGTACCGATTTTATTCTATGGGTGGGGGATAAAATCCGGCCACAGCACCCGATACGCTACGGTAACTGATATCGCCCCTACGCTTTCGATGCTGCTCAATATCCGCCTTCCGAATGGCGCTACCGGGGAGCCAATTCACGAGCTCTTCAATTAAAATTAATGAATCGAAAAATCCCGCCAAGTTAAATTTGGCGGGATTTTTTTTGGATTTTTTTAAAATGTAGTTCATTCCTAAAGACTCTAATGCCGGAAAAGAAACAAAAACCCGTCTGACCATCAGATTATTCTGACCAACTCATAGGATATTTTTCGTCAACAAATTCCAAGGCGTCTGTGGTAATCTGCAGCGGCTTAAAAGTATCCAACATTACTGCATACTCCTCAGTAGATTTTGCTCCGATTGATTTCTCAACCGTTCCCGGATGTGGACCATGAGGTAATCCGCCCATGTGAATGGTAAATGATCCTCTATCGATTCCTTTTCTACTCATAAACTCTCCCTCAGCATAGTACAAAACCTCATCTGAATCAATATTGGAATGATTATACGGGGCGGGTATAGACAAAGGATGATAATCAAACAGTCGCGGAACAAACGAACAAATTACAAATCCCCAGGCCTGAAATGTCTGATGGACCGGTGGTGGTTGGTGAATTCGCCCAGTAATGGGTTCAAAATCATAAATCGACAAGGCGTAGGGATACAGATATCCGTCCCAGCCTACAATATCAAGCGGACTGTGACTGTAGGTATATTGATGAACCATTCCCTGCTTTTTGATCTGAACCAAGTATTCACCCGGAGCTTCCTCAAGGACAATATCATGAGGAGGACGAATATCCCGTTCACAATACGGAGAATGCTCTAACAGCTGACCGACTTCATTTCGATATCTTTTGACAGTTTCGATCGGACCGTGGGATTCGATAACCAAGAGTCGAAGGGGACCCTCTTCATCAAATACAAATCGGTAAATGGTCGTTCGGGGAATAACAATATAATCTCCCTTTCTGACCTCCAGTTTACCGAATTGGGAATACATCACCCCTGCTCCATCGTGGACATAAATCAACTCATCCCCATCAGCATTTTTGAAATAATAGTCCATTTTGCGGTTTTTGGGGGTACAGATGCCCATCATGACATCATTGTTTTTCATCAGCATGCGACGGGCACTCAGATAATCCTCCCCTGTCACTTCTACTCCTGAGGTTTTTAAATGGGTTTGTTTCAAACCATGGTCCTCAGCAATATCCCATTTATAAGGTTTCGGCTCACCAATTGATTTGACATTGTTGGGATTGTGAATATGATAGAGATTGGAATAGATTCCAGAAAACCCCTTTGAGCTAACTAGCTCTTCCTTATATAAACTGCCGTCCGGCTGTCTAAATTGGGTATGTCTTTTGGGAGGGATGGTTCCCAAGCGATGATAATATGCCATGTTGATTTGGGTTTACAGGGAGCAATTTACAATTATGAGGATTAGTGAAAAAGCCTAAACATAAAAAAAGGCCGATTGTAAAAACAACCCGCCTCTTTCCAATTTGTTAGATTAATCAATTTGCTTTCTCATTTTCATCTTCGAAAATAAATTCGCGAAGTTTTTCGATTGATTCTCCGGTTTTTTCTTGAAGAAGACCTAAGATCTCATCTTCTTGTCCTTCTTGAAATTTTAGATCATCATCTGTTAGTGATGCATACTTTTGTTTAAGTTTACCTTTGATTTGGTTCCAGTTACCTTTAAGTTGTAGTGACATAAAATTTATGGTTTTGGTTAAAAATACTTATACTCTATTCTACGGATACTACATGAAATAGTTTCAAAACTATCAACTAAATGAAAAAATCCCTTGTTCTTTTCGCCCTAATATTATTGATATATCCTATGACAATCAATTCGTTATTTGCCCAAAAATTAATTTGGTCTGATGAGTTTGAAATCGAGGGTTTACCCAACTCAGAAAACTGGTCTTACAATGTCGGAGATCATGGATGGGGAAATAATGAACTCCAATATTATCAAGAAGCAAATTTGGAGAATTCCCGAATCGAAAACGGAAGATTGATCATTGAGGCTCATGCAGATTCCAGCTTACCCAAGGGATATAGCTCGGCGAGAATAGTTACCAAAGGGAAAAAGGCTTGGAAATATGCCTACATTGAAGTTCGGGCCAAACTTCCCGAGGGAACAGGAACCTGGCCTGCGATCTGGATGCTCCCTGAAAAAAACACCTATGGAGGATGGCCCAAAAGCGGGGAAATAGATATTATGGAGCATGTGGGTTTTGATCCGAGTGTCGTCCATGGGACTGTTCACACTGAGGCTTTTAATCATTCCATTGGTACTCAAGTCGGCAAGCAAGTCAAAATCCCTGATTTCAATACCGCTTTTCATGTTTATGCGATTAATTGGACTGAGGATAAAATCGACTTTTTTATTGATGATGATCTGTACTTCACCTTTGAAAATTCCGGAAAATC
This sequence comes from Algoriphagus hitonicola, assembly GCF_900113375.1. Lineage (GTDB taxonomy): Bacteria > Bacteroidota > Bacteroidia > Cytophagales > Cyclobacteriaceae > Algoriphagus > Algoriphagus hitonicola. The sequence continues at coordinate 11,035 of NZ_FOPC01000020.1, read as the reverse complement.
CAGTGCTGAATGGCCTTTTGATCAGCCATTTCATATCATATTAAACTTGGCTGTAGGTGGAAACTGGGGTGGAAAAGAAGGAGTAGATCCTAAAATCTGGCCTCAGCGAATGGAAGTGGATTACGTAAGAGTATATGATAAAAAGCCATCATCGGATTGAGATTCATGACATTCCTTGCCAATCTCTTTTTCTTTTTATAAAATGTACATTCTAACCCGCAAGTAACACTAACTCATGCAAAACTCTGGACTAAAGCGACGCAAAATTCGAGCACTTTTTATCATTAGTATCTTGCTTCTTTTGATTTATGCCAAAAATCTAATTGAACGACAATCCTTCCAAAGCATCAGCGGTACTTTTAGCGAAGTTTACAATGACCGCTTGGTAGTGGAAGGATATATTTTTCAAATTTCTGAGCATTTGTTTCAGATCCAGAAACTCGTGGATCATTGCAATCTAGACTATGATTATTCGAAAGTCGTGGATGAAATCGAAGGCCACGAAAATAGAATTTTGGCTTTAGTGGAGGACTTCGAAGCTACAAACCTGACTACGCAGGAAGATGAATATCTGAGTGATTTCAAAAAAATCATTGTCAATGATCTCACCATTAAAAGCTATGACTTACTCTACAATGAAAACGAAGGAGTCAACGTAGATCAGGTAAAGCTCTACGACCAAAAAATCTCACAAGCCCGCGGAGATTTGGAAAACTTGAGCACCATCCAAATGCAAGAAGGAGAAAAATTGATTAGCAAGGCAAAAAGGCTGATCAACCGATCCCAAATCTGGGCGCAGTTTGAAGTAGCCCTATTGATCATTTTGATCATCGTGATGTTTTTGCTAGTCTTCAGAAAATCAGAGGACACCAAGGGAATGATTTCCTAAAAAATCAAAACAAATAGAAAAGGGGCTGTCTCTTAAATCAATTTAATGTCAGCCTGAGAGGAGTCGAAGGCCATTTCTATTGTTATGGCTCACATTTCGACTTCCTGCCTTTGCCGGCGAGGCAGGCGATCAAAGTGACAAACTTCAATTTTGAGACAGCCTCTTGTTAATTATCAAATTGCGTAGGCTCGATCTCCCGGTTTCAAATCTATACATCCATCGTATCGACCTGGGGATTCCACATAAACCAAGGCTTGCGTAGCTCCAATTTCAGAAGTAAAATATCCCAAAACAGTTAAGTCTCGAAGCATATTGATCACTTGGGGCTGCTTAGGAGCAGAAGGCTCCTGAGGCTCGGAGGATTTATATTGCTCGTACAATCCATTTAAGTAAGCCAAGCGATCTTCCACCGGAGCACCGACAAAGTCAGTTCCTTTCTCGGATTTGAAATCCTTTCGGATCATATTCAGCCCATCCACAAACGTCTTCTGCTGATCGGCATCATAGGTATCCTTAACCATCATCACCATAAACTGACCAATACCGGCAGCTTTGGCACCTGGTGTGTCCGTCTCTGGAATAATCGTATCTCCTAATTCATCCAGAAAGGCAATATCCTCCGGACTGAAATTCAGCCCTTCGATTTGATTTTCGGGAGCACATCCAGTCAATATAGCCGTAGCTCCGACCATCGTCCCTCCCATCATGAGTATGACGCTTTTCAGTGCGTCTCTTCTATTCATCGTCATTGTCTTTTGGTTTAAAATTAGAGATTACGCTTGTTCAATTCATCCACTGCAAAAGCTGCTGCCCGGGCAGTCAACGCCATATAAGTAAGCGATGGATTTTGAGCTGCAGCAGAAGTCATGCAAGCCCCATCAGTTACAAACACGTTTTTGGCATCCCAGACTTGGTTGTTCCCATTGAGAACGGAAGTTTTTGGGTCTCTACCCATTCGTGCTGTTCCCATTTCATGAATACCCTGGCCAAAGGTGTAACCAGAATCGTAGGTCTGAACATCCTTAAACCCTGCGACTTCGAGCATTTCAGCGGCATCCGCCATCATGTCTTTTCTCATGTTCTTTTCATTTTCTTTGATTTCGGCATTCATGACAAGTGCCTCCATACCCCACTTGTCTTTCACCGTATCGCTGAGACGAATATGATTGTCATGATACGGTAAAATTTCACCAAATGCGGTAAACCCAATACTCCAAGGTCCGGGCTGAGTCAGCGCGTCTTTCATTGGTGCGCCAAAGTTCAGTTCGGCTACATCACGGCTCCAGCCACTGCGGCTGGCTGCACCCTGGTAACCGAAACCACGGACATAATCCCGCTTCTCGCCATTGAGATTTCTGAATCTCGGAATATATAATCCAGTAGGTCTTCTACCGAAATAATACTTATCCTCGTATCCATCGATTGTTCCTCTTGCTCCCAATCGGAAATGATGATCCATCACATTATGTCCTAATTCGCCAGAGCTGGAACCCAATCCACCCGGCCAAATGTCAGTGGCTGATCTCATCAAAATTGCTGTCGAATTGAATGATGAGGCACACAAGAAAATGATCTTGGCATCGTATTCCACCGTCTGATTGGTCTCCGCATCGAGCACTTCGACTCCGGTAGCTTTCTGTGTATCTTTATCATAAATCAGTCTTCGAACGATCGACCAAGGACGAAGAGTCAAATTTCCAGTAGCTTTTGCCGCAGGCAAAGTAGAAGCTTGCGTACTAAAATACCCCCCGAATGGACAGCCTAAGGAACACTTATTTCTGTATTGACAGCCTACTCTTCCTGGCAGAGGTTGGGTGATATTAGCAGGTCGGCCAATCAGCCAATGTCTGGCACCTTTGTAATGTTCTTTGATTTTTTCGGCACCATCCTTTTCCACACAGTTCATCGGCATAGGCGGCATAAATTCTCCGTCCGGAAGAATATCCAATCCGTCTTTGTTTCCCGATACGCCGGCAAATTTTTCCACATAAGAATACCAAGGAGCCAAATCCTTGTATCGGATAGGCCAGTCCACGGCAATTCCCTCTTTGGCATTCGCTTCAAAATCGATATCTGCCAATCGATAAGACTGTCGTCCCCACAGTAGCGAACGCCCACCTACCTGATAACCTCTAAACCAAGTGAAAGGCTTCTCCTCTACATAAGGAGAGTCGCTCTCATGAGCCCACCAGTCAAGATTTAACTCATTTAATACATAATCTCTTCGAAGATTGGGGTGATTCTCGATCAATTCGATTGTTCTTCTTCCTCTATGAGGAATCTCCCATGGCGGAAGGGTAGCGGTATCATAATCTTTGACATGCTCGACATCAGGTCCCCTCTCCAGGAGCAATACTTTCAGCCCCTTTTCCGTCAGCTCCTTAGCAGCCCACCCGCCGCTAATTCCTGACCCAACTACAATTGCATCATATGATTGATTTGCCATAAATATTAATTTGATTGAATTTTATACATCACATACCTGCACCGCCTGAGCAAGTGCAGCGATTTTATCCTCTGATTTTGGGATGAATTCATGAGAAACATACCCTTTATACCCCGTCTCAACGATCGCTCGCATTACTGCAGGATAATTGATTTCCTGATTTTCGTCAAGCTCATTTCTACCCGGATTGCCCGCCGTATGATAATGACCAAAATATTGATGGTGCGTTTGTATACTGCGGATAATATCTCCTTCATCGATCTGCATATGATAAATATCAAAAAGCAGCTTAAAGTTTTCACTATCGATCATTTTACAGAGTTCCACACCCCAAGGAGAGAGGTCACACATGTAGTCTTTATGGTTTACCTTGCTGTTTAAAAGCTCCATCTGAACGACTACTCCATGCTTTTCGGCTAAACTCATGATCTTTTTCAAACCCTCCGCACAATTTTTCATTCCTACCTCATCATCCATTCCGTTTCGATTTCCCGAAAAACAAATCAGATTCTTAAAACCGTATTTTGCCACTACAGGAATAATTTCTGAGTAGTTTTTGATCAGTTGATCATGATATTGTGGGTCATTCCATCCTCGGGGAATCCCGAGTTCTGCCCCATTGCACATAGAGCATTCGACCCCATGCTTTTTGAGTGTATCCCAAGTTTCAGGCCCCACGATGTCGATGGCATTAAAACCTATTTTTTTGATGGCGATGCAAAGCTCATCCAAGCTTAAATCAGGCATGGTCCAGGCACAAACGCCATGTTTTATATTCCCTTTTAATTTTAGCGGCTGATCGGATTTCCAATCAAAAGAACTTAGACTGCCTAATGCGGCACCCCCAAACAAAACTTTCTTAAAGCTTTCTCTTCTACCACTATCAATAGGTTTGGTCATTATCGATTATTTATAGGTTTAATTGTTTCTGATTTGAAAAGGAAAGTGAAAAATAGCAAAACCAAAACGGAAATACCAGCAGGAATTAACCAAATCGATTCCCAATCGTGATTTCCTTCTTCAACTAAGAAGTAATCCGAAATATGACCCGCCGCCCAGAAGCCAATCAGCATCCCCACTCCGTAGGTCGCCAAAGTAATCAAGCCCTGTGCGGAAGATTTGAATTTGGCTCCTGCATGGGCATCAGTATAGATCTGTCCGCTTACAAAAAAGAAGTCATAACAGACCCCATGTAAGGCGATACCGACCAACAGCATCCATACTTGTTCGTCTGCATTACCAAAGGCAAAAAACACATAACGGGCTGCCCAGGCAATCATTGCTACGATCAGAGTCTTTTTAATTCCAAACCTGGAAAAGAAAAGCGGCAAAGCCAACATAAACAAAACTTCGGACACCTGACCCAAAGTCATTTTTCCCGTCGAATTCTCCACTCCTATTTCAGTCAAAAAAGGACTGGCATTTTGATAATAAAAGGCCAAAGGAATGCATATCAAAATGGAGGAGAGAAAAAAGATGAAGAAATTTTTATGTTTCAACAGGGACAAGGCGTCCAATCCCAAAATCTCGGAAAGTTTGAATTCAGTACTTCTATCGGCTCGAGGTGGAGTATGCGGGAGCGTAAAGCTAAATAAACCCAAAATCACCGAAACAATGGAAGCCATCAGCCAAGTATATTTCAAAAGCCCATCTGCCAGGCCTGCTTGACTATCCCAAGCCAAATAACTGATCAATATTCCGGAGGCAATCCATCCAATCGTACCCCAAACCCGAATGATGGAAAACTCCTTAGCCGGATCCTTCATCTGATTGAAAGAAATCGAATTGACCAGCGCCAGTGTAGGCATAAATAAAATCATGTAAATCAATAGAATCGGAAAAAAGGAATTGAAGTCCTCACTTTGATACAGCCAATACATCAATCCCGCCCCAAGCAAATGAATTACCCCGAGAATACGCTGCGCATGAAAATAGCTATCAGCTATGAGACCAACGATAAACGGGGCGATGATCGCCCCAAAAGACTGTGTCGAAAACGCTAGTGAAATATCTTGGTCTTTTGCACCGAGATTTGCTCCCAAAAAAGTTCCCATCGTCACATACCAAGACCCCCAAACGAAAAATTCCAAAAACATCATAAAGGACAGCCTAACTCGGAGGATTGATTTCATAGGGGATTTAGATAGAAATGAATTTAAATCGAAAGTTTAGAATTTGGTCTTTTTCCTGTATTTTAAGCAAGTCCTTTGACAATATGAAATAAGGTGATCAAAAGTTTTGACCAAGCCATTCATAACGGGATGCGGCTATTGGTCAATTATTCGTACATGTCAATTGAAGAAAGGGAGATTTTCTGGGACAGAATTAATTATTTCAATAAAAAAAACCTGAAAAACCTAGTAACGGACCTATGTCAACAACTCAAAAACTAAAAATCGGATTGGTCGGTGGAGGCCCTGGATCCTTTATCGGAGCCATTCACCTCAATGGAGCACTCATGGACAGCATGTTTGAGCTGGCCGCAGGAGCCTTTTCCTCCAATCCCCAAAAATCAAAACAACGAGGTGAAGAACTCATGCTGGATAGCAGCCGGGTATATGGAAGCTACGATGAAATGTTTGAAAAAGAACTTCAGCTGCCAGATTATGAGCGAATCGATGTAGTGGTCATTGTCACTCCAAACAATGTCCATTTAGATCCTGCCATAAAGGCGCTGAAAAAAGGGTTTCACGTCGCCTTAGACAAGCCCCTCACACTCAACTATGAGGAGGCAAAACAGCTTTATCATGCGGTCAATGCTTCAGACAAACTTTTTTTACTCACCCATACCTACTCGGGATATCCGATGATCAAGCAAGCGAAGCAAATGATTGCGGAAGGTAAACTTGGGAAAATCCATAAAGTCTATGTCGAATATCCTCAGGGCTGGCTTTACAAGCTTTTAGAAACCGAAAACAACAAACAAGCCGAATGGAGGACAGACCCAAAAAGAAACGGCCTTGCCGGCTGTATGGGAGACATCGGAACCCACGCTTTTCATCTGGCAGAGTATGTTTCGGGCGAAAAAGTCGCGAAACTCTGCGCGGACTTGTATATCAAAGTAGACGGAAGACCCATCGATGACGATGGAGTAGTTTTACTCCGGTTTGAAAATGGAGCCTCGGGCGTACTGATGGCCTCGCAAACGGATACGGGCTGCGAAAACAACCTTAAAATCCGGGTTTATGGAGATAAAGGTGGGCTTGAATGGGAGCAGGAAGATAATAATTCGCTGACCGTGCGGTTTCCAAACCAGCCGGCTCAAATTTTCAGAGCAGGAACCGGATACCTCGGTTCTCTTGCTCAGGAAAACACGAGAACTCCCGCAGGTCATCCCGAGGGATACATCGAGGCTTTTGCCAATTTATACCGAAATTTCGCCCGTTGCATTTATGCTCAACGAGCCGGAGAGAAACCAAAACCGGAATGGGAAGATTTCCCTGGTGTCGAAGACGGAATCCGTGGAATGGCCTTCATCGACCATGTTTTAAAAAGTACCGAGTCTGACCAAAAATGGACTCCTTTTATCGTAGAAAAATAATCAACGCTTAAACCTAAAATCAACAACATGAAATCTATCAAAGGACCAGCCATATTTTTGGCCCAATTTGCTGACGATAAAGCACCGTTTAATAACCTGAAAAACATCTGTGAATACATGGCCGAACTAGGCTACAAAGGGGTGCAAATCCCATCCTGGGACAGCCGTATGATTGATTTGCAAAAAGCTGCCGAAAGTAAAACCTATGCAGATGAAGTAGCAGGTATCGTAAAGGATAGCGGCATGGTCATCACTGAGCTTTCTACTCATTTACAAGGACAGCTTGTGGCTGTGCATCCGGCATATAATGAGCTTTTCGATGGCTTTGCTCCCGCAAATCTCAAAGGAGATCTCAAAGGAAAAACTGAATGGGCTACCCAGCAGTTAAAATACGCGGCTAAAGCATCTGCCAACCTAGGACTGACGGCACATGCCACCTTTTCTGGAGCCTTGATGTGGCATACAGTTTACCCTTGGCCTCAGCGCCCCGCGGGACTCGTCGATACTGGATTTGGAGAATTGGCAAAAAGATGGACCCCTATTCTAGACGAGTTTGACAAATATGGAGTTGATGTCTGCTATGAGCTCCATCCGGGAGAAGATCTCCATGACGGCATAACATTTGAAATGTTTCTAGATAAAGTAAATCATCACAAGCGGGCTAATATCCTCTATGATCCTAGCCACTTTGTGCTTCAGTGCCTTGATTACCTCCAATTCATTGATTTCTATAACGAACGCATCAAAATGTTCCATGTTAAAGACGCCGAATTTAACCCAACCGGAAAGCAAGGTGTGTACGGTGGGTTCCAAGGCTGGGTGGAGCGTGCCGGAAGATTTAGATCATTGGGAGACGGGCAAGTTGATTTTGGCGGAATTTTTAGCAAACTTTCGCAATACAATTTTGATGGATGGGCTGTCCTTGAGTGGGAATGTGCCATCAAGCATCCAGAGCAAGGTGCCGCAGAAGGCGCACCATTTATCGATGCTCATATTATCCGTGTGACCGAAAAAGCTTTTGACGACTTTGCAGGAACCGGAGCTGATGAGGCATTCAACAAGAAAATATTAGGAATCTAAATACCTTTAATAAATACGTAAACAATGAAAATTACAAAACCTTTAAACCTGGGTTTAGCAGCATTGGCTGGGATAGCTTTTGCTTGCGGTGGCGGAAGTGAACAGTCATCCGAAACCAGCGAAACAGTAGCTACCACTCCTGAGCCAGCTCAAGAAATAAGCTTAGAAGAAAAGTATCAAGATGATCCGATTTACATCAAAGGACTTGAAAAAATCAAGGCCTCTGACTGTCAGTCTTGCCACATGGTAGAGCGGAAAATCGTCGGTCCTTCCTATGCTGAAGTAGCAGCTAAGTACGAAACCACCGAAGAAAACATAGACATGCTTGCCCAAAAAGTCATCAATGGTGGTGTAGGCAATTGGGGAGAAGTACCCATGCCAGCTCATCCGGGCTTGAGCGAGGAAGACGCTAAGGACATGGTTCGATACGTACTATTGCTGAAAGAATAAGATGATGCAGAAAAATTATTGGATTGTTTCTTCCTTGGCAGCATCACTTCTTATCAGCTGCTCAGGAGAAAAAACTGTAGAAAATACAGCAGAAACTACTGAAACTAATACTGAAGCGTCCATGCCTCAAGAGTCAGAATGGATCTCCCTATTTGACGGACAGTCATTTGATGGCTGGCATAAGTACGGCGGAGGTGAAGTCGGAAAAGCATGGAAAATCGAAAACGGCGAAATCTACCTCGATGCAGCTAATAAAGACGGCTGGCAAACTGGCGATGGAGGTGATATTATTACCGATGAGGAATACGAAAATTTCCACTTGAAATACGAATGGAAAATCGCTCCCAACGGAAACAGTGGCGTCATCTTTTTAGTCCACGAGTCAGATGAATACGATTATCCTTGGCTGACCGGACCAGAAATGCAAGTACTAGATAATGAAGGTCACCCAGATGCAGAAATCATCAGCCACAGAGCAGGTGATTTGTATGACTTGATCGTCAGCAGTGAAGAGACTGTCAAGCCTGCTGGAGAATGGAATATGGCCGAAATCATCGTGGATGATGCACAACTGACCCTAAGATTAAACGATGTCACCACTGTAGAAACTACACTTTGGACTCCTGAATGGGAAGCTTTGATCGCAGACAGCAAATTCAAAGATATGCCTGGCTTCGGGAAATACAAAAAGGGGAAAATTGCCCTTCAGGACCATGGAGATTTGGTCCACTTTCGGAATATCGAGTTGAAAAAACTTTAACCTTCAAAAAAGAAAAAGTCTCCCGAAAAGGAGACTTTTTCTTTTATAGTCGTGTGATGTGTTCTTTTTTCACAAAGGCCACACTATTTTTCCATTCTACCTCATACCAGATGTCCTTGGAAGATTTAATTTTAACTCGATGCCCAGGTTCTATTCGATCAATGATAGATCCACCTGCAGTCGGTTTAGAAACGATATAGGTAGGGCTGTTTGTAATCAATCCTGTCCTAGGTCCTTTAAGGAAATTATTTGAGATAAAGAGCAAAAGCAACAAAATTAGGCTAGGCCAATAGGAAATTTTTTCCTCGGGATTTCTTCCCATCCACCAAATCGAGAGCAGCGATAAAATCAACAAGACGGCCAAGCCTCCTACGATGTATTCTTTATAATCCACCAAAAATAGTAAAAACCGCCCCGAATCGGATACCTCAAATCCATAGAGGGTATTTTGCCCAGTCAGGTCTTTGATTTTTGAGATAATCTGATTGGTCGGCGCCAAGTCATAATATTTGCTCAGATATAAAGTTGCCTGTTCTTTATCCCCCATTCCTTCGGCGATGAAAGCCATTTTGAGCAACATAGCAGGGGAATAAAGTCCAGATTCATAATTCTGGGCGTATAGATTCATTGCCTCTTGGTAGTTTTGCTGCGCAAACAGGGAGTCCGCCCGGTTTACGTCATTTACACCCCCTTGACTATGAATGCTTTGCGCAAAGAGGATAAAAAATATTGAAAGTTTTACGAGAAAGATTGAATTCGGGTTTGGCATTTATAAATGAGAGTCATAAATTTGCAGTCCAATTACGGCAATGATCTAACAAAAAGCAAGGTTAGGGAGCTGATTTGAATGTAAAAAACAAGGGTATTTGACGTTAAAAAAAGTCAATACAAATTGAAGATTCCGTAGCTCAGCTGGTAGAGCATAACACTTTTAATGTTAGGGTCCTGGGTTCGAGCCCCAGCGGGATCACCAAGAGACCAAGTAGGGTATTAAGGCGAGAAGCCTGTCCCGATAAGCAAAGCGAAATCGGGAAACCCCAGCCGGATCACTTAGAACAAACTGGGGAAAAGTCTCCTCAGAATCAGAAAACCTAACTTGCAAGGAGTTAAAATCTTATTGAAGCCTTTCTAAGGCCAAAACTTACCAAATGGCAAATGGCCGTTTGAAACATTAATATATCTTAGTTTCGGGGTGTAGCGTAGCCCGGTATCGCGCCACATTTGGGATGTGGAGGTCGTAGGTTCGAATCCTGCCACCCCGACTTTAACATAACTAGCAGTAGTTATCCAGGTCCTGTAGCTCAACTGGATAGAGCAACTGCCTTCTAAGCAGTAGGTTTCAGGTTCGAGTCCTGACAGGATCACATTAATGTCATCACAAGCGGAATTAAGTTCCGCTTTTTTCTTTGATTCCGTAGCTCAGCTGGTAGAGCATAACACTTTTAATGTTAGGGTCCTGGGTTCGAGCCCCAGCGGGATCACAATGAGAAGCAGGTCTTTTGGCCTGCTTTTTTGCTTTAATACCATTCTGGGGCGAGAAGTTTGGATTTACTACAAAAAACTGGACAATATTTTTAAGCCTGTTTTTGAATTGATTTAATGCCGCCTGCCGCGGGGCTACTCAACTAATCAGTGGGATTTAGAAAAAAAATCCCCCTGATTAGTTCGAGTTCAGTTTTCTTCATGCGGCCTTTGTTTTTGTTGTTTCTCCGAACTGCTCAGGAGTGAGGTAATTCAGGTAGGAATGTTTTCTTTCTTTGTTGTACCAGATTTCGATGAACTCAAAGAGTTCAACCTGTATCTGTCTAACGTTCAATACCGGAAGCTGGTAGATCAGCTCAGATTTGATGATTTTAAAGAAGTTTTCTG
>NZ_FOPC01000017.1 GCF_900113375.1 Algoriphagus hitonicola | reverse complement strand
GATCAGTTGGCGGATCTGGTAAAGGTCCTGTATGCCACGGACCGTCACTCCGTTGGGAAACACCACTTCCAGTCCAACGGAGGGTAAAGGGGCAGTTACTTCTGTAAATCGGACAACAGGAGTTGCTGAAAAAACATTGACTTTTCGGTACCAATAGGAAAAGGTGGGCAGCTTGATGTTCTCACGAAGACAGAATTCCCGCTGGGTAAGGCCGCTGGACTTGAAGGAAGCTACTGCTGCTTCCATTTGTTGTTGACTTGCTCTTTTCATAGGTTTGTTTTTGATGCAAACCTATAGCTGGTAAGGGATTTTTGGAAGATGTACTTGGCGGGGTGGGTACATACATTACTGAAAAAGTTGTGGGACAGACAAGTTATGCGGACTGCTTACACATAGCCTTAGCGACTATAAACCGTGCTGATTTTTTAGTTAGTTGGAACTTCAAACACATAGTTAACATTGAAAGAATAAGGGGTTACAACTCTATCAACATAAAAAACGGCTACAAACAATTAGAAATACGTTCATCAAGAGAATTTGAAAAATATGAAGACGACTGAAAAAACACCTGTCCGTCCGGCAGGCGGGTTTGACGCTGTAAAATTTATGCGTCAACAAAGAGACAAATTGAGCGAGAAGTTATCCAAAATGACCAAAGAAGAAATATTGGAATATTTCAAGAAATGCAAGACACAGACGACAATAAAGCCCTGTGCATAACAGCACCCACCCAAAAGTGGCGGTTCAGTGGTTAAATCAAGCTTTCCCGCTTTGGCGGGAGAAGTCGTACTTCTATCAAAGTTTCTGCTTGGATGACAGTGAAGAGCTTCGAAATCGCCACCTTCGGGTATATGCAAAACGTTTTCAATTTTTGAAATTAATCTTTAACCCATAAAAAACCCGAGAAAATCGAAATCTTCTCGCGCTTTTTTACTTTTTGGTGGCTTTTTTAAATCACTCCCTCAAAATATTCAATGGTCTTAATCAAGCCTTCTCTGAGCGGTACGGTAGGTTCCCAACCCAATTCTTTTTTGGCCAAGTCAATAATTGGCTTTCGCTGCATGGGATCGTCTTGGGGTAGGGGAAGGAATACCAGTTTGCTTTTTGAATTGGTCAGCTCAATCACCAAGTTTGCCAGCTCCAGCATGGTGAATTCACCGGGATTTCCAATATTGACCGGTCCCGTAAATCCATCTCTGGAATTCATCAGTCGGTACATACCCTCGATATTATCATCCACGTAGCAGAAGGAGCGGGTTTGTTTTCCATCGCCGTAGATGGTGATATCCTGACCTTTTAGGGCCTGCACGATAAAATTACTGACCACACGTCCATCATTGGGATGCATTCGAGGCCCGTAAGTGTTGAAAATACGCATGATTTTAATTGGCACCTTGTGCTGTCTGTTGTAATCAAAAAACAGGGTTTCTGCACATCTCTTTCCTTCATCGTAGCAGGCTCGAGGCCCGATTGGATTTACATTTCCCCGGTAGGATTCGGGTTGGGGGTGGATCTCCGGATCACCATAGACCTCCGAAGTGGAAGCCTGTAAAATTTTGATTTTAAGTCTTTTTGCCAAGCCCAGCATATTCATAGCTCCGATCACCGAAGTCTTGGTAGTCTGAACAGGATCAAACTGATAGTGGATAGGGGAGGCTGGACAAGCCAGATTGTAGATTTCGTCCACTTCTACATAAAGTGGGTGGGTGACATCATGTCTGAGCAATTCGAAGTTTTTGTCATCCAATAAATGATGGATATTTTTTCTGTTTCCTGTGAAAAAATTATCGACACAAAGGACTTCATTGCCTTCCTGAAGCAATCTTTCGCAAAGGTGGCTTCCTAAAAATCCACCCCCTCCGCTTACTAAAATTCTTTTCATTCTGTCTTAAAAGGGTTTTCAGATCAATTTGGTCAAAAATAGGCAAATGTCGCCGAAATCTAATTTTATAAATGAGATTTGATTGATTAATCGTAGATGTTGATCGGCGATTCAGTCTACTTTTCTAGCTCCCGAATCACTCTTGCAGGATTTCCGGCTACGATTACTCCTTCGGGGACATCTTTCGTCACCACAGATCCGGCTCCAATAATTGATCCGTTTCCGATTTTTACTCCAGGACAAATGATGCTTCCGCCTCCGATCCAGACATCGGAACCCACATGAATTTCCTTTCCAAATTCCCAAAGTTCACCTCGTGTTTTGGTATCGATAGGATGAGTGGCTGGATAAAATTGAACATTGGGTGCTACCAGCACACGATCCCCCAACTTCACTCGCACGACATCCAAAATCAAGCAGTTAAAATTGATAAACACATCATCCCCAACGCTGATATTATACCCGTAATCACATTGAAAGGGTGGTTCAATCCAAAAATTCCCTCCGCTTTTACCAATCAATTTTTTCAGAAGCCCTTTTCTTTCCTCGATTTCCTCAGGATCCGAGAGATTATATGCTTTCAGTAGCTTTCTTGCTTTAATCCGATCTGCTGTCAATTCGGGATCTCCGGCTTGATAGAGTAGGCCGGAAAGCATTTTTTCCTTTTCGCTCATTTTTTTCTGGTGTATAGCAAGGCTTCTTCCACACCTCGGATTTCCGCTAGTCCTTTGAGTCTTCCGATGGCAGAGTAACCTGGATTGGTTTTTTTGCTCAAATCATCCAGCATTTGATGGCCATGGTCTGGACGCATGGGGATGCTTTTGCCTCGTCTTTCCTGCACCTTGAGGATTTCATCAATCACCGCCACCATCGGCACATCGCCCTCCAAATGATTATCTTCGAAAAAGTTACCGACTTCATCCCGCTTGGTGCTTCGGAGATGGATAAAATTGATGTGATCACCAAACTCAGCCATCATGGCAGGCAAATCATTGTCTGGCCTTACACCATAGCTTCCCGTACAAAAGCAAAGTCCATTGTGCGGGTTGGGATTATCCTTGATGATTCTTCGGGCGTCAGCTGCACTGGATACTACCCGAGGCAAGCCATAAAGTGAAAATGGTGGGTCATCTGGGTGGATGGTCATATATACTCCCACTTCCTCAGCTACCGGCACAATGGCGTCTAGGAATAAACGCAAATGCTCCTGAAGTTTTTTGACATCAATGCCATCGTAGGTTTGAAGCATTGTCCGGAATTCATCCAGCGTATAACCAATTTCAGAACCGGGCAGCCCTTTTAGAATATTATCGATGATCAATTGATGCTTCTCCGGACTCAAAGCTTCGTAATACTTTCTTATTTCCTCGATTTCCTCTTTGGTGTATTCTTCAAATGCAGCTGGTCTTTTTAGGATAAAGAGATCAAATGCCTGGACGGCTTTTTTCTCATAAAAAAGGGCTTTGGCGCCATTGGGAAGTTCTTTGAAGAGGTCGGTTCGGGTCCAGTCCAGAACGGGCATAAAGTTGTAACAAACTGTAAAAACCCCCTCAGCAGCCAAATTTCGTATCGTTTGTTGATAGTTGGCGATCAGTTTTTCGAATTCTCCGGTTCGGGTTTTGATTTGTTCATGGACCGGAACGGATTCCACCACAGACCAGGTTAACCCCGCGTCCTCAATAGTTTTTTTGCGAAGCTGAATTTCCTCTTGGGTCCAAATATCTCCATTGGGAATGTGGTGAAGTGCGGTGACGATACCCGTAGCGCCAGCTTGTCGAATATCACTTAAGCTGACCGGATCACCGGGGCCATACCATCGCATGGTTTGTTCCATTTTAAAAGCCATAGGTTATGTTTTTTGGGTTTGAGTTTTATTAAACACCGGAATAAGCACTAAATCCGCCATCAACAGGGATCACAGTACCGGTGACAAATGCCGAAGCATCGGAACAGAGCCATTGCAATGCGCCGAGTAGATCTTCCGGTTTTCCAAATCTATCCATAGGAGTATGTGCGATAATCTGCTGTCCACGGCTCGTGAGGTCTCCGTCTGATTTGGTGAGAAGCGTGCGATTTTGCTCCGTGAGAAAGAATCCGGGGGCTAAAGCATTGACTCGAAAATCCGGTCCATGCTTAGATGCAAGTTCGATTGATAGCCATTTGGTGAGGTTGTCGATCGCTGCTTTTGCAGATGCATAACCCATTACTCGGGTCATCGGACGAGATGCTGCCATTGAGCTGATATTTAGTATATTACCCTTTCTCTTTTTAAGCATCAATGGAAGGATAAATTTGATGGGTAAAACTGTCCCCATGTAGTTTAGATCGATGACATTTTTTAAAGATGCTGTATCCAAGTCAAGAAAATTTTGGTCGGGAGTGATGACCGCTCCGGGCATATTTCCACCGGCCGCATTGATCAGGATATCGATTGTTCCATAATCGGCTTCGATTCGTCTAGCTGCATTTTCCACGCTGATGGGATCGGTCACATCGCAGCGGTAGCCGCTGCCGGTTCCACCAGCCACTTCGATATCCGCGAGCAATTGGGTCATTTTACTTTCGGTCCTACCGAGTATAATGATTTCCGCTCCTTCCTTGGCCAAGTGTAGGCTCATGGTATGTCCCAATACTCCTGTGGCACCGGAAAAGACGATTTTTTTTCCTGTAAGGTCAAATAGGTTCGTGTTCATTATTTAAGATCAAAGTTTGAGGGTGAAAAGTCAAAATAGTTTGCTGCATTGTGATAACAAATATCAGCGATGATTTTTCCGAGCCATTTTTCATCCCAAGGGAGGATTCCGTTTTGTACATCCTGCCCAAAAAGATTGCAGAGAATCCTTCGGAAATATTCATGTCTCGGAAATGAAAGGAAGCTACGGGAATCTGTTAGCATTCCCACAAAGCAAGAAATCAGTCCCATATTCGAAAGCGTATTGATTTGCGCTTCCATTCCTTCCTTTTGGTCGAGATACCACCAACCCGAACCAAACTGGATTTTGCCCTTGATTTCTCCTCCGTTGAAGTTACCAATCATCGCGGCAAAAATGGCATTGTCCCGTGGATTTAGATTGTAGAGGATAGTTTTGGATAGCTGCTCGCTTTTTTCCAATGAATTTAAAAATCCCGCAAGTGCTTCGGCCTGTTCAAAATCCCCAATTGAATCGAATCCCGTATCTGGACCCAATTGCCGCAATTGATGCGTATTGGTATTGCGCAGCGCTCCCAAGTGAAATTGCTGCACCCAGCCTTTTTTGTGGTACATGCGACATAGGGATTGGAGGGTTTTGAACTTGAAATATTGAGTTTCAGGTTTACTGAGCTCTTTCCCCAATCGAATCCTTCTGAATAGTTCCTCGATCTGAAAGTCTTCTTTTTCAAAAAAATAAAGCTGCTCCAATCCGTGATCAGAAAGCCGACATCCTCGGTGGTGAAAATAATCTACCCGATCCTGAAGCGCAGCCAATAAGTTTTCAAAAGAGTCGATTTTCAACTTGGCCGCTTCTCCTAATTTTTCCAAATAGGAAAGATAGCTTTCGGGATTTTCAATCGCATAGGATTTATCCGGTCGGAAAGCGGGGTAAAGCTGAAGGGAATTTCCTTTTTGAGCAAACTCCACATGATGATCTAGGGAATCTGCCGGATCATCCGTTGAGCAGATTATCTCCACATTCATTTTAGTTAATAGAGGGACCGTACGAAAATCCGGAGTTTGGAGGAATTGATTACAATGAGCATAAACCTCTGCTGCATTTTTCTGGGACAATAACTCTTCTAAACCAAAATAGCGATTCAGCTCCAGATGGGTCCAATGATAGAGTGGATTTCTTACGGTGTATGGCACCGTGAAAGCCCATTTTTCAAACTTCTCATTTGCTTCAGCATTTCCAGTGATGAATCGTTCGGAAACCCCTAAGGTTCGCATTGCCCGCCATTTGTAATGATCTCCTGCCAGCCAGATTTCGGTGAGATTTGAAAATTGTCTATTGGTATTTACCTCCGATGGAGGAAGATGGTTATGATAATCGATGATCGGGAGGTTTTTTGCGTAGCTATGATATAAAACTTTGGCAAAATCCGATTGGAGTAGAAAGTCATCAGATAAAAAGAAAGTGGGCTGATTTGGTGAATTCATGGAGTTTAGAGTCCTGAAATTTTAATGTTTTGTACCCTTGAATTTACCTCGAATTACAGGTTTTATTACATTAAACTACGAAATCGTTTGCGAATATTTCAGACCATTTATCCCAATCCATTTTAATTCCAAACTGATTTTGTTGATTTTTAAACCATTATTCCCAAAAACGTTATGAAAAACGGTATCAGCTTGAAGGAATTGGCTTCAAAACTCAATCTTGCCCCATCAACCGTGTCTAGAGCGTTGAACGATAGTTACGAGATTTCGGAAGCCACAAAGAAAAAAGTCATCTCCATGGCTGAGCATTTGAACTATCAGCCCAATCCGTTTGCACGAAGTCTTCGGGAAAATAAAAGTAAAACCATTGCTGTGATTATTCCCGAGCGGATCAATAATTTCTTTGCTCAAGTCATCGATGGAATCGAGTCGATCACCTCTGAGCATGGCTATCATCTATTGGTATACAGCACCCATGAAGATGTGGAAAAGGAGAAAAAAATCGTTTCCCTTTTGCAAAATGGAAGAGCGGATGCCATTGTGATGTCGGTTTCCAGCCAAACCAGTGATATTTCCCATTTGAAAAATCTTTATGATCGAGGTCTTCCCATTTTATTTTTTGATCGGGTTTGCGGGGAAATTCCGACAACCAAATTTATCACCAATGACTACGAAAGTGCTTTTGAAGGAACCAGGCACTTGATCCAGCAGGGGTGTAAACGCATTGCATTTTTGATGCTCAGCAAGGAGCTTTCCATCACCCGAGAGCGATATCGGGGCTATTTGGATGCCTTGAAAAAGGAGGGTATTGAAGCTGATTCCAACTTAAGTATTTGCTGTAGTCATCAGGATGAGGAAAATATTCAATTGATCAAAGCATTGCTTCAGTCGAGCGATCGTCCGGATGGGATTTTGGCTTCAGTAGAAAAGCTGGCCCTATCTACCTATCATGCAGTCAAAAAAAACAATCTTTCGATTCCGGATGATTTGAAAGTGATTTCTTTTTCGAATATGAGCATTCCAAATCTTTTGAATCCATCACTCACCACCATTACTCAACCCGCCGAGGCTATAGGACAGGAATGCGCCAAAATCCTAATTAAAAAACTGACCAAACCCCGTCAGCCGGATTTACCCAATGAAGTAATTTCATTACCCAGCCAATTGACAATCAGAGAATCTACCCTTGTGAGGTGAAAAAAAGCCGCCCCTTCTCAGAAGCGGCTCTGAAAAATTTTAAACCTGTGGCGGTTCCCAGCCCTTTTCATAAGTTCGGGACCACAGCTTCATGGCTTCCTCAGAATTGGTGATTCGTCCTGATGAAGGATCGCATTCCAGTAGTTCTCCGGTTCGGTAGCCGATATTTGCCAAGTGACACATCAGTGAACTGATGGCACCCTCCTCGATGTTGGAGTTTTGCTTTTCCGTACCTCTCACAGCATTGAAGAAATTAACCACGTGGGTAGTACTCATGTCTCCTCCGCCACCAAGGGCTGTCCCAGCTTCCGACCCTCCAGACGTACTGTCTTTGATCAACTTCCCACCTCGGTCGTAGTGTTTGTAGCCATTTCTGTTGACAAAAACGCTTCCTTCTGTCCCAAAAATGATCGTTCCCCGATCTGAACCGTAGGTGCTGTAGGCATTTCTACTTTTTCCATCCCAAATGATAGTCGAACCATTTTTGAATCTGAAAGTAGCTTCCATGGTATCGTACATGGTCCATCCGTCATTGGGGTAATGTTCTTTTGCTGCATCGACGAATACTTGCTCCGGATAATCTACCTGTAGCGCCCATCTTGCCACATCGAGTTCATGTGTGGCATTGTTGCCCGTCTCGGCGGTTCCATAATCCCATCCGTACCAGTGCCAGTTGTAATCCCAAGTGTCGTGCATGTAAGGTTTCCGTGGAGCAGGTCCTTGGAATAGTTCCCAATCCAAGCCTTCCGGAACGGGGGCAGGTGAGGGGTTGACTACTTCACCTCGGGCATTGGAATAAAAGGCTACCGCCTTATAAGCTTTTCCGATTTCGCCATTATGAATTGCAGTGATGATTTCTCTGCTTTCTGGCGCTGATCGCTGCTGATTTCCCATTTGAACCACCTTATTATATTTCTTTTGCAAAGCGATCAGCAGTTCGCCTTCGCGGGGATTATGGGAGCAGGGCTTCTCTACATAGACGTGTTTTCCACGCTCCATGGCAAGCCAGGTTCCCGGTGCATGCCAATGGTCTGGTGTAGCGTTGATCAATACATCCAAATCCTTGTCTTCCAATACTTTAATTATATTCCCTTCAAGAGTAGGTTGATAGTCAATATGCTTGCTGAAATTATTGGCTGCATTGGTCATTTGCCGCTGCATGACATCGCACAGGTAAAGCAGATTTACATTTGAGGACTGCAGTGCTATGGGCTCATAAAAAGCGCCCATTCTTCTTCCCAAGCCTGCGATAGCGACATTGAGTCGGTCATTGGCTCCTAAGATTCTACCGTATGATTTAGCCGAAAATCCAACGGCACCGAGTGCGGAAAGCCCTAATGTGGCTGCCGTGCTTTTCTTGAGAAAATCTCTTCTGTTTTGATTTTTCATGGTTATTCAGGTGGTTAATTCAGGGTTTTGATTTTGATGTTTTTAAAGCTTACTTCATTGCCGTGATCCTGCAGGAGAATGTGTCCTTGAGGAGCCTCGCCAAAGTTTTCCCAAACCTTATATTTGCTGATTTCGACCAAATCCCGGAATTCCTCAGATCCACGAACATATTCCAGGACTTGGATACCGTTTAGGTAATGCTCCACTTTATTGTCTGGGTGTACGACGATTCTTCCTTTATTCCATTCCCCAATGGGTTTGAGGAATCGATCCTGTTTTTCAGCTTTGATCAGGTCATATAAAGAAGCCAAGGTACGATTCCCTTCCCGGCCCATTTTGGCATCAGGATGTCTTTCGTCATCAAGAATTTGATATTCCAGTCCGATTGCCGATCCGGTATTTTCCTCTTCCAAAGTGACAAAATATTTAACTCCACTATTGGCTCCTTCGGAAAGCTTAAATTCAAAAGCAAAGTCAAATGCGCTGAATTCCTCGGTAGTCACAATATCTCCCGCGTTGGTAGATTCTCCACCGTCGGACTCGGCAATGGTTAAAATCCCCTCATTGACTGACCAGCCAAAATCGGGAAAGCTGTCTTTATAAGCACCCACCCAACCTTCTGCATTTTCACCATTAAAGAGTAATCGCCATCCCTGATTTTTTTCATAATCGGTCAATTCGTTGAGTCGATTATTGACTACAAAAAGATCCTTTTGAAAAGGTGTTGGCTCAATGTTTTCGGTTTTGATGCGGATGTTTCTAAAATAGGTTTTGTTCCCCGAGTCCTCGGGATTGGAAATGCTATGGACTTGTAAACCGATAAATCCACTGTTGTCCATATCGTCCACGACATAGGCAACTTCCTGACCGTTGAGCCAGGTTTTGATTTCATCGCCGATGACTTCGATTCTGTATTGATTGAATTCACCTAGTTTGAAGGCCGTTTTTGCTTCAGGATTGAGCTCCAGGGGATAAAGCCATCCCCGTCTTGCTTCATCGTAAACACCTGCTGACCATCCGCGATCGGTTGGGTCAGCTTCGATTTGATATCCGTAAACCAGCCCATTTCCGTCTCGGGCTTCCGGGTCAAACTGCCCTCTTGCCATAATTCCCGAGTTTGAGGTTTCATGCTCCACTTTGAGCTCGAGTTCTAAGACAAAATCACCATAACTTTCCTCCGAGATCAGAAAAGTATTGGGAGAACCGGCGACTGCTGTTCCGACAATAACGCCGTCTTCTACAGAAAATTCAGCAGTTCCGGCGACGGCTTTCCATCCGGTCAGGTCCTCACCATTGAATAATTCCTGCCAACCATCATTTTGTTTTTCTGGCGCGGAGCATGCTAAAATAAGGGCCGAGGCAAGTGTGGGGAATAGTTTAGAGTAATGCTTTTTCATGTTTTGGGTTGCTAATTCATTTTCTAAATTCAAGATTTTGGCTCACTGCAACAAATAGTCACAGCTTGAAATTACGCAATCGTTTGCGGCTTTCCCCAAAAAAATTATAGATTTCACAGATTGGGCTTTTAGCAGGGATTGGTTCGAAATCCCTACTTTTGCACATGCTTGATTTTAATCAGAAGGAAAAAGTTTTTGTCACTTGCAAGGACCGCTCTGTTTCATACTTGGAAAAAGAAATCCGTGAATTGGGTTTTGTGCCGGAATCTGTCGGTAGAACTGGCGTGGAAATCAAAGCCTCTCTTGAGGAATGTATGGATCTAAACCTCCATCTTCGGACCGCCTCACATGTGCTTTATGAAATTAAGTCCTTTTATCTCAGGCATGCCGATGATATTTATCGTCGGATGAAATCGATCCCCTGGGAGGATTATCTGGATGTGGACGGGTATTTTTCAGTCAATTCGGTCGTGGATAATGAATCCGTGACTACGCCGCTTATCGTCAATGTAAAAGTCAAAGATGCCATCGTAGATCGGTTTCGTGAAAAATTTGGACGTAGACCTGATTCCGGTTCTGATTTTGACGGCTTGGTTTTTCAGGTTTTTTGGAAAGAAAACCACGCTAACGTATACATCAACACCTCAGGTGAGACGCTGGCCAAGCATGGCTATCGAAAAATCCCAGGAAAAGCTCCCATGATGGAGGATTTGGCAGCGGCTACCATTTATGCTACTGAATGGAATACCCGTGTGCCTTTTATCAACCCCATGTGTGGATCGGGTACCTTGGCAATCGAAGCTGCTTTGATGGCTACCAAACGATATCCTGGACTCTATCGGGATCATTACGCTTTTCAATTTATTTTGGGATATGACTCAAGTGCTTATGAAGCCAAAGTAACCAAGCTGAAAAGTAAAATCACTGAAATCCCCGAACTCAAAATCATTGCCTCGGATATTTCCCTTCAGGCAATTTCATTTGCACAAGAAAATGCCGCCACAGCAGGAGTGGATCATATGATACAGTTTGAAGTATGCGACTTTGCCGAAACGCCGATTCCCGAAAGGCCGCGTGGGGTCATCATGTTTAATCCCGAATACGGAGAGCGGCTGGGTGAGGAAGCAGAGCTGGAGGCGATTTATAAGCGAATAGGGGATTTTATGAAACAAAAATGTGCGGGCTATCGAGGTTATATTTTTACGGGAAATATGGAATTAGCCAAAAAAGTAGGACTCAAAGCCAGCCGGAGAATTGAATTTTGGAATGGAACGATTGATTGTCGCCTTTTGAAATATGAACTCTATCAGGGGACTAGAGAGGGTTAAAGTTAGAAGAAAAAATTATCCATCACCGGGATTAATAAATTTGGGAGTTTTAATTTTTTCGAAATTTTGTATCGCTCTTGTAAATTTCAATGGCAAGCCTATTCCGCTTAGCTGCTAGACAGTCAGAAGAATAGAATATCCCAAATTGGGAAAAAATAGATTGATTTTGTATATTTGAATCATGAGAATCATTGCCTTCAGAACTTTAAGAGAGTTCTTTGAAAAGCCAGAATACTCAGATTCTGAAGCCTCATTGAGGGCTTGGTATCATGATGCTAAAGCAGCTGAGTGGAAAACTTCAAACGAGCTAAAAGAACAATTTAAAAGTGCAAGTATTATTGGAGAGGGACGCGTAGTTTTCAATGTCAAAGGCAATGATTATAGGTTAGTTGTCGCGATTGACTATGAGTTTCAAGTGATTTTCATAAGATTCATAGGAACGCATAAACAATATGATAAAATTGATGTAAAAACGATTTGATTATGAATATTCGACCAATAAAAACAGAAGAAGATTACAATTCTGCTCTCAGCAGGGTTGAAGAATTATGGGGAGCAAGAAAAGATACACCTGAAGGCGATGAACTAGATTTATTGGTGACTTTGATTGAGTCCTACGAGATGAAACATTATCCTATTGCTCCGCCTGACCCGATTGATGCTATCAAATTTCGAATGGACCAAATGGGAATGACTAAAGCCGATATGGTAAAATACCTTGGTAGTCAGAGTAGAGTAAGTGAGATTCTTAATAGAAAAAGAGGTTTGACTTTGGGTATGATTAAGTCATTATATAAAGGGTTAAAAATTCCAGCAGAGATTCTATTAGATTGATAGATTAAATTCGAAAATGCTACACAGGGTTTTTTAAGGGGCTTCCTAAAGCTGAGTGAAATAAATTAGGAAGCTGAAGACTGATTTTTTTCATCTTTCTCACTTCAGCTTTCTAATTTTTATTGATGCTCATCCCTGAGTAAATCATTTACGGTTTTTACCGGATTGAAGGTAATCAAGGGGACTTCCACAAAAATCGTGTTCCAGTTTGCCATGGATCCGTTCCATAGGCCTGGCAGTTCCAAAGCTTTCAATTCGCGTCCACTTTTTGATTTTTCAGTAATAAAGCCCGTTTTCAGATCACGAAACTCCAATAAGTCAAACTTTTCCCCCTTATAGTTTTTGGTTCCACAGACTAAATCCACCGGGTTGAAATGGGTAGCTGCTTGAAAATGGCTTTTGGAATCGGGATCATTGAGATCAATTTGTGCGGTTTCCAATATTTGTAGCGATTGGCTTCCATCTTCTTCAAGCACCCAAAAAGGCCCACCTCCGGGTTCTCCGGTATTTCTGACCATGCCACAGACGCGAATCGGTCGATTGAGTTTTTCCTTTATAAATTTAGCTTGGTCTATTTCACGTTGAGCTTCGAAATCACCCGGTAATTTTCCGCCTAATTCTTCCCAATACAATTTTTTTGCAAGGGCTAGATTTTCCCCTGACATATCTGTTTCGAGTTTTTCGAGAATCGCAAACACCTTTTCTTGGATAGCTAAAAGAACTCCTCCGATTGCAGCCTTGTAATTTTTCGTCGTTTCCTTCAATCGATCAGGAACGACATTGTCAATGTTTTTGATAAAAATCAGGTCGGCCTCGATGTCATTAAGGTTTTCCAGTAAAGCCCCATGTCCCGCAGGTCTGAATAAAATACTTCCATCTTCTTCGATAAATGGTTCATTTTCTGTGGTCACCGCGATTGTATCGGTGGATTTCTTTTGCTGGGAATAAGTCACCTCAAACCTCAGCCCGGTTTCAGATTCCAATCCCGGAAGGATTGAGGCAATTTCATTTTTAAATTTTTCCTCGTGCTCGGGAGATACGGTAAAGTGAATTTTTACCGTTTCATTTTTTCCAACGGCATATTGACTTCCTTCGATCAAATGCTCATGGGCTGGAGTTCGCTTGGTATCTCCATAGCTGTGAAAGCGTAAAAGTCCCTTAGGAAGATTCCCATAGCCCAAACCATCCTCCTGAAGAAGAGTGGCGATGATTTCCTTATAATCTTGCCGATCCAAACAGTCATTTATACTGCTTCTCTTTTCCCGAAGGGCCTGATCCAATTCCGGGTAAAAAGCGAATTTTTCGATCTGATCAATAAATTTCTGAACGAAGCTACTAGAGGACAAATCCCCGTTTCCCTCCAGAAAGGCGAATAAATCTTTGAACATGCGCGAAGCAGCACCTGATGCCGGGACAAATTTGACTACCTCGATTTTTGCTGCTTTTTGAGGATAAGTTTCCAGATGATGTTGGATTTCCTCCTCACTCAGGACTTTGATTCCATCTGTGGGGGTAGCTGGACCGGTTATTTTTAAAAATGGGAAACCGGATTTGAAATTTTCGATCTGTTTGGCGACCGTTTCCGGATTCATGCCTTGGGCTGCTATTTGTGATTCAAGAGATTTGTTCATGGCTGATTAGTTATAAAAACCTAATATAATTGACCTAAGTGTCTATCTCAATTCTCTGCTTAATTATTTCAATTTTTAGGTGAAAGATTGAAGCTCAAATCTAAATTCATGGCCAGTTTTCAGTTGGTTGAACGCTGGAAGGTCATTTTCTTCCAGTTGTAAAATTCTTGGATAACCTCCCGTCACTTGGGCATCCTGAAGCAAAATCATCAGTTTGCCACTCGGAGTTAATTGGACAGTTCCGGGAAAAACGGCTGCGGTGGCGATTGATGAATACTCATTTTTAAAAGGACTGTCTATTTGCGCACCCATTCTGTTTTTAAACGGAGTAATTAAAAAAGTATGGTTTAATAATTGGTCTTGCATCTCTTTTTGGAGCAAATCCCACTCCGGTCCCGGATAGACTCTGATATGGGTTTTGTCCTGATAGCTGGTAGAAAACACAGGATTTGCCCTTGCCTTAAAGGTAGGGATCTCCTGATTCGTGAAATACATGAATTTATCCCCATTGGAAAATTGAATTTGTTCGGTGATTCCTTCAAAAAAGCTTTTGGAACCCAATTTCGATTCACTTTGGATTCCCTGTTTGATTCCCAAATACAAAATGGAACCCTTATCAAAACCTCCGATTTTCAACTCACTTTCTGCTGGGATTTCCAGTAGGCAACCACTATTTTTTTGAACTCCGTTCAATTTTATTTCAGCTTGGGCTCCCGCTAGTCCGATCAGCGTAGGAGCTTCAAAATTGAGTACAAGTCCAGGCTGTTGAACTTCCAAAACCGCCGAGTTTTCTGGATTCCTCAGGATGTGATTTACCCATCGAAAAGCTAAGATATCCATAGGTCCAGCGCTTGGTATTCCGAATTTTCCCCATCCTTTTCGACCTAGGTCAATCACCTTCGTGCCCGGTCCTGTTTTGATAATTTTTGCAAAAGCTGGATCTCGGATCATGATAATTGCAAAGGGTTAAAATTCTTTAATCCTTCAAATTCTTCTTTGGAAATAGGTTTGAATTTAATCTGATCACCCATTTCAAAAAAAACAGGTGGACTAGCTTTGGAATTGAAAACACGAATTGGGGTACGACCAATGACATGCCAGCCTCCGGGGCTCTGCTGAGGATATATCCCTGTTTGATTTCCGCCAATTGCCACGGATCCTGATGGAATCGCCCGATCAGGTTGTGATTTTCGGGGGGTCGTCAATTTCGGATCCAAGCCAGATAAATAGGGGAAACCGGGCAAGAATCCGATAAAGTGAATTCGGTAGGTTGGAGATGAATGAAGATGGATAAACTCCTCAATAGTTATGGGTTTTAATTTTGCCAGTCGGTCTAGGTCAAATCCAAATTCAAGATCGTAGCATACGGGTATTTCCCAGGTTTTTGTGTCAAGACTAGTTGGCTTTAAACTCAGATTAGCCAAAAATTCTTCAAAGCCAAAATTACCATATCGCTCTTTCCACTGGATAGAAATAGTTTTGAATCCGCTTCTAATATCCTCGATGGAGGGTGCGAAATTCTTACTGATTTCTGATAAAATATAGATTTTCATTTCCAACAGCTCGTCGGAAACTGGGACATCCCAAAACAACTCCGTAAGTCTGGGACTGATGGTTCTTATCGATGGGATTAATGCCACCATTTTTGTCGGATTATGGGGAGGAAAGAAAGGATTCCGGGATTGTCTCCGTGAAAACAAATCGTTTCGGCAGTTATGGGTAGTTTTTTTCCGGAATTACTTTCGATTATTCCATCCTCGATGATTGCTTTCAAGTGACTTTCTACCTCGGCTAATTCAGTAAAGAGCGCATGTTCTTTTGAACGTGAAAGAAGTAAATAATTGTCCGTGTAAGCCCGATCGCCAAATAGCTCACGCTTGATAGGAATTTCTTTTTCCTTAGCCACTTTTTCAATAGCGGAATGGGGCGGAACAAACAAAGGAACGGAAGGGTAATTTTCGGATATAAACTCACACAGAACTTCTGCCAACTCGGTTTTTTTTGCTGCATCATTGTATAAGGCACCATGAAACTTGATGTGATCTATGGGGACTTGAAGTTGCCCGGCGATAGTCAAAAAAACGTCAATTTGTCTTTGAAGACTTTCGAGTAATTTTTTGTCGGATATGATCAAAGACTTTCGTCCAAAATTTTGAGGATCCGGATAGGAGGGATGAGCCCCAGCTTTTTTGCCAAAATCGATACAGCGTTTGAGCGTATTTCGCATGCTATGTGCATCACCAATATGGCCTCCGCAAGCTACACTTGCCGCATCGATAAATGGAAGAACTAGATCTTCATTAGCAATTCCTTCGCCTAAGTCACAGTTGATTTCAAACACAAATGGTAGAGGATTAATCTATTAATTCAAGTTACAAAAGATTTTGATTGAGCATTGATTATCGGGCTGAAAAACAGGATTTGACTTGAATTTTACGATTTTTTAATTTAGTGACATGTTTCACCAAAATCAATAATCTATATGGGAAAAGGAGATTTGAAAACCAAAAGAGGAAAGATTAACCGCGGAACTTTCGGAGCAAGTAGACCAAAAACAGCAGCCAATAAAAAGACTCGCCGCGAGCGGATGGGACTGGACAAAAAGGATTGACAAGAAAAGGGAGTTTCGACTCCCTTTTTTTATAAGTTATTGTAGTACTTGATCAACTCATTCAACTGCTTAAAATCAAACTTTCCTTTTGCCAATCTCAAATGATGCATGATCGCCAAAGATTTTTTCATCCGACTTTCAGGATTTTTTACCCTGACTACCAAATGAATCAAACTTCGCTGTTTTCCGGGGGTCAATCCATTGAAATAAATACGACCTTCCTCATCCTGATCCATCAAAACTTCAAATTCTTCGGGGAGCTCCAGTCCAAACTCACTTTGATCTTTTTCCAATTGGACCGAAACAGTTGAGCCGTCTTCAAGCCCGAGTTTTTCACGAATCTGCCGATTGACCATCAGGTACCAATAATGTTTTGACTTGATCAAGGCCATGTGAAAAGGACCAAGGGAATCGATCCAAACCAATACTCTTCGATGATCTACGTCAATGAATTTTGTGGCAATTTCATCCGAAACCGCTACGTGATATTGCCAGTGATTAAAGTCAAACTTCTGGATTTTTGCTTGAAAGCTTTCCATTGCATTTTTGATATTACTTAATGAAGTGTCTATCTTCCCTTCTTTCTTGCGACTAAAATACGATTTCCACCGATGAATATCCGATCAAAACTCCCCAATACCGGAACCACTATTTTCACGATCATGTCTCAAATGGCCAAGGATCAGGGGGCGATCAATCTTTCGCAAGGCTTTCCGGGATTTGATGCGGATTCGGTATTATTGGATTTGGTTGCGAAATACATCAAACTTGGTCACAATCAATATGCTCCGATGAGCGGTATTGAGTCCTTGAGAAAAAATCTGGCAATAAAAACAGAAAAATGTTATGGTTTTTTGCCGGACTACCAAGAGGAAGTGACGATCGTTTCCGGAGCCACTGAAGCACTTTTTGCCGCAATCAGCACCGTAATCCGCCCTGGCGACGAGGCTTTGATTTTAGAGCCTGCTTACGATAGCTATGAGCCGGCTATTATTCTAAATGGAGGAATTCCGATCCATATCTCACTCAATGAAGCTGATTTCTCCGTGAATTGGGATCGGATCAAATCTGCGGTGAGCTTTAAGACCAAATTGATTGTCGTCAATTCGCCTCATAATCCGACCGGATATGTGTGGACAGCTGAGGATTTAAAGATCTTGGCGGACTTGATCCGGGACCGGAATATTTTTGTGGTTAGCGATGAAGTTTATGAGCATATTACTTTCGATGGTCGAGCCCATTTATCCCTACTTGGGAATGAGGAGTTGAGAAAGAAAACGTTTGTTTGTGGTTCCTTTGGAAAGACATTTCATGTCACAGGATGGAAAGTCGGCTATTGTATCGCGCCAAAGGAATTGACAAAGGAATTTCGTAAAATCCATCAATTTCTGACTTTTAGTACAGTCACTCCGATTCAATTTGCTCTGGCAGAATATTTGGAAAATCCGGATCACTATCAATCGATTCAGGAATTTTATGAGAAAAAAAGAAACCTATTTTTGGAAGGATTGAAACAAACCAAACTGAAATTCAGCACAACTCAAGGAAGCTTTTTTCAAATGGCCAGCTATGGTCATTTATCCAAGATCAGCGATCAAAAGCTGGCCGAACTCATGTGCAAAAAACTGAAAGTGGCCTGTATTCCCGTTTCATCCTTTTATCATAATGGGACGGATAATCAGTTTATTCGTTTTTGTTTTGCCAAGGAAGAAAGGGAACTGGAAGAAGCCATGAATAGACTTCTTCGATTAGAAGAGATTCTTTGATCAGCGACCGACAGGCGTTTCATCGCATTCCACATCACCTATGACATACTGCATTCCATCCAAATAAAATTGGAGCAAATCGGGGTTTTCAAAACTCTGCGCATTGTGAGAAGGGGAAGCGTAAAAAACTTTTCCATCACCTTCTGATCTAATCCATGCGACGTAGATTTTTTCTCTTGGGTCGGTTTGACCATTTCGCTGTTTTTCGATTTCTGAATTTTTGAAATAAAGCAAAGGCTTGAAATCACCTTTATCGTAGGCATTCTTATAAAAATAAGGCTCATCGATATGCTCAAATCCTTCTTTGGGAAAAGCCTGAACGAGCGGATGCTCGGGATCCTCGAGATAAACCCGGAAATTTTGCTGTGGAGGATGATAGTCAAAGCTTCCTCCGATCAGTTTACCAAATTCAGTTGAGGAATTTTGAGTGGTTATTCCTCCATGTAGTACCATCAATCCGCCTCCATTTGCTACGTAATCGAGCAGATTTTTTTCCAACTGCAAAGCCTCTTTCATCAGAATAACCGAGTCCTCATTTGATTCTTCTCGGAGTTTGTCCCAAAATAAATTGCGGTGATCGGGTTTGGAGCAGGTGTTATTTAGGATAATTGCATCGTAGTTTTCTAAGTTTCCCGCCTCAAATTCCTCAATATTTTTACTGGCAACCATTTCAAAAATCCCGCTTTTTTGACCGATGATTTTGAGCATTTCTTCGGTGTGCGGAATGACCCAATGCTCAAATCCGGTATGCAGTGAAAAAATCAAAACCTTCTTTTTTCCGGAGCTTTTAAAGGTTGATTTTTCTGGGGCTAAATTTTGAATTTTCAATTTCCAGCTATCATCCAAGGACACTTCCTGAAGGTCTTGGGCTTGGGAAATACCGCAGAAAAAAAGGAAAAGGATTCCGTAGATTAAAGAGGGTTTCATGGGTAACAAGTGGGTTAGTAGAAGGAATTTGTTCAGTAAAGTCATAACTTCATAGGCATCACCCAATAACTTGAAAATTTTATGTCTATCAAAAGAATTTTATTTGGATTGCAATTTTTGATCCTGGTTTCTTTTTCCGCCTTCGGCCAACAAGTGGAATTACGGGAATCTTCTTCTGGTATTGATTTTCTGATAAATTCCAATACAGTACTCAGCTATCAAACTGCAACCGCCAAAGTTCCGGAAGGTATAAATGAATCCTTTGCCATGTCGGGGTTTATTCATCCACTGAGAACCTTAAGCGGACAGGTTTTGACTCGGATTCAGCCAGAAGACCATTATCATCATTATGGACTTTGGGGACCGTGGACGAGAGCGACCATAGAGGGAAGGTCAGTTGATTTTTGGAATTTGGGAGATGAAAAGGGAAGAGTGGATTTTGGAGAAATTTTACAGAAAAAAGAGGAATCAAACCGTGCCCTGATCACCGTAAGCCAAAATCACATCGATTTAACAGCTTCGGCTAAGGGTAACTTGGCAATGGAAGAAGAGCTGACGATCTCCCTAGAGCCGATTGATTCGAATCGTTATGTATTGGATTATCAGCGTGAATTTTGGACCATGATTCCTTCGGGAATGGTTTTGGATCAATATCGATATGGGGGAGGAGTTTTCATCCGAGCTGTGGAAACTTGGGGCTCAGCTACCAGCCAAATTCTGACCTCTGAGTCCAAATCTAGAGATGAAGCGGATGCTTCAAGAGCGCGATGGATTATGCTCATTGGTGAAAGTCAACATGCCTCCGGCAAAAGTGGAATTTTGATTTTGAGCAATCCAAAAAACCACTCTCATCCCGAGCCTTTACGGGTTTGGCCTTCAGATTCCAATGGAGGAAAAGGTAATGTTTTTTTGGGCTTTACACCCATTAGAGAAGAAGAATGGAAATTGGATTTTGGTCAAAAATACAAGCTGAACTATCGACTTATTGTGTTTGACGGGGAGCTTAGTTTTGAGGAGGCAGACGCATATTGGTCTAGCTATGTGGAAAGCTTGGGGAATTATTGATGGGGGAGTTTGTTGTAGAGAGGTAAAGGAGAAAACTATTATCGGTTTTGATCCGCAAATGTTGGATTAAGTCTCTAAATTGGGCTGATAATAACTTTTTGCATAGGATATTTCCAAACAGGCCTTTCCTTTTTGAGTTATTATTTATGAAATCATTTTTATGAAGCCAGTCTCAAGCACCTTTGATCAACGAAAACCAACCGTAGCAATAGCTGGGGCTGGAGGATATATCGGTCGTTGGTTTATTCATCAGTTCAAAGATAAATATCATATTGTAGCACTCAGTCGGAAAAAGGTGAAAAAAAATCCTCATCCCGAAGTAGAGTGGAGGCAAGTGGAATTGTATTCGATTACGAGTACCGTGGAGGCGCTCAATGGAGTGGATGTTGCCATTTATTTGGTGCATTCGATGAATGCCTCGACGCGATTAAATCAGGGGAGTTTTGAAGATACGGATTTATTGCTGGCAGATAATTTTAGTAGGGCAGCGGCATTGAACCAAGTTCAGCAAATCATCTATTTGGGAGGCTTGCTTCCAGAGGAGCCTGAAAGTAAGCTTTCTCGCCATCTGAGAAGCCGCTTGGAAGTAGAGAGAACCTTGGGATCTCGATCCGCCAAACTCACGGCTTTGAGAGCATCTATCATTGTAGGACCTGGAGGCTCGAGTTTTGATATGATCAAAAATCTGGTTAGAAAACTGCCTGTTTTGATGTGTCCTAAATGGACTGAATCCGAAACTCAGCCGATTTCTTTGAGGGATACCTTGGATATCATGGATACCTGTATTGGTAATGCCCAGGTTTTTGACAAAGTGATCGAAATCGGAAATCCTGAGGTGATGACCTACCGG
The DNA here is from genome assembly GCF_900113375.1 of Algoriphagus hitonicola. Taxonomy (GTDB): domain Bacteria; phylum Bacteroidota; class Bacteroidia; order Cytophagales; family Cyclobacteriaceae; genus Algoriphagus; species Algoriphagus hitonicola. The sequence continues at coordinate 61,118 of NZ_FOPC01000017.1, read as the reverse complement.
AATATGCTTGAACGTACTGCCAAAGTAATGGGTAAAAAAAGGCTCGTATTCTCTGTTCCTGTTTTTTCTTTAGGGTTAAGTAAATTATGGGTGGGTATATTCGGAGAAAGTCCTCCGCAGCTGGTTTCGCCTTTGGTAGAAAGTCTACGCCATACCTTGACAGTTACCCCTGAATTGGCATTTAAAGAAAAAGAAATCGATTATCTCAGCTATGAAGAAGCTGCGGATATCGCGCTGAACTCAAAGGAAAATCCTGTTTTACCGGTTTTTTACAAGAATAAAGGCGTGAGAAATACCGTTCGTAGTATTCAGCGAATGAGTAATAGAAGTGGACATTCGGCTACCTGGGTGGCAAATCGCTACAATATTTGGTTGCCGAGCTTTTTCAAATTCCTCATCAATGGAAAGCGAACGGAAACCGGAGATATCGGATTTCACCTCTTATGGGGCAAGAAACCCATGCTTCAATTGACCATGATTCCGGATCGAAGTGACAATGACCGTCAGCTTTTTTATATCACAGGAGGATGGCTGGTTAAGCGATTTGATTATGGATGGCTGGAGTTTAGGGGTGTGTTGGGTGGCAGTTATATTTTATCTGCCATTCATGAGTTTGTTCCGAGATTGCCTTGGTACGTATACGTTACTACTCAGGCAAGATTTCACCTTTGGGTGATGAATCGTTTTAAAAAATACTTAGAAAGAAAAGTAGATTGATTAACTTTTGGAGAAATCAATCAGAATCTAAACCCAACCATAAAAAACCTAAATCCAAAATGAATATAGTCAGATTTGAAAATGGAGATACCATGCCGATTATCGGTTTGGGCACTTGGAAAAGTAAACCAGGAGAAGTCCGAAAGGCAGTTTATTGGGCATTGGAAGCCGGATATAGACACATAGACTGTGCTGCCATCTATCAGAACGAGAAGGAGGTAGGCCAAGGTTTGGCAGATGCTTTCGGTGATGGATTGGTCAAGCGCTCTGAGGTATTTATTACTTCCAAACTCTGGAATGACTCGCACCGCTATGAGGACGTGGGACCGGCATTGGATAAGACTTTGAATGATCTCCGACTGGATTATTTGGATTTATATTTGGTTCACTGGCCAATTTCTTTCAAGCACGGGGTAGGTTTTGCCTCACACCGGGAGGAATTTTATACTTATCAGGACGTGCCGTTGACACAAACCTGGCAGGCCATGCAAGAGCAGAGAATTCATGGTAAAGCCAAACATATCGGGGTTTCTAATTTTAATCAGAAAAAACTAACCGAAATCATGTCGGTCTCCGGTCAAAAGCCAGAAATGAATCAAGTGGAAATGCATCCCTTTTTACCGCAAGAGGAGTTGGTGGAGTTTTGCAAAAGCAATGGAATTTTGATGACTGCTTATAGTCCTTTAGGTTCGCCGGATAGCAGGGCAGAGAGACACAAAGACGACCCCAAATTATTGGAAAATCAAGTAGTTAAAGACATTGCCCAAAAGCATGATGCATCCGTGGGACAGGTCCTTATTGCCTGGTCCATCTCAAGGGATATTGTAGTCATCCCAAAATCAGTAAACCAAGGGAGAATTCAAGAAAATCTAAAAGCTGCAGAACTGGAATTGGATCAAGAGGATCTTGAGGCGCTCAAAAATATAGGAGTTTCCCATCGCTTTGTAGATGGGAGCTTTTTCACAGGACCTCAGAGTCCCTATAAGCCATCTGATCTTTGGGATAGTTAATCCGAAGAGAAAAGTCCGCTCAAAAAATAAATCCCGCTCTATATTAGGGCGGGATTTGCTTTTTATTTGCTTCTTAATCCTCAATTTCTAGTGCTTCGAGTATTTCTGCCAATTCGTCAAAATCTTTCAGGCCCGGTTTGATTTCCTCTCCGCCATCAAGAGCGATTCCTTTTAATCCGAGCTTTTCGGGAAGGTTGACCAACAAATCCGGCTGAAGATTACCGCCGATTAAAACTGGAACTTCGGCTGCCAATCGATGGAGATCAGCCATCTCGGATTCAGACAAAACCCTGTCTTCGGTGAACACATGAAGGGAAATTTCGTGATCTTGAATTTCATTGATGATGGCTTCGTCCAATTTATTGATATCTGCAACCGGGATTTTTAAAATTCCCTTTTTTCCAGATTTTACCAAGGTAAAAAGTGTACGAATATCCGAATGCTCCACCCAGTTTAGATCCGGGTAGTTTTCGATCACCTGATGAACCAGATTGGCTTCCAGTTTGTCAAATTCTCCTATGAAATCAGGACCTGAAACCCATCCGGTGATTTCGGAAAATTGAGAGGGACTGACATATTTAGGCGAGTCTTCCTCGAGCTCAAAACCCAACAGGTCCACGTACATTCCCGCACAATATCTGGCGTCACTGAGATTGGTAATTCCACTTATTTTTACAAAAGTCTTGAGTGCCATAGGATCGAATTTGTCGCAAATGTAAAAACTCAAACATGACCAGTCCTAATAAAATTGAAAATTGAGCCGATTATTCTTTTCGGTTTTTTCATTTAATCCTTCTATTTTTAAAAATGCTATTGAACTATGGATCGATTTAGAGCTCTCTTTTATCTTGTAATTTTGATGCTTTTTGCTTCCTGTGATCGGGAAGTAGAGGTTCCGACTTTTGAGCAGGGATATGATTTTCAACCCTTACTGGTGGGTAGTACCTGGACCTATTCCGTGGATGAAACCATTTACTTTGGGGAAAATGATTCGGAAGACTCTTCGTATTTTCTTCGGGATCATATTCGGACTATTTATGTCAATGATGCAAGAGAACAGGTTTTCGTCCTGGCAAGGTATCGATCTCCCGATCAGGAATCTTGGGAATTTGACCAAGAATATACCCTGCTAGTCCGAGAGGACAAATTGATCCGAACGGTCAATAATCAGCCTGAAGTTGTCTTGGATTTTCCTTTGATTGAAGGGAAAAAATGGGATGGAAATTTATTCAGAAATGCAAATAGCGATGAATACGAGCTTCAGGTGATTTCCTCATCGGAATCGGATGCGCAGGTTAAAATCCTTCAGGAAGAAAGTGACGATGAAATTACCTTTCGGGACAATCGATATGAAGTATTCCAAAAGGGAGTAGGGTTGGTCGAAAAATACGCTGAGGTTTTGACCTATTGCTCTAGAAATGATTGCTTAGGTGAACAATTGATTGATTCAGGGAGTAAACTACACATGAATTTACTGTCTTATGAGCGTCAATAAGTTACTTATCGGATTATTGATGTTTTTATTTTTGGGCTCATCGGGTCAAGCGCAGGATCGTTTTGCAGTTTTTTACAAATTCAAACCTCAGGAAAATTTAAGTTTGGATGACCCGGAGACTTTTTTGACCGAAAAAGCTCTGCTTCGAAGACTGAGAGAAGCTGTTCCGGTTGACAGTACGGATCTTCCTGTTTCACCCAAATATGTGGAAGCTGTCCAAGAAGAAGCAGTTGCTATTTTATATCATACCAAATGGCTCAACGCATCTGTGGTAGTCTTGGAGCAAGATCAAATCGAACCTATATCATCCCTTCCTTTTGTGGAACGGGTAGAACTGATTGGATACGGGTATAATCCGCCTCCGCTGAATGAGCGAACGAGTTTAGGGTCGATGTTAAACGCTAAGTTTTCATTCAATACTGAGCGAAGAAAAGCAGCAAGAATGCTCAAGTCGATGGAATTTCCCACTGATTTTCAAAATGAATTATTGGGAATCAATCTGATGCACGAAGAAGGCTTTAAGGGGGCGGGGGTGACTGTTGCGGTTTTTGATGCAGGCTATCCCGGGGTCAATACCAGTTCGGCACTTGGTCATTTGGTGGATAATAATCAAATCGTCGGATCTATCGATGTAGTCCGGCCGTGGAATGATAATGTCTTTATCGATAATCAGCATGGCACCAATGTACTATCGGTCATTGCCAGCAATGATCCCGAAAAGTTTATAGCTGGAGCGCCTGATGCCAATTACATTTTGGCGATCACTGAAGAGGTGGCTACCGAATACCGAATCGAGGAATTTAATTGGCTAAGAGCTGCAGAATATGCAGATTCTCTCGGCGCGGATATTATTAATGGCTCCTTGGGGTATAATAATTTCTTCGATGATCCCAATATGAATTATACCGCAGAGCAAATTGACGGAAAAACAGCAATTGTGACCCAAGCGGCCAATTTTGCTTCCGAAAAAGGGATTTTGGTCGTGGCGAGCTCCGGTAATGAAGGTCCTGGGGAACGCTCAATTTCACCTCCGGCAGATTCTCCTATGGCTTTGTCGATCGGTTCGCTCAATCAGGATTTGGAGCCTTCTTCTTTCAGTTCGAGAGGACCTACAGCGGATGATCGAATCAAGCCTGATTTGGTCACTTTTGGAAATGGTACAGCGATCATTCGGTCCAACGATAATGTGGGTTTTGCAAGTGGAACATCCTTTTCCGCTCCGCAGATTACCGCTCTGGCCGCTGGTCTTTGGGAAGCTCGGCCAGAATGGACACGAGCTCAGTTGGTAGAGAATTTATTGAGATCTGCTACAAATTCAGATGATCCGGATACCATCATCGGATATGGCATCCCCAATTTTTGGGATGCATACTACGGAGAGATATTAGATGTGGAGGATGAAAAAGAGGAACTAATCTGGAAGGTTTATCCCAATCCTTTGTATGGAGATGAGCTTTTGCTTGAATACAGCTCAGGATTAATTTATGAATTCGAATTGCTGGACATGAGCGGAAAAATCATTTTGAAAACTGAGGTTCAACGAGAGGATTCCAAGATTCCTTTCCGAGTTGATTTTTCGAGCGTTAATCCGGGATTGTACATCATACAAATCCAAGACTCCAAGTCGATTAAAAGAACCAAGCTTTTTAGGTATTAAACCTTTTTGGCTTGGGAGCAAAATTTTATTTGTTTTGTGAATAATTTTCCCCCTTATGCCAGCTAAAATTGCTCCCTCTATTCTTGCTTCTGATTTTGCCAATCTGCAAAAAGAAGTAGAAATGCTCAATGCTTCCGAAGCAGATTACATTCATGTGGATATCATGGATGGTGTTTTTGTTCCCAATATTTCCTTTGGTATTCCGGTGACAGAAGCCATTGCCAAGCATGCCAAAAAGCCACTTGACGTCCATTTGATGATTGTGGACCCGGATCGCTATCTCGAAGCATTTCGAAATGCCGGGGCAGAAATTATCTCGGTTCACTACGAAGCCTGTACCCATCTCCATCGCACGCTGCAAGGGATTAAGCAATTGGGTGCCCAGGCGGGAGTTGCGATCAATCCCCATACTTCGGTTGATCTTTTGGAAGATGTGATTCAGGATATCGATTTGGTCTGTGTGATGTCTGTTAATCCGGGTTTTGGTGGTCAAAAATTCATCGAAAACACCTATCAGAAAGTCAGAAAGCTAAAACAGCTGATTGAATCCAAAGGAGCAAAAACGCAAATTGAAATTGATGGAGGAGTGAATTTGCAAAATGCACCAAAATTGATTGAAGCTGGAGCAGATGTTTTGGTTGCGGGAAGTTTTGTCTTTAGTTCTTTAAAACCCATAGAGACGATCGCAGAATTGAAAAGACTGTAAATAGGCTTATTTTCTTGACCACTTATCCTAAAAAATCTTAATTCAGCGAGAAAATCCTTGATAAATTGGGCATTGGCTAGTTTATTGCAATCTTAGAAAAAACTAAACTCACGATTGATTATGAAAAAAGTATTGCTATTTGGAGCGTTTTTCGCTTTGTTCGGGATGTCCGCTTATGCGCAGGAAGAAGAAGCTGCTGAACCAGTAACTGATGAGGAGCTTACTCAGTATGCAACCATGGAGGCAATGACCTTATTATATAAAGATGATAAAACTGAGGAATTGAGAAATATGGTTCTCGAGAATGAGGTGATCGATGGCGGTGCGCGATATAATGAAATCAAAGCAGCGTGGGGAGATGATGCAAAAATGGCGGAAGCTGAAGTAACAGAAGAAGAAAAAGCAGCATATCAAGCTATTTTGGATTTTCAGAATTCCCTTCAACAAAGCATGGTGGATTATAAAACTGAATTGATTACTGAAAGTGATGTAATAAGTGTTCCAGTTTATAATAAGGTTTTAGCTGCAACCAAAGAAGATCCTGCTTTGAAAGAAAAGCTGGATTCTATGATTACAGAAATCAAAGCAGAAAAAGATGCTGAGCGTGCTGCTGAAAAAGAGGACGGTGAAGCAGAAGCTGCTGAAGACGGAAAATAAATTTTACGATTCATTTTCGCGATTGAATCAAAAGCCTTCCCAACGGGAGGCTTTTTTTATACTTTTACACTGGAACGAAACTTGATACGTTTTTAATTCATGAAAAAATCAATCCTCATTTTCAGCGGAATTTTCCTCTTGAGTAGTACAGTTATTTTGGCTCAGGAAGATGATATTTTTGGCATAACGACCAAGGCCAAAAATCCAAAAAGCGAGTCTGCGGTTGGGAATATCTTTAGAAATGTATTGGAGCAATTTGCCTTGGAACTTTCCACCGGAGGAGCCTATCATCAGTTTGGTACAAGTTTTTATTCCGAAAGGCCCGATAGTTATTTCCTATCGCAATTTCAAAATTTCGACGAGCCATTGGATATTTCAGAGGAAAATCCCTTGGAAATGAACAGTCAGGACTGGACGTTTCCTGTTTTCAATGCCGGTCTCCGCATCAATGTTTTCAACATCATCACCGTCGGAGGTGGCTATGGACAGGAGTGGGGCAACCTGAGTCCGATGAGAGGACAGAATTGGGAAATACCCTTTGAAGGAAGTACCTATCAAGTCAGTAAGTTGTACGGAACCGTGGGATTGATTCTATGGGATGCTAGAAAACGCGCGAAGTATTTACAGTGGAGGTATAGAAACTACGCCTCTGCAAATCTTTATATGCAATCCGAATTGCGTCAGCGGGTACGGCAAGTCTATCCCTGGCGGGTAATCGCAGAAGCGGAATTTGGACAGTTAACTTTGAAAAATGCCATTGATCCTTCTTTGGTAGCCGATGGGACTCCCTACACGCCTAGATTGGCTGTGGCGGACGAGCCCTATTATGGTATTGGGCTGCGATTGGAGCGGGATTTTTCCGAATACACCAAGTTTTTTGTCAAAGGAGGAGTTGAATTCCGAGGATTTAGCTATGCCTCCTCAGATTATTCGGAGTTCCAAGATATTGAACAGCAAGTATATGCCATGCAAGTTGGGTTTTCCTTACGGATTCCTGGCACCAAGCGATGCAAAATCGGTGGATGCGGTGTAGTGATGAAACATTCACACAATGGTATCGAATATCGGGGCAGTGGGATTTTTAATTTGCAAAACCGAAAAATAGGTCAGTGGTATTAATCTCTTCATAAGCTTCTTTTACCATCACATTCTCTTTTCAAAAGCACCTCCTTTTTACTATCTTGCGGCCTTATCATACCCTGTGAATAGCATACTATGGCTCAAGGAGAACACGAGAACATTATTCCCATTAACATTGAAGAGGAAATGCGCGGTGCCTACATCGATTATTCGATGTCGGTTATTGTTTCAAGAGCACTTCCTGATGTCCGAGATGGACTGAAGCCCGTTCACCGAAGAATTCTTTTCGGAATGCAAGAACTGGGCGTATTACATAACAAACCCTATAAAAAATCTGCTAGAATCGTAGGGGAAGTACTCGGTAAGTATCACCCGCATGGGGATTCGGCCGTTTACGAGACGATGGTCAGAATGGCCCAGCCTTGGTCACTTCGCTATCCTTTGGTGGATGGTCAAGGTAACTTTGGTTCTGTCGATGGTGACAATGCCGCCGCCATGCGATATACCGAGGCTAGACTACGACGTATTGCCGAGGAATTGCTGGTGGATATCAATAAAGAGACCGTTGATTTCCAATTCAACTTTGATGATTCGCTGAAAGAACCCATTGTACTTCCTGCCAAGGTTCCAGCACTTTTACTGAATGGTGCTTCTGGGATTGCCGTGGGGATGGCGACCAACATGGCCCCGCACAATCTAGGGGAAGTGATTGATGGGATCATCGCCTACATTGACAATAGAGATATCACCATCCCCGAACTGATGGAGCATATCATAGCTCCCGATTTTCCGACAGGAGGTATTATCTATGGCTATAATGGCGTAAAAGCTGCCTTTGAAACCGGACGGGGAAGAATTGTAGTTCGAGGCAAGGCGAATATCGAATTAAAGGATAATGGAAACCGGGAGATGATCATTATCACCGAAATTCCATATATGGTCAATAAGGCAAACATGGTGGAAAAAACCGCTGCCTTGATCAACGAAAAGAAAATTGATGGGATCTCAGCGATCCGAGATGAGTCTGATCGTTCGGGGATGCGGATTGTATACGAATTAAAGCGTGATGCGATCTCCAATGTAGTCCTCAACAATCTGTACAAACATACGCAGCTTCAGACCTCATTTTCAGTAAATAATGTGGCTTTGGTAAAAGGTCGCCCTCAGACACTTAATCTGAAGGACCTTATAGTTCATTATGTAAGTCATCGCCATGAAGTGGTGGTCAGAAGAACAGAATATGAACTTCGGGAGGCTGAAAAGCGGGCACATATTTTAGAAGGGTATCTGATCGCATTAGATCATTTGGATGAAGTGATTGCCTTGATTAGAAATTCAGCAGATCCGGAAACGGCAAGAAATGGGTTGATCGAGCGATTTGAACTAAGTGAAATTCAGGCAAGAGCTATTCTCGATATGAGACTGCAGCGCTTGACCGGAATGGAGCGGGATAAGATCATCCAAGAATACAAGGAAATCATGGCATTGATTGAGGAATTGAAAGAAATCCTGGCCAACGAAGACAAGCGGATGGAAATCATCAAGACGGAACTTGCAGAAATGAAGGACCGTTATGCTGATGATCGACGAACTGAAATCGAGCATAATGCCGAAGATTTCAGCTATGAGGATATGATTCCAAATGAAGAAGTGATCATTACCGTTTCTCATCAGGGATATATCAAACGAACCGCCTTGACCGAGTATAGAACTCAAGGTAGAGGTGGAGTAGGTTCGAGAGGAGTCAGTACCAAAGAGGATGATTTCACCGAATATTTGTTTACGGCTTCTACGCACAATTACTTATTGATTTTCACCGATAAAGGCAAACTGTTTTGGTTGAAAACCTACGCGATTCCAGAAGGTAGCAAAACTTCCAAGGGCAGACCGATTCAAAATCTGATTAATATCCAGGCGGATGATAAAATCCGATCCATTATTCAGGTGGATGATATCAATGACCTGGATTATGTAAATAATCACTTCCTGGTCATGGTTACTAAGAAGGGGATCATCAAGAAAACTACGCTGGAGCAATACAGCAGACCTCGCTCCAATGGCATTATTGCCTTGAATATTCGGGAAGATGATCAGCTGGTCAATGTAGAAATGACAAACGGTAGTCAACACATTGTCATAGCGGCAAAATCAGGTCGAGCGATACATTTTCCTGAGACAGCAGTTAGACCAATGGGAAGGACTGCCACTGGTGTAAAAGCCATAACCTTAACAGATGTTAATGACTATGTCGTTGGCATGGTATGTGCGTCTGAGGAAAATGCCACCCTCTTGGTAGTATCTGAGAAAGGTTACGGAAAACGCTCCAATCTTGACGAATACCGAATCACCAACCGAGGCGGGAAAGGTGTTAAAGCCATGAATACCACCGAAAAAACGGGGACCTTGGTAGCGATTAAGGAGGTAGTGGATACCGATGATTTGATGATCATCAATAAGTCGGGAATCATTATCAGAATATCTGTCGAAGCGCTACGGATTATGGGTAGGGCGACGCAGGGAGTAAGACTGATCAAAGTTGGTGAAGGAGATGAGATTTCTTCCGTTGAAAAAATTTCTAAAGAAGAAGTAGAAGAAAATTCAGATTCTTCACAAATTGCAGATAATAATTCGGAAGAAACCCCCGAAAACAACGAATAACCAAACAATTAAAGATAAACGTAACTAGATGAAAAAGCTAATTCTATCGTTGGCCTTGGTCGCTGTGACGGCCATAGCTTTTGGACAAAAGAAAGTAGTACGTTCTGCTAATAAAAACTTCAAGTCTGGAGATTTGGAAGCGGCACTTACTGATATCAATACAGCAATCGAGGATCCTGAGACTGGAGCTGAACCAGAAACTTACCTCTTGAAAGCTCAAATCGAGCTCAAGATGTTCGGTTCAGATTCAACTCAAAATGCAGAAAACCTTGAAATTGGAGAGGCTTCATTAGCCACTTTTTTCAAAACCTTCGAAATGGCTGGTTCCAATAAAGAAGACGGAGTAGGAAAAGATGTTTATGCTGACGATGTGACAGGCGTTCCTGACAACTTACGGCCGTATTCCATTTTCACCTTGAAAAACACTTCATTTGACAAAGCCATCAGAAGCTATGAAAATGAAGATTTGGAGATGGCCTATGAATATTTCAACCTAGCGGGAGAGATTGATCAAATGGATACTACTATTCATTACAATGCCGGGTTCTTGGCAAATGAACTTGGAAGAACTGAAGATGCGAAAAAACACTTCAACCTTTTGTTTGAAATTCCTGAATACAATAAACTCAACGCGTATTACACCATGATCCAAATCGCAAGTGCTGAGGAGGATTCTGAAGGTGCTTACGAATTGGTTAAAAACGCAAGAGAAGAATATCCTGAGGATAAAGTTTTGGCGGAATATGAGATTCAGTTGCTTTTGCAATTGAATAAAATGGACGAAGCGATGGCTCAAATCAATGAGGCATTGAAAAAAGATCCAGAAAACACTGCGATCCTTTTGAGATCAGGTTATTTGAAAGAGCAGTCTGGTGACATCGAAGGTGCTTTGGCCGATTACAAAAAGTCAGTGGAAGTGGATCCGGAATTCTATGAAGGAAACTATTACACGGGCGCTTTATTGCTTGAAATGGCCAAAGAGGTGATGACGGAGCTAAATGCACTTTCTGATGAGGAATGGGAAAAAAGATCCGACGAAATGGGAGCAACGATTAACGGCTATTACGATGACGCTGTTCCATATTTCGAAAAATCATTGGAGATTCGTCCAGAAGATACCGATGTCATGGCTATTTTGTTCCAGATTCACTCGCGTTTGAAAAATGCCGAAGAGGCAGAAAAGTATAACCAAAAACTGATCGAACTTCTCGGTCCAAACTGGATGGAAGAAGGTTGATTTTAACAAACATTCATTAGTAAAAAAGGTTGTCTCTCCAGGGACAACCTTTTTTTGTGCCCCATGTCACATCAAATTTCTAATCTTTGGGTTTAATTGGTTTTAATTGAATTAATAGGCAATTTTATTCTTTCAAACCTATTAATATTCCAATAAGCCTAATTGTACCAAAGCTAATTTCATGAAAGAGTTACAATTCCCCAAGGAAGATCAAATTCCTGAATCCTTTCGCCTGAAGGAGCCACTTCGACAAAAAACCTATTTGTCCAATGGACTCATGAAAGTCTGGAAAGGAAAATCCCACGATGTTTTTTCTCCCATCTGCGTTGAAAAAAAATCAGGACCAACCCGAGTCTTGGTAGGCTCCTATCCTGTCTGTGGTGAAAAAGAAGCACTGGAAGCACTGGATGCCGCAGAGCATGCCTATGACAATGGAAGAGGCGAATGGCCTACGATGTCGGTAGCTGACCGGATCAAATGCATCGAAAAGTTTACCCAACGAATGATCGAAAAGCGGGAAGAAGTAGCCAAACTTATTCTCTGGGAGATCGGTAAGTCCTATTCAGATTCTTTGAAGGAATTTGACCGGACAGTGGAGTACATTTATGCGACAGTAGACGCTCTTAAAGACCTGGATCGACAATCTTCTGGATTTCAGATCGTTGATGGTATTGCAGCGCAGATTCGACGCTCTCCTCTTGGGGTGGTGCTCTGTATGGGACCGTTTAACTATCCGCTAAATGAAACCTATACCACGCTTATTCCTGCTTTGATCATGGGAAATACTGTCTTGTTTAAGCCGCCAAAACATGGTTCATTATTGCATTTCCCACTTCTTGAGGCTTTTGCAGAATGTTTTCCAAAAGGCGTAGTCAATTCTGTATATGGACGTGGTGCAGATATTATCCCGCCACTGATGAAGTCTGGGCGAATCAATGTTTTGACATTGATCGGTTCCAGCAAAGTAGCCGACCAACTTAAAAAACTCCATCCTAAAGTAAATCGCCTTCGGGCTATTTTGGGATTGGATGCCAAAAATGCGGCAATCGTCACGGCGAATGCTGACTTGGACTTGGCCGTGAAAGAATGCATTACCGGATCCTTGTCCTTCAATGGTCAACGCTGTACCGCACTTAAAATCATTTTTGTCCATAAGTCTATCGTGGATGAATTTAACAAGAAACTGGTAGAGGCCATTGGCAAACTAAAAGTAGGAATGCCATGGGAAAATGGGGTGAATATTACCCCCCTTCCGGAGCCTCAAAAACCTCATTACTTGCAGGACTGTCTGAAAGATGCTGAAAAGCATGGAGCAAAAATCCTTAACGAACATGGGGGAGAAACCAATGAATCCTTTGTCTATCCCGCGGTCGTTTATCCGGTCACAGAAAAAATGAAACTCTACCGAGAAGAGCAGTTTGGACCGATTATTCCCGTGCTTCCTTTTTTGAGGATCGAAGAACCGATCGAATATTTGATAGAATCTCCACATGGTCAGCAGGTGAGTTTGTTTAGCAGCGACCCGGAGGAACTTTCCAAATTAATCGATCCACTCGTGAATCAAGTCAGTCGGGTAAATATCAATTCCCAATGCCAACGAGGCCCGGATGTGTTTCCGTTCACAGGTCGAAAAGACAGTGCCGAGGGTACACTTTCCGTTTCGGATGCACTCAGATCTTTTAGTATCCGATCCTTAGTTGCTGCAAAGCTCACGGAGGAAAACAAACATCTCTTGAATGAAATTATCACCGATCAAGAGTCAAACTTCCTAAGTACCAAATTTATATTTTAATTAAAAAGGCCGGGTCAAGTAACTAGCCCGGCCTTTTTTAATGATGGAAGAATAAAAGTTTTTTCAGCTTTATTAAAAGCTTTAATCCATTATCAGGATTCATTTAGCTATTCTAAAATCCTTGTGAGAATACCAAAGCCTTTAAATCCTTGATTTAGAATGAAAAGGTCTCCACTGATCACAAAAAATTTTTATTTGAATGCTGCTTCGGCTAGTTTCGGGAAGAATAGTTAAACCATCTATGATAAACCTGAAATCTATGAAAATGATCCTGCTGATTTTCTGTGGGGCGATTTTTCATACCATCTCTGCTCAGTCCCTTTCCTCAGCTGAAATTTATCATGAATTATTAAAGTTTAAAGAAACCAAGCGAGTTCTCTACGTAGCTGCCCACCCCGATGATGAAAACACTCGTTTAATCGCCTTTTTGGCAAATGAACTCAAAGCCCAAGTGGGTTATTTGAGTTTGACGAGAGGAGATGGAGGCCAAAATTTGATCGGTTCGGAATTAGGAATAGGCTTGGGGCAAATCAGAACTCAAGAACTCCTAAAAGCCCGGGAAACGGATGGAGGAAGACAGTTTTTTACCCGTGCAAAGGATTTTGGGTTTAGCAAAAATCCCAATGAAACCTTACAGAATTGGGACCGGGAAACGATCCTTTCGGATGTGGTCTGGGTGATTCGGAGATTCCGCCCGGACATTATCATCACCCGCTTCAATACCATTCCCGGCGTTACTCATGGTCATCACACGACTTCTGCGATAATGGCCGAAGAAGCCTTTGACTTAGCCGGTAACTCGGATGCTTTTCCCGAACAACTTCAATATGTGGAAAGCTGGTCGCCCAAACGGATTTTTTGGAATGCGTATAATTTCCGAGGAGAATTTGAACCCGAGGAAGGGAAAATTTATCATGAATTTCAGACGGGTAATTTCAATCCTATTTTGGGAAAAAGTTACGCTCAGATCGCTGCTGATAGCCGGACTATGCACAAATCTCAAGGTTTCGGTTCCACAGCCGGAATCGGCGAGGCCGTGGATCATATCCAATTTATCAAAGGAGAACCCTTTTCTGAAAGTCCTTTTGATGGGGTTCAAAACCGCTGGGAAAGCTTATCTAACGGGGATGAAATTGAAGCTGCGATTGATCAGATAATCGAGGATTACGATTTTACAAATCCTTCAGCCATAGCATCTGATTTATTGAAATTAAGAGAAAGATTATTGAATGAAGCGGTAGATGAGATTTGGTTTGAAGAAAAATTGAAGACCTTGGACCAATTGGTGATTCATGCCTTAGGGCTGGATTTTGAATTTAATAGTCGAAAGGAAACGGGATTTCCAGGAGCAGAAATCACAGGAGAATTAGTATTCAATAATCCCTCTGATTTTGAAGTTTCTAATCTTTCGATTCAGCTTTTTGGGGAAACTTTCAACCCTGAGAGCAATGCCTCGGTAAGCAACAATCAACCCCTTCGACTTCCCGTCAAAGCGAACATTCCTCCGAAAACCCCTTTTTCACAGCCTTATTGGCTGGAAAATTACCTTGATGGTCCGATGTATCCGGTGACCGATCAACTCAAAATTGGGGATGCTTTTAATCCAGCGGCTATCCAATCAGAAATGTCATTTACTGTTGAAGGACAAGAGTTTTTGGTAAAGGTTCCGTTGATGTTCAAATACAATGATCAGGTAAACGGGGAGGTAAAGCAGCCTTTTGCCATTGTTCCCGAAATTGATCTTTCCTTATCAAAGTTCACCGTTTTCAATCTTTCCGATAAACCGGGAGAAGTCACCGTCACGGTAAACTTCCGGGATAGGATTAAAGACGGGGAATTGGTTTTTGAAGGATTAAAGTCAGAAAATTTTAGAATTCTAGAAGTAAGGGATGATTCCTATAGAAAGCAGCGGATTTATCAAGTCCAATTTATAAAGGATAAGCCTGGCAAAAAATCAATCAGAGCGGTTTATAAAACAGAAGACAGTCGGCTTTTTGATCAGATTACCAATCGGATCATTTACGATCATATCCCTAATCTCACTTATTTTCAGCCGGCACTGATCTCGCTTATTGAAGCGGATTGGGAGATTTCCGGAGAGCGAATCGGGTACATTCCCGGTGCAGGGGATGATGTGCCTGCTGTGCTCCAAGCCTTGGGATATTCTGTCACGATGATCGGTCCCTCAGATTATACTGTGGATTATCTTTCTCAATTTAAAACGATCATAGTGGGCATCAGAGCATACAATGTCAACTCAGACTTGGCCACCAACCAGCAATCCATGATGGGCTATGTTCGATCCGGAGGAAATTTGATCGTCCAATACAATACATCTTCTCCGCTTTTGACCACGCAACTTGGGCCTTTCCCATTTAGCATCACGAGGGATAGAGTAGCCGTGGAATCAGCGGAGGTGACTGCTGATTTTGAGCATCCATTGCTAAAAGGACCAAATCCCATTCAGTCAGCGGATTTTGAAGGTTGGATTCAGGAGCGGGGATTGTATTTTGCAGGAGATCTTGATGAGCAATACAGTACTCCCTTTGTCATGAATGACCCGGAGGAAGATCCAAAAACCGGATCTCTGATTTATGGAAAGTATGGAGAAGGTACTTATGTTTATACCGGATTGTCGTTTTTCAGGCAGTTGCCGGCAGGAGTGCCAGGAGCCATCAAATTATTCATCAACATGATCGATCAACCCTAATGGAAGAAAAGAAAGTTAACTGGACAAATCTTTATTTGGGCCTCATGGGACTTTTAGTCCTTCAGATCGGCTTGTTTTATTGGTTAATGAAGGCTTTTTCATGAGCGCGCTCGATTGGATTGTTTTATTTGGTACGCTGGGGACCATTGCCATTTACGGGATTTATAAAACCCGAGGCAAAAAAAATCTGGATTCATACCTAAGAGGAGGAAATTCGATGAACTGGTGGACCATTGGACTTTCCATCATGGCCACACAAGCCTCAGCGATTACCTTTCTAAGTACTCCTGGGCAAGCTTACGAAAGTGGAATGGGATTTATTCAATTCTACTTTGGTTTGCCACTAGCGATGATTATCATATCGGTTTTTTTCATTCCTATTTATTACAAGCTTAAAGTTTATACGGCCTACGAATATCTGGAAAATCGATTTGATCTGAAGACCAGAACCTTAGCGGCTTTGTTGTTTATTATTCAGCGGGGTTTGGCTTCGGGGATTACCATCTATGCTCCAGCGATTATCCTCTCGACCTTATTGGGTTGGAATTTGACCTGGACCGTAATTTTTATTGGGGCGGTGGTGAT
Source organism: Algoriphagus hitonicola (assembly GCF_900113375.1). Classification (GTDB taxonomy): domain Bacteria; phylum Bacteroidota; class Bacteroidia; order Cytophagales; family Cyclobacteriaceae; genus Algoriphagus; species Algoriphagus hitonicola. The sequence goes on along the minus strand of NZ_FOPC01000017.1, from coordinate 44,814 downwards.
TATTTATACGGTTTCGGGTGGAACCAAAGCTGTGTCCATTACGCAAAAACAACAAATGGCCGTCATGATGGGCGGAATGATTTTAGCAGGTATCATCGTGCTCAATTTATTGCCTGTTTCCTTTACTGAGGCGCTACACGTGGCCGGGAAAATGGAAAAACTCAATATTGTCAACTTTGAATTTGATCCTTCCGATCGCTACAATGTCTGGTCTGGAATGACAGCTGCCGTCTTTCTTTTCCTTTCCTATTTCGGAGCTGACCAAAGTCAGGTTCAGCGCTATCTATCCGGTCAGACCCTCTCTCAAAGCCGAATGGGATTGATTATGAATGGATTTCTAAAAATCCCCATGCAGTTTATCATTCTTTTTATCGGGGTGATGGTGTTTGTTTTTTACCAGTTTTATCAGCCGCCGGTTGTCTTTAATATGGTTCAAACCGAAAAGCTAAAAAACAGTGAGTTTTCAGATGATTTTGCGCTCTTGGAAAATCGATATACGGAGAATTTTGAGCAAAGTAAGGCCGAGTATCTTTCGATGCTAGAAGCGATTGAGAGTGGAAATGATGAAAATGCATCGGAGTTTAGCACCAAACTCCAATCACTCAAGGAAGAGCAGGAAGTAATTCGGGATGAGGTAAAAGAGTTAATTGTCAAAAATGATCCGGTAGCTGAAACCCGGGATACAGATTATGTATTTATGCGCTTTGTGATGGATCATCTTCCGGAGGGAATTGTAGGGCTTTTGTTTGCCGTGATATTTTCGGCGGCTATGTCCTCCAGTGCTTCCGAGCTCAATTCCTTGGGTTCGACTACTACGATTGACCTTTATAAAAGATCGATAAAAAAAGAGGCTACCGATGGACATTATGTGATTTCATCCAAGTTGTTCACAGCACTTTGGGGTGCAGGGGCTATCTTATTTGCTATTTACGCCTCGCTTTTTGAAAACCTGATTCAAGCCGTTAATTTGTTGGGTTCCTTGTTTTACGGAACCATCCTTGGGATTTTTATCGTGGGATTTATGATGAAATGGATCAAAGGGCAAGGGGTATTTATTGCGGCGCTTTTTTCTCAAGCATTGATTTTGATCATTCACTTTAAAAATGGAGAAGGGCTATTTGGCTTTCACTGGGACATTGGATTTTTGTGGTATAATGCCATCGGCTGTTTATCGGTAATGCTTTTCGCAGTGATTATTCAGAGTACGATGAAATTAATCCAAGGCAAATAAAAAAGCTGTTTCAAAAATAGTTTATTAATAGCCTGCCCCGAACTTGTTTCGAGAGAGTGGACGTGTATTGGTTCGAAATACAAGAAGTTAGGGCTTCGACTACGCTCAGCCTGACAACAAATACGCTCAGCCTGACAACGACTACGCTACCGATGACAGAGATGCTTAATATCAAAAAATTGGGGTCAGTCCGAGCACCCGAAAGACGGGAGTCTGAAGGTACGAGGACGCTTCGATTTCGAGACTCCCGTCTCTCAAGTGCTCAGCGTGACCAAAAATTTGATTCAAACCATAATTTTCGTCATCTCCTTTTTGTATGTTCGAAGAATATTTAAGCCTCAGCCTGACAAAGCCTACGCTCAGCCTGAGGCAGACACAATTCGTCAGGGGTAGCACTTGAGAGTTGGGGGGGCTCGAAATCAACTGCCTATTCTAGCGTTTCGGGCCATATTTCGAACTTCCCAACTCCCTCTGCTCAAAAGCTCAATATCAAAAACTGGGCTTATGAGAAAGCCTCGTTTTTGATATTTGTTATTTCAAAGATTTGATCAAGCGCTCATTCAGTGCGATATAATCCGGGTTTTTGGCGATTTCAGCCATTTCCATCGATTTTTTAGCTGAGGCAATAGCATCCTCATTTTTTCCAAGAGCTGCCTCAATTTTTGCCTTCAGGTGCATGGTCCAATATTTTGGGTCTGATTCTACCGATTTTGATATCCAGGTATAGGCCTGATTCATGTCCTTCTGATTAGTAAAATAATAGTTGGCGGCGGCATAAAGCAAGCTTGGGTTTTCGGTTTTGGTGTCAATGACCAATTCCTGAATTTGAGCCATCACGATTGGCTCTACCTCCGTGGAAATTCTAAAATCGATTCGGGTATTTTCCCATTTTAAAGAAAGATCAGCCCCGTCGTCAGTCATGTTGTTAAAGCTGATTTCAAAGGTTTCATATTTGCGGCTGAGTTTTTTGGGTTCCACCTCAAATCGAAGAACATCCTCGTCAGTGTTGTATCCAATAGCTCCCCAGAGTTCGGTATTTTTGGAGAATACGATCGTCCATTTGTCTTTATCCGGGATGGAATACATCGCATACTTTCCTGCGGGAATAGGATTTCCAGAAATCTCCACGTCTGTCGAAAAATCCAAGATTGTGGCAGCATTAGCGCCCGTTCTCCATACCTGACCGTAAGGAACGAGTTCTCCGAAAATTTTTCTTCCTTTGGTGCTGGGTCTGGAGTAATCGACAGTCACGTCAGTCAATCCTACTTTTTGGGAAATTTTAGCACTCGGGGATGCCTGAGGCATTTGCAATTGCTGAGAATAGGCTGCAGTTCCGATTAGGAACAAGGCCACTGCAAGCATAGAAAATGTTTTTTTCATATTATTTGATTAACTTTTGGTTTGTTAGGAACGCAAATTGATGTTTTTTTATCCAAAAATAGGAGAAAAAAAGCGGGTTTTTTGATTAGTGGGAAAATGCTTCTTTCCAATTCTTCCAAGTCGAATTTCAAATGATGAATTTTGTGATATGAGTTTAGCTATCATTTGTCCCGGAAAAGATCCCAGTCCATGGATTAAGGTAATCCAGCGAAATGAACCGGATTTAAAGATTCAAGTTTATCCTGAAATCACCGACCCCGATGCCGTCGAAGTAGTCTTAGTTTGGCAGCATCCAGAGGGAATTTTGTCAAATTTTAAAAATCTAAAGCTCGTCAGTTCCATGGGGGCGGGTGTGGACCATATTTTGAGGGATAAATCCATCTCAAAAGATCTCCCGATTGTACGGATCGTAGACGACCGCCTGACTTGGTCTATGACCAACTACGTGGTCATGGGGGTGCTGAATTTTCACCGACAGATCGTCCGATATCAAACCGATCAAAAAAGAAAAGTTTGGGATATGAGCAATCCTGAAATCCCCGTTAAAGTAGGTGTGATGGGAGTTGGGGCTTTGGGCTATGATGTGTTGGATAAGCTGGATTATCTGGATTTCCCTGTTTTCGGTCTCGGCTTTTCTGAAAAAGAAGATTTTAAATTTCCTTATTTTACAAAGGATAACATCGATGACTTCCTGAAGGAAATCAACGTACTGGTTTGCTTGCTTCCATTGACCCCGGAGACAGAGGGGATTTTAAACAGTGAGTTGTTTGGAAAATGTCAACCCGGCACCTTTCTGATCAATGTGGCGAGAGGAAAACATCTGGTCGAAAAAGACCTGTTGCAGGCCTTGGACGACGGCTTGATTTCTGGAGCGCTTTTGGACGTTTATCAAACCGAACCGCTGCCCAAGGATCATCCTTTTTGGAATGAAGAAAGGATTATTTTAACCCCGCATATAGCGAGTGTTACCAATCCTGAAGCCGCCGCTCCACAGGTTTTGGAAAATATAAGAAGACTAAATGCTAACGAAGACCTCTTGAATGTCGTTAATCGCAAAAGAGGTTACTAACTTTTAATTATGACTAAGCCCAATACTATTATTTGCCCCTTGGATTTTTCTGAGTGTTCGCTCAATGCACTGGAATATGCCACCCATCTTGCGTTGAAATATCAGGCCAAACTTATACTCTTTCATGTCATCAACCGGGAGGATTATCTTAAGCTCTCTCCACTTGATGAAAATGGGACTTATCAGAACGATTTTTTGAAAGACAAAATGACCCAGATCCACGCTGCCGTAGTGCAGGAATTAGCGGGAAGAGTTCCAATACCCGAATGGGATATGGAAGAAGGGGAGATTGTCAGTGAGATTTTAGATAAATCAAAAAAGGAGGGAGCGGACCTGATTGTGATTGGGACGGAAGGCATGAACGAACTGCGAAAAAACATCGTGGGTTCTCGGGCAAGTGAAGTTGTCGAAAATTCTGAGGTCGATGTCATGGTCATCCCACGAAAGATATTTTTCAGAGCTCCCCAAAAATTGATCTATGCCACCGATTATTACGAAGAGGATAAACTTGCCATCCAAAAAATCACAGAATTTGCCAGTTTTTTTGACTCAGAAATCGACATCGTTCATGTGACGGAGCGACAAAAGCTAATCGACAAAACCCTCCATCAGGTGATGATTGACGAGTTGAAACCTTTTGTGCGATACAGTAAAGTCAATTATTTATTGAAGTCTTTTCGGGATGATTTAGCGCTGGGACTTGAAAATCACCTGCAAACAGCCAAAGGAGATATGCTGATCACGCTGAGCAAAAAACGCAGCTTTTTCCAACGCATTTTCACAGAATCCATCTCAAAAAAAATGGCCTATTTTATCAATAAGCCACTTTGGGTCATCAAGAAATTTTAAAGCTTTATAGACTTAGGCGTCTGATTTTGGTTTTTTTCCTTTCAGAAAAGAGACAAACTCCGATTGGGTTTTTTGATCGGTAAAAAGTGACTTGACGATATGAATGAAATAGGATAGCGTCAATTTTGGCTTTTCTACAGATTTTGAAATCTTTGGTAGGGGTTCACTGGGAGTTTTGGGATCCGCTGAGGGAACTTCTTCAGACTGGGTTGTGGGTTTGTAACCGACCAAATCATCTGCCCTTTCAAAGCTTTTTTTGGATCTGGATTGAAAACCCATTTTCTCTTCTACCAATCCCTTGTTGTTATAAGCCACAGCATCTTCTGGATCGAGTTCGATGGCTTTTTCATAATCGGCGATCGCGCCATTGAGGTCTCCGATTCTATCTTTGAAAAATGCCCGGCTGCTGTAGCGATAGGGATTAGCAGGGTCTAGGTTGGCAGCCCGGTCAAATTCTGCCAAGGCTTCTTCATTTCTTTTCAAAAGATGCAGCACGACCGCCCGGTCTGAGATGAAGTCAGTATTGTAGGGCTCCAAAGAGACAGTGATATCAAAATCCTCCAAAGCCTCCACCGTTTTTCCCAATCGGGAGCGTATCCTGCCCCGGTATAAAAAGTACTGGCTATTTCCTTTTTCTTTTTCGATCAACAGATCAAAAATTTCCAATGCCTGATCAAACTTCCCTTCTTTATAATGAATGATTCCTTGCTCAAATGTCATTTTCCTCGGTTTTTATATAATACAAAGTTAAGGCCTGATAAGTTTATCGAATAATCTTTCCCGTGATTTTGCAGGCAAGTACAGAAGGCTCTTATCTTTAAAGTTTAAATCCCAATCATTATGCCGCAGAAGCCACAGGATGTACTCAAGGACCTAAAGGAAAAGAAATTTGCCCCGATTTATTTTCTCGATGGAGAGGAGCCATTCTATGTAGATTTGATTACCAGTATTATTGAAAAAAACGCGATTGCTGAGCATGAGCGTGGATTTAATCAAATTGTGCTTTACGGCAAAGATTCCAATATGGGAGTGATTCTGAACAATGCCCGAAAGTTTCCCATGATGGCAGAGCGACAGGTGGTCATCGTAAAAGAATTTCAGAGTTTGCCGGATCTCAATAATGAGGAATCCCAAAAATTACTCTTGGGTTATCTTCAAAATCCGCTGCCAAGCACCATTTTGGTTTTGGCTCATATGCACAAGAAATTCGACGGGAGATCGGCCTTGGGCAGGGAATTGGATAAAAAAACGGTTTTCGTTCGCTCAGATAAGGTTCCCGAATATCAATTGAACAAATGGATAGAAGACTATTTCAAAGAAATCGGCCACAGTATAGACACTAGAGCTTGTCAACTTTTGGCTGACTCGATTGGGAACAACCTGGAGGTATTGACCAATGAGCTGAGCAAGATGTTTTTAAACTTCAAAGAGCCCACTAAGGTCACCACTGAGCATATTTCCAAGTATATTGGCATCAATAAGGATTATAATAATTTTGAATTTTTGAAAGCAATTGGTTTTAAAGACGTCGCCAAAGCCAATAAGATTATTCATTATTTTTCCCAGAATCCAAAAGCTCATCCAATAATTCCGCTTTTCTCATTGATATATAATTATTTCACCAAAATAGCCTTGATTCATCAAGCTGGAGCTACCTCGGAATACCAGGTAGCAGGGATCATAGGACTACCGCCATTCGTAGCTAAGGAATATGTGGTGGCAGCACGAAACTACAATTTGGGCAAGGTAATTGATGTATTTAGATACCTAAAAGAGGCTGATCTTCGTTTCAAAGGAGTTGACTCCGGAGCCATGAGCGATGCTGAAAACCTCCGAGAACTGGTGTATCTGATCTTGCATTGAACCCCTAAACCAATTTATGAAATACCATTTGGTGATTCTCGCTAGCTTGGGTCTTTCGATTGAAGCTTTTTCCCAATCTACCCTGTATCAAACACAGTCTCAGCGTCCCTTAGACGGGCAGTTTGAATTGTTTGATAAGCAACTGTTTTCGGCCGTGTTGCTAAATTTTCAAGAAGTAGAAAATGCTGATTTCTCTAACGAGCAGCAAAAGGCCAAATCCCTTTTGGAGGCTAAGTCGGCATTGAACCTGGAAGCGCCCAATGGTCCGGGAATGATGAAGGCCTATATCCAGGAAAATGGAAATCATCCCTCGGTCAATACCGCAGGCTTGTATTTGGGGGATCATTTTTTTTATAAGCGAAACTATAAGGAAGCAGTCGAAGCCTACAGTCTGGTCAATACCAATCAACTGGATAATGCCGCGAAAGCTGATATACTCTTTAAGCAGGGATATGCTCATTTTTTAAATAAAGATTATGCGAAGGCCGCTCCTTATTTTGACCAGTCAAAAGCATTGGGGGAGCCCATCAGTTATGACTCCTATTATTACAGCGGGTTTATTGCCTTGGAAAATGGGGAAAATCAAAAAGCGATTTCGGATCTTCAAGCTGCTAGCAAAACCCAGTTTTATACCAACAAAGTCCCCTATTTATTGGCAGCACTTTACTATCAGCAGGGCAGCTATGAGGAATTGATTTCCTATGCAGAGCCCAAAATCGCCGGCACACCCAATTTGGACAAAAAAGAAATGGTCCATTTGTACTTGGCAGAGGCCTATTTTGCCAAAAGGGAATTTGGGAAAGCAGCGGAAAACTACGACGCCTTTGTTAATGCCCGAAAAGGGGAACTGACCCGAGAGCAGGTATACAAGGGCGGGATTTCACAATTTGAATTGGGGAATTTCCCCAGAGCTACAGATTACTTGAAAGTTTCTGCCTCTTCTACCGATGAATTGGGACAGGCTTCCAGTTATTACTTGGGACATGCCTATCTGGAGCAGGATAATTTTCAGTTTGCCGGCACATCATTTAAAGCCGCTGCCGATGCTTCCTTCAATACAGAAATCAAAGAAGAAGCGCTTTTTAATTATGCCAAAGCCAATTTGCAAAAGGGGAGTTTTCAGGCAGGGATTTCCGGTTTGGACGAATATCTAAACGAATACCCGAATGGAAAATTCCGCTCCGAAGCCGAAACTTTACTTTCCGAAGCCTTGATCAATACCAGCGATTACCTACGGGCGATTGAGCAAATGGACCGAATCAGCAATAAATCACCGAGAATTCGGGAAGCTTACCAGAGAGTCGCCTTTTATCAGGCCATGGTATATTACCGCGATCAGCGATTTCCCGGAGCCATTTCTTACTTGGATAAATCACTTGAATATCCCGTTAATAGAGATTTGGTTTTAGAATCTCATTTTTGGAAAGGAGAAATTTATGCCGCCTCGGATGATTTGCCATCCGCGATCAAATCCTATGAGGCAGCTTTGGACATGGGCCGAACTACCTCCAGTGCCTATTTAAACAAAAGTATTTATGGCTTGGGGTATGCCTATTTCAACTCCCAACAATATTCCCAGGCCGAAGAATATTTCAAAACCTATACGGACCGCATGCGAACTCGTCAAGACAAAGAAAACTACGACGATGCCATGCTTCGATTAGGGGATTGTTACTACGTTCAAAAGCGATTTACAGAAGCTGAATCGGTGTTTCAGCAAGCTATCAATGACCAAAACTCAGGAATCGATTATGCCCTTTTCCGATTGGCTGTGGTCCAAAATTTCCAATCCTCCAATGAAAATGCAATTGCCAATCTCAATCAGTTGGTCTCTAACTATCCCAACTCGCTTTACATAGAGGATGCATTATATCAACGCGGGCAAATTTACATGGAAGAAAGCCGCTATCAGGATGCTTCGGCTGGATTTACAGATCTGATTAGAAGACGCCCCAATAGTCCATTTGTTCCGTTTGCCTTGGAAGGTAGAGCCGTGGCAAATTTCAGCTTGCAAAACTACGATCAAACCATCGAGGATTATCGCATTATTCTAGCACAGCACCCCAATTCGGAAAATGCTGAGACAGCTTTAAAAGGTCTGCAGGAAACGTTGGCATTACAGGGTCGCTCAGGGGAATTTTCGGAATACCTAACCGAATACAAGGAAGCGAATCCTGATGGAGGCTCTGTGCAGTCGCTGGAGTTTGAAGCTGCAAAAAGTCTGTATTTCGAAAAGGATTATCAGCAAGCTACTCAAGCCTTTGAAAATTACCTCCAGAGCTATCCACAGTCGGGGCAAAAGGCCGATGCGCTTTATTTTCTTGGGGATTCTTATTTTCAGCAGGAGCAATTTGATCAGGCACTTCAGGCATTCAAGCGATTGGAAAATGAACCTGCCTCTCCGCAGCGCATAAGAGCCATGCAGCGGATTGGTGCAATCGAATTGAGTCGGGAAAACTTCGAAGGAGCTATTCCTTATTTGGAAATGGCCTCTGAAAACGCGCGGAACAAGGTAGAAGAAGTGGAAGCGCTCCAAGGCTTGCTTCAAGCCTATTTGGAAACCAAAAAATTCAATCAGGTGATCAGCACTGCTGAGCGATTGGAACAACAGGACGGGATAATTCCAGAATCCACCCCTAAAGCACTTTTGGCAAAAGCCAAGGCCCAGTTTGCCTTGAATCGCAATGATGCCGCAGAAGTTACACTATCAGTTCTGGTGGACGAATATAAAACCGAGCAGGGTGCCGAAGGTCTCTTTTTACTCGCAGAAAACTATCAGAAAAATGGATCAATCGATCAATCCAACGATGCTATTTTCGATCAATCGGCTCCCTTTGCAGATTTTGGCTATTGGTATGGTCGGATGTTTTTACTGCTTGCCGAAAATTACATCACGGTAGGAGAGGACTTCCAGGCCAAAGCCACGCTGGAATCCATCGTAGAAAACACCACGAATGACGAAATCCGCCAACTGGCAGAAACCAAACTTCAAAGCCTCAATTGATTATGAAAAAGCTGATTATATTCTCTTTTGTCTTGTTTTTTTTGGGCTTTGCTGCGCAATCTATAGCTCAAATTCAATCCAGGGGTGAGGTTCAGGATCAGGAATTTGTGATTCGAAAGGATCGGGTCTTGACCCTGCCTACTCAGCCCAGAATCTTTGAAAAGTTGCCGGTCTTGCCCCAACCAAAAGGCTTGAGCGATTTCAACTATCAGGTCAATTTTTATGATTTGAATCTTCCGCCTGTCAATCTGGAAGCTACTCCGGTGGAAAAAGTTTATCGACCGGAGCGAATGGATATTTATCCCGGATTTTTAAAAGCGGGGTATGGAAATTTTGCCAGTCCGCTTATTGAGGCTAGACTGATGGCTTCGGAAATCTATGATTTGAATTATTCGGCCTATCTCAAGCATCAGAGTTTTGGGAAAGGACCGGTTTTGGCCGAACAGTCCAAAGAATCCCACTCCTCAGCCGGTGGAGCGGTGAGCTATTTTCTGGATCAGGTAGAGGTTTTTGGTGGGTTAAACTGGGCTCAGGATTCTTATTCGTTTTATGGAATAGATACTTCCGTAGTCAATGATCCCAATTTGGAATTTATGGGAATCGAAGGGAATGTCTTGAATACAATCAGATTTGAAGCAGGAATAAGAGATATTGAAAAAACAGGTCCCGTTTCCTATGAGGCGAAGTTGAATTTCAGAAACTTCAAGGACAGCTATTTAGTGGTCGAAAACGAATTGGGAGTACAGGCAAAAGGAACGTTTAGACCAGCAGATAATTGGACAGGTACTGTTGGATTGAGCTATTTTATGACTACGCCTGAAGATGAAGATTATGATTTGAACAGGACATATCTGGGTATTCGTCCAAAAGTAAGCTATCAATACGAGGACTTTTTGATCAGTGCGGGGATCAATATTATTTCTGAAAATGATTCACTTCCCGATAAAGCAAGTGATTTCAGGATTTTCCCAAATCTTGCACTCAGTTATCAGTTTGCTGAGGAATTTGGGTTCTATGGGGAATTTTCAGGTGATGTCAATCGAACTACCTATCATGGTTTTGTATTAGAAAATCCGTTTTTGGGGCCATCTACCAGGCTCCTGAATACCGTCAATAATTACAAAGTCGCCGGAGGAATCGAAGGTCAGGTGCAAGGAATAGTCAATTACAAAGCTGGAATCGATGTCAGCCGATACAATAATTTTCATCTCTTTGTCAATTCACCGACTGACACCACCCGATTTACCCTAATCTATGATGATCAGGTGAATGTGGTCAATATCAATGCTGAATTGGGCTTGCAGCTTACCGATCAATATCAACTTAATTCTCGCTTGGATCTATTTTCCTATGCGATGAACACGCAGGAGGAAGCTTGGCATCGACCCACTTGGGTTTTGGGAATCAACAACCAAATTACTCCGCTTGATCAGCTTTTGGTTCAGGCCAATATCAATGTGATGGGAGGGATAAAAGCAAGAAGAGCAACTTTACCAACAACGGAGGTTTTTCAAACGGTAAATCTCAAAACCATAGCCGATCTACAACTCAAGGCGGATTATAAAATCACGGATAAATTCGGGATTTTTGCCGAAGGGAATAACCTGCTCAATGGTAGAAACGAACGATGGCTGAATTATCCAGTCCGGGGAGTGCAATTGATCGGAGGAGCATGGCTGAAATTCTGATAATCGGTTTGCCTTTCCCTTCAAATCAATTAGTTTCGTAGCTATCTTTTTTAACAAATGGCTGACAAAAAATCACATACATCACAATGGTTAGATCCTAAGGATTATGGACTTCCCTATGTAGAAGTCAAACCTTTGGCTGATGCAGTAGGGCTTCCCTCTATTTCCGAGGAAACTGAATCCAAGGAGGCAGAAGGAGAAGACCTTTCTGCAGCGGCTCTGAGAGCAAAAATGGCTCAAACAGTTAAGCCAAAAGTATCCCATGAGTTGCTTGAGGAAGAGGATGATTTTCCCCAAAAGGAGCCAATTCAAGAAAAGATAAAAGAGACGCCGAAAGACGCTCCTGTGAAAGAGCCTAAGAAAAAATCAAATTGGGCGATTTATGCAGTTTTCATTGGGATTTTGTTGATTTCAGCTGTCGTTTGGCAATTGATGAAGGAGGATACAGCGGATCCTCGGCCGATTGAAAACAATCTTGCCGAAAACTCTTCTGAAGCGGAACCTTCGCCTGGGAAAAATGATGCTAATACTTCTTTAAATGAGGAAGAGGAAGGTGTTGTAAATCAGGACTCTAGCATACAGGAATCCAGTCCTGTAGTAGAAAGTGCTCCAATCGAAGAATCTGGTACAACTATTGAGCAATCAGCTGTAGATTCTTTGATTCGTGTTGACAGCAAAGCAACACGGCCCCAATATTTTATCGTTGTGGGTAGCTTACCAAACGAGCGCTTAGCCATTGAAGAATCCAGTCAATATTATGATCGAGTAAATGAGCTCTTTTTGATCTTGCCATACGAAGATGTACCCAACTATCGTTTGGCTATCGGAAGGTTTAATTCTTTCACCCAAGCCAATAATCAGCTGGAGCAAATCAAAGATCAATACACAGAAGCACTTTGGATTTTGAAATATTAATATGATTCTTCTTCAAACCCTCTCTACCGATAGCCTTTCGGCTATGGATAGTCTTTCAATGAATGCCCAAAACGAAAGTATAGGTCTTTTGGATCTGCTGATCAAAGGCGGATACATGATGATTCCACTATATCTGCTCTTTATTTTAGCGATATTTATTTTTGTGGAGCGATTAATGACTCTCAAGAAAGCATCCAAAACCCCTGCCTATCTTCTGGATCAGGTGAAAGTTTTGGTCTCAAGCGGTCAGGTAGAAAAAGCCAAAATGCTCTGTGCGGATGAAAAATCCCCAGTGGCCAATATGATTGCAAAAGGAGTGGATCGTATCGGTTCCCCTTTGAAAAATATTGAAGTTTCGATCGAAAACGTCGGGAAAATCGAAATCTATAAACTAGAAAAAAATCTGAACCTCTTGGCTACGGTGTCCGGTGCGGCACCGATGATTGGTTTCTTGGGAACGGTTGCCGGGATGATTCAGGCATTTATCGCCATTGCCCAGGAAGAAGGAATGGTTTCTCCAAAACTCCTGTCAGAAGGGATTTACGAAGCCATGATTACGACTGCCGCCGGTCTGGTGGTGGGGATTTTAGCTTATTTAGGGTATAACTACTTGGTAACTCAGGTTTCGAAGTTGGTTCACCGAATGGAATATGCGACCATAGAATTCATCGAATTGCTTCAGGAAAAATAATATGGCACTTCAATCAAAATATAAAGTAGATTCAAATTTCAGCATGTCTTCGATGACTGATATCATCTTCTTGCTGCTGATTTTCTTTATGTTAACTTCCTCGTTTATAACTCCTTCTGGATTGCCGGTAAACCTTCCGTCCAGCGAAACGTCTGATATAGCGATGCAGGAGGTGACTGTTTCTGTCACCAAAGATCTCAAGTATGCTGTCAATGACCGTGTAGTAAATCGGGATCAGATCAAAGCAGAATTAACCAGCTTGCTATCCGGTAAACAGGGACAAGTTGTCTTGCATATAGATAAAGAAGTACCGGTGGAGTATTTGGTAGAAATCGGAGGCATTGCCGCTGGTTTGGAAGCCAATGTTTCCATCGCCACAAAACCTTTTTAAGAATGGAATTCTGGAACGCAGATCAAGTAGAAGAAAAAAACAAAAAGCGCGCAGGGATCATTACCTTGATCTTCAATGTGCTTTTGTTGATTGCCTTCTACTTTATCGTAGTTTGGCAGCAGCCTATTCCACCATTGCCAACCTTTGGTTTGGAGTTGAATTTAGGTTTTACACCCACCGGATCGGGAGATGTCAGCAGTGAGAATCCTCCCTCTGAAACCGTCACCCCAGTCACTGAAAGTGCTGCTCCGGGTGAAATTTCTCCAACACCCACACAAGATGCTACTCCCACGCCTTCACCCAAAACGGAGGCTGCACAACCCAAAAGTAATCCAACTCCAGCAGTTAATCAGGCAGTGACTACCAAACCTTCTCCGATAAGAGGGGAAGAAAAAGCCACAGAAAACACCAAAACCCCGGAGCCCAAAAAATCAGAACCGACCAAAACGGTCACTACACCTGCTGAATCCAAAGCAGAGGAAACCACACAGAAAGCACCCGAAAAGCTCAAAATTAATGAGCGTGCTCTGATGGGTGCCGGAGGGACAAAAGGAAAAGGGACTCAACCTGCCTCAGGCGGAGCCGAAGGAAGCTCCAAGGAGAAAGGCGATGCCGGTGATCCCAAAGGCACCGTAGATGGCCGTGCGATCATGGGACAAGGTTCGGGTGAAGGAGTAAATTCCGGTTCGGGTTATAGCTTGGATCTGGCAGGATGGGATTTTGCATCTCGTCCTAATATCAATGACCGGGTTTCTACCCGGAATGGCCGAATCGTATTTAAAATTACCGTAGATGATAGCGGACGTGTCGTGCAGGCAGTTCCTTTGGAATACAATGTTTCCAATGATGTGTTGGCCTACTACCGTCAAGTGGTCAATCAGATTTCTTTCAAAAAACAAGGCGGAGCGGTAGCTGATTTTTCTTCCGGTAAAATTACCTTTATCGTCAAGGTCGATTAATTGATGAATTATCAGGAAACGCTGGATTTTTTGTATCAGGCGCTGCCTATGTTTCAGCGCGTAGGTGCCTCGGCATTCAAAAAGAATTTGTCCAATACCCTGCTTTTGTGCGAATATCTCGGACATCCTGAGCGCGAAATCAAGTCTGTTCATATCGCTGGCACGAATGGAAAAGGAAGTTCCTCCCATGCCATAGCCGCGGTTTTGCAAGCAGCCGGATATAAAACCGGACTTTACACCTCTCCCCATTTAAAATCATTTACCGAGCGGATTCGGATCAATGGAATAGAAATTCCTGAAGATGAAGTAATCGCTTTTGTCAAGTTTCACAAGCAGTTTTTAGAGGAGTTGAAACCCAGCTTTTTTGAAATGACCGTGGGAATGGCTTTTTGGTATTTTGCCAAAGAAAAAGTGGATATCGCTGTAGTGGAAGTGGGGATGGGGGGAAGACTCGACAGTACCAATGTGCTGAGTCCCGAGCTTTCGCTGATTACCAATATCGGTTGGGATCACATGCAGTTTCTCGGAGATACCTTGGAGAAAATCGCACTCGAAAAAGCAGGAATTATTAAAGATAAAACGCCGGTGGTCATCAGTCAAACCCAGGCTGAAACTACTCCGGTTTTTAATCAAGTGGCTAGCGAAAAAAATGCTCCAATCTTCTTTGCAGATCAGTTTTGGAAGGTAAATAAAACAGGAAATCAAGAACAAAAAGCCCTTTTTCGAATAGAAAAATCCGAGAATTCGCGGGAATTGCTTTTTGGTTTGATGGGGGATTATCAGCGCCATAATCTGCCGGGAATTCTGGAGACTTTTGACCAATTGGATAAGCTAGGCTGGGCAATCAGTAGCGGAGCAATCGAAATGGGGCTTTCTTCCATTTCCGAACTTACGGGCTTGAAAGGAAGATGGCAGATTCTCGGTGAAAGCCCGACTGTAATTGCTGATACCGGTCATAATGAACCGGGAATTCGGGAAATTCTCAGTCAATTGAAAACCTATTCATTTCAAAAACTCTGGATGGTTTTGGGAATGGTTCAGGATAAGGACATTAGCAAGATTCTTCAACTTCTTCCAAAGGACGCAAACTATGTCTTTTGCGAAGCTCAAATCCCACGAGCGCTCAAAGCTGAAGAACTTTCCATACAGGCCCAGAAGTTTGGTCTCTCCGGTCAGGTCGTTCCCGATGTCAACGATGCCTTGAATTTTGCCCGAAAAAATGCAGCGAAAGATGATTTGATATTTATCGGAGGGAGTACTTTTGTGGTCGCAGAAATAGAAGGACTTTAGCATGAGTAGAAAAAAACTGGTTCGTTTCAGAGAAAACGAACTCAATCCCAACATCGTACAGGATGGAAAACCGATTTTTGAAACGATCAAAGGGAACTGGAATGAGGCGCAATTTTTCAATTCAAATCCTATCGTTGTCGAATTGGCTTGTGGACGGGGAGAATTCACGGTGGGTTTGGCCCGGGTTTTTCCGCAATTCAATTTTATCGGAGTCGATATCAAAGGAAGCCGAATCTGGAAAGGAAGCTCAACTGCCACGGCAGAGGGAATCCAAAATGTAGCTTTTCTCCGAACCCAAATTCAGCAATTGGACAAGTTTTTTGATCAGGGAGAGATCTCTGAACTCTGGATTACTTTTCCGGATCCCTTTCCACGGGATGGAGATGAAAAGCGACGATTGACTTCCCCAAAATTTCTGGAAATGTACAAGTCCTTAATCAAGTCCGGAGGGATTGTTCATTTTAAAACTGACAACACGGGGCTGTTTGATTATACCTTGGAACTTCTTCAGTCAAGATCGGATGTTGAGGTGTTGGGTTTTACGCATGATTTCTACCAAAGTGAATGGAAAGATGATCATTTTGGGATCCAAACCCGCTACGAGAAGATATTTTCAGATAAAGGAGAAAAGATCAAATACCTCAAATTCCGATTCGAAAACTGATTGAAAAACTTCCTTACTTAAATCTTTTCTAATTGGATTGTCTCGAGGTATAGCGCTTTGGCCACCTTTTCTTTTAATAGCTCAGCATCCACCGGCTTGTTCATGTAATCATCCATTCCGACGGCCTGCACTCTATTTTTGCTGATTTCGGTAGTATCGGCAGTTACCGCAATGATCGGAATTCCCTGATGGATTTTGCGGCCTTGTCCCGATCTAATCGCCTGTGTGGCTTCGTATCCGTCCATTTCGGGCATTTGAAGATCCATCAAGACAACGTCGAAATTTTCTGAATTGAGCCTATCCAAAGCCTCTATTCCATGATTGGCAAAGGCAAAAGTCACCCCATCCCATTTTTTCAGGATGGATTTGATCACCAGCTGATTGACGCGATTGTCTTCGACGACCAAAATATTTTTTCCTTTTAGGATCCGATCCGCATCTCGCTTTATCGACTCCAGTTTATCCATGGGAGCTTTTTCCAGTGCTAGCTGAATAGAAACCCGAGTTCCTTTTTGTGGAGTACTTTCGACATTTATTTTTCCCTGATGCAGATCCACCAAAGCCTTGACAATACACAAACCCAAACCAAAACCGCCAAATTTCCGCTTATCATCCAATTGCTCCTGAATAAAAGAAGCGTAAATCCGGTCCAACTTCTCGGGTTTGATTCCCACTCCGGTATCCTGAATTTCAAAGGTTAGATCGATCGAATGTTCATTTTCTTGAACTGACGATAGCTGCAATTTGATTTCCCCTTCTTGGGTGAATTTTACGGCATTGTTCAGTACATTTCCCAGAATCTGACGGAATCGGTTGGCATCTCCCAAGAGCTTTTCTGGAAGCGGGGCACGTTCTTCGTAGACAAAAGCAATTTTCTTATCCCTTGCCTGTTGGAAAGTCAAGGCATTGAGTTCTCCAATGATTTTT
Organism: Algoriphagus hitonicola; assembly: GCF_900113375.1. Classification (GTDB taxonomy): domain Bacteria; phylum Bacteroidota; class Bacteroidia; order Cytophagales; family Cyclobacteriaceae; genus Algoriphagus; species Algoriphagus hitonicola. Next base: position 27,893 of record NZ_FOPC01000017.1, on the reverse strand, counting down.
CGGGTAGAAAATACGCGCTTTTCGAGTACCAATTCTCCTTTTTCGATTTTCGAATAATCCAAAATATCGTCAATGGAGGAGAGCAAAGACAGGCTGGAATACTTGATGACCTCGAGGTTTTCTTTGATCGTCTGATCTTTTATTTCCCCCATGATGGATTGGGAAAGTCCCAGGATCGCATTTAAAGGCGTACGCAATTCATGACTCACGTTGGAAAGAAAAAAGGACTTCAATTCATTACTTTCCTCAGATTGCTGCAGGGCTATATTTTGGGCCTTTTCCTTTTCATTTCTCAGAATCCGAATACGGTTTGCCATGGAAAGAGACAGAAATAGGATTTCGATACCCGTTCCGAGTTTGGCAGAATTTTCGGTGATAAAGGAATTTTCGATCAAACTGAAATTATTCAAAATAAAGGTCACAAATCCAATCATCAGCATGGATATACCTATCGTAAAAAATGGATCCGCAGGCTGCTTTTTGTAATAACTAATGGCGACACCAATCAGACAAAGCAGAATGAGGAGGAAAGCCAAGGCATTGACAAGCGGGTAATACAGCGGTCTTCCCGGATCAAAAATGAGGACGCCTGCTATTAAGACCAAGATGCTGACGTTGACTCCATTGAAAATCCGGTTGAGTAATGGCGAAAAACTTCGCATCCGAATATAAGCTTGCGTGTATCGACCAAAAAGCAAAGCTGAGAGCGCCGCAAACAGCAATAGACTTCGGTCTGCAAACCATCCGGGTTCTTGGAGAATGTATTGAAAAAAGTAGCCATCCAGTGAAGAGTGAAGCAATCCGACCGAAACTACATAAGCGGAATACAGGAGAAAACTTCGCTCTTTGATTCCAAAATAAAAGAACAAATAGGTAATCGCTGCCAAAACTAGTAAGCCATAGAACACCCCAAAAATCAACTGATCTTGATATGTCGCCAAAACGAGGGCCGTGTCATCATAAAGATTGAGCGGAAGATTGATGACTTCTCCGTCACTTTGCAGTTTGAGGTAAAAAGCCTTGCTTTCTCCCGCCTCCAATGCTATCGGGAAAATTATTTTCCGATGCTCAAAAGCCCTTTCCGAAAATGGAATCAAATCTCCGTTGCTTTGATTGCTGATGATTTGATTATCCAAAACCTCAAACAAATCTGCCCGGTCGGTAATGGGTCTGGCTGTTTCTAGAAACAGTTTTTGAGGATGATTCTGCTCGTTTTTGAGTTCAAATTTGACAAAGTAGGTATGGTCCGTAAAGCCTAAATTTTCATTGGGAGTGGTTAATTTTTTGAACTTGAAATCTTCTTGTCTGGAAAGCAAATCCTCCAAATCGATGTTTTCCTGACCAAGGTCAAGAATTTCGGCATGTTGGAAAATCGATATCGGATAGCTAGTCGACGTGTCAATTGACTGCTGTCCAAGACAGTAATTAGCCGAGAGAATAACTACAGCAAGTGAGAATATCAGTTTTTTCATATTGGGTGATCAGGGCGATATCTCACTTACGAAGTCAACACCCATTTTGGATTAATTCAAGAAATCGTGTCGTTTGTACTCGGGATTGGGATAGTAGTAAAATCCTGCTCCAGACTTTTCACCTAACTTTCCCTGATCGATATATGTTTTTAATAGACTAGCAAAGTCCTTGGAAGCAGTGTCTTTTCGGGATTTGGTCACATGCCAAGCCGTGTCTAATCCGATCGAATCCAAGATCCCAAAAGGACCCATCGGCATGTGGAAATTAACCATCCAGGATTTGTCAATGTCTTCTATACTGGCCACCTCCCCGGTCAGAAGTTTGCCTGCAGCTCCGATCAAGGCAATCAGCATGCTGTTAAAAATATATCCCGGGTTCTCTTTTTTGACCAGAACAGGAACCTGATTGAGAGATTTTCCGAAGTCTTCTAAAAGTGGAATCAAACTTGGATCAGTTCCTGGATGAGGCATGATATCCACCACTCGGGCGTAAAACACATCATGAAAATGAAAAGCACAAAACTTCTCAGCCCGACCCGAAGCTTCTGCCAAGTGAGAGGGGAGGAGGTAGGAGGTATTGGTGGTGAAAATGGTGTGTTTCGGGGCGATCTCTCCGATTTTTCGCCAGACTTCAAGTTTGATATTCAAGTCTTCGGTGACACTTTCATTGATGATATCGGCTTGATTGACAGCCTTGTCCATTTCAGTGGTAAAATGGATGCGAGATAGGATTTTTTCAATAGGCTCCTGAATTTTCTCAGCCTTTTCCAGTTGGAGTAAAATGCCCTTCATCACCTGAAATGAATCCGTCAGGGCTTTCTCATGAATATCAAAAATACCGATCTGATAGCCTGAAATGGCCGCTTGCAAAGCGACTCGTGAGCCGAGTGTGCCGGCTCCCAAAATACACACGTTCTTAATTTCCATTTTAAATTTTTTCGGATTGAATGCTTGATTCTGCCAATTTTCCCGCGGCTTTGACGACTTCAATTAATGCTGCAAAACGCGGATCTTTGGCCTGACCGAGTTGGAATCGCTTGAAGATTTGCTGTGCGATTACCCCCACTTTGAAAAGCCCAAACACATAGTAAAACAGCATGTTTTCCGTGCTAAAACCACTTGTTTTTTCATAATAAGCTATGATTTCGGATCTGCTCAAATTACCCGGAAGGTAGCTGGCATTAAACTGTTTGAGGATAGCTGGATCATCCGCTTCGGCCCAGTAAGCCAAACTTGTTCCCAAATCCATTAAGGGATCTCCGACCGTAGCCATTTCCCAATCCAATACCGATTTGATCTGAAGCGATGGGTCGGTTTGAAGGACTAGATTATCGTATTTGTAGTCATTATGGATAAAGGCCGTAGCCGAGCTCTTTGGGAGATTTTTGAGCAGCCAATCAGATGTTTTTTCCATTTCCCCAATAGGCTGGGTTTTGGCATTTTTGTAGCGATTGCTCCAGCCCGAGACTTGTCTTTCGACATAGCCTTCAGGCTTTCCGAGTTTGATCAGTCCGGATTGCTGCAGATCCAGTTGATGAAGTTCCAAAAGGGAATCCAGGAATTGGATCGAAAGGGATTGAAACTGCGCAGGTTTTAGTTCTTTTGCCAAGGATGACTGCGGGCGGAGGATTTTCCCTTCGATAAATTCCATGATGAAAAATGGCGCTCCGACAATCGCTTCATTTTCATCCAAGTAAATGGGTTTGGGACTCTTGGAATAAGCTGCTTTTTCTAGGGATTGAAGCACTTTGTATTCCCGCACCATATCGTGAGCCGTGCTGATTTTGTAGCCATGAGGAGGTCTTCGCAGAGCCAACTTTTGTTGACCCGAGATCAATAAAAAAGTCAGGTTGGAATAGCCTCCGGACAGGGGCTTGATTTCGATGTGATCGGGATCCCAGTCCAATTGTTCTTTCAACCGGGATTTCAGTGGTTCGATGGGTAACTCGGTATTCATTGGCTGTATTTTTTCAAAATACTTCTTGCCAAAGCTGCTTTATGGACTTCATCCGGACCATCGTAAATCCGGGCACCCCGCTCATGTCGGTACCAAAATGAAAGTAAAGTATCGTCGGTAATCCCCAGTGCTCCATGCACTTGAATCGCCCGATCGATGACATTCATCAGTACATTTGCTACAAAAAATTTGATGGTGGAGATTTCCTCTTTGACGGCTTTGGCGCCATGAAGCTGCATTTTTTCGGCCGTGTCCAAGACCATTAGCCGGCTGGCATTGATTTCAGCACGGCTCTCGGCGATCCAGTTTTGAATGCTTTGTTTTTCGGCAAGCGGCTTACCGGGGCTGAGCATTCGATTGGCGGCACGGCCACACATCATGTCAAAAGCCCGTTCGCAGATTCCGATCCAACGCATGCAATGGTGAATTCTTCCGGGACCCAAACGATCTTGGGCAAGTTTAAATCCCTTTCCTTCTTCACCGATAAGATACGCTTTTGATACCCTGCAATTTTCAAAAAGCACTTCCCCATGCGATAGATAATCCTCTCCCTCATCTCCCATAATCGGGATATTTCTGACCAGTTGGTATCCGGGAGTACTCAAGGGGACGATGAGCATACTGGCCCGCTCGTAGGGGGAATTAGCCTCTGCATCAGTTACCGCCATGACGATGTTAAAATCGGCGCCATCCGCTGCGGTGGTAAACCATTTTCGGCCATTGATCACATAGTCGTTCCCTTCCAAAACTGCCGTGGTACTCAGGTTCACCGGATTGCTGCCCGCATTTTCAGGTTCGGTCATCGCAAAGCAACTTCGGATTTCTCCTTTTTGGAGTGGAAGAAGAAACTGTTCTTTTTGAAAATCAGACCCAAAATGAGCGAGCAATTCCATATTACCGATATCGGGAGCTTGGCAATTGCAAACATAGTGACCGATGGGACTTTGCCCCAAAATCTCCGAAACTGCCGCAAATTCAACCAGGTTCAGCCCCAATCCACCTTCACTTTCCTGTAGGTGGGGGGTAAATAGATTTTCAGATTTTGCTTTTTCCCGCAGCTCCTGTAATTGAGGGAGAAAAGTCCTAAACGGGCCATTGACTACCTGAAGATCAATGGGGAAAAGTTCATCTACTACAAATCGTTGGTATTTTTCGATCAATGTCGGAAGATTAGGTCTTTGGGAAAGGAGATTGGAATGGCTCATGATCAAATCGTAAATCCTCCATCAGCGGTGAAAACTCCCCCCGTGGTATAGGAAGAAGCAGAAGAGGCTAAAAATAAAGCCATGGCGCCGATTTCTTCGGCGGTTCCGGCTCGTTTGATGGAGAGTTGCTTCATGATCATGGCCATGATTTTGTCATTGGACCAGAGCGCTTCCGAAAATTTAGTTTGAATCAAACCCGGGCAGATTGCATTCACCCGGATTTTGGCATCTCCCCATTCTTTTGCATAGACTTTGGTCAGCGAAATGAGCGCCGCTTTGCTGACAGAATAGATTCCAAGACCGGGTTCGGGAGAGATCCCGCCGATCGAACTGATATTGATGACAGAAGCTTGGGAAGATTTGCGCAAATGCGGGAAACAAAGTCGTGTCAGTTCGAAAGGTGCCTTGACATTGACATCCATGATCTTGTCAAAAGCCTCCAAACTGGTCTCGTGAACGGGACCGAAAACCGGATTGGAAGCGGCATTGTTGACCAAAATATCAATTTGGCCATATTTGGCAACGGCCTTTTCGACCAATCCAGAAAGCTCATCCATATTTCCCACGTTGCAGGCAATGCCGCAGACTTCGTAGCCTTTAGCGTTCAATTGGTCAGCTTTTTCGTCCAATAGTGCTTGTTTTCTGGAGCTGATGATTACTTTGGCACCGGCGGCGGCAAAAATTTCTGCAATTGCATAACCAATTCCTTTGCTAGCTCCGGTGATTAATGCTACTTTATCCTGAAGCGAAAAAACGGTTGATAAATCCATCGAATAGCTAAATTAGATTGTCTGCTTAAGATAGGAAAAAATTTTGCTGATCGGGGATCAAATAAAAAATATATTTATAGTTTAATCAATAAAAGTAATTCTATTTCAAATGAAAGAGCTCATTTTTGAAGAAACCGGGATGCCGGAAGAGGTATTGAAAATCCGAGAATCTGACCGGCCCATTCCTAAGGATCATGAGATTTTGGTCAAAGTGACGGCCCGAAATATCAATCCATCCGACATCATGTTTATCCGAGGCCTGTATGGGATCACTCCGGTGTTACCGAGTAGTGCGGGATTCGAAGCCTGTGGAGTGGTCGAAAAAGCCGATGCTACGGGAAAATTCGAGGAGGGAACCCGCGTGATGTTTACTACCATCGGAACATGGCGAGAGTATGTTGCCGTGCCGGCAGAGGTAGCCATTCCGGTTCCCGAGCAAATGCCCGATGAAATCGCCTGTCAGGCTTTTGTCAATCCGATGACTGCCTATGGAATGATTGAGAAATCCGGTTTGGAAGAAGGACAATGGCTCCTGATCACTGCGGGAGCTTCGGCATTTGGGAAATTTGCCATCCAACTGGCCAAAGAAAAGGGGATCAAGGTAGCGGCAACCGTCCGACATGATGATCAAAAAGATTATTTGAAAAAAATCGGAGCAAATCTCGTAATCAATACCGAAAAGGAAAAGCTTCAGAAGGTCATCGCTAAGCATTGTGCTGGGGGAGTTCATGTAGTTTTTGATGCCGTGGGAGGCGCTTTGGGAGCCCGGGCCTTGTCGAGTTTGCGTAACAAGGGAAAGATGCTGGTCTTCGGAGCTTTGGCTTTGGAAAATATGCCCGTCAACAGTGGTTTGTTGATTTTCAAAGGCTTGACAATCGAAGGTTTTTGGTTGAGTAGCTGGATGGAAGAGATTGATTCCAAAAGCCGATCACAGGCTTTTTTGAATGTGTTTGGCTTTTTGATGAAAGAAGATTCCCAGATTGACATTGCCGGCAAGTTTCCCCTGGTCAGTTTCAAAGAGGCCTTGACCGCTTATAATCTTCCCGGCCGAAACGGGAAAATCCTGTTGATTAGTTAAGTTATCCGGTTTTATGCCCTTGCTGAAAAACTGCTGAAAAGGAAGATTGGGTAACCAGTTATTTTGCTGCAATTGATCTATTCTAGCGTTTTTCGGCAGTCCTAGTTAATTTTTCGGCATTCATTCGGGTAAACAAAAGGGAATGCCCATCTTTGTATTTTCTTAAACCAAATCAAAAAAATCAGAATAATGAATTGGGAAAAGCTGGATAAGGAGCTAACCGAAATCGTAGAAAAGCGAAATCAACTCGCAGCCATGGATTACAGTGATGAGCAGTACGATGACCTGGAGGAGGAAATCCACGATCTAGAGGACGATTTTAATGAGGATTACGAGGATGTCTTGGAGAAGGAACTGGAGAAAATCTACAGTATGCTCAAGTCTGATACCGATATTCTCTTGCCGACGGCCTATATCGCCAATAATTATAAGCCCATGCTTCCGGATGCCAATGGAGTCGTGAGTTATGAAGTCGGAGGACAGGAGGGAGTCCCGATCGAGTCCGATCAGTTTGACCGACAGGATGTTCGGATTGTCTTGGTGCCCAATCCCACCCGATTTGTCATGCTGATCAATGGAAGACAGCTGAAAGATCTTTGGAGAAGCCGGTAGATTGCCGGATTAGCCTAAAAATCAAACCACCCCGATTAGACCTGAAAAGGTTTGGTCGGGGTGGTTTTTTTGTCGGGATTTAGCGGTAATAGGTTTAGTTTATAATTGTCAAAAAAAGGGGAAGTCTTCATTTTCAGGTTGTGTTTTTAAGCTTGCAGGTAACGGGATTCAGCTTGGAGATGGCGGGCCTGTCTGACGCCAGGCAGGCATTCGGAGCCGTTCTCTTCCAGCCTACTCCTAACTTCTTAAAGATTCTAAACTTTCAATTTACCCGGAACCGCCCGCTGTATCCAAGGTGATGTTAGCGAAAGTTTATCTTATCTCTTTACCCAGTTTTCTAGTTGGATTCCAGATATTCTTTCAAATTCTTTTTGATTTTCGGTCACCATAATCAGATCTTTATCCACTGCAGTACAACCGATTAATAGATCAAAATCGCTTATCATCAGTCCTATTGACCTTAATCGGGCTTTCTCTTTTCCATAAAGGTAAATGGCACTGAAAATAGGGAGGATCAGAACTTGATCGGTAAAAACTTCTATTAACTCAAGATTCTTCTTGGGATTAGTGCTGTTCTCGGCTCCAAATACCAGTTCAGCAAACGTAACTTCAGAAATAGCAAAATTTTCCGTTCCTAACTCCTGAAACTTTTCTATCATCCCAAACTTTCCCCTTAAAAAATGGATGCAGATATTTGTGTCTAAAAGATATTTCATTCGAAACCAAGATCTTCTGCTTTTTCAACTCTTGATTCTCTAATTTCTTTGATGATTTCATCAGAATCTTTGTTGTCTTCCCATGCTCCAAAAAGAGTTTTCAAGTCAACTTTCTCTTCCTTTATTTCAAGAGATTCAGTCAATTTTATGATCAGCTTTTTCTTGGAAAGATTATCTAGACCTCGCAACATACCAAAATACTTTTCCAAAGTCCTATTATTTAAAGTAAGGTTTGCCATGTTTTTTTTCTTCAATTTACGGAAATAATTTATTGATGGTCAAATGATTTGTAAAATTTAAATTCCTAATTCTCTTTTCTTTTTCTGAATTAAATCTCCCATTTCACTTAAATCTTTAATAAATCCTGATGCCATGATAAATATGTTTTCCGTGTTAAACCAATAGACTTTATTGTCTCCTTTAACTTTTAATTTATATAAGGGAGGATAAAAAAACTGCATAAGAGAAAGGGATTCAACCTCCATCCAATTTACTTTTTTCTCCCCATCCCCATTTTTTATGGTTAATGTTTGACCTCCCAATTTAACTGTCACAAATTTATCTTTTACAGCAATAAATATTAGAAAGCAAACTATTCCTATCATTCCAAAAACTAACGTGGTAACGATGCTTTGTTCCATTTTCTCACCATTTACCCAGAATAACTCCGGAAAGAACCAAGACAAAATGGACGTTATTAACATTATTATTCCTAAGCCTAGAAACAAGTATTTCAAAGTTTTGTGATATAAATTTTTGCTTTCCATGGTTTTTTTCAATTTTCGCTAACCGATGTTGCACTAAACCTGTGGTAGTTTCAAGAGCAGCCAGAAAGAGGTAACTTTTTAGATCAATTTTAATCTCGTTTTAATCATGAAAAAAAAAGGAAAACCTCATCCAGACTGCCTGTTCTAATGTAGCAGGTTTTAGCGAACTATTAGCCAAGTTTGAGCATAAAGTTGTAGTGGCAGGCAAAAGTAAAAGCACTTTATCAAACTATGCCAGACATCTGGCCAAGCTGGCCATCCATTTCAATGAACTTCCAACTCTGGTAGATCCTGATCGGATCAATGATTACCTACATCTGGTCAAGCGGAGTCATAATACTCCTTCTGATTCCTACTTTAAGTTTACTGTTTATGCACTTCGGTTCGCCTATCGAATAGAAGGCATGAAAGATAAGCGGATCGAACTTCCGACTATCAAGCGCAGCAAAAAACTCCCTGTTGTACTCAGTAAAGAAGAGGTCCGTCGCTTACTTAAAGCTCCCAAGTTGCTTAAGCATCGAATTCTGATCGGGCTGCTCTATGGGTGCGGACTTCGCTGTTTTGAAGTAAGGAATCTAAAAATCGAGGACTTGGATTTTGATCGGAAAGTCCTGCATGTAAAAGACGGCAAAGGAAAGAAAGACCGCTATGTGCCTTTGGCAGACATCCTGATCCGTGGAATAAAGACTTACCTTGAATCCGAACAGCCCATTGAGTGGCTGTTCAACAGTAAAGGCGAACAGATCATCGGTCGTGCAGGAGGGGATTTTGACGGACGTTACTCCCAGCGAGGGGTGCAATGGGCTGTGAACGAAGCCAAAAAGAAAGCCGGTATTCTCAAGCCGATGAACGTCCATACGCTTCGGCACACTTATGCCACCCACCTACTGGAGGAAGGACTGGATATCCTGACCATTAAAGACTTACTGGGGCATGAATGTATCGATACCACCATGATCTACCTTCACGTCGCCCAGACAGAAAAGTATCGGGCCTTCAGTCCATTGGACCGACTGTATCTGTCCAGAAAGTGAAGCCCCGCTTTGAAGTAGCTCAAGTGCTAAGACAGCACTGGGCCGAGGTGGAGCATCATCCCCAGATCAACCGTTGGCAGGTGCGGACGCTTTCGGCATTAAGGCGTTGCCGGACTGCTGACTTGGGTGGACACGTAGATGCCTGCAAAGACTGCGGGAATACTCGGATCAGCTATAACAGTTGTCGGAACAGGCACTGCCCAAAGTGTCAAGGGAAAAATAGGGAAGATTGGATCGCCAAGAGAGAAGCGGAATTACTTTCCGTACCGTATTTTCATGTAGTCTTTACTTTGCCAGACACGGTAAACCAACTGGCGATGTGCCAGCCCAAGGCCGTCTATGACAGTCTGTTTGAAGCTGCATGGCAGACGGTCCGTTGCTTTGCCAAAGACCCCAAACACTTAGGGGCAAAAGCCGGAATGATCGCCATTCTGCACAGCTGGGGACAGAGCCTTAGCCTTCATCCCCATCTGCACTGCATTGTGCCGGGAGACGGACTGACTAAAAGCGGAAGGTGGAAGATGGCCAAAACCCAGGGGAAATACCTGTTTCCGGTCAAGGCGATGAGCAAAGTCTTTCGGGCCAAGTATGTCAAAGCACTCAAGTCCCGGATCAAACCGGAAAAGGAACTGATCGATCAGCTCTTCCAAAAGGAGTGGGTGGTCTATGCCAAGCGGCCCTTTGGCCATCCCAAGGCCGTGCTGGAATACCTGGGCCGATACACCCACAAAGTAGCGATCTCCAACCACCGGATTCTGGATATTGGTCCAACACAGACCAGGTTCAGCTACAAAGACTACCGGCAGGGTGCTCAAAAGCTGGAAATGAGTCTGGACAATCTGGAGTTTATCAGAAGATTTTCCATGCATTACCTGTCCCGAGCATCGGGATTTTACCCAGAGGATTGGTACGGATCCGACATTTTGGAATCTTAGGGAGTTCGGCCAATCAGGTCACCATTCCCCTGATCCATCGGGAACTTGGGATTCCGATTCCGAAAAAAGAGCCCAGAATTCTGGAAAGCTACAACCCGCGATACTGCCCTTGCTGTCAGGAGGATAGCATGGTGAGCATCCAGCGCTTGCCTAAGCGTGGCCCGCCAAAGGCGAACTTTTCTTCTGTAGCCACCCAATTTTAATTCCTGATTTTGATCAGGGTGCCTGCCCGCCGCAGGAGGGGCGAAGCTATGCCAATGCCACAAAAAAGCCCTTCCAAAACAGGTCTGGAAGGGCTCAAAATGATCTAATTTTTTTGATTCGATACTGAATCTGATGGCAGGGATTACTTTTCAATCTTAGTGGACACCTCGTTTGCCTCCAAAAATACCGACTCAATCCCCATAGGCACCTCACCGGTTTCGTGCAACAGCGGTTTCATCGTTTCCCGATTATCATCGGGACGGGCTGTGCTTCGCACGCGACGAAAACCTAGTTGTTGTAGCACGTTTTTATTCATTTATTGTTCTAAAGCCACTTAGTCCATTTTCTGGGTGACCCATAATTTCAATTTTAACACCATCGGGTTGCAGTCTGCCAATTACAGTTTTATTCTCTTTATATGACAGTCTGGCTTGGTTAAGTACGTTAAAAAAGTTTCCGCCCATGTTTACTGTCGATTGTGTCATGGGTATTACATAATCTCTAATACTAGCCATTGGTGTCATAACACCATTAATCTTAAAATTCTTACCTGAAACAATGTGATAGTTGTCTCCACTTAATGAATATGAGGAGTGAAAAAAAGAATTTCTTAAAGGACTTGAATAAAGGCTATAAACAGTGTCAGTTAATAACTCGAATTTTGCCTTTTTAGCAAGACTTGCCAACTTATCAATCTTATTTGCGGGTTTTAGTTCTGGTTTTATAGTTGGTGAGTTGTAAAGTAAGACACCATATCTCTCACCGAGAGTAATTCTGAGCATATTGCCAATGATATTATAAAACTCATCCATCTCGAAAATGTGGCAATACAATAAGAGGAAAAATCTAGTGGCTTCATTTAGGTTTTTTGCTGCTTTAATCTGTTCACTTACCTGAAATAGAAGTTCTTGACTTTCATAGATATGACTGAGAGCTCTTGCGTCTCCCATGCCACTAAAATTCATTAACGCACACACATATTCAAACTCGTCCTTTTCTTTTGCAGCAAGAAGAAGTCTTTCAAGTTCCTTTACGAAAATTTCTTCTGGAGATTTTTCCTTCATTCTTTTTTATAAAATGTACTTGACCAAGCAGAAGTGCCAACATCTAATATTCCTTCTTCTCCATAACCTGCATATCCATAGTAAAACTTGAACTTGATAAAGTAGTCCGTTCCCTTTATTTCGTACAAGTCTCCCGGTCCATCGGTTATTTCAATTTCATATTGTCCTTGGTCGAGTTCAGTCTCAACGAAAATGAAATCTATTTCGTCTCCATCTTCGTCAAGGGTTCCGCTTTCAAGTTCAATTTTCTTGTAAAATTCTTCCACATCATGTTCTTCATAGTCTTGTGAATATGAAATTGTGGGTGTTATTAAAATCAAAATGGCAATAATCACTCTCATGTGGGTTCTTTTTAAATGTGCTACAACGGCTCTGGCTATGGGCAGTGGCGATTTAGAAGTTCGTCACTGTCAACCGAAACCGTATGTTTATTATGTGTTTTAATGTTCATTTTTACCGTGTCAGCCGCCATTGCCTAAAGCATTTGTTGTGTTTTAGTAGCCGCCTTCCCTACTGTTTCTTTATAGTACTTTGTCCTTTTCTTTTTTTGTTGCGCGTGGGGCATTTTTGAAAATTTCCATTCAGTCGTTTAAAGTACACTCTTTTGCAAGCTTTGGTTTGTGCGATTGTTTTTTAGCGGCTTGCAAATGTGTGTGCTTTGTCCGATGTTGCCGGACTGTTATCGCCTTCGTCATCTTGTTTTAATTCAAAATATACCAAATAGTCATTTTCTTGTATCTTATATTTAGTGTTGTTTTCAAATGTTTCTTGTTGATGCTCGAAGATCAGAAAATCCTTAATAAAATGTATGGTGCCGTCTTTCATTAGTGCAAGTTCGTAATTCTCTTTGTGCTCAAGTCCAAATTCTTTTTCAGATTTTGACAAAAAGAAGTAGTTAGATGAAACATACTTTACCTCAACATATTTCCATACACCTGATTGGTGTTTATATCTCATATCATAACCAGCTTCATCATCTGCATCCGCTTTCCTGGAGTATTTTGATACCCAAACTACATTATCTTCACCATACTCTTTTAGCAAATGGGCATAAGTTTTCTTTTCGGCCAGCTCACCTTTTTTATTGTTTTCTCTATCTCGTTTTGCACTATACGTACCACCACTTCCTTTACGCTTTTTCTTGCCGGTGTTTGTTGATACAGGCTTCTTTAATGATGAAACACTTACTTGAAGTTCATTATCATTCGGCTCATCGTTACCTGAACCAGTATCATCATTTTCAGTTTGAGTTTCATTTTCCAAGTCCGATTTTACTACATCTATATTACCATCGAAACACAGCAAGCTAATATGTTTATTGCTTAAATCTTCCTTTTCGCAACCTATTTTTTTTAAGTTGCTTTTCAGAATTGATTCGTAATCTTTTGCCTCTATTGGATCATCAAGGTTTATAGAAAAAATGCTTCGTGCATAATCATTTATTATTTCAGCATAAGGACACTCAAACAGGGTATTGTATTTATTTAATTCCTCGGTTAGATACTCAGGGTAATCTTTAGTAAAAGAAAAAATCTTATTAAGAAATAATTCCTGCTCATTTCTATTTTTGGATAGCTTATGCCAAAGAATATTTTTAAAGTCATTTTCATAATTTAACATTGCCATTCTTATTTTTTCAAGATGGTAATTTGTGAGATTAATCTCCATTTCAGAAATAATGTTAAAATCAGCAGGTGAAAGTCGTAAAATATTGAACAGTTCTTTCAGATATTCATAATTCGATTTGTTAGAAAGATCTTCAAAATCTATATAATTAAGACAATCGGTAATATTTAAGTTTAACTTAGTTTGAGCAATTTCTATAATGTGATCAGTATCTCTAATTCCTTCAATTTCAATTTGCTTGAGCATGAAAATTGTATGCCAGAAATTTCTCTCGTAATTGGATACACCCATTAGTTGCTTAGCTTCATCTAATATTTCCGAACCCAAATCATGTAATATCGAATGCTCTGTATCTTTTCTGTCATTCTTAAACGCAAAGCGGAATTCGTTTCTATGATCATTTACATTTAGAACAATGCACATTATTTCAGCGAAGGCATCGCAAAATCCTGAATCCGATTTTAGACCATTTACATCTACATCCTTTGCTCGGATGTGAAAATTACTCCCCTCATTGATAAAGTCATTAATTTCAAGTGGTTCAAGTTTAGATGCACCCGTTGTATAATGACATTTATGGTAGATATTGATCCCAATCCCTTTGAGTGTCTTCGCTTCCTTTTCCTTTTGTTTTTGGCTGTTAATTTTATTCAGCCTAAAACAAAAAAGATATGGAAGAATTTTTTTGAATTCTGTGGAAAAATTATCAGTTAGCGATTTATTAATTTCAATAGGCTTTTTAATTTTTAGTGTAATATCTTTAAATGTCTTCGTCCTAAAGAATTTTGATATTTGATCTTCCCCTGATCGAGGAGGAAGATTCAATAAAGGTTTACTATCTATAATTTTTTTTGGCAGAGTAATGTTATCTGAATAATACACCACTGAATTCGGTTCATACTTTCCTGAACTCCCGTTTTGGGCATACAGAGGAAAGTCCTTTTCTGGCAATTCAGATTTATTTCGCTTGTAATGTTCAAGAGAGAGACGATAAATCTTCTGTGTAAACCTACCATCATGATTTGTTTCTGGAAGATTTTTCAAAATATTCATGACCCTGTCGATGCTAATACTTTCAAATGACTCTTTAGCACCAATTTTAAGAACTATGTTCTCTATATCCCTTCTTTGAACACCATATTTCGCATATAATGGGTGGTTAAAGTTAAATTCAAAGGGGTTCAGAAAAGGCACATTATAATCGTCTATAATGAAATCTTTAAATAATTCTGTCCGATGAAATTGGTATAAGATGTAGGAGGGTTTATTGTGAATAGAATAATGAAAATACCATTCGCTCTTTTTCTTCCAACGTAGGTTGTCTTGGTTTCCGCTAAGATCGAATTGTTGCTTAATAAAATTGTCCTTTAATATCCAGAGTACAGCTTTCTCCCGGGACAGTTTTTCAATAATAACTCCAAAATCCTTTATAGTACTAACCTCTGTTTCTCCCTCGTGATATCCGGCAGGCTTTTCTATTTTTTTAAAAATAAAATCCTGATAATCAACTGGATTCTTCAATTTCTCAAACTGTGTATGCTTATTTACTCCCATCCAGATGAAAAAGTCTTCAACCTCTTGGGGATCTTCATCTTGGAGCTTAAATTTTTTCCTATTAGCAATAAACTCACTCCGCTTGTAAATGTTATCAAAAATATCCTCTGTTAATTCTCCTGACGGGTAATCCTTACTCAGATAACAAAGTTTAATATTGGCCAACGCTCCATTCTTATTGATTATATCAACTTTCACGTTTTCTGGCAACTTGGTTTTTTCATCAAGATTATTCTTTCTAATGTGAAACAAAGACTGAATCATCGAAATAACGAACTCCTGCTTCCGTTTGGGATATTTTTTGATTTCGCCTCTCGTACCAGTAATGATTTTTTCGAGCACGGGAACCGGTTCATAACTCTGAATATTGATTATTGATCTTATTTTTCTCTGTAGTTCACGCGCTTGTCCGTGGCTAGATTCAAGCTCAAATTTCTCAAGGAGTTTTTCGTACAAAGAATTGTTGATGAAATCAAGTTTGATGAAATCTGGTAATGGAAACTTTGCTTCATCTTTCGTTTTAGGGGTATATACAACTGTATCCTTGGAAATGAGTTTGTTTTTTTGATTTGTCAACAGTGCATATTTCCTATTTTCTCTTGCGAAGATGCTATCAGATGATAGTAAATAAATTAGCTCTGCTCTCTGTTCTATGGTCTTCAACTCACGACTTAGTGCATCAATCTTTTCAGCAAAGACTGAATCCTGATATTGGGAGAAAATGATATCGTCTGTAGGTATGCCTTTAGGGATTGGTTTTAATATCTCTGGGAAAAGCCTTGTTTGCTTTGACGCAATGATAAATTCTGAAAATGCGTTAGAGTAAAAATACACATCCTTTTTTAAACGATATTGATCGTCAAGACAGGGGTAAATTTCAAGATTGTCTTTCTTGTCTTCAATTTTATTATAGAATGACAGGTCTTCTAAAACCTTGTTGGTGTTTTTATAAATCAACAATCTTAACGGATTCCAAGTAGCCTCTATTCTACCGGTTTCTTTAATTTTCTTTGCAGTTGCTATGATTAAATCAATGAGTTTATCTAAGACAAATTCATTCTTATCTGATTCAATTAATTGATTTCTGGAATCGTCTAACTCAAATGTCCCGTGAATTACCATAGGGAAATCAACATTAACTTTGGTCGGCAAATAATTAAACAGGACATTTACGTTATCCGTTAAATCATCTTGAAGCGCAAGTTTTAGAGAATAATGTTCTTTTTCTTGTTGATCTTTATCTTGATATTTCTTAGGCAGTTCATTTTCCTCAGAGTATATTTTCCATTTCTTTTCTGCAATCCTGAACCCGTTACCTATCGGTTCCCTTTGAATCATTTTTTCTGTAGCTCCTTTAATCCGAATGGAATTGATATTATTTAAAAAAAGCAATACTTCGTCACGAAGTTCTTTAATCTGTTTTTCAATTTGATTAATTATTGATGGGTCAAATTTGATTTCAATTTTTGTGGTCCAGTCGTTATTTGTTTCGCTTTCTTTGTCCACTTTGGGGATAGCTAAAATTGGAATTGGAATAACCTTTTTTTTAAATTCCCATTCCTGCAATATTCTTTCTCTTGTTTTATCTTCAAATATTGTCTTAAATTCCTCTTTAACAATTTCTTCTGAGAATTCTAGTGCTACTCCGTTGCATTTAACGTTAATATTGACGGCCCAGTTAAGAATAGCTCTAAATCCTAAGCCCTTGTTTCCGATATAGGATTTCTTGATTTTAGGACTAAGGTTGGGAATCATGAGGGAACGCACCCCCTGGATGGTAAAAGGATCCCCTTGATTTGCTATTGTTAAGGTGTTTCTTTTTGTATCGAGACTCAGCAGAATAGAATCTGATTTAGCATCATCTGCGTTTTGAATTAATTCTAATATTTCTCTACCCTTGTACTCCTTCGCTGTACTTTTTTCCTTCTTGTATTCACTCACCATTCGGTCAGAGTGGTTTTTGCAAAACTTTCTTGTATCTTCTATAAGTGCTCTAACCTGATTTTCAAAACTCATCATATTCATGGCGTTTAATAACTCGATAACACAAGTTGGGCTGGCAAAATTGCACTCTTTTGCAAAGCTTGGGTGGTGTATTGGCTTGTGAGGCTTTGCAAATGTGTGCAATGTGCGGTTGCAGGAATTTTCAAAAATGCGAAGCAGGGGCTTTTTATTTTTTCTTCTTGGTCAGTCCTCATCGTCTCTGTGCTATAAAGATGTCGGTTTGCACGGAATCGTCCAATAGTCCAAGTCCACCGAGGTTGATTTTGAGCAACAGATTGGTTGTCAACCGTAAACTGTCCTATGGAAACCGTGTCAGTCATTTTATTTTTATTTTTTTCTGTCGCTCATTAAAAGTACCAAAGTGTCTTGGCGGCTATTAAACACAACGGCCAAGTATAAGCGTAGTGCGGGGTTTCGGAGCGATTCACTGTCCGCATACCGCAATGTTTATTAGAAGCAAAAATGCTTATTTTTAGCCGTTCAGCCCGCATTACGCTTATACAATGTTGTATGCCCGTGCTTTCTTTTCGTCCGTGCGTTGGCTTAGACACACTTATTGACAAGCTTTGGCTCGTGCGGCTGGTTTGAGCGGCTTGGCAATGTGTGTGGCTGTTGAGCGGTGGCATCATAGCTTCGTTACAGAGTTTGCTAATCTTTTTTCTTTTCCTTGTCTTGTTGTGTAATAACGTTCTTCTATTCCGAAAAGCAACTTCTTCAATTCATCCTCCTTGGAAATGTTGAATTCTCCCTTTTTCTCATCATAGTCTAAGTCTTCACAATATTCTCGGATATAACGGAAAATACTCTTTTTCTCCTTTGGACTAAATTTTTGCAATGTTTCCATAGCCATTGCAATTCTCTTCCTGTTTGCCTTTTTGACTGAATCAGCCGAATAGTCTTCTGATAAATTAATGAAGTCATTTTGTAAAAACTCTTCCGTTTCTTCTTGAGTTGCTTCTTTGTATAGTTTATAGATGCCTTTGAAAATAGTTGTTATTGAGGTGAGCTTCTTGAAATATAATGTATCATTGTCCTTCACATAAATTGCATCAGCCATACTGTTTATGATGACAATTGGCTCTTGGTCTTTCAATACAGGGTCATCTGATATTGAAAAGTATTTGCGTCTTATAATTTGGCTAGAGGTCACTTTTTGAAAATAAAACACACCACTTTGATAGGCACATAAAAATTCCATCTTTGTGAATTCAGACTTAGGGATTTGAACATATTCAGCAGACACAAACTTGTTCTTTAAAAAATCTAAGCAGTATTCTTCTTCTGAAAAGTTTGCAATGGCAAACCATTCATCATCTTCTAATTTGTAATCTGAATCAAAGACAACAGTACTATCAAGATCATCTGGTAAACTATATATGTCCTGTTTAGAAAGCACTTTATAAAGCTTTCCCTTCTTTCCTTTTGTTCTAGCTAATAGATGATTCATATTTTTAAATTTCAATAAACGTGAAGTCGTTTATTCGTTTCAATTCTGGAAACTCCAAGCCTTTTGGGTCTTTCAGAATTCTTTTCGTTATGAGGAATATTTTGATGTTATTCTCTGTAGTCAGATAGTAAAAGTGAAATCCGAAGAAAAGGAAAAGAGGATTGAAGTATAATGTTTGAGACAAAAACGTGAAAATGAACAAAATGGCAAAAACAAAAATCAATGTGTCATAAAACGGAACACTTAGAGCGACAAAAAAATACCCCAAATAGCTAGGTAAATACGCATTGTTCGCCTGCTCTATCGCTGTTATCGGTGAGTTGTTTTCTCCTTCTTTTTCAATGCTATCATCACCCAATCCTTTTGCAAGCAACACGCTTAAAAAGGTAAAAATTACTGGCACAAGAAAATAGATAATGTAGGAAACAAAAGCTGGCAAGCTATCGAGATACGGGCTTAGCTTATTGACTGTAACCTCTTCTTTAACCAAGAACACTACTAGAATCAATGATGTTGCATTGAAGGTTAAGAATAGCCTAAAAAATAAATTAACTATGTTCATCCTGTTATTCCATTTATGAAGGTCTCAACGAACTTTAAAATCTTGTCCGTTACTCTTTCTGCTACATTCGCTCGTTCTTTAAGAACAGGTCTTTTATTCAAAAGCCCAATTACATCATCTCTCAAAGGTTTTTTCTCTGTAAAAAGGTATTTACCAATTACATCCTGAAGTTTTTCCTTGTCAAGGCTTTCTTCTTCACTTAATTTCTTGAGGGCTTCTTTCCGTTCTTCATTCCAATAACTTTCAAACTCGTCTGGAATGTCGTCCGAATCTGAAATATGAGGTAAGTTCTCTTGGATGAACTTCTCTATCAATTCTCTCTTGCTTCTCAATTGTGCATCACCTGCTACAATTTCAATCAATGCTTTCTTCTGTTTCTCTTGTTCCTCAGGTGCTGCATCTTTCAATTTGGCGAGTAACTTCAAAATGTAAGCTACATTGATTTCATCACGGTGTATCAACTCCAATTCAAAATCAATATCTCCTAAAATGCTAACCTTTTCTTTTTGGTTGTGACCTTTGGCTTTGTCGTACAAGTCAAGGTATTTGCTTTTGTAATCTTCAAAAGACTGCTCTGTCATGGACAAGTCGTCAAACTTGAATTCAGTGAATGTGGAAAGCACATTCTTCAAACGCATCAATTCACGAAAGGCTTGAATAAAAGCCAATTCTTCTTCTTCGCTTGGTAAATCGTTAACACTGTTTACCGTGGGCGCAATCTGTAATAAAGCAATAAATGCCTGGTTGAATTTCGCAACATACTCTTCATAAGGCTGCATGATGATTTCTTCAATGGCATTCTTGTTTGAAAATAGGGTAATGGCTTCATCCGTTGCTTCTTTCAAATTTCTAAAGCAAACTATGTTTCCTTGCGATTTGACTTCATTCAGAATTCGGTTTGTTCGGGAATAAGCTTGAATAAGTCCGTGATATTTCAAATTCTTATCAACATAAAGCGTGTTCAAATGCTTACTGTCAAAACCTGTCAAGAACATATTTACCACAACCAAAACATCAATTTGGCGGTGTTTTACTCGTTTGGCTATGTCATTGTAATAGTTGTAATATGATTGATTGTCTTTGCTGGTGTAGTTTGTTCCAAATTGCTTGTTATAGTGCATGATGAAATCTTCTAATTCGTCCCTCGTATGCTGGGTATTATATTCTGCTTGTGGTTCTGCTGCCATTAAAAATTCTTCATCATCTACAAAGCCAACGGCATCTTTGTCTTCTTCATTGGCAGAATAAGAAAATATGGTTGCCAACCGAAGGTTGTGTTTTCCTTCTTCTTTTTTCTGCAAAAACAATTTATAGTACTCAATCAAAATGGGAACACTCGAAACACAGAAAATGGCTGTAAACTCTCGGCTATGGGTTTTTCGATTGTGATTAGCAATGATGTATTCCGAAATATTATCTAAGCGAATTGGGGAATCCATTACTTCTGCTTCATCAATGGCTTCTACATTGATATCGAGAATATGGTCTTTCTTTTTGAAAGTTCTGATGTACTCCACTGAAAACTTTAAAACGTTTTCGTCTCTAATGGCATCTGTAATCACATACTTGTGCAAGCAATCACCAAAAAGCATTTTGGTTGTTCGTTTGCCATATTCATTTTTACCTGCATTGGGTTCAAAGATGGGTGTACCCGTAAACCCAAACATCTGGCAATTGGCAAAGAATTTATTAATTTCTTCGTGAGTTTTCCCAAACTGGCTTCTGTGGCACTCGTCAAAAATGAAAACGATACGCTCATTTCTCAAAGCTTCCATTTTCCCCAAATAGCGAGTTTTACTGATAGCCGTATTGAGTTTTTGAATGGTGGTAACAATGAGTTTGTTATCTCCTGAAAGTTGCTTAACAAGAGTATTTGTATTGTTTGTTCCGTCTATGCTTCCTTTGCTAAATGCGTTAAACTCTTTGGTGGTTTGGTAATCCAAATCTTTTCTATCCACCACAAAAACCACCTTGTGAACTTGCGGTAAATTTGTAAGAATTTGAGCAGCTTTGAAGGAAGTCAAGGTTTTACCTGAACCTGTTGTATGCCAAATGTAGCCGTACTTGGTTGTGGTTTTTACCCGCTCAACTATATTTTCAACGGCATAAAATTGATATGGTCGAAGCACCATCAGAATCTTTTGCGATTCGTTTAGAACGGTGTACTTGGTTATCATTTTAGAAATGTGGCAAGGCTCTAAAAACACTTCCGAAAATGCCGCTAACTGAGTAATTAGGCGGTTTTTTTCATCAGCCCAATAAAAAGTTTGTTTGAATGAGCGGGCTTTCAACGGTGCGTTTGCGTAATATTTTGTATTTACTCCGTTGCTGATCACATAAACCTGCACAAATTGAAACAAACCATGACCTGCCCAATAGGAATGTCTTTCGTAGCGATTGGTTTGATTAAATGCCTCTTTGAGTTCTAAACCTCTCCGTTTTAATTCAATTTGAACCAATGGCAAACCATTGATGAGAATAGTTACGTCATAGCGGTTTTTGTGCGTGCCTTCCATGGCGATTTGCTGCGTAACCTGAAACTCATTTTGGCACCAATGAATTTGGTTGATGAGTTCTACAGTTTTGGTTTCGCCTTGGGCGTTGGTATATGGCACTCGGTCTCGCAATATTTTAGCACGTTCAAACACATTGCCTTTGTTGATGTAGTTGAGTATTTGCTTAAAATCGTTTTCGCTTAATTGTACCTTATTATGCTTCTCTAATTGACTTTTGAGATTAGCTAAAAGCTCATTTTCATCACGAATGACCACCTTTTGATAGCCAAGCCTTTCAAGTTGGGAAACTAAATTGTTTTCTAATATTTGTTCGGGTTGTGAGGTCATGCTTCTGCTTCTGGATTTTTTAGGTCATTGGCAAAAGCCATTATTTTCTCGGTCAAACTGGGAACTACTGTTTTGAGTTCCGACAACTTAGGTCTTTCGAGCATTGTTTTCGCAACATCATCTCGTAATGGTGGTTTCTCACTAAACAGATATTCATTAACCACTACTTTTAGTTCCTCAACTTTTAAATTTTCTGCCTCTGCAAATTCTTGAAGTGCTTGAATTTTGTCCTCAGTCCAAAAGGTTTCTTCGTCAAAGTCGGTAACAAGTTTTTCAACTTTCTTTTCAGTAGATTTTTCGGTTTTTTCAGGAACTGGTTGCTCTATAGAAGTTTCAGCCTCAATAGCTTCAGCAATCACTTCTTTAGCTTCTTCTTCAAGTGTATCAGAAATTTCTTTAGTTGCCTCTTCTTCTGTTTCAACAAGGTCTATATATTCTGTGTAGTAGTATTCTTCATATTTATCGTAGGCATTTTCATAGAGAATTTTACTAAAATCGACTTTGATAGTGGAAACGTGATGCATTTCATCAAGCCAATCATTGAAATCAGTCAAGTCTTGATAAATTAACCTGTCTTGTGTTTTTAGCTTTAGTAAATATTTCTCTGCTATTTGTTCAATCATAAACGAGCAAATACCATCTGTGATAGAACTGATTGATTTGGATAGAGTGATACTACTCTCCTGTGTTTTTGGATAATCTCGACCATGCGAAATATCACCTCTCTCGTTACGAATAGCAGAGACTTTTGCAACAGCTTCAATGGCTTGTTCTCTTACCTTTCTTTTGGCGTTGTCTTTGATTTTTTGAGTCACAGAAATGTCAATAAGCATATTGGCGAGTGATTCATGGACTTGTGACTCTACATAATCAGTGTAAACTTCATCAAAAGCCGTGTTTGTGAGTATCTTCAAATCATTTTTGCACTTGGTTCTTAAGGATTTGCTGTTGATGTACTTATCGCTTAATAGTGAAAGTCCTTTAAGACACAAACCTTCAAGTAAGGATTTACAAGTTTCTATGGCAATATCAGGATGGATGCTCTTGTTTTCTTCAATTTTATCAATGAGCGTCAAATATCCCTCTATGCCTGGAATTAGTCTGGAATGATTTGATATGGATTGTTTGGTAAGTTCCATATCACACAAACATTTTTTGAAGTAAACCCTTTTTGTACTCTATTGAACCGTCTATTTCAACCCCGATTGATTCAATTGAATCATCCAAATAAGTCAAGAAGTCAGCTATTTTATTTTGTTCAGCCTCCTTTGGTAGAAGCACTCGCAGCTTCATTAATTCCACTTTGGACATGTTAAACCGTGTACTTCCTTGAGCTAGTTTTATTATTTCCCGTCTAAACAGTTCGCTTCTGAATAAATAGCGAGAAAACTGAGGAACTAATTCTGTGAGTGAATTTGGACGAAAGCCAAAGCAAAAGCTATTTAAGTAAACATCACCAACCTCTTCAAGCATTACAGATGCTGTTCCAATTTCATTTGGCGTTTCGGATGAAGTAGTAAAGAAAACATCACCGTATTGTACCTTGCTTTGGTTCTCGTTTTCTTCAATTTTCACGAAACCAAATTCCTGAACATTAATTTTAGAATTACTGAAAATCTGCATGTACTGGACATAGGGCATGCCTTCTCCAAAATCAACTTTTGTTTTACCTGTTAACCCATTAAATGTGATTCCAATTTCCCCCAATCGCTTCTCCTCCCAATCTGGAAAGTCATTTCCATTTTCATCTTTAAACCTTGCCTCTTGCGAGAAGAGTTGTTGCATCACTCCTTTCTTGTAGGCTTCTAGCTTGGTTTTTTTCTTTTGCAAAAGTTGGATTCGGTCGTCAATGGCTGTAAGGAAGCTGGCGATTTTTTCTTGTTCCTCTGGCGAAGGGATCTTAAGTGATAAAGTCTTTAATTGGCTTGAATATAAATGCACAACTGAGATACCTTGAGCGAGTCTTGCAATGTCCGTCTTTCTTGCATTGTTCAAGTAATAAGACAAATAGACCCCACTAATAGCAGATTTAATAATGTTTAAATCGCCACCAAGGGCGATTCCCTCTCTAAGCACACAAGATGCAGTTGCAATATCAATTTGGGTTTCGCCTGACGCAGGA
Organism: Algoriphagus hitonicola; assembly: GCF_900113375.1. Lineage (GTDB taxonomy): Bacteria > Bacteroidota > Bacteroidia > Cytophagales > Cyclobacteriaceae > Algoriphagus > Algoriphagus hitonicola. The sequence continues at coordinate 3,921 of NZ_FOPC01000017.1, read as the reverse complement.
ATAATTACATCATTTGATTCACTTAGCACAAGTTCATTCGCTGGAACGTTTGTTTTAGAATATACTTCATTAATGATTTCAGAATAGTGTGTATACAGTTCACCATACCGAATACATTCTAAAGCTCCATTTTCATCAATATCTGCTTTTGATATTCCTTTTCCTTTGCTGAAAGTAGCAATATCTCCAAGTATTGTTGAATTCAATGGGTTATCAAATTCAGGGAATCTCAACTCAGGTGTTACATTAACTTCTGCCATAGCCTAAAATGGTGTTGAGATATTTAGTTCCGCACAAAAACCCGCAATGGTCTCGTTGGTGCTTTGTAAATCAGTTTCTATTCCTTTGAGTTGAGCAGAAACAACATCCAAATCCACTGGTTCTTCCGCTTCAAAAGTGTCCACATAGCGTGGAATGTTCAGATTGTAGTCATTTTCTGCAATCTCCGCTAATGTGGCTACATAGCTGTATTTATCAATGGTTTCACGCTTGCGATAGGTGTCTACAATACGTTCTACATCTTCATCACGAAGAGTATTTTGGTTACCATTTTTAATGTAATGGTCTTCACCACTTGCATCAATAAACACAATGTTGTCATCTACCTCACGGCATTTTTTCAGCACCATAATACAAGTAGGAATAGACGTACCGTAAAAAATATTGGCAGGCAAACCTATCACGGCATCCAAGGCATTCATCTCTTTGATGATGTACTCCCTAATATGACCTTCGGCAGCCCCTCTAAATAATACTCCATGCGGAAAAACGCTTGCCATAATACCATTGTCAGCTAATTGATAAAGCATGTGGGTTAAGAAAGCATAATCGGCTTTGGTTTTGGGTGCTAATCGTCCGTACTGGCTAAAGCGTTCATCTGTATTAAAAAGGGGGTTGGCATCACTTTTCCAATGCGCAGAAAAAGGTGGGTTGGCAACTACCGCTTCAAAGCGTTTGTCTAAATGTTGGGGGTTCTCCAATGTATCTTCCTGCACAATGTTAAACTCACGAAAGTGAACATCATGCAAAATCATGTTCATTCGGGCAAGGTTGTAAGTTGTGCGTCCTAATTCCTGTCCGTAAAACTCGCTTACATCTGCTTCTTTGGCTACTCGCAAAAGCAATGAACCTGAACCGCACGTAGGGTCATATACTGATTTAATTTTAGATTTTCCTGTGGTTACAATCTTTGACAGAATCTTAGAAACTTGTTGAGGTGTATAAAACTCACCTGCCGATTTCCCTGCACCTGCTGCAAATCTTGCAATCAAATATTCGTAAGCATCACCCAAGACATCAGAATCAATTTCCTCTAATTTGAAATCTATTTTGTCAAGGTAATTCAGGATTTTAACAATGATTTCATTACGGGCACCAACGGTTCTACCAATCTTGGTAGAATTCAAATCCAAGTCTTCAAACAAAGCATTAAAATCTTCTTCAGATTCTGTACCCATGGTGCTTTGCTCAATATGATTAAGCACAGACTTGAGGTCTTCCAAGATGTAATTGCTTTCACTTTCAATGTCAGCATTTCCTTTGGCAGCTAAAACAGAGAAGAGTTGAGAAGGCTCTAAGAAATAACCCAATTTCAGCAAAGATTCTTCCTTGATGGCGTCTAAGGTTTCTTTATCCGTTACAGTTTTGTAATCGGTTACCGCTTCACCAACAAGCAGTTCATTGGCGTAAAGTGTTTGCTTCTCTGAAAGATACTTGTAAAAGATAAAGCCAAGAATGTAGTCTCGATAGTCGTCCGCACTGATTTTGCCTCTCAGCAGGTTAGCGATTCCCCATAGTTGGCTTTCAAGTATTTTCTTTTGGTCTTCTGACATATATTTATTTTTTTTCTTCTTTGATTAAGTCTTTTACTTCCACTTCAAGGATTCTTGCTATCTCAAAAAGGATTTCAAGTCTTGGTTGCTGTCGGTTTTGTACGTATCCGTTTACCATGTTGTAACTCTTTCCGAGTTTTTCAGCTAACCAAGTTTGTTTAATTCCTTTCTTTTCAAGTACTTCCTTTATTCGGTTCATGTCCGCATAAATTTAAGTCGCTAAAATAGCTCGAATTTTCCGTTTATCTCATTTTTCAATATACATTTCGTTCGTTTCATTGTTGGTCTGTCCGAGCGTAGGCAAAAAAATAGGCTCTTTTGGTTTTTTGCGTTTGGATTGTGGGTCGGCAAAAACCAAATGTGCCTATTTGTGCGTTGGCTTTTTCAGCATGGCATACAACTTACTTTTTAACGCACTTTTATTACGCTTATCCCACCAAATATGGGGGATAAATGCAGTAAAACTTCGCTTTATCACTTTGCTATAAATCATCGAAAGGGGATTTTATGTCTTTCAGGGATCGATTGGATACATGGGTATAAATCTCGGTCGTTCGGCTGCTGCTATGTCCCAATAACTCCTGAATAAATCTTAAATCTGTGCCTCCTTCCAACAAATGGGTAGCATAAGAATGACGGAGCCAATGTAAGGTCGGTTTCTTCTTCATGCCAACTTTTTTAACTGCCTGGTTTAAAATATTTTCCAAGCTTTTTGCTGAATAGGGCTTTCCTTCTTTTGTCCCCTCAAATAAGTACGCTTTCGGCCGATAACTTTTATAGTATTCCCTTAGAATTTCAATTATTTTCTTGCTGATGGGGATAATTCTGTCTTTGTTCCCCTTGCCTTTATTGATTCGCAGGATTTTTCTTTTGGAATCTATATCTTCCAGTTTAAGGTTCAGGACCTCAGACCTACGAAGACCACAAGCATAAATCAAGGACAGGACCGTGCGGTGCTTGATATTTGGGAGTGCTTCCAAAATCGATTTGATTTCTTCTTTGCTTAATACATGAGGCAGAGGATTTTCCTTTTTGGGTAAATCAATGGATTCAGGATCGATCTTTCGGTTGGCCTCCATTTCAAAATATTTCTTAACACTTCCCAAAATAATCCGCTGATAGGAGGACGAATAGCCATGTTTTAGGATGTATTCTTTTTGAAATTGTTTGAGATCTTGGTGATCAATTTTCTCTGGACTTTTATTTTCCAAAAAGCGGAATAAAAGTTTAAGGCTGTAGGCATATTGTTTTACGGTGGACTCGGAAAGTCTTTTGATCCGCATGGAATCGATAAATTTCAATATATCCGATTTTCGATCTTCAGAAAGTTGGGGGAGGAGATTTGAGGGCTCTTTCTCTATTTTCTTAAACCCTGAATAATCTAGCCAAGCTTGTCCTTTAAAAGCGGAAAGCAAGTCTGAAATAATGGAATCTGAATAGGGCAGAATCCATGCACGCTGGCCAGGACTCCAAGTAGCCCCCGAAAAGGTTTTTATCGTACGGATCAAAAGCGGATCATAATTAAACTGCACATAGACAAGCGGTTTCTTTTTACTTCCGGCGCTTTTGACTCTAATCGTCTGCATGGCGGTAAAAATAAACGATGAGTTAATTTAGGACTTTTTCGGAAAAAGATGATGGTTGAGTTTGAAAAAATTTAGTTTTAGTTTCCTTCGGCTACCTTCCAAGGGATTGGTTTTTCTGATGATTGTGTGAAAGTTGAAATTCTTTTTTTCAATTGAGATGAACCCTTGGAGGGTATTTTGCTAGGTTGTTCGGGATCTGCCGTGGACGGATAGTCTACTCACCACGGCGGAATTTATCCCAGAATAGACATAACCTGGACCGGCCTTGAGATTTGTGGTTTTTGGAAGGATTAGCGAGCCGTCAAAAAAATACCCTAGCTCTGAGCTTGTCTCAGAGATCCGGGTATTTTTAGGTGAGCTTTCCTGCCAAAAAATCTTTCCTAGGAAAGATAACAAAGCTCCAAGCCTTGGGTTTTTGGTCCTTTTGGGCTAAGCCAAAAGGACAAGAAAAGGAAATCCTAGCGGTATCAGCAGTAAAACCTCTGCTGTTTGAGATTTGAAAT
>NZ_FOPC01000031.1 GCF_900113375.1 Algoriphagus hitonicola | reverse complement strand
TCACTCCGTCACCTGTATGAACAGTACGGGAATATTAACCCGTTGTCCATCGACTACCCCTCTCGGGTTCGCCTTAGGCCCCGACTAACCCTGATCCGATTAGCGTTGATCAGGAAACCTGGGTCTTGCGGTGGGCGGGTTTCTCGCCCGCCTTATCGTTACTTATGCCTACATTTGCTTTTCCAAAAGCTCCAGCAACGCTCACGCGCCGCATTCGCCGCCGTTGGAATGCTCCCCTACCACTCGCCCCGCATGTGCGGGGTCGAATCCTTCGCTTCGGTATTAGGTTTGATGCCCGATTATTATCGACGCCCTGTCGCTCGACCAGTGAGCTGTTACGCACTCTTTAAAGGAATAGCTGCTTCCAAGCTAACCTCCTGGCTGTCTCTGCAACTGGACCACCTTTGTTCAACTTAACCTAAATTTGGGGACCTTAGCGGAAGGTCCGGGTTCTTTCCCTCTCGGACTGGGACCTTAGCACCCCAGCCCTCACTGCCGGTTCTGTATGTCGGCATTCGGAGTTCGTCAGGATTTGGTAGGATGTGACTCCCCCTAGTCCTATCGGTAGCTCTACCTCCGACATACAATTCCCGACGCTGTTCCTAAAAACATTTCGGGGAGTACGAGCTATTTCTCGGTTTGATTAGCCTTTCACCCCTACCCACAGCTCATCCGGAAGCTTTTCAACGCTTATCGGTTCGGTCCTCCATGACGTGTTACCGTCACTTCAACCTGGCCATGGGTAGATCACCAAGTTTCGCGTCTACCCCCTCCGACTCAAACGCCCTTTCAGACTCGCTTTCGCTCCGGGTACAGCACTCAATGCCTTACCCTTGCCGGAGAGGAGTAACTCGTAGGCTCATTATGCAAAAGGCACGCCGTCACCCCACTTAAGGGCTCCGACCGCTTGTAAGCGCACGGTTTCAGGTTCTATTTCACCCTCCTATTCGGAGTACTTTTCACCTTTCCCTCACGGTACTAGTTCACTATCGGTCTCTCAGGAGTATTTAGCCTTACCGGATGGTGCCGGCAAATTCAATCGGGATTCCTCCGGTCCCGACCTACTCAGGATACCCGCCTCAATCAAAATCCTTCCAATACGGGACTCTCACCCCCTGCGGTCGGCCTTCCCATGCCGTTCTCGTCGGATTTCTCTCAATCTTGCAGGTCCTATAACCCCGAACATGCCGTAACATGTCCGGTTTGGGCCAATCCGCTTTCGCTCGCCACTACTCACGGAATCACTGTTGTTTTCTCCTCCTGTGGGTACTTAGATGTTTCAGTTCCCCACGTTCGCCTTCCTTGCGGAATAACCGATAAATCGGCTGGGTTGCCCCATTCGGACATCCGCGGATCAACTCGTATGGGCCGATCCCCGCGGCTTTTCGCAGCTTATCACGTCCTTCTTCGCCTCTGAGAGCCTAGGCATCCCCCGTGCGCCCTTATTCACTTACTCTTTACTTTCTCAAAGATACCTCACGGTATCCCTACTGTTACAGTTTCTACGCAATATGTCAATGAACTT
>NZ_FOPC01000016.1 GCF_900113375.1 Algoriphagus hitonicola | reverse complement strand
CCACGTCCTTCAGGTAGACGGGCTCGCCTTTATCGACAAACTGGATTTCAATGCATTCAATGAGTGTACCAGGCTTAAACTCTCTGTAGCCAAGCACAAGAGATTTTTCGGCCCTGCCAAACAGCTCGGTGCAGACAGAATCTATGCCACCAACAAAAATCGCAGCTTCTGCACTGACCACAAGATTTTCACCTGCTTTCCCAAAAAAGGTCCCAGAAAGCATGGTAAGTCAGAAAAAATACTCAGATCAGAAATATCCAGACAGCGGGCAACTGTAATGGAGGGTGTGTTCGGTACACACAAAGAGTCCTACGGGCTGAGAAAAATCAGGGTAAAGGGAGAAAAGCGGGAGAAGCTGATGATATTTTTTGGGATCATGGCGGCAAATGCGGTCAAAATAGCCAAGCGAAGGGCAGAGAAAGAAAGTCCCCCAGACCAAAAAGCAGCCTAAAAAAAACAATGAAAAGCACCTTGATGGGATCAGTGTGCCCAGACAGGAAATATTCGGGTAATTCCAGCTACTTGAATGCAAAAATTGTACTTTTCCGTACTGAAATTGACATCAAAACCGACCGCTAGGCAAAGAAAAAGGGCAGCTGGGATTTAGTTTTAACCCCTAACTGACCTTTTCAAAGGAATTTTCCAAGATGCCCTAATTGGACATTAGGTAAATTTTCCAATACGCCTAAAACGCTTTCGGCAATTTCGGAGCTCATATGTCTTTCAATTATTTCAGCATATTCGGTTAGTATTTCTGTTGAGACCAAAATCTGAAATTCTCGGGCTAGCAATTTTTTAAAAATCCAATGATAAGGTGATCTACTAGAAATGCTAACAAGTAAAACGTTTGTGTCTAAAACGATTTTCATTTGTGATAGGGAGTCCGAGCTGATTCCCTAAGAATTTGATCAAGTTTTTTATCATCCCACTTTTCTTTCTCCCAAATTCTATCCGCTTTTGATATGGCCTTTTCAGAAAAATATTTCACCAATAGTTCTTTTACATCAAGGAGTTCTTCCTCACTTAGTTGATGGGAGAATACTTTGAGCAATTCTTTCTGTAGATTTGATAAAGGGGTACTCATAAGCCTATTTTCTTTATTTTAATACAGCGGATAATCAGAATATTTGATTCTGAAATTTACCAAAATAATTTCTTTGGACTTTAATGCAGAAAGAATTTTGTTGACTCTAATGCCGCTCAAAAACCATTTCCGGCTCCAAAACTTCCACGTTTCCAGCTTCATTGATTCGGTCTAGGGTCACAAGTTTGGTTTCGTTGATCAGCATGGGGTCGTATTTGGCGGCTACACGGATGTAGTTTTCGGTAAAGCCATGCATTTTCCCATCCACCACATCTTCTTCAAAAAGTACGGTGAAGGTTTTTCCTAGATTTTCTTCATAGAATTTACGGCGTTTTTTCTCAGATAGAATTCTGAGCATTTTGGACCGCTCGTTTCGCTTTTTCATAGGGACCACATCTTCCATTTCAGCGGCACGGGTATTGGCCCGCTCCGAGTAGGTGAACACATGGAGGTAAGATATGTCGAGCTCATTGAGAAAGTTATAGGTTTCTAAAAACAATTCGTCCGTTTCTCCCGGAAATCCCACAATCACATCCACGCCGATACAGGCCTGAGGCATCAAAGTTTTGATTTTGCTGACTCGGTCTTCATAGAGTTCACGCAAGTAGCGCCTACCCATTTTTCGCAGAATAGTATTGGATCCGGACTGCAGGGGCACATGAAAATGGGGCACAAATCGCTTGGAAGTGGCAGCAAAGGCAATGATTTCGTTGGTGAGCAGATTAGGCTCGATGGAGGAAATCCGAAAGCGATCGATTCCACCTACTTCATCAAGTGCAAAAACCAAATCAGCAAAGCGCTCGTTCCGCTTTCCATCCACGATACCAAAATCGCCGATATTCACGCCGGTCAAGACGACTTCTTTGACATCGGTCTGAGCGATTTCCCGAGCGGACTCCAACACAGATTCGATGGTATTGCTCCGACTTTTGCCGCGGGCTAGCGGAATGGTACAAAAAGCACAGCCATAATTGCAACCATCCTGTACCTTCAGGAAGGTACGGGTGCGATCATTGATCGAATAGGCATTATTAAAGGACTTGGCTTCGGTGATTTCGCTGGCCAGGACTTTAGCTTCCTGTTCTTTGGCGAAATCGCCCAAAAGTTCGTGCAATCGAAATTTCTCGGCAGCACCTAAAACGGCATCCACGCCTTTAATTTCGGAAATTTCTCGTGGTTTCAGTTGCGCATAGCAGCCGATAATGGCCACATAAGAGTTAGGTGATATTTTTTTAGCCTCCTTGACGATTTTTTTACATTTCTTGTCCGCATTCTCGGTCACCGAGCAGGTGTTGATGATGAAAATATCTGGATTTTCCTGAAAGTCCACTTTCAAAAAGCCCCGATCTTCAAATTGCCGGCTGATGGTTGACGTTTCGGAGAAATTCAACTTGCATCCCAAGGTATAAAAGGCTACTTTTTTCACTTAATTTCCTCTTGATTATAAGTTTGCAAAGGTAAGCATTCTCCGTTTGTTTTCAATTTTCCAATTTTCGATCCCAAACCGCAATATTTTTCATCATTTGGGTAAAAAATGACGGGTATTTTTTGATAAAAGTGTAATTTTTTCAAAAAATAGGCTCAAAAAAAATCCAAAAAGCAAAAATCACAAGTATTTTTCTATTTTTGCAGGGGTAATATCAAACCACATATTGTAGAAAATGGCAACACTAAGACATCAAGCCCTGTCCATGGTACAGGCGAGACAGCGAGTTCAGGTGACTCCTCCTTCCCCAAAAATTTCAGACTTCTTCGGGGTCAACGTTTTCGGCGGTGATCAAATGAAGCAGTCTTTGGCACCATCGGTGTACAAAAAAATCATGGAGGCAATCGATAAAGGAACCAAAATCGATACAGCCACCGCAGAAGAAGTAGCCTCCGCAGTAAAGACTTGGGCTTTATCTAAAGGTGTTACTCACTATACTCACTGGTTTCAGCCATTGACTGGATCTACAGCAGAGAAGCACGATTCGTTTTTTGATGCCCATGCAGGTTTGGAAAAATTCAAGGGATCTGCTTTGGTACAGCAGGAGCCGGATGCTTCTTCTTTCCCCAATGGTGGAATCCGATCTACTTTTGAAGCGAGAGGATATACCGCTTGGGATCCTTCATCACCGATTTTCATTTTCGAAAAAACCCTTTGTATTCCGACCATCTTTGTCTCTTTCACCGGCGAAGCATTGGATTATAAAACTCCTTTGTTAAAGTCCATGGAAGCGATCAACGAAGCAGCTTTACCCATCTGTCAGTTATTTGACCGAAATGTGCGTAAAGTGACTGCCTCTCTTGGTGTGGAGCAGGAATATTTCGTGATTGACAAGGCTTTGTTCTCTGCCAGACCGGATTTGGTCATGGCTGGACGGTCTGTCTTTGGTCATAACCCTGCACGCGGTCAGCAATTGGAAGATCACTACTTTGGATCCATCCCCACTCGCGTGAAAAACTTTATGATGGATTTCGAAATTGAGGCGCTCAAATTAGGAATTCCTGTGGCTACCCGTCACAATGAAGTAGCGCCGGGGCAGTTTGAAGTAGCCCCGATTTACGAAGAAATCAACAAGGCCACAGATCACAATCAGCTTTTGATGGATGTGATGGACAAGGTCGCCGAGAAGCATGATCTCAAGGTGCTATTCCACGAAAAGCCATTTGCAGGAGTGAATGGATCTGGTAAGCATAATAACTGGTCCTTGATCACTGACACGGGTGTAAATCTATTTCAACCTAGTAATTCTGCTCGTGAAAATCTTCAGTTTCTGACCTTCCTAGTCGCCACTGTAAAAGCGGTGTACGATCACGCGGGACTTTTGCGTGCGAGTATTGCTTCTGCTGGAAATGATTTTCGATTGGGAGCCAATGAGGCGCCACCGGCGATTATTTCCGTTTTCCTCGGTGCCACTCTGACAGAGGTATTGGATGAGCTGGAGAAAAATGGCAACATCAAAATCGAAAAAGGGGATAACATGTATATGAAGCTGGGAATTTCTAAAATCCCAGAGATTATCCTTGACAATACCGATAGAAACCGAACTTCTCCATTTGCCTTCACAGGAAATAAGTTTGAGTTCCGGGCAGTAGGTTCCCACGCCAATGTTGCCGGACCTATGACGGTCTTGAATGTAATCGTGGCCGAAACCTTGAAGCAAATGACCAAGGATATCGAGAAGGAAATGAACAGCGGCAAGGAGAAGAAAATTGCCATTGTCAATGTCCTCAGAAAATATATCAAGGAGTCCAAGAAAGTAAGATTTGAAGGTGACGGATATTCTGAAGAGTGGGAGAAAGAAGCCTTAAAGCGTGGCTTAGCCAACTTGAAGTCTACTCCTGAAGCGCTTGATATTTATGAGAAAAAAGAGGTTCAGGCTCTTTTTGAGCGTCACAATGTGATGAATCCGCTCGAAGTCACAGCAAGACATGAAATTATGCTGGAGGACTTTATTAAAAAGGTACAGATCGAAAGCCGAGTGATGGGTGATTTGGCCCTCAATCATATTATCCCTACTGCAATTACATATCAAAACAAATTGATTGAAAATGCCAACGGCTTAAAAGGTCTTGGTTTGGATAATTCTGCTGCTATTGAGACCATTAAAGATGTATCCCGTCATATCGAAGCAGTCAAATTCAATGTCACTGCGATGATCGATGCCCGTCGAAAACTCAATAAAGAGGAAGACATCATCAAGCGTGCAAAAGGTTATCAAAAAGAGGTAAAAGAAGCCTTCTTTGATAAAATCCGATATGCAGTGGATAAGCTGGAACTTCTGGTTGACGATGAGCTTTGGCCATTGATCAAATACCGCGAAATGCTCTTCATTCGATAAACAAGTCTTTTAGAGTTAAGCCGCCCCTTGAAAAAGGGGCGGTTTTTTTGTGAGTGGTAAAATATCATTTTTAAAGGATTCAAAATTATTTAAAAGTAAGGGTCTTGATTTTTATGTTTTTCAGCAAAAAATTCGGTTTTTTTTGAAAAAACTTAAATTAAATTAATTGAAGTACGTTAAGTGGATATAGATTTTTAATAGAAACCGCATTGATCATCAAAAAATGTTGAATAAGAATTCCCCTTAATTTAAAATTTAAAACCCTTGTTTGATTACTTTTAAAAAAAAATTAAAAAAGAATAAGTTTTTTGTATAAAAAAATTATAGAATTGTTTTTGAAAGATTTTTGAAATCTTTAGCTTTACCCGAATAGAATAGTGCCATTGGTCTGATCACCAGAATAAGTAGCGGTTGATCAGTTGTTTACCGGATTTTAAGATTAAGTTTTGTTCATTAACCCAAATTTCATGGATAAAAAAAGTACTCTATTTTAATTTAACTCAACCGGGAATTCCCAAAATCCCAATTCAACTTAATTCAAACCATTTATTTCCAACTATGAGAAAAATTCTATCTTTCTTATGGGGGTTAGCGCTGATACTGCTGGTTAGTTTCGAGGCTTTCTCCCAAAATCGAGTAGTGACAGGTACAGTCACTAGCTCCTCGGATGGCTTACCGCTTCCAGGAGTGACAGTTCTGGACAAAACCACCCAGACCGGTACGACCACAGATGTGGACGGTAAATATTCCATCAGCGCCACGACCAATTCGGTCTTGGTATTTTCATTTATAGGCTTTGAACCACAAGAGTTTACGGTCGGCAATCAGTCGGTCATCGATGTGGCCATGGGCGAAGATATCTCAGACCTGAGTGAGGTAGTGGTCACTGCCTTCGGAATGGAGCGGGATCAAAAATCTTTGGGTTACTCAGTGACCCAGGTGGGCGGTGATAAATTCACCGAATCCCGCGCGATCAACTTTGGGAATGCGCTTTCTGGTAAAGTAGCAGGGGTAAACGTTACCCCTCCAGCTACCGGAGCTGCAGGCTCGACCCGAGTGGTCATCCGAGGTGGCTCATCCCTAACAGGAAACGACCAACCTCTTTATGTAGTCAACGGGATTCCCATCGAATCAGGAAACCTCGGCAATGCTGGGATGTGGGGTGGAAATGACTCCGGAGATGGATTGAACTCTATCAACCCAGACGATATCGAAAATATTTCGGTACTAAAAGGAAATGCTGCTGCTGCGCTTTATGGAGCGAGAGCTGCAAATGGGGTCATCTTGATTACCACCAAAAGTGGAGCTCAGCGAACAGGAATCGGTGTCTCTGTAAACTCTAACATTACTTTTGACCGGGTATGGGATCAGACCGATTTCCAACGGCAATATGGACCGGGAATCGACGGAAGAAGACCGACTACTCAGGATGAAGCGCTCAATACCGGAAACAACGGCTGGGGTGCTCCATATGACGGTGTTCCTTCGGTGCAGTTTGATGGAGAGCAGCGTCCTTATGCTTTTACCGGCGAAGAGCTATCGGATTTCTTTGAGACTTCCTACACTTGGAATAATTCCGTTGCCTTGGATGGAGGAAATGAAAATGCTAATTATCGTTTTTCTTTCTCCGACTTGGATAATAAAGACATTGTCCCCAATGCTGGATTTAAACGAAGAGTAGTCAATGCCAATATCAATGGTAAGCACGGCAAATTCACCTTGGCAGCCACAGGTCAATATTCTAATCAATTTGCCAAAAACCGACCTAGACTTTCGGATTCTCCTGGAAATGCCAACTTCTCCATGCTCGTTAGACCGGGCAATTTGCCCTTGGATGTCATGAGAGGAACGACCGACAAGCCCGGTGCCTTAGAGGACGGAACTGAGCTTCGATACCAGTCCAATGTATTCCAGACCAACCCGTATTGGGCAGCGTATCAGTTCTTCCGTGAAGACGAAACCAACCGATTCTTGGGAAATATGTCTCTTAAATATGACATCACGGATTGGTTGTATGTGCAAGGTCGAATCGGATTGGATTTCCAGTCTCGAGTGGATCGTACCTCAGAGCCTTATGGCACAGCCTACAAGCCATTGGGTGATTACAATTTGACAGAGCGGACCATCCGAGAGGACAATGCGGATTTGTTTATTGGTTTCAATAAGACCTTCGGGGATTTTGACATCGATGGATTTATCGGTGGTAACCGGATGAGAAGAACTGCCGAAAGCCTCAGAGGTGGAGGAAATGACCTGGTGGTTCCTTTCTTCAGTTCGGTAAACAATGTGCGGGCCCCTTCCATTACTTACGGCTTTTCCGAATATGGAATCAATTCCTATTTTGGGTCAGCCAATGTGGGATACAAAAACATGATCTTCTTCAATGCCACGGCAAGACAGGATCAGTTCTCTACCTTGACACCTGAAAACAGTAAGCTTTTCTATCCTTCCTTGGGATTGAGTGCTGTAATCAGTGACATGGTGACGCTTCCAGAGGTCATTACTTTTGCTAAAATCCGAGGATCTTGGGGTGAAGCCGGAGGTGGAGCACCAAACCCATATGCGCTTAACTTGACTTATGGACTCGTAGGAGCAGGTCACTTGGGTGCAAACTTGGGCCAAATTAACAATGGTTCCATTCCAAACTCTAACCTAGGTCCATACCGATCCAGTGAATATGAATTTGGAGCTGATTTGAGATTCTTTGACAACCGCGTAGGATTAGATATCGCCTATTACAATAGAACGACCAGAAACGATATTCTCGCAACGGGGATTTCGGCCACTTCAGGTTTTGGTTCGACTACGGTAAATATCGGTGAGTTGAACAACCGAGGTATCGAAATGCTCTTAAATGTGACCCCAATCGCACGTGCGGTACGATGGGATGTTTCTTTCAACTTTGCCAATAACATTTCCGAAGTGCTTAGCTTGGGAACCAATGCCGCTGGCGAACCGATCCAATTCATCAATTTGGGTCAATCCCGATTGATGCGGGAAAATATCCGCCATATCGTGGGTTACCCGCTGGGAATGATTGCCGGATACAAGCATTTGCAAGTAGATGGTCAGCCAGTCTATGATGCAAACGGATTCCCGGTGACGACTCAGGGTTTTGAAACGATCGCAGAGGGAAGACATCCGATTTCTGCGGGTTTGAGTAATACAGTGACTTGGAAAGGGTTCCGATTGTATGCTTTGATTGACATCCGTCAGGGTGGGCATATGGTTTCAGGTACTAACTATTTTGCTTACAATAATGGTTTGCACCAAGAAACTTTGATTGGTAGAGATGGTAATCTTTCTGTCAGCGGGGTGACTGCAAATGGAGAAGCCAATACCTGGACTATTCCAGCCAATCCCAATGATCCTTCCGAGTATTTAATCGATCAGTACTGGCAGCGATATGCGATGGTGACTGAAAACATCGTTTACGATGCTTCTTTTGCCAAATTGAGAGAGTTTTCCTTCGGATATACTTTCCCAAGTACGATCACTTCAAAGACGCCGTTTAACAACCTGTCGCTATCCGTGGTAGGTAGAAACTTGGCACTTCTTTGGTCAAATATCCCGAATGTGGATCCTGAATCTGCCTATGCAGTGGACGGCAACTCTCAAGGTTTGGAATTCTTTGGACTTCCGACCAACAGAAGCTTTGGATTTAATTTGTCAGCCAACTTTTAATTGAAACACAGAACTATGAAAATTTCAAATAAACTGGCAGTGATGTTAATGGCAGGTTCGCTGACTTTTGCCTCCTGTAGTGAGTCAGAGCTTTTGGACCTGAACATTGATCAAAACTCTGCCACCGATATTGATATGTCTTACTTGTTCTCCAGAGCTACTTTGGCGATAGGGGGAGAGTATGAAAATACCAGAATAGCTATGCTGTATGCATCTACGATGGTGCAGCAAACTGCATCTACTGCTGGATACTTCAGCGGGGATAAGTACTTCTATAATGCCCAGTATTCCGGTGCCTATATGCAAACCCATTATACAGGAGTGGTCAGATTATTGACGCATGTCATTACCCGAACCGACGGAGATCCTGCACAGGCAAATCTCAACGCTGCAGCAACTGTACTTCGGGTTTTTGACCTGCATCGGATGACCGATATCTACGGGGATATTCCTTATTTCCAGGCTGGAAGAGGCTTGGAAGGAGAAGAGAACTGGTTCCCAGCTTACGATAGTCAAGAGGAAATCTATACTGCCATGATCGCAGATCTGAGAGCGGCAAGAGATCGTTTTTCGGAATCTGCCAATTCATTGGGAGCTCAGGATTTTCTTTATGGAGGTGATATCAGCAAATGGAGAAAGTTCACCAATGCGCTTTTGATGCGAATCGCCATGCGAATGAGTAATGTGGACCCCACAACTGCTCAGCAGGTCTTTACCGAAGCCAATAGCAGTGGTGCTTTTACTTCCAATGAAGATATTGCTTTTATCCAATATGATTCCGGACCACAGGGTGTAAACAGAAACGGCCTTAATGACGGCTATTGGAACACTTATAAATATTCAAGAGATTGCAAAATTTCTGCGACGATGATGGACTGGATGAATGCCAACAATGATCCTCGCAAGATGATCTTAACAGGAGGAGTTGGTGATCCTGAGAATGCATCTACTTGGATTACTGATCCAGACGCACAGATTGGAATGCCAAATGGCTACACTTCGACCAATATTGGAGAGGTGGTTCCCGAGGGTACCTTAGATGGTTTCTCTATCGTTCAGCGAAATTTCTCCATGCTTAATCTCAAATATTTGGATTGGGAAGATCCCTATTACTTGATTTCCTATGCTGAGGTGGAGCTCATGAGAGCTGAGGCAGCGGTAAAAGGCTGGATTTCTTCAGATGCAGAAACCCATTTCTCCAATGGTGTAGCAGCTGCGATCAATTCTTGGGTCTATTTCGACGCTGATTTTACGGTGGATGCTCAAGAAACTGCCGCATACATTGCCGGTAGAGGATTTGGTTCTGCTTCCAATGAGGACAAACTTCGATTAATCGGTGAGGAATACTGGGCAGCCAATTTCTTAAATGCCATCGAAGCCTGGTCCAACTGGAGAAGAACAGGTTATCCAGAATTGGCTCCAACTGAGGATCCCAATGCCTTTGAGGGCAATTTTATCCCAAGGAGATTGAGATACTGGGAAAATGAGATCGGTTCCAATCCCGAAAATTACCAAGCTGCCGTTTCCCGAATGGGAGGCGATAGCTTTGCCACGAGAATGTGGTGGGACGGAGGAAATTAATTTTCCGTTAATTTAATGCCGGACAGAGGTTTTGATTGATTTCAAAACCTCTGTCTTTTTTTAACTTTATGCCGCTAAGCCCCATTTCTATGAAAAACATTTTATTTGCTCTTGTCCTACTGGTATTCATTGGATGTAAAAAATCCGAAGAAAAGGTAATCCCACCGACTAAGAATTACCATGTAGTCGGCTATGTCGCTGGATGGAAAAATATCAATCCAAAGAAGATTCCTGCCGAAAAATTAACCCATATCAATTATGCTTTTGCCGATGTAGCTGATGGAAAAGTGGAATATATCGGAGAGAATCGAGAGCGGGATTCATTGAATTTCATTACCCTCAATCAACTCAAATCCAGAAATCCAGATCTCAAAGTGCTGGTGTCGATCGGTGGATGGACCCACTCCAAAGGGTTTTCCGATGCGGTTTTGACTCAAGAGGGAATCGATCAGCTGACCAAATCGGGGGTTGATTTTTTGATCAAGCATCAGCTGGACGGATTGGACTTTGACTGGGAATATCCGAGCATTCCGGGGGATAATAATCCCTATCGGCCCGAGGATAAGGAGAATTTTATTGCCATGCTCAAGAGTTTCAGAGAATCGCTTGATTCCCTCGGCAATCTGCACGATAAACATTATCTCACGACCATCGCATCGGGTGGATTTCGAAGATATCTGGAAGAAAACGATCTGGGTGAAGCCCAGAAATACTTGGATTTCATCAATATCATGGCGTATGATTTTTATACGGCTGGAGATAATGTAACCGGCCATCATGCCAATCTTTTCCCCAACGGGGCAAAAGGAAGGTCTGCTCAAACTACGGTGAATGAACACATAGAATTTGGTGTGCCTGCCGAAAAAATCGTTCTGGGTGTGCCTTTTTACGGTAGAATGTGGGAAAATGTAGATCCTGTCGGAAATGGGCTTTTTCAAAAAGGAAAATTCAAAATGGGTCTGCCTTATCACCAAGTTTATGCCTTGACGAAAACTTCGGCTTACGATCGATTTTGGGATGAAAAAGCAGCGGCTCCCTATCTTTATTCTGAGAAGGATTCTACTTGGATTACATTTGAAGATCCTGAGTCTATGAAAGCTAAAATGGATTTTGTCAAAAAGAATAATCTCGCAGGCACCATGTTTTGGGAGCTTTCGGAAGATAATACTGGACAGTTGCTGGAGGTGATTAATGAAGAACTGAAGCCAAACGCTCAAGAGTAAATGGAGATTATCGGAGTAGATATCGGAGGGTCACATATCGCTGCCGCTTCAGTCAGCCGAGTTGAAGATCAAGTCGAAATCGGTGAATTGGTGGATCGAAATGTCGATACATTTTCAGATGCCAAGTCCATCATTGATACTTGGTCTCAGGTGATTCAGTCGGTCAAAGAATACTCTAAAACTTCTCAGATTGCCATAGCCATGCCCGGACCATTCGATTATGATCAGGGGATTTCCATGATCCATGATCAGGGTAAAATGAAGACCTTATTTGGCTGCTCTATCTGTGACCTTTTGGCCGATTCTCTGGGGATCTCTCCTCAGGCGATTTCATTTACCAATGATGCGGAGGCATTTTTGATTGGAGAAAGTCAAGTAGGGGCCGGTAGATCATTTTCCAATTCAATCGGCCTGACCTTGGGCACTGGTTTGGGCTCAGCGATTCAGGTGGAGGAAGTGGTGAAAGACGCCCAACTTTGGCGAGCTCCCTTTAAAGATGGAATTGCCGAGGATTATTTGGGTACGGCCTGGTTTGTAAACTATGCCGAGCAAAACTACCGGCTGAAGATAAAAGGAGTGAAGGATTTATTGAATGAAGAAATAAGTTCCGAGATCCGAAAATTGATTTTTGCTGAGTTCGGAAAAAATCTTGGAGAATTTTTATTTCCGTATTTGATCAGACTGCAAACTCAAGTGTTGATTTTGGGAGGAAAAATTAGCCTTGCTTCGTCGGAATTTGTCCCCTTTGTCAGAGACTTTTTGGAGCACCGTCAAGTTTCAATTCCAATTATCAGATCTGAACTCGAGGAGCATGCCGCTTTGATCGGAGCTGCCATTTCCCATCAGGAAAAAATGAAGTCCATACAGACTTAGTTTGATTTACCCTAGATTCAACTCAACCATGAAAAAGAATTATTTCACCTTTTTTCTCGCCCTTTTATTCACATCAAGTTTTGCTCAGGAAAGCTATGATGTCATTGTCGTAGGAGGTGGTGCGAGCGGGACCTCGGCGGGAATTACCGCTGGAAGATTGGGTGCCAAAACGCTGATTATCGAGCCTACCGAATGGCTGGGAGGAATGCTGACCGCAGCAGGGGTTTCCGCCATAGACGGGAATCATCGCTTACCCTCTGGGATTTGGGGAGAGTTTCGGGATAGCTTAATTGCGCATTATGGTTCGCAAGAGGCTCTTTCGACCGGATGGGTGAGCAATACCCTATTCGAACCTAAAGTGGGAAACCAGATTTTTCGATCCATTGCCGCTGATATACCCCATTTGACGGTTTCCTTGCAGAGTGATTGGCAAAAAGTAAATTATGAAAATCGGATTTGGACTGTGGTTTATTCGGTCGATGGAAAAACCAAAACTGTTGTAGCACCTGTATTGATTGATGCCACCGAACTCGGTGATGTGGCTGCTTCGCAAGGACTTCCTTATCGCCTAGGAATGGACTCCCGAACGGAAATCGGAGAATTCTTTGCTCCCGAAATGGGAAACGATATTATTCAGGATTTAACCTACGTGGTTACGTTACAAGATTTTGGAAAAGGGCAAGACAAGACAATTGCGAAGCCTGAAAATTACGATCCGGCCGAGTTTGCCTGTGCCTGTGCCCATGCAGACCCGATCACAGACAAGGATCCTACGCTGGATTGTGATAAAATGATCGATTATGGTAAACTTCCCAACGGAAAATACATGATCAATTGGCCGAATTGCGGGAATGATTATTACGTAAATCTGGTCGAGTTGAGTCCCGAGAAGCGAAAAATTGAATTGGAAAAGGCCAAGCAAAAAAGTCTTCGATTTATCTATTACATCCAGCAGGAATTGGGCTATAACCATCTTGGAATTGTGGAAGATGAATACCCTACGGAAGATGGGCTTCCCATGATTCCATATCACCGGGAGTCTCGACGCTTCAGAGGATTGGTGGATTTTACCTTGCCTTATGTACGGGAACCTTTTGAAGCACCGAGTCCGCTGTATCGAACAGGAATTGCGGTTGGCGATTATACCATTGACCACCATCATAAAGAACGTCCGGATGCTCCGGCGATAGATTTTATCAAAATCCGGGTGCCTTCCTACAATGTGCCGCTCGGAGCACTGATCCCTCAAGATCATCCTGGGTTGATTTTGGCGGAGAAAAGCATTTCCGTTTCCAATATTGTCAATGGTGCCTCCCGACTTCAACCCGTCGTGTTGGGAATCGGTCAAGCTGCTGGAACTTTGGCAGCTGTAGCATCGAAATCGGGTAAGGAGTTATCTGAAGTTTCGATTCGGGAAGTTCAACAAGTATTGCTTTCGCAGAATGCCTATTTGATGCCCTACATTGATGTCAATCCTTCGGATAAGCATTTTCAAGCCATACAGCGAATCGGTGCAACTGGGATATTGAAAGGGGTAGGAGTGCCTTATCTCTGGGCAAATCAAACGTGGTTTTACCCGGAGAATAAAGTGACTGAGTTTGAACTTGTGGAGGGGCTGCGGTCAATTTATCCCGAATTCAAGGATTTCTGGGGAGCTTCGGGTGAATACCTGACTGGGGCTCGATTTCAAGAGTTATTGGAAATGGTCAAGGAAAATACACCACTTCTAGAAATCGCGCAAGTTTGGAAAAGAAGTGGTCTGACTGGAGAATTTAATACCGACCATTTATTAACTCGCAGAGAGGTTTCGGTGATTTTGGATGAACTTTTAAATCCGTTTGATAAGGAAATAGATTGGGATGGAACCTTTCAAAACTGATTGAGTTGAAGTCAGATTTTTGCCTTGAAATCAACTTCGGTCTATGATTTTAGAGATTTTTTGATCCGTAAAATAAAAAGTCGATTGACCTTCAAATTGGATTTCTTGTCCCTTTTTTATTCCATTGGGTAAATCCTGGGCGGCAGTAGCCCGAAATGCTATTTTAACCTCAAGGCAGTCCGTTTTTTCTTCCCAGTGGAGGATCCGTTGATTTCGTTCTGAAAAATAGGCCAAGGCTTCCGTTGCCTGTTTTTCAAAGCCATCGATTCCCTTGATTTGGTGGGTGAGTTGATCAGCTTGATAGTTTTCAAAAATAATTTCAACATCCAAGCAATCGATCATTTCCCTGACCCGAAGGGCATTATATGCTTGTAGATATCGGTTTATTAGCGACTTTTTATCATCCAAAGTCATCATGAGCTTGCTATTTTTTACACCGCGACGGGAGCTTTGATATGCGGGTGTGGATCATATCCGACCAACTCAAAGTCTTCGTAGTTGAAATCAAAAATATTCTTCACCGCCGGATTGATTTTCATCTGAGGCAAAGGCCTGAAATCACGGCTGAGTTGCAATTTTGCCTGATCTAAATGATTGAGATACAAATGTGCATCACCAAAAGTGTGAATGAAATCACCCGGTTCAAGATCACAAACCTGCGCAATCATCATGGTAAAAAGCGCATAGGAAGCGATATTGAAAGGCACTCCCAAGAAAATATCGGCACTTCGCTGATAAAGCTGGCAGGAAAGTTTTCCCTCAGCCACATAAAACTGGAAAATCGTATGGCAGGGTGGCAAGGCCATATTGTCCACGTCAGCCACATTCCACGCACTCACAATATGCCTTCTGCTATCGGGTTTGGTTTTGATCTGATGAATAAGATTTTTAATCTGATCGATTTCGCCGCCTTTTCCATCCGGCCAATGTCTCCACTGATACCCATAGACCGGACCCAAATCTCCATTTTCGTCGGCCCATTCATCCCAGATGGAAACTTTGTTGTCCTTTAAATAAGAAATATTGGATTCTCCCCGAAGAAACCACAAGAGCTCAATGATGATAGACCGAAGGTGTAATTTTTTGGTCGTGACTACCGGAAATCCTTCAGAAAGATCAAATCGCAACTGATGCCCAAAAATACTAAGTGTTCCGGTCCCCGTTCGATCTGATTTTTGGACTCCCTCGTCTAAAATCTTCTGCATCAGGTCATGGTATTGCTTCATCGGAAAGTATGTTTTTAATATGATCGACAAGATACTATCTTCCCTTGATTTTCAGAAATTGAGTTTTCATTAATGAAGTAAAAAGAAGTTTGTTTCTCTGATTTTCGGAGCCACTTTCATCTTCAATTCTTGATCAGAAAAACAGAAAAAAATAAACCAAAGCACATCCGAATTACTTAACTATTAAGTGAAGCCTAACCAACAACGCCCATTCTTCTTATTTGACTACGGCAAATCAGCCATTAGAAATAAACTATGGTTTGGGTTGGCACTTTTTTTAGTCTTGTTGGCCTTGAGACCGACTCCCGTTTTTGACTATGATTTTGAGCAGTTTTTTGCTCAGCAAGATGAAGATTTGACTTTCTACAATGAATACAAAGAGAAATTCGGTTCGGATAATGACTATCTACTGACGGCTTTTTCATCCGATTCGGACTTCTGGGAAGATGAGGAATCTATTAAGCGCTTTGTGAAACTCTCCGATGAAATTCAAGAATTGGAAGGGGTGGATTCGGTATTTTCGGTTTTCTCGGTTCAGATTCCCCGAATCGGTGCCTTTGGAGTAAGTTTCCGTCCCTTGATTGTTCAGGATGAAGAAGAGGGTCTGAGATTGCAAGGAGATTTGGAAGAATACCGCGGAAAATTAATTTCTGAAAACGGGGATAGTTTTTTGCTTCTGATCAGAAATCAACCTTCTCTCAGTAAGGAAGCAGGAGATCGCTTGTATGATGAAATATTGGCTGCTTTTGATCGGTTTGAGGTCAAACCCATTGCTGTTGCAGGCAAAATCCAAACGCAGGGGGATTTTGTGGAATTGATGCAAAAAGAGTTCGGGCTATTTTTGGGGCTTTCCATCGGGTTGATCATTCTTTTATTGTCCCTGATTTACCGGAAACTCTGGATCATAATCAGTAGTGTGACGGTTATTTTACTGGGAATGCTTTTGGCTTTTGCTGTGATTTTATTGATGGGTCAAAAGCTTGCGCTAATGTCCATCATGCAGCCCACGATTTTTTTGATCGTGGGATTAAGTGCCTGTATCCATTTATTGACTCATTTTATCAATTTTTTAAAAAAAGAAATTGGATTTCAAAAAGCGATCAAAATAACTTTCGAGGAACTTACCACTCCCGTTTGGCTGACTTTTTTGACCACTTCTTTGGGATTTTTATCACTTTATTTCACCACCGTTCCTGCACTAAAAAACTTTGGATTAAGCACAGGAATCGGGGTATTGCTGATGTTTTTTGCGATTTTCTTATTCTTACCTGGTTTACTTTCTCTTTTGGGTTCGAAATGGAAAATTCAACCATTCACTCGGAAAAATCAATTGTCATTGACCCCGTTTTTCAGATTGGTCTTGACGAATAGAAAAACGATCCTGATCGTATTCTTTTTAATTTCGGTAAGTTCCTTGGTTTTAGGTTCAAAGTTAAAAATCAACGGATTTCTATTGGATAACTTGCCTTCAGATCATCCTATTCAAGAAAATTTCCAATATTTCGACCAAGGGTTTAGAGGTTCAAATCCATTGGAAATTTACATTTCAGTGAAAGATAGCAGCAAAAGTCTGTTGGATTATGAAGTACTAAAAGAGATCGACGCTGTCGAGAATCACCTTGAAAAGCAATTGGGTTCTTTAACCATTCTATCTCCAAATTCGCTGGTGAAAACCCTGAATCAGGCCCAAAATCAAGGAGATGAAAAAGCTTATTCCTTACCAAGTAGAGGCCAATTTGCGCGATTGGAGCGAATCCTTTCCAGACTGCCGGAAAAGGATAAAAGACAGGTGCTGCAGAATAACAATAGGGAAGGTAGAATCAGTGCCCGAACCGCCGATTTGGGGAGTAATCGAATGGGTGAAATCAGAAAAGAGTTTGAGGCTTTTGTTGAAGAAGAAATTGACGGTGAGCTTTTGGAACTACGCTGGACCGGGACCTCTTTTTTGATTGATAAAGGACACGAGTCCGTTACATGGCAAATGGCAAGGGGGCTGGGTTTGGCATTTCTCTTGGTAGGCGCAATTGCAGGCTATCTGTTTCGTTCGTGGCGAATTTCCCTGATTTTGTTGATTCCCAATGTGATTCCTTTGATCTGGATGTTGGGTCTGATGTATTTCCTCGGAGTGGAATTTAAGCTGACGACAGCCATTCTTTTTACCGTGGCCTTTGGGATAGCGGTAGATGACAGTATCCATTTTATGAGTAGGTTAAAGATGGAATTGGCCAAGGGGAAAAGTCTTTTTTATGCCATTAAAAGGACTTTTTTGGAAACAGGAAAAGCGATTATTTTGACTAGTGTAGTCTTGGTATTAGGATTTGCGATGTTGATTTTCAGTCAATTTGGAGTGACCTTTTACACCGGATTGTTAATTTCCTCGGCCTTATTATTTGCCCTTTTGGCAGATTTGATTTTGCTGCCGGTTTTACTTTTGCCAATGAAAAAGATTATAAGTTCGAAGCAAAAAAATCAAGGGTAGATTCTTTAAACCCGAAATTTCTGAAAAATCAATCATCATTCTGTTCCTCAAGACAGATTACTTCGAAAACTCAAATGTCGCTGAAATCGGATAGTGATCGCTGTAATCGACCTCTCGGTGGGTTTTGAACTGAATGGGTTTCAGAGATGGACTTGAGAAAATATGATCAATTCTGAGGAAAAACAGAATTCTGTTGTAGGTAAAACCAAAGCCATTCCCGGCTTTTTCGAAGGCATTGACATAATTTTTGCTCAGTCTGAAATAAGTATTGGAATAAGGAAGTTCATTAAAATCGCCCATAATAATGACCGGATGAGGGCTGTTGGAAAGATGATCTTCCAGAAGGTTTAATTGGTTGCTTCGGGCAAGGCTTCCACGGTGGAGTTTTCCGAGTGTTTGTCTGTAGTTTTCTTTTACCCCATCAATATTCTCGAGTGTTTCTGAGTTGATCTGCATGGATTCCAAATGGACATTGTAAATGCGGATGGTATCGGATTGGTAAATTATATCGGCGAAAATCGCTCCATTCGCCCGGTTATTGTCAAAGATTTTTCCCTCGTTTATTATGGGGTATTTTGAAAAAATTGCCATACCATAGGATCTCCTTTTGGCAACTCCTTCGATGATTTGATAGGAATATTCCATATCAGTGTCTTGGCCTAAGATCTTTATGGAATTGCGGGAAGGGGTCGTGTAATCCTGGTAAAACTCCTGAAAAACTTTGATTTCGGCAGGAAATTCCTGTAACCACGTGTAGACACTTGGATCAAATTTTCCTTCAGTTCGGGTTTTGTAATCGAAGAGATGTGAATTATAAGTTAGCACGCGCAACCCCTCTGGATTTTCGTCGATAGGATGGGTTTGAAAGGTGATCACTACAAAGCGATATCCCAAAATCAACACGATGAGCGGGAGAAAAGCAGTTCTTTTCCAAGAGAGAATCAAAAGGAAGAACAGAAAAAGATTGAGTAGATAAAATACGGGTATGAAAAAGGGGAGTAAGCCTACGTATGGAAAGTCTTCGGGTGAAACGTAAACGCTTCCAAAAACCAAAAGTGTACAGATGAAAACAAACCCAATGATGTATTTCATGTAATAGAATAGGCTTAAGAGAGGTCCATGGAATTTGGACTACTGGTACAATTATTAATCCAAATCGATGAACTTTACGTAAAGAAGCAAAAGGAAATCTGAAAAAGAAATCCTTTGAATAATGAATTGAAGAAATTCAAAAACTTTGAATCGCCTCAATTTTGAAGGTTGGCACATTATTAGTTTATTTCCAGTCTAAAGCTACTACTATGAAAAGAATTGTTTTAATTTCCATGAGTGCACTTTTGATTTCGGCAGGTTGGGGCTGTTCTTCCAAAACAGATTCTTCTGAGGAAAATGTCTCCATGGAAGAAAGCCAGGAAACTGAAGAAAATGACCGCCCGAGCCCATTAGAAGTCAAAAGTGGAGAAATAAACGGAAAGGATTTCCGAGTCCAATACGGGTCTCCGGCAGTAAAAGACCGGACGATATGGGGTGATTTAGTCCCTTATGATGTGGTTTGGCGAACAGGAGCAAATGAGGCAACATTTGTGGAAATAGTCGAGGAAATGACCGTAGAGGGCCAATCTATTGCCCCGGGAAAATATTCCTTGTTTACGATTCCCAAATCCTCAGGAACCTGGACGGTGATCTTTAATTCAGATTGGGATTTGGAACATGGTCATTTTCAATATGATGAAAAAAATGATGTATTGAGAGTAGAAGTCAGTCCCGAATGGGAAGAAGCTGTTCAGGAAAGGCTTTCCATTGATATAGAAAATCCGGGTTTGGTGATCAGATGGGAAAAATTAAAATTACCTATTACCATCCAATAGCGATGATTGAAATATAAGTTTGGCCTTTGGTTTATTTGACCAAAGGCTTTTTTTTATGATTCAATTCCGCCAATTGAGGGAAATTGAAACTTTCAGTTAATTTCGCTTTTATACCCAATCTTAATTTATGAAGTATTTCAGCTTTTTTGCGGTATCCTTTATTGCCATTGGTCTCGGATATTTATCCGCGATTCAGATGGGGCCTGTGCCACCATTGGGGCTATTGCTGGATCCGAGTCACGGATTTTGGCAAAATTCTTATAGTGAAGATGATTTGGCTCGCGAGGAAATTGAGATTGAAGGGCTTTCAGCACCGGTTTCTATCCGGTATGATGAAAATTTGATCCCTCATATTTTTGCAGAAAATGAGCTGGATTTGTATCGGGCCCAAGGATATGTGACTGCTCAACATCGCCTTTGGCAGATGGAGTTTCAGACGATGGCCGCTGCCGGTAGGATTTCTGAACTCGTCGGAGAAGTAGCCTTGGAATTGGATCGAATGACCCGACGAAAAGGTTTGGGCTATGGATCCGAAATGGGGATGAAGTTTTTGATAGAAAATGATCCCGAAACCCTCAGTTATCTGGAGGCCTACGCCGAGGGAGTAAATGAATACATCGAAAGTCTGGATCAGGCGAGCCTACCACTAGAATATAAAATTCTCAATTACCGTCCTGAACCTTGGACTCCATCCAAATCTTTATTGCTACTCAAGTATATGACTGACATGTTGGTTGGGGATCGGGATTTGGAATATACCAATCTGAGAAAAATCTTGGGAGATGAACTATTGAATAAGCTTTTTCCAGAATATCCGGAGGAGGTTTATCCGGTAATTGAGTCAGGGAAAGTCTGGGGATTTGAACCGCTCACGGTAGAAAAGCCCGACTCAATCCGATATCCGGATGATGAGTTGCTTCTAGATCCGCTTCCCCAACCAGAGGAAGGAATCGGCTCAAATAACTGGGCGGTTTCGGGTTCGAAAACCAAAAGTGGAAATCCGATTTTGGCCAATGACCCCCACTTAGGGTTGAATTTACCTTCTATTTGGTACTCCATGCAGCTAAGTACTCCTGCATATACCGTGAAAGGAGCTAGTTTGCCTGGAGCCTTGGGAATAATCTCGGGATTTAATGAGTGGATAGCCTGGGGCGTAACCAATGCGACAAAGGATGCTAGGGATTGGTACAAGGTTACCTTTAAGGATCAATCAAGATCCGCTTATCGCTATGGGGATGAGTGGAGAGATGCGGAGGTTCGGCTAGAAGAGATCAAAATAAAAGGTGAAAAGAAGCCCTTTGTGGATACAGTCATTTATACCCACTACGGGCCAGTGGTCTATGATCGAAGTTTTAGAGGAGACCGGCAGGATACAAACTTTGCGTTGAAGTGGACTCTTCATCAAGGATCCAATGAGCAGAAAACGTTTTTGCTCCTCAATCAAAGCAAAAATCATGGTGATTACCTAGATGCTTTAGATCATTATGTCGCCCCGGCTCAAAACTTCGCTTTTGCCTCTCAGGAGGGAGATATTGCCATGCGAATTCAAGGTAAATTTCCGCTTAAATGGGAGGGCCAAGGCAAGTTTTTCATGAATGGGGAAGACCCCGCTATGGAATGGGAAGCGTACATTCCAAACGATCATAATCCTGCAACCCTAAATCCCGAGCGAGGCTTTGTATCTTCAGCAAATCAGCATCCTGTTGATTCACTATACCCATATTATGTTTTTGATCACACCTATGAGCACTATCGAAACCGGAGGATCATTGCTGAGCTAGAATCTATGGATCAGATTACCATGGAGGACATGATGAAATTGCAGTTTGATGATTATTACCTTCATGCCTCAGAAGCCCTTCCCGTAATGCTGGATTTGCTGGGAGAGAATTATGAAAAAAGTGAGCAAGCCGAAAAATACCTGTCTGAGCTAAGGGAATGGGACTTTTATGCGGATCCAAATCAGAAGGCGCCATCTTTATTTATCACCTGGTGGAACAAAACCTATGTAGAACTATGGAAGAATTTATCCAATTCTAAAAGTCCAATTGTCCTGCCTAATAATTATCAAACGAGCAAGTTAATTCTTCGAGAACCTGAATTTGAGCTTTTTGACCATAAGGAAACACCTCAGGTGGAATCGGCTGCAGACCATGTTAAAAAGGGATTTGAGGAAATGGTAAATCAGATGAGGAAATGGGAATCCGAAGAGGGAGATTATTCCTGGGCAAATTATAAGCAGACTACGATAAACCACTTGGTTCCTCAATTTGAATCGTTTTCAGTAAAAAACATCTATACCGGAGGTGGTAGAGGAATAGTAAATGCTACTAGTAAAGGCCATGGTGCGAGCTGGCGGATGATCGTGGAACTCGGTGAGGAGGTCAAAGCAATCGGAATTTATCCCGGTGGACAGTCCGGAAATCCCGGAAGTCGCTTTTATCAAAACTTTATCCCTAAATGGGCAAATGGCGAATACCTTAATTTTGATTTGCGGAGTGAAGGCGATTTGGATTCAGTTTTATTTACTACACAATTAACACCGTCGAAATGAAATTTCTAGGATTCTTTTTTCTAACAGTTTTGCTTGTCGTGCTAGTCAATCCTTGGATTCCTTATTGGGGGGTGATGATCTTGATTTTCATTTTGGGGTTTGTCATGAAATCTGGAAACCTCATTTCTTTCTTTGCTGGAGGCTTGGGAATGGGGTGGGCCTGGATGGGCCAAGGGTTGTATATTAGCCTTTCGACCGGAAGCGATTTGTCCGATAAAATGGCCGGAATCTTTGGGGTTGGATCAGGTGTTATGATGCTGATTTTAACCGGTGTTTTAGGGTTTTTACTTGGCTCATTTTCAGGTTTAGCGGG
The DNA here is from genome assembly GCF_900113375.1 of Algoriphagus hitonicola. GTDB lineage: Bacteria > Bacteroidota > Bacteroidia > Cytophagales > Cyclobacteriaceae > Algoriphagus > Algoriphagus hitonicola. The sequence continues at coordinate 66,105 of NZ_FOPC01000016.1, read as the reverse complement.
TAATTTGCTTCGGAAAATATTTCATCGAGAACAAAGAGATATCTACCGAGGACCGGTTTCTTATTAGGATTTTGAGGCGAAAAAATTTAACTCAAATTAGAAGAAAAAGATTTTGTCACTTCTTGCGAATGAGTACCTTTGTTACTCACTTCTGAAAGGTGATTTTTAATGCTGGAATCCTTAATCACATCAAAGACTCGTCTACGACTTCTTGTTAAGTTTTTTGTGAATGATCGCAATCAAAGCCATTTGAGGGGTTTGGCTGATGAATTTGGTGAATCTACCAATGCGATTAGAAAAGAACTTAATAATTTGACTCAGGCAGGGATTTTGTTAAAGCATTCCGATAAAAATAAAATCGCCTATCAGGCAAACACCCATCATCCATTCTTTACCAACATCAGAGACATTATCAGGAAATACCTTGGCTTAGATATGCTTTTGGAGCAGATTTTAGAGCGAATGGGTGAGGTAGAGCAAGTTTTGCTCGTCGGAGACCTTTCCCGTGGGGTGGATTCAGGTAAAATCGATGTGGTCGTGGTAGGGGATGATTTGAATCATGAATACATTAAAGGTCTGACCAAGAGAATAGAGGAATTGATCAATAGAAAGGTGATATTTACTTTCAGGTCTGTTCGATTGGAATCATCCGGCTTGGTGTTATTTGACAAAACTGTCGGCATCTAATTGCCTTCAATCCTTCGTTTATTTGAGTTGCTAGGTCCTATTGGGACTGAAAGGGCGAAGCTGTATGAATTTGGAGATAGATCAAACTTTATACTCTTAGCTCTTTTCCTTCATGATCTTATAAACTAAGTAATTGACCAAAAGTTTTAACTTGCACAATCAAAGCTATTTTCATCCTTGAAACGTTTTATTTTAGCCATTTTATCAATCCGTAAGCAGAGCAAATGGAAAGCTGCTTGGCTTACTGCATGTTTGACAATTATATCCCTTGGGCTTTGGGCACAGAGTTTATCTGATATCCAAAATGTGCGGGTTGACGATTTATCCAATGCACAAATTGGACAGTTGATCCAGCGGGCAGAATCCAATGGTATCAATCCCACTCAAATCGTTGCCTTGGCTCAGGAGCGGGGAATGCCTCCCTCAGAAGCTTCCAAACTGGGAAGGAGAATTAATGAATTTTTGTCAGGAGGAAATACTACCCAACAAACGACTGCTCAAGAAGGTACAGGACGTACTTTTGAAATGGAAACTTCCAATGAGATATTTGACTCTTTAAGAAAATCTGATCCGTATTTTGACTTAAGCCCAGAACAAAAGAAAATATTTGGATTTAAGCTATTTCACAATAGACAGCTGGATTTCAGTCCCAGTCTAAATATTCCCACACCGCTTTCTTATGTTATTGGTCCTGGTGATCAGCTTCTGATCGACATCTATGGGGCTTCACAGCAGTCCTATGATTTAACAGTAAGTCCAGAGGGGCGAATTTTTGTGCCAAATGTAGGACCTGTTTCAGTTGGCGGATCAAGCGTGGAAGCAGCTACTTCCCGACTCAAAAGTAGTTTGGGACGCATTTACTCGGGACTTTTAGGCAGTTCACCAAATACATTTATGCAAGTAAGGTTGGGAAATATCCGCTCAATCAAAGTATCGATGGTCGGAGAGCTAACCAAACCAGGAACCTATACTTTACCCTCTTTTGCGACAGTATTTAATGCACTTTATGCTGCTGGAGGTCCTAATGAAAACGGCGCTTTCCGGACAATTCAAGTCTATCGAAACTCCCGGTTGGAGGCGACAGTGGATATTTATGATTTTTTGACTAAAGGAGAACAAAATAGTAATATCACACTCCAGGATAATGATGTGATTATAGTCCCACCGTTTCAATCCCGGGTAGAGGTAGTCGGTCCAGTGAGGAGAGAAGGGTATTTTGAAACTAAACCGGGAGAATCTATTGAGAAGCTTCTCTCCTTCGCTGGGGGTTTTTCGTCCATGGCCTTCAAAGACCGTGTCACGATCAGACGTTATGATGAAAGTCTGCGGAAGGTAATGGATGTTTCTTCGGCACAATTCAATGAATTTAATCTTCAAGATGGGGATGAGGTGTTGATCGGAGAGGTATTGGATCGGTATACGAACCGAGTTCAAGTCGTTGGGTCGGTAAACCGGGAGGGGGAATTTTCTTTGGTGGAAGGATTAACAGTTAAAGCCTTGATAGAAAAAGCAGAGGGGTTAAGACCCGAAGCATTTATGCAGCGGGCTACCTTATATAGAACCAATGAGGATTTGACTTTGGGCGCTATCCCTTTGGATCTTCAGGGGATTATGGAAGGTGAGTCAGAGGATGTGACATTAAAAAATGAGGATTTACTTTTTATACCAAGCCGATATGATATTCAGGAGGAGTTTTATGTGAAAATCACTGGGGAAATTAATTTTCCGGGTACTTATCCATTTGCCTCAGAAATGACGGTGGGAGATTTAGTGTTGAGGGCAGGAGGATTTTTAGAATCTGCCGCAAATAGCTCTATAGAAATCGCTCGGAGAGTACGAGATTCTCAAAGCGGACAAATCGCGGAAATTTCCACTTTGACAGTTAATCCAAACTTAGAGCTTTCTGAAGAAGAAAAAAATCTACCCTTGAGTCCTTTTGATCATGTATTTATTCGGAGAAGTCCTGGTTTTGAGCGTGAACAGATCGTTTCAGTCAGGGGAGAAGTGATGTACCCAGGCGAATTTGTGATCAAAAATGCCAATGAACGGATTTCAGATATAGTGGAGCGGGCAGGAGGTTTATCTGTATTTGCCTATCCCAAAGGAGCCAATTTGATTCGGAGAACCGTTTATTTTGAAGGGCAAACCGAAGATGAGATCAGAGAGGAAAATCTTCGTCAAATGTGGGAGCGATTGAATCCTGAAACCAATAGAGATCTCAATGAGGCAGAAAAAATGCTTTTTGACCGGATTGATAAAAAACTGGCTGAAATAGAAGAGGAAAAAGTAAAAAAAGAGCTTGAAGAGGAGGAGGAAATGGATCAAGTAATGGTATTTCCAGAATCTGAAAGTCTTGACCCTGAATTGAATAAATCCCGGATGAAAGAAGAAGATTTGGTTGGGATCAATTTGGAGTCGATTATGAATAATCCTGGATCTGAAGAAGATTTGATTTTGATGGAAGGGGATATCCTTCAGGTTCCAAAACAACTTCAGACAGTTCGAATGGTAGGAGAGGTTCTTTTACCAACAACGGCCCGATTTGAAAAAGGGAAAAGTTTGAATTATTACATTTCAAAATCGGGTGGATTCACCGAAAAGGCAAGAAAATCAAAAGCGTATGTGATTTATGCCAATGGAGATGCAGCCCAGACTCGGAGCTTTTTGGGAATTAAGAATTATCCGATCATTGAACCAGGAGCAGAAATTGTTGTTCCTCAGAAGCCTGAACGAGAGCGAATGAGTGCCGCAGGTTGGATTGGAATTGCTTCCAGTTTAGCTACACTGGGGATATTGATTGAGAGGCTTGTCCAATAAATAAACTAAAACATACTTAAAATTTTATGAAAATTGCTGTTGTAGGAACAGGCTACGTTGGCCTGGTTTCAGGAGCTTGTTTTGCAGATGTAGGGATCGAAGTTACCTGCGTGGATATTGATGCAAAAAAGATTGAAAAACTTAAAAATGGCATAATGCCTATTTACGAACCCGGTTTGGAAGAGATCGTGGTTCGGAATTATAAAAGTGGAAGGTTACATTTCAGTACCGATCTGGGTGAGGCGATCCAAGGTGCGGAGGTTGCTTTTATTGCGGTAGGGACACCTCCCGGTGAGGACGGATCAGCGGATTTAAAATATGTTTTATCCGTGGCTGATGAAATTGGTCAAAAAATGACTGATTATATCGTAGTGGCCACTAAGAGCACTGTACCGGTCACTACCGGGGAAAAAGTGAGAACTGCCATTAAAACAGCTTTGGCTAAAAGAAATTCAGATTTGCCTTTTGCAGTAGCTTCCAATCCGGAATTTTTGAAGGAAGGAGCTGCAGTGGAGGATTTTCTAAGACCCGATCGCATTGTCATTGGAGTAGATGATGAGCGTGCCGAGAAAATCATGCAACGTCTATACAAACCTTTCCAACTAAGTGGAGAGCGAATTATCTATATGGATATTCCATCTGCCGAGATGACTAAATACGCTGCGAATGCAATGCTTGCCACCAAGATTTCTTTTATGAATGATATCGCCAACTTGTGTGAGCGGGTCGGTGCCAATGCGAATATGGTCAGAAAAGGAATCGGATCAGATCCCCGAATAGGAAATAAATTCATTTATCCCGGCGTGGGTTATGGAGGTTCATGTTTTCCAAAGGATGTGAAAGCCATCATTCGGACCGCAAGAGAATACAATTACAATCTTCGTGTTCTTCAATCAGTAGAGGATGTAAATGATGATCAAAAGCATATTTTGGCAGCTAAGGTAAAAGCTCACTTTGGAGATGACCTTTCTGGAAAAACCTTTGCCATGTGGGGCTTGAGTTTCAAACCGAATACAGATGATATGAGGGAGTCACCGGCCGCGGTGATTATAGATGAATTAAGAGCTGCCGGTGCAGAGGTAAGAGCTTATGATCCCAAAGCCATGGAAGAAGCGCGGGAGCATTACATCTTTGACAAGGTCACCTACTGCACGGACGCATACGATGCTTGTGTGGATGCTGATGCCTTGCTTTTGGTGACCGAGTGGTCGGAGTTCAGAATTCCAAGCTGGGATGCAGTAGGGAAACTTCTAAAAAACAAGGTGGTTTTTGATGGTCGTAATATCTATGACAAAAAATATTTGGACTCCCTTGGTTTTGTTCATTACGGGATCGGATCAAAATAATTAAAATGAAATCTCCTCGGTGTATGATCGAGGAGATTTTATATTTTAAAAATGATTATCGCTGGAGCTGGAGGACATGGATTGGAGGTTTACTCACTTTTGATTGCCAAGGGCTATCCGGCAGATTCCATTTATTTTTTTGATGAGGATGTTATGAAAAAGGATCATTTCACGTATGGAGGAAAAGTAATCACTGATGAGGAAGTTTTGACTCAAATTATGCAGAAGGACCCCCAATTCTGTCTTGGAGTAGGAAATCCTATTCATAGGAAGTATCTAAGTGAAAAATTGCAACAGCTTGCAGGGGAATATATTCCGATTTTAAGTTCATCTTCTATTAATCAATCTTTATTTGCTGAAAGCTCAGATTTGATGGAGTTTGCTTTTTGTGGGCCTGAAGCGAGGCTTGGCAAGGGAGTTTTAGTGAATACCAGAGCGCATGTTCATCATGAATGTGAAATCGGAGAATATACAGAAATAGGACCGGGAGCTATACTTTTGGGAGGAGTAAAAGTGGGGAAAATGTGCCGAATTGGTGCGGGAGCAGTTTTATTGCCTGGAATTGAAATTGGCGATGAGGTGGTGGTAGGGGCAGGAGCGGTGGTGACTAAAGATTATACTGGCCCTTTAACTATTAAGGGAGTTCCTGCAAAGGAATAAAATAATAAACTATTTGGTAGCACTAAAAATTAGAATTTTAAAAGGAGTTTTCTGGAATTCTTTCCAAGTTTTTATTAATAAGTCATTTAGCTTTATTATAAAGCTTTTACTTGCCAGACTTTTATTTCCAGAGGAATTTGGATTGGTAGGTATGGCTGTTGTATTTATTAGTTTTATTGAGGTTTTTAATGATTTGGGAATTGGGTCTGCTTTGGTTCAAAGAAAAAATGAAGATATAAGAGAATCGCATTTTCATACTGCATTTTGGACGGGTGTATTTTGGTCATTTTTTGTTTTTATTGTTTTGGTATTTGCTGTGGCGCCGTTAGCATCTCATTTTTATAATGAGCCTATTCTTGAAAAAATTATCCCTTTATTGTCTTTAGGGGTGCTGTCAAGCCCCATCAATTTGGTGCATAATGCACAGTTAACGAAGGCCATGAATTTTAAGAAATTGGCTTTTATCAATAATTTTTCAAGTATATTTTCTGGAATTCTTTCTTTGGTCCTAGCATTATTAGGAGCCGGAGTATGGTCTTTGGTTTTTAATTCTGTTGCTACTTTCCTGATTGCAATGCCAATGTATTTCAGAGCCACCAATTGGTTCCCTAAGTTTATTTGGGAGAAAGAAGCCTTTAATGATATTTTTGGATTTGGAATATATACTACTGGAACTAATCTTTTCAATAACCTAATCGATAAATTTGATTATTTGTTGATTGGTAAATTTTTCAGCGCTAGTGTGTTAGGAGCTTATACCTTAGCATTTGTATTAACAGATACTTTTAGAAAAGAATTAATGGGCATTATGAACAAAGTAATGTATCCAGTTTATGGATTAAAACAAAATGATCCTCAATCTTTAAAAAATTATTATCTAAAGGTTGTTAAATATAATAGTCTTCTAGTCTATCCTATTATGGCTGTACTTTTGGTTCTTTCAGAGCCAATTATTATAAATTTCTTTGGAGTTAAATGGTTGGAGACTGTTGTTCCATTAAGGATTATCTCTTTGTCAGTTATCTTCCATATGATGGCTAATAGCAACTCTGTATTAATAAGAGGGATGGGGAGAGCAAAGCTTGAATTTAGAATTCAATTTTTTAAAGCGGTTTTTTTATTTGTTCCAATTATAAGTTTTGGAATTTATTATTATGGAATTATAGGAGCTTCTATTGCTATATTAATTAATAAAATTATTAATGTAATAATAGCCCAGTACTTCCTTAGAAAATTAATTGGAATATCATTAATTGATTTATTTTTAGCTTTAAGGTCTCCTGTATCAGGATTATTGGTTAGTTTGGCAGTAGGATTTATATCATATAATTTTTTTGTCTTACATTTCTTTTTTTGTGCAATTCTTATGCTGGTCATATACATGATAATAAACTGGATACTGATGGGGGATGAGCTGAAAGAGAGTTATTTTATTTTAAAACCAAAAAAGGCAGAAGTCGTCAAATGATAAAAAATATTAACAATAAGCTAAAAACAATAAGAAACAAAATTGTAAAAGAAATTCTTCCACCTCTTTTTTATAATTCATCATTTTTATCTACTATATATTATTTGGTGATTAATCCAAGTTTTAGAAGGGAAATTCATGCAGTACTCGCTGGTAAAGTAAAGTATTTAAAGGAGTCAAAAAATAGTAAAAACAATTATTATTTACTTGTAAGAAATATACATAGACTGGAAAAGGGTCTTTTAATGCGACCTAGAAAGAAAATTTTTGCTGTTGATTATATTAAAGAGACTGTAGATTGCTATATCGGTGTTTCAACGTCTGATCAGGATAAGGAAAATAAACAACTAGTATGGTTTTTAGATGTTCTCAATGAGTATTTTAATGTAGTTGGTGATCATCCTAAAATTAATAATGAGAAAGTTAGATTTAATAATTTCAAGTCTAAAAATTTTAGTGACAATTCTATTACTAGTTCTTTATCTATTCCCTACAAAAGAGATTTTCAAAATTATTCTAAAATTTCATACGAAGAATTTTACGAATTAAACAGGCAACGAAGATCAGTGCGCTGGTTTATTGAAAAACCTGTGCCCAGAGAATTAATAGATAAAGCTATTTTGGCAGCTATTCAAGCTCCAAGTGCCTGTAATCGACAGCCTTTTGAATATCGAATTTTTGATCGAAAGGATTTAGTAGCTCAGGCAGTTGAATTACCAATGGGAACCAAAGGATATTCACATTCTATACAAACATTCATTGTAGTTATTGGTAATCAAGATGCTTATTTTGATGAAAGAGACAGACATTTGATTTATATTGATGCATCTCTAGCTAATATGGTATTTATGCTCGCTTTGGAGACCTTAGGCCTTGGAAGTTGTCCTATCAATTGGCCAGATATTGAAGAAAGGGAAGAAAAAATGAAATCATTCCTAAATTTAAAAACATATCAGCGCCCTGTTATGTGTATTGGTGTGGGTTATCCCGATATTGAAGGGATGGTTGCTTTTTCAGAGAAAAGATCATTAAAAAATATTAGAAAGTATAATTATGATAATTGAGCTAAGGGGTGTAGAATTTATTAATAAAGGAGCTGAGTTGATGCTTTTTGCTATCCTTGATCAAATAAAGCCTAGAATTCCTGAAGCAGTTTTTGTAATGGAATCTAATTCCAGAGTTCCTATTACTAAATTACTGAAATCTGGTATTTTGATAAAAACAACTATAATAAGAAAAGGAATTAATTTTGAACCTTTTCTTAATCGATTTCCAAAAAAACTCAGAAAGATTTTAAGATTAGTTTTGGAGGAAGAAGTAGATGTTGTTTTGGATGGTTCAGGATTTGCTTTTGGGGATAAATGGGGAGCTAAAAAGGCAGGTATAAGATTGGCGGATTCGATCCAAAAATGGAAAATTCAAGGGAAAAAAGTCATTTTATTGCCTCAAGCTTTTGGTCCATTTACTGATAAAGAGCTTCGAGTAAAAATGAAGCTGATTTTGGAGAATGCTGATTTAATTTTTGCAAGGGATAGAATATCCTATAATTATTTGGAAGAATTGGCTGATTCAGGGTCTAATTTCTTTTTAGCGCCAGACTTTTCAAATCTTCTCGGAGGTAAGTCTTTCGATCACCAAATTGATCCAGAAAAGTCAGTGGCTATCATACCAAATCAAAAAATGATGGAGACTGAAAATGAAAATGATAATGTGGCTTATCCAAAATTTTTATCTGAAATTATAAGATTGATTCAAGATATGAATTTTCAGCCTTATTTTTTGATTCATGAAAGCAATATGGATAAAAATATTGCTAATATGATTAATCTAGATTTATCAAAACAAATTAAAATTATACAAGATGAGAACCCAATTAAGGTGAAAGGCATAATTGGAGATTCATATGCTGTAATAACCTCCAGATTCCATGGTTTAGTGAGTGCATTGGCTCAGGGAGTGCCTTGTTTAGCTACTGGTTGGAGTCACAAATATGAAATGTTATTTGAAGATTATCACTATAAGGAAGGTTTATGTTCGGTTTCAGAATCATCGGAATACTATAAGGAAAAACTAAAAATGATTCTAGAGAAACCTTCACGGTCAAATATTACCCAAAATCTTAAAGAACAGGCTGTAATTCAAAAAAGGTTATCAGTCGAAATGTGGGAAAAGGTTTTTAATCTTTTGACTTCGTGAAATTAATTTCAGTGATTATACCCACTTATCAAGATTGGGATAGGCTGGCATTTTGTTTGGCTTCTTTGGAAAAACAATCGCTAGAAAAGAAAAATTTTAATATTTATATCATAAACAATGATTCTTCTTCTGAGATTCATGATATTAATATGCCATCCAATGGGTATTTGGTAAAAGAGGATAAGAAAGGGTCCTATGCAGCTAGAAATACTGGAATTAAATTGGCAGAAACACCCCTGTTGGCATTTATTGATTCTGATTGTATCGCAGATCCCGATTGGCTAAAAAACGCCATTGGAGTTTTTGATACAAATCCTCAGATAGGACTACTAGGTGGTCATATAGACTTATTCAAGGAAGAAGATGGGCATGAACTCGCTTTCCTTTTTGAAAAGCATTATGCCTTTAGGCAACAGGAGAACATTAGAAAATTCAATAAATCGGTCACAGCAAATTTGATTGTCAGGAGGGATCTTTTTTTAAAGTTTGGATTTTTTGATCAAAGCAAGCTTTCTGGGGCAGATATGGAATGGACCTCTGCTGTGGTCGGTGCAGGAGAGCACATTGCGTTTGCACAAGATGTGGTTGTTCGTCATCCCGCTCGGAAAACAATAGCTGAATTGTGTGCAAAAAGGCGACGTACAATAGGGGGATATTATCACCTAACTTATAAAAAATTGCCTTTAACTAGAAGAATAAATTCACATCTTGTAGCTTTTCTGGCTCCAATTAAGACAGTAACCAAATTTGAGAATGTTCCACTTACTGAAAGGATTGCTGTGCTTATCGTAAAATGGAGGATTGAATTTGCTGCTTTTTCTGAATTAATTCGAATTATTTTTCTTAAAAAGGAACTAGAGAGAAGTTAATACAACAATGAATAAAAAGGCTACCAAGCAAAATGCTGAAGAAATAAATCTGAGGGAAATTATATTCCTTCTTAAAAGAAAAAGAAAACCATTAATCATGATTACGATGGCCTTTGTGTTTATTGGAATCATGTTCGGTTTCCTATCTGAAACGGAGTATACCTCTTCCACTACATTTATCCCTCAAACTCGGGATCAAGGCACTTTAGGAGGAAATATGAGTGGTCTTGCATCTTTGGCTGGGATTAATTTGGGAAATGCTAGTGCGGGGGGATCTAGTATTCCTCCATCGCTGTATCCGAAAATTTCGGAAAGTCTTCCTTTTAAATTAAAACTGCTAAATTCTCAAGTTTATATTTCGGAATTAAATGACAGTATTACAATTCGAAAGTATTTTAATGAATATTATACTCCCTCAGGATTATTCTATTTAAAAAAATATACTTTGGGTCTTCCAAGTATTCTAAAAAATAATTTTATGGGGCCTGTATCCTTGTCTGAAGTTGAAAAACCCATAGAGGAGCAAAACATCCTGCAAATTAATTCAAATGATCGTTTTCCTTTAAAAAAGATACAAGAAGTAACAGAAATCTCTCCCAATTTAAAAGAAGGAATTGTTACCTTATCAGTCACTATGTCGGACCCAATTCTTGCAGCTCAAATTGCCAAATTGGTAGAAAGAGAACTTCAAGATGAATTAATAGCCTTCAAAGTTGCCGACGCCAAAGTCCAATATGAGTTTATCCAAAAACAATATGATGAGAAAAAAGAGGAATTTGAAAAATCTCAGTCACGGTTAGCAAATTTTAAAGATAGAAATCAGGGACTTGTCACAGCCTTTGCTCAAACAGAACTACAAAGATTGGAGTCTGAGTTTAATCTTGTTTTTTCTGTATATTCTGACTTAGCCAAGCAATTAGAGCAAGCTAAGATCCAAGTTTCAAAAAATACCCCTATATTCTCAGTTATTGATCCTGTAAGTGTACCGCAAAGTAAGTCAGGGCCCAACATGCTTTTCATTTTTATTGGATCTGTAGTTTTAGGAGCTTTTTTAGCAGTTTCTTATATCCTGATTTCAAATTATCTTTTTGAGGAGGATTAAGTTGATTCTAATTTTATGATTTCTGTGATTATTCCGGTCCATAATAATCGTTCCCAAATCCTGCGTTCGGTAAATTCAGTACTGAATCAAGATTTTAAAAACTTCGAATTATTGGTCATTGATGACGCCTCTATTGATAAGGGTATAGATTTAATAAAAGATATTTCTGATCCTAGAATTAAGATTTTTAAGCGTTCAACAGCTGGATCAGGTGGCTATGCAGCCAGAAACGAAGGTATCCGGCAATCTAGTTTTGATTGGATTACATTTCTTGATGCCGATGATGAATGGTTGCCAAACCATTTGAATTTAATTATGGAATTGATGCACTTAGACAATAGGGGAGTGGTTAGTACCGGATGGTATGACTCTTTTCCTGATGGTAGACATGAATTAAATGGGTTTTCTGAAAAGTTTAAAGAAAAGGGAATAGTCGTTTTGGGTTTTATCCAATTTTTAAAATTCAGTGCTGATTTTAAAATACCTATTCATACGAATACCGTTGCAATCAAGAGAAAGTTAATTCAAGATATTGGTGGTTTTCCTGAAAATCGTTGCATTCGAGGAGGAGATGTCACCACTTGGATGAATTTACTTTTTTTGACTGATCGACTTGTCTGTAAACCTATCCCTACAGCCATTTACCATAGAGAAGACTCCCATGTTACTGTCAATACAATTCCTCAAATAGCAAATAACTGTATTTATCAAGAAGTAAGAAAATTGCTGGACAAGACTCAAAAACTTAGTAGGTCTAAAGTTAGAGCCTTGAAATTATTTTCAAATTTTCATATTCGGTTTGGTTTGATAAAAAAATTAAAAATTGGAAAATTAAAGTTACGCGATATGTCTTACTTTTACGCTGAGGTAGCCTATTTGCACTATTTTGGATTTGGAAGTTTGGCCTTAATGCCAGGGTTTATTCAGAAATTGGTTTTTTCCATTTCCAAAAAAGTTTTGTCATAACGTGCTATTTTACGTAGCTTCATTTATTTATATTTTTTTACTCTTTAATAGAGAGTTTGTACCTTTTGTTGATTTAAGGTATATTAATTTTATTCTATTTTTATTTTTGATTTTAAATAAACTTATATTTTTTATCAAAAATAAGTTTATCCACGTTGTTGGTCAGAGGAAAGATATCGTGTTGTTTTTTACATTGATGTTTTTGGTTTTTCTTTCAAATTTAGGTTGGTTGTTTAATCCATTTGATGTCAGGCAAGATATTTTTATAAGTTCTGTAATTCTTTATCTCTATAACTTCATCGCCGTAATCGTTTTTGCATTGTATTGGGAAAGGATTGACCAAAAATGGATCAAGTATTTCTTTCTTGTAGGTGGATTTATTTTGTGGAGCTCCTTAGTGCTCCAATTTTTAGGATTTGAGCAGCTCCCTTTTCAAGGAGAGGTCAAATCAGGAATGGAGGAGGAGGAAAGTGTTTTGGGGATCCGGTTTGGGGGATATGCTCAAGATCAAAATTATGCCACTTTTGGTATGGTAATATGGGGTGTGATGAGTTTGATTTTCTTTAAAAATATGATAAGATATGTTGTCCTTTTTTTAGCTACAACTGGTGTCATCATTTCATTTTCCAAAACAGTTATTTTAGTAGTAATATTTTTAATTTTTTACTATCTATTTAGTAGATTTAAACTTCAATTTGTTTATGTAGCAGCTATTATTCTTACGGTGTCTATCTTACTGGTATCTATATTTGATGTTTTGATGTCGTTTTCCACAGTTTACAATAGGTTTTTAATGTGGAGGGCCGCTTATGAAGGATTCATTGAAAATCCTATTTTGGGGTCTGGTATTACCAGTGTGAGGTCAAATTATCTCTTTAGAGGAGGCTGGTATGTTCAGCCTCACAATTCGTATATTGCTTTACTTTTCGATAACGGAATAATTTCATTTATTTTATATCTAGTGATTTTAGTGCGTTCGTTTAGAATTGAAAGTAGCCTTTTTCACTATTTAATTATGATTTTTATTGCCTTTTCTTTTAGTCAAGAATTGTTTGTTTTTCAATATCCCTATAGTATCTTAGGAGTTATCCCTATTATACTCAACTGTTGTTATTATGAAATAAATTTAAGTCGACTTGAAATCAGAGAAAAGCAAGAAGATTATATTCTTGATTAATTCTCTTGAAGGGGGAGGAGCCGAACGAATAGTTCTTACACTTTGTGAAGGATTCGTCGGTAGGGGAAATGAGGTTCATTTGATTCTCCTTTACAATCGGATTTCTTTTCCGATAGCGAGAGAGATCAATTTACTTATTCTAAATAAGAATAGAAACCATAACCTAATAACAAAGGCGTTTGATTTTTTAGCTTTATCTTTCAAATTAAAAAGCTATTTAAGAACAATTAATTTTGATCCACAACAGGATATTTTCACCTCACATTTGCCTTTTTCAAACTTTGTTAGCTGGACTGCAGGTATTAAGAATCATTGTGCCGTGATTCATGGTGCATTATCTTTTAAGTATAAATCGTCCCTGACCAGGTTTTTTCTCAAATTAATTTTTAAGAATAAAAGAATGATTGGTGTTTCTCAGGGAGTTAAGAATGATTTAATAAATTACTTTTCACTTGCTGTATTTAATGTAGGGTATATTTACAATCCTTTCCAAATTGAGAAGATTCAAAAATTATCTGAGGAATCAATCGATCCTCCTTTAGGCAATTATGTGATTCATGTTTCTAGATTTATCAAATTAAAAAGACATGATTTACTTTTAAAAGCATTCAAAAAATCAGAGCTTTACAAAAGTCATAAATTGCTTCTACTGGGGGAAGGACCAGAAAAGGAATATGTTCAAAGTTTTGCTGTCGAATTAGGAATAGATAATTATGTGATATTCAAGAATTGGCTGGAAAATCCGTATCCGTGGATCAAAAATGCAAAACTGCTGGTCCTTTGTTCTGATCATGAGGGTTTGCCTACGGTATTAGTCGAATCCTTGATTTGTCATACTCCCGTTGTTTCTACAGATTGCCGATATGGACCGGATGAAATTTTGGTTGGGGATTTGGAAAAATTTCTGGTTCCTGTTAATTCTCCTGATCAATTGGCAAATGCAATGATTAAGGCTGTCGCGGATTATCCGATTATTTCGTCAAAGTACTATGATAAATTTCATGTAAACCATGTTCTTGATCAATATTTAATGTTGAATAAATAGTCTAATTCATGAAGAATAATAGAATCCTCTACGTATTAAATTCAAATGGAGTAGGTGGAGCTGAAGTTTCAATAAAAAGGATGACCACACAGCATTTTAAAGTGGCTTCTGTGGTAACTCTTTGGGATCACCCGAATGCTCAGGTTAATTTTTGGAATGATCTGGGACCTAGGTATACCCACTTATTGAATAAAAAGCTGAATCTATTCACGCTACTATTAGCTGTTTTTCATCTGCGAAAATTTATAAAAAGGAATGATTTTTCAGTTATTCAAACCCAATTAAAAGGCGCTGACGTAATTCTAGGGTTTTTGAAGATGTTTCATTTGATCAACTCCAATATCATTTTAGTTGCTTCTCTCAGGAATAGTTATGGTTACTATTATAAGGGTAGTTTGGCAAACAAGATTTTTGGTTTAATTCATCAATTTTTATTGAAAAATTATTTTGATAAGGTGGTAGTGATTTCTCTTCAAGATTTGGATGAATTTAAAAGCGCGTTTGGATTGAAACTTCGAGTTATTGAAAATTCAATCCAAAAAAATTCCCTTGCAAAGGACACTAATTTCCCTTACAATCTTAAGAAATTAAGTATCATTATGGTTGGAAATATTAAATTTAGGAAGGGATATGATAAGCTTTTAAAGTTTTGTGATTTACTTGAGGTTAAGGGAATTAAATATGAAATTAATATAGCTGGTGGAGTTGAGGATGAAGATTTATTGGTAGAGGTTCTTAGTAAGAATAATGATTTGGTAAACGGTAAAATTAACTACCTTGGCAAGGTTGATGATGTCTTTCAAGAATTAAAAAGCGCAGATCTATTTTTATCTCTTTCAAGAGATGAAGGATTGCCAATATCTGTTTTAGAGGGCATGTCCGTTAGGCTTCCCATGGTCTTGTCTGGTATTCAGGCACATAGACTTATTATCCCTGATATTTCTCAACATAGAGTTCTCTTTTCAACTATAGAAAATGCTGTGGAACTGGTTTTTAGAAAATTTCAGGATCAAGAAGCACTGAATGTTGAACTGGATGCACAGCAAAATCTTTTAAATTCAAGGTTTGATTTTGAAACGATGTGCGATAAATATGATGATGTTTATCAATCTGAAATGACTTCATAAAAAGATGCTACAACCACAGAAAATTTCTGTAATTGGCGGGTCTGGATTCATTGGGACTCGACTTTGCAAAAGATTTACTCAATCCTCTACTGATTTTGAAATCATTGATAAAGTTGTTAGTAAAACTTTTACTGATAAGACGGCACTAGCTGATGTCAGAAATTACTCCGAGCTTTTTCAAGCAGTAACCGGTGATGTATTGATAAATCTTGCTGCCGAGCACAGAGATAACGTTACTCCTATCTCACTTTACGATGAAGTTAATGTGATGGGGGCCAAAAGGGTTTGTGAAATTGCTGAAGCAAAGAATATTCAGAGAATTATTTTTACAAGCTCGGTTGCAGTATATGGATTTGCTCCAATAAATACGGATGAGTCGGGTGAAATTAATTATTTCAATGATTATGGAAGGACTAAATATGAAGCTGAGCAGGTTTTTAGGTCTTGGCAATCTAAAGATCCTTCCAACAGGGCGCTTACCATTTTAAGACCTACTGTTGTTTTTGGTGAACAAAATAGGGGAAACGTTTACAATCTTTTGAATCAAATTGCTTCTGGAAGATTTATGATGGTAGGTAACGGGGAAAATGTAAAATCAATGGCCTATGTGGAAAATATAGCTGCTCTTTTACAGTACAGTATTAATTTTGAAGCTGGTGTTCATTTATATAACTACATTGATAAGCCAGATCTGGACATGAACACCTTGGTTAATTTAGTCTATAAGATTCTAGATAAATCGAGTAAATTAAATATTAAAATTCCGTATTCAATGGGATTGTTGCTAGGTAAATCTCTAGACTTTGTGTCCGTTCTTTCAGGAAAGAAATTTCCAATAAGTGCAATTCGAGTTAAAAAATTCTGTTCCAATACCGCCTTTTCAAGCAATATTGAAAAATCTGGATTTATTCCTCCTGTGGATTTAAAAACTGGAATTGTCAACACCGTAAAATATGAATTTGTTGATCAACATCAAGGAGAACTTTTTTACACCGAATAAATTTGGATTTAATGAGATTCCTTTCTGAAGGAAATGCCTTTAGTTTAAAGGTGTTTTTTCTTCTATTTCTTTATCTTTTAAGCAATAATTTTGTTATTGCTCAATACATCACTGCGGGAGATCTCGTTTATGAAGAAGCCTTCAGAAGGAATCAATTAATCAACTATCAACCTGAAAATGATTATTCTCTTTTGATTAGACCGGTTTATCTTTCCAAACCGTATTTTCAAAAAGATTCCATTGAAAAATTAATAAAGGAAAATTTAAATTTCACAATTCTTCCATTCCGGTTAGTTTCCCAATTTAATTCCAATCGACCCTACGGATGGGGGGATTTATCCATGATTCCAAATGTTGGTTTTCAGGAATTGTTTTCTGGAGGCATTGCGGGTAACTTTAAATTTATTCATTTCCAAATTCAGCCTGAAATTGTTTGGGCTCAGAATAAATCCTTTCAGGGATTTTCTGATCAATTTAGTAGAGGCACATTATTGGCAAGATTTCATTATTGGAATTTTGGGGATGCACCAGAAAGATTCGGAGATCGAAGCTATTTCAACGGTTGGTGGGGACAATCTGGATTGTCTCTTCGATTTCATTCGGTTGAAATTGGTGTTTCCACGCGTAATATCTGGTGGGGACCTGGTCAATTCAATTCTTTGACCCTATCCAATAATGCCCAAGGATTTCCTCACATTAGTTTAAACACCATAAGACCGCTTAAAACTTTTCTTGGAAAGTTTGAGGGTCAACTAATTTCTGGAAAATTAAAAGATTCTGGTTTTGATGGTTCCCAAAACTCCGAGCTGAATGAGTTGTATTTCGAGGAATTTAATGGAGACTATAAATACCTAAATGGACTTTCCATATCCTACCAGCCTAAGTGGATCGAAGGCCTTTACCTTGGGTTCTCGCGTACCTTTCAACGCTATTCCCAATTTATGGGCAATTCATTCAATGATTATTTCCCTGTTTTTGAAGCTTTTCAAAAAAATAAATTTTTTGAAAATGGGAATACCCTTCAATATGATAATAATGGATATGATCAACAGGTTTCTGTAAGTTTCAGATTATTAATTCCTAATAAAGGTTTTGAAATTTATGGGGAATTTGGCAGAAGAGATCATGCCTTCAATTGGCGAGAAGCTATTTTAAATCCGGAACACGCCAGGGCCTATTTATTGGGGTTTAATAAAATCATTGAAACTGGACAAAAGTATAGATTTTTTCAAATCCGCAGTGAGATTACTCATACTCAATCTTCAAATAATAGGTACGTCCGTTATCCAGGACTCCTAGGTGGCTATGCTTGGCATACCCATAATGAAGCCAGGGGATTTAGTCACAAAGGTCAGCCGTTGGGAGTGGGTTCTGGAATAGGCTCAAATGTCCAAACCATAGAAGTCAGTGTGGTAGAGGGGCTCAATAAAAAGGGTATACTTCTAGAGCGTCTAGCAAATCATCAGGATTTCTTTTATAGAGCGTTTGGCCAAAATCCCGAAAAAAAGCCTTGGGTGGATTTTAGCCTAGGTCTTCTTTGGGATCATCAATGGGAAAGGCTTTTACTTAGCTCCAAATTACAACTTATCAGAAGTTCAAATTACCAATGGCAATCCAATAAGCTGTCCACCAATGATTTTTCCTCAGGAGCCCACAAAACAGCCTTATTTGCTCAGTTAAACCTGATTTACCCGATCAGTAAAAACTAGCTTTTTTAAAGATTTTATTTCACCAAAAATCTATTAGCTTTGCCTATTAATCTTATTGATGAATATTAGTACTAATTTCATAGTGTTTTAATTATTTGAGTTTAATACACTGAAAATCAATATCAAAAAAAAAAGTAAAGCTAAGTCTCTGTGCCTGAAGGGGCGAAGCTGTTTATAAAATTTTATTTAAACTTAATAATGCTGAAAGAATTAGAAAATATTAAAATAGCCGTTGTCGGATTGGGATATGTTGGACTTCCATTGGCCGTGGAGTTTGCAAAGAAATTCCCCGTAGTTGGTTATGATATCGATCAAAGACGAATTGATGAATTACAAAAAGGGAAGGATCAAACACTTGAAGTAGAAGATCAGGAATTGAATGAGGTATTATCAGAAAGTTGCTTAGTGCCCAAAGGCTTTTTTCCTACTTCCGAATCATCTTTTTTGGATGATTGTGATGTTTATATTGTAACAGTCCCAACTCCCACTGATCGACATAATCGACCCGTTTTAACCCCCATGCTAAAAGCTTCTGAAAATGTGGCTAAATTTTTAAAGGCTGGGAATGTTGTCATTTATGAATCCACTGTTTATCCTGGAGTCACTGAAGAAGAATGTGTGCCAGTTTTGGAAAAAGAGTCAGGCCTTAAGTTTAATGAAGATTTTTTTGTAGGCTATTCACCAGAAAGAATTAATCCAGGTGATAGGGAGCATACTGTTGCAAAAATTCTAAAAGTCACCTCAGGTAGTAATGAAGAGGTAGCCGAATATGTAGATCAACTTTACAAGACAATCATTACCGCGGGTACACACAAAGCTCCTTCTATCAAAGTTGCTGAAGCAGCCAAGGTGATTGAAAATTCTCAAAGAGATATCAATATTGCTTTTGTTAATGAATTATCCAAAATATTTACTTTGCTTGGCATAGACACACAGGAGGTTCTTGAGGCCGCTGGAACCAAGTGGAATTTCCTTAATTTTAGGCCTGGATTGGTTGGAGGGCATTGTATCGGAGTAGATCCTTTCTATCTTGCACAAAAAGCACAAGAAGTGGGCTACCACCCTGAGATTATTTTGGCAGGTCGCCGGCTTAACGATAGTATGGGCAAACACGTAGCTACCGAGGTAATCAAATTGATGATGAGAAAAGACTTGAAAGTAATAGATTCTAAAGTTTTGATTTTGGGGTTTACATTTAAAGAAGATTGTCCAGATGTTAGAAATACCAAAGTGATTGATATATTCAACGAATTAAGATCTTTTGATATTGATGTCGATATATTTGATCCTTGGGCAAATCCTAGTGAAGTAAAGCATGAATATGATATAGAAATTCTGGCCGATGAGCAAGTTTTAGATTTGAAATGTTACTCTGCCATAATATTAGCTGTTTCCCACAAGATTTTTGCAAACTATGAAATTGAAAAATCCAATAAATTAGTTGTTTATGATGTCAAGGGTTTTTTGAACAAATCAAAAGTTGATGCAAGACTTTAATGTTAGGTTTTGTTAAAAACCTTTCTCACTAAAAATTCTTAATCAGATTCAGTCCATATAGACTAATAAAATTCAAGTAATATTCTATAATAAAAATATGCGGTCGAAAATAAATTTTCTAGTCTTGATAATAATAGTATCACTTGTAACAAACTCTTGTATTTCAAATAAGAGAATTATTTATATGCAGGATTTGGGAAATACAGATCCTTTGATTTCTTCAGACCAAAGGATTCCTTACAAGTTTGATGATTACCTTCTTCAGCCATTTGATATTGTGGAGATTAATATTAAAACGACTAGTCCAGAATTGAATGAATTATTTTCAGTTATTACGGGAGATATTTCTAGTAATATGGGAATGATGGGGGGACAAGGAGGAGGTGATGTCTTTTTCATGAATGGTTATACTTTAGAAGAAAATGGAGTTGTTGAATTGCCTTTAATTGGAGAAATAAAGCTAGTTGGCCTAACAACAAAAGAGGCCAAGGAGATGATTGAAAATGAAGTAAGTAGGTATGTCAATGAAAATGAGTACTTTGTACGGGTAAGATTAGGTGGAATTCGTTTTAGCACATTGGGGGAATTTAATTCACCGGGAAAACATACTGTTTTGCAGAATAGGGTTACAATTTTTGAAGCGATAGCAACTGCAGGTGATATGAATGTAATAGCTAAAAGAAATGAAGTAACTCTCGTGAGACAATATCCCAATGGATCTCAAATCCATAAAATAAATTTAAATGATAAAAATCTCCTTTCTTCGGAATTTTATTTTATTCGTCCAAATGATCTCATTTATGCGGAACCTTTAAAAGTCAGGGAAGTAGGCTCCGGAATGACCTTCATCCAGTCTTTAACATTGGTTACTTCAACCTTGACAGCTTTCGCTTTGATTTTCACATTTCTTAATTAAACTTACTAAAAATTAGTTTATGTCCTTTGATCTAGAAGAAGAGAATATTTCCTCAGAAGAAAGTTCTCTTGATATTAAATCCATCTTAAAAAAAGTTGTTAAAATATGGCCATGGATAATTTTGTCCATTTTGATTTTTTTTGCAATCGGCTTTTATTGGACTAAGACTACTACGCCCCTCTATAGGGTTGAAAGTAAATTTTTCATCAAAGAGAAGGAAAATACTCTAGCGCTTTTTGATAAACCTACCATCATGGATGTAGGTAATGTAGGCCTACAGAACGAAGTTATTATTTTGAAATCTAAGCCCATTGCAGAAGCTGCTCTTAAAAAACTTGATTTTGATGTCGAATATTATAAAAAGGGTAGGTTTGTAGATCAGAGACTTTATAAAACTGCTCCTTTCTTGGTGCAAGTGGATTGGCTATCTCCTCAGATTATAAATGGGTTAATTGCAATTCGCTTTGTTGATGAAGAAAATTATTCTCTTGAATTCGAGGAAGGTTCTTATTCCAAGTATTTGCCAGACGGATCGACAGTTGCTTTACTTAATATTCCAGAAAAAAGTTCTCATCTATTTGATGAATGGATTGAGACGGAGCACTTCCGGTTGAAAATCTCAAAATTGGCATCTCAACTGGATGGTGAATATGTTTTCAGAGTTAAAGATCTTAAATCTCTTGCAAATTTGTATTCTTCAATGTTAGAGGTACAAGAAGTGGAAAGGGGTGCTACAATTATGGAGTTAAGTCTTGTGACTTCCAATGTAGCATTGGGAAGGTCCTACTTGAATACGCTTATGGAAACTTATCTTGGTTTAGAATTGGATGAGAAAAATGAAGTCTATTCAAATACAATTAGATTTATTGACAGCCAAGTTTCTGGTGTGGCTGATTCTTTGAGATTTTTCGAAAGAGAACTCGAAGCATTCAGATCAACAAACAAATTTTTTGATTTAGGCACAGAAAGTGCCGCTATTTTTGAGCAAATGTCAGATATTGAATCTGAGTTGAGACAAGAACGCTTTAAAAGGACTTATTATAATAACCTGAAAGAATACCTGATAAGGGAGAATTACAGAGAATTGGTGGTTCCTTCAGGTCTAGGCATTGATGACCCTATTTTGAATGCATTAATTGAGAACCTGATGTCTTTGCAGGTGGATAAATCAAGAATTTTAGCAACCCAAAAGGAGAATACTCCCGCGGTTAAAGACATCGATAGAAGGATTGCTGATTTAAACTCTTCCATCAGAGAAGTTCTTAATAATGTAGACCAAAATTCTGTACTTCTGATTCAGGAGTTAGAGTCACGAATCGAAGAATTTGAGGATGGATTTAGAAATCTACCTCAGACAGAACAAAGTTTGATAAGAATTGAAAGACAGTTTAAGCTGAACGAAAACCTTTATACATACCTAATGGAAAAAAGGGCGGAAGCTGCAATTACTAAAGCATCAAATACCGCCAACAATAAAATTATTGAACCTGCAGAAGGAGGTTTGCTTTTGAGCCCTAAACCAACCAGAAACTACCTTTTAGCTATCCTTGGTGGCTTGCTGTTCCCAATCATTTTGGTAATAGGCCGGGAAGCATTCAGGACGAGGATTGAGGATGTGAAATTTTTAGAGAAAAAGCTTAGAATACCTATTCTGGCAAATATTCTTTACAATAAGCTTGACAATAATCTGGTTGTTTTAAATAAAAGCAGGTCTGGAATATCTGAAGGCTTCAGAAGTCTTAGAGCTAACCTGAAATTTATTATGCCCAGTGAAAAAATTACCATAATGGTGACTTCCACTATATCTGGTGAAGGTAAAACTTTTTGTGCTATGAATTTGGCTTCTGTGTATTGCCTAACAGGTAAAAAGACAATACTAGTTGGATGTGATATGAGAAAGCCTAAAATATTTGATGACTTTAAAATTGAAAATAAAAAGGGGCTTTCTACCTACTTGAGTGGGCTTGAGAACGATTATAGTAAGGTGGTTTCTGAGACAGAATATGAAAATCTGCACATTATGGTTTCTGGACCTACACCACCAAATCCTGCGGAATTATTATTTAATGAAAAATTTGGTCAACTCATATCTGAGTTAAAAAATGAATATGACGTAATTATTCTTGATACCCCTCCAATTGGTCTAGTAAGCGAAACATTAGATATTCTAAACCATGCAGATGCAACGCTTTTTGTTTTCCGTCAAAATTATAGCAAACGAAATTTTGTAGAGGCATTAAATGGCCTCATTTCTTCCAAAGAAATCAAGAACGTTTATGGCATTTTCAATAGTGTTGATTCCAAAAATGTAACATATGGTTATGGTTATACATATGGTTATGGATATGGCTATTATGACGATGATAAGAAATTTAATAAAAAATAAGTTTTTTGGTAAACTTTCATGTTCTTAAAAATTCATCACTTCATCACAATTCATGGTTAAAAATCTCCTAGTAAATTCTAAATACTTCCTGTTTTTTTATTCCTATTTAGGTTACAGGATCTTTTTGGTGATTTTTCTTAGTTTTCTTGTAGGTCTTTTGGATGGCTTTGGTATAGCATTATTCATTCCCTTGTTTGAAGTTGCCGCTAATGGGGATATTATGCAGGCTAAAAATTCATTGGGTGAATTGGATTTTTTAGTGGAGTTTATGGTTAAATTTGATTTGGATTTGACAATTAACTTTGTTCTTGTTTTTATGACCAGTGTCTTTATTTTTAAAGGTATTTTTAAATTTATTGAGAACTATTATAAAGTTTCACTTCAGGTGTTATTTGTGAAAAAGCTGCGGTATCAGATGATTGAAGGTATAAATGACCTTGAATTTGAAAAATTCCTTAAGCTTGATGCTGGTAAAATTCAAAATACTTTATCAGGAGAAGTTTATAAAATTACCTCTGCCTTCATTGCCTATTTCAATACAATCCAGTTTCTCGTTATGCTGATTGTATATATTGTTTTGGCATTTCTTACGAATTTTAATTTTGCCTTGCTTGTGAGTATAGGGGGCTTTCTTTCTAATTTTATTTATAAATTCCTATTCAAATTAACCGAAAAGGTAAGTGTTGATATAACTGGACTATCACATAAATTTCAAAGTTTTTTAATTCAGGCTGTTCTTTATTTCAAGTATCTAAAAGCCACTGGAACCATTTCAAGTTACAAAAAAAAACTTGCAAATGTGGTAGATAACATTGAAGCTAGTCAAAAGAAAATGGGCATGTACAATGCCATTTTGAACAGTACCAGAGAACCTATTATTATTATCATAGTAGTCTTGGTTATTATTATCCAGCTCTATCTTTTTGATGATCCTTTGGCGACCATTATTTTGAGTTTGATATTTTTTTACAGGGCAATGAATTACATCATGAATGTACAAAGCGCATGGCAGCAGTTTATTTCAAATTATGGTGGAATCCAGGCTGGAAATGAAATTCTGGAAGACTTTAGCAATGGAAAAGAGATCTATGCAAACAAGACTTTGGCTCTTGATAGTTTTGATCTTAAGTTTGAAAATGTTTCATTTTTTTACGATTCACCAAGTGAAAAGGTTCTAAAGGATATTTCCTTAACTATTAAAAATCATTCTACAAATGCATTTGTGGGCCCAAGTGGAGGAGGGAAAACTACAATAGTTAATCTTTTGGTTGGTTTGCTTAATCCTAAGGGTGGGAAAGTTTCTATTAATGGGATTGATAGATCACAGATAGATTTGCGGAAATTTCGGAGCCAAGTAGGTTACATAACCCAAGAACACGTTATTTTTAACGACAGTATTTTCAATAACATAACCTTTTGGGCAGAAGTCAATGAGGAGAACATGTCCCGTGTCATGGAAATTATTGAAATGGTAAATTTAAAAAGTTTTGTGGCGGATTTGCCAGATGGAATCCACACTTTCTTAGGAGATAGTGGTAAAAACTTGAGCGGTGGACAGAAGCAAAGAATTTCTATTGCCCGAGAATTATTTAAAAATGTGAAATTATTAGTGTTCGATGAAGCAACTTCTGCTTTGGACAGCTCTTCTGAGAAGATTATTCAGGAGAATATTGATAGTCTCCGAGGGAAATATACCATTATAATAATCGCGCATAGACTCAGCACTGTAAAAGACGTTGAAAACATATTTTATATTGAAAACGGAGAAATAAAAGGCAGTGGAACCTTTGATGAGATGGTTGCTTCCAATGATGATTTTAAAGCCATGATTAACCTGCAAAAGTTTTGATGAAGGAGATCTGTCTAGTAGCACCTTTAAATCAAAAATACATAGGAGGAAGAGTTGAGGAAGTCAACCTGTGGGCTCAGATTCTTTTGAAAAATGGCTATAAGGTCAGTATATTTTCTTCATTATATGCATCAAATTATTTTGCAGGATGCAAAGAAACCGAAGCAATAGATCTGATTTTTGGAAGCTGGATCAATTTATTCTCCAATTTTAGGTCTTTGTTAAGAAGAGTTTGGTTGTCCCGTTTTTTTGAGAAGAAGAGAAAAGCACTGTTTCAAAGCAATGAATGGGAGAAATTTGCCTTAAATCATGATGCTTTAGTCTTATTTATTCAGGACACTTCAAGGGAAAGAGAAATTTTTAATTCTGCAATTGATCTACCTATTTTTTTGAGGTTTACAGGCTTGGTTCAAAATAACTTGAACATTGAAAAGGACACCTTGCTTTCTCAAATGCAAAGAAATTACATTTTTCATTCAGAGTGTCTTACTGCAAAATTGAACTTGAGACTTCCGAGTTTCTTTCTAGATCAGGCGACGTTATTGGAGAAAAGACTTTTGGAAATTCCGATTACCCGTGGATTACAAAAATTTGGGCTTTTAGGGATGTTTCTGGAAGTCAAAAGGTTTGAAGAAATCATTGGCGTTTTTAAGTATTTTCCTGAAAAGGAATTACACCTATATGGCGAAGGGCATTTGCAGGGAAGTTATGAAGGTATCATTAAGGATTTAGATCTAAAAAATGTCAAAATTCACCCTTACGTTTCAAATGCAAAAATACCTGAGGTGTACAGGGATATTGATTGTTTGATTATAAACTCCAGTGAAGAATCCGGTCCCTTAAATGCAATTGAAGCAATGGCGGCGGGGAAACTATTGCTAACACAAAGGGTAGGTTCCATGCCGGACAGGATACCGGGCTCGCCCTTGTTTTTTAAGGATCACAAGCCCGAAAGTATTCTTGACAAAATGAGGTGGTTGGTTTCCTTGGAAGATGAAAGAATCGTCGAACTAAAAAAAGGGCTGCGAGAAGTATATTTAGATCGTTTTTCTTTACAGGTTTTGGAAAGAAAAATATTACAAATTTTAACCCATTAAATTTATGGTAGTATTAATTACAGGAGGAGCAGGTAACATAGGTAGCTCATTGGCAGATTCTTTGTCCAAGGATGAGAATAACTTTGTTGTCATTGTCGATAATTTGTCTACGGGTTCAATAGAGAAAGTTCCAAAAAGGGAAAACGTTATTTTTATCAAAGCTGATGCAAATGATTTCAGTGATATAAGTGTGATTTTTGGTAGGTTTCAATTTGATTATGTTTTTCATTATGCCGCAGTAGTAGGGGTTCAAAGAACTTTGGATAATCCACTCAAAGTACTCAATGATTGCAAAGGAATAGAAAATGTGCTTAAACTTTGTAAAAACTCCGGAGTAAAAAGAGTTTTCTACAGCAGTTCTTCAGAAGTGTATGGAGAGCCTTTTGAAATTCCTCAAAATGAAAAGACTACCCCCTTGAATTCTAAGTTACCCTATGCAATTGTAAAGAACATAGGGGAAGCCTACTGCAGGTCTTACTATCAGGAATTTGGTTTGGAGTTTACCATTTTTAGATTTTTCAACACCTATGGCCCTAACCAAAGCGAAGACTTTGTAGTGCCCAGATTTCTAAAGAAGGCCCTGAACAATGAACCTATTGAAATTTATGGAGATGGTAGTCAGACCAGGTCTTTCTGTTTTGTAAATGACAATATTCAGACCTGTATCAATTCAATTTCCTCCCATGAAGCCTTGAATGAGGTTATCAACGTGGGAAGTGATTTGGAAATGACAATTCTTGAATTGGCAGATATGATTATCCATGTTTCTGGTTCAAAATCGAAAATTGTTCATCTTCCGCCTTTACCAGCAGGAGATATGACCAGGCGTTGTCCGGACAATTCCAAGATGAAACGGATTTTAAACCGAAACCTGATTCCTTTGGAAGAGGGTTTGAAAATAATGATCAAAGAGTATGAGAATAGGAAACAATCCTGAGAAAGAGAAATCTAAAATTTCTAAAACTTGTCTCCATAGAATTATAGTTCCTGTATATATACCAAACCTAGATATAGGTTATTTTAAAGATGGATTAGAAATACTTAAGATTTGTCTAAAATCTCTCTTTTCTACAACTAATAACTCTGTAAGAATTTCTGTCTTTAATAATGGCTCATGTGAACAAGTAGAAGAGTTCCTTCTTAACCTATACAATCAGGAAGATCGATTTGACCAGATTCTAAATTCTAAAGTAAATATTGGTAAGGTTAATGCAATAAATGCTGTTGTAAAAAGTACTGAAAGTTTGTTGTATACTATAAGTGACGCAGATGTTATGTTTTTGCAGGGTTGGCAACAAAATGTTGAAGAAGTATTCAATAATTTCCCAGAAGCTGGTATGGTTTCTCCAGTTCCTAGCAGTAAAGCCTTTTCTTATTATACAGCATCAACACTTTTCTATGGTTTGTTCAAGGGTAAACTGAGTTTTGAAAAGGTTAGAAACCCAAATGCACTTTGTATGTTTGAGCAAAGTATCGGTTCTTCATTATACAAACCCTGTCATCTTCGTAATTATTTGGTTGTAAATAATAATAGTGGGAAAAAAGCTGTCATGGGATGTGGGCATTTTGTTGCGACTTTAAGGAAAGAGGTCTTTTACTCTAGCCCAAACAAACCTTCCGATACTAAAATATCAGGAGGAAGCGAAGCAACCTATATTGATATTCCAAATGATGTTGGAGGGTTTTTAAGACTAGCCACACTTGAAAACTATGCTTATCATCTTGGTAATGTTTTGGAACCTTGGATGAATGATTTCAATGATGAAGAAGTTAAAAAATCAAATGAATTTTTATCTAATATTTATGTTAAATCAAGGAGGCTAAATAACTTTGAAAGAAGATTAAGTAAATTTTTTTCTAGATTCTTCTTTGGAAAATTTTCATTTCTATTTAAAAAAATTTATAATATACCTAAAGAATACTAATCATGGCTCTAAAAAGAATTTTAATCTCAAATATCGGTTTACCCTGTAAACAAATTGGAAGTTGGACCAACCATTACAATAAGTTTTTAAATGAGCATAATGATTTTTTTGATTTTGTTTTGTCTCCAACTGAATCTGAAAATTCTCAATTTTTATTCTGTAAAAAGAGAAATTGGCCTAAGGGAAGCCGATTTTTTGAAAATATGGCACGCCAGAAGTGGGTTTTTAAAGATTATTTAGAAACATTAAAGAAAATAATCAATAAAACTGATATGTTCAAGTTAGTGGTAATAGATGATATTGTTTTATTAAAAGCAATAGTTGAATCAGGATTATCTAAAAAGGAAAATGTTGAATTAATTTTTGATTTTTGGGGTTTTCGTTTTAAAGCTGAAAAAAGTGTTTTCGATCAAGTTTCTAAAGTTTTTTTTATGGGATACGCCAACTATTTAGCTACTATTGAAGAAAACCATGCTTTTTCTCCAGAAGTAATAATTTTACCTGTTGGAGTTGATAATGATCATTTTTTTACTGTACCTAAAACCATCAAATCGGAACTTAGGAGTAAATATATGATTAGCGAAGGTGACTTGGTTATATCATGGCTTGCTAATGATAGACCCGAAAAAGGCATCGATATCTTTGTTAAAGCAGCTGAAAAAATTCTAGAAGTACAAAATGATATTTCAGTACTTATAATTGGAAGTAAGAAAAAAATTAATACTACGAACCCGAAAATTATTAATGTTGGTCGAGTAGCTCATAGCGATGTTCCAAAATACTTGCAATTGTCTGATGTTCTTTTTCTTACTACCTTAATGAAGGAAGGTGGTCCGCTTGCTTTAGCAGAAGCCTATAAATGTGGAAACTATGTACTAGTTCCTAAAAGAGGAAACATGAAACAATTATATAAGGATCTCGAAGGTGTAGCTTTTGTTGAGTACCCTAATATTGTTTCTGATTGGGTAAATACTTTTTTTAAATTCCAAAATGAAATAAAAAAATATAAACCAGAAGGATCTAAGCTTAAGGATACATTTCCTTATGAGGGATGGAGAGATGGTCTTTTAAATGCTTTGTAAAAAGTCATGAAAGTCTGTTTTTTGATTCCCGATGGTGTTGGGGTAAGGAATTATCTCTATTCCAATGTTCTTTCAAAGCTGGCAGAAGGAGGTCATGAAATCCTTATCTGGCATAACCTAGACCCTGAAATCCTGGGAATCTCCCAGAAAATCCACCAGAAAGAATTCAAGGAAATCTTTTTTCCAACTTTCGAAGAAAACCTTTTTATCAGAGTGATCAGGGAAATGTCCACTTTAATCAAACTAAAATTAGATGCGAAGTCTTTTTCCAATCCTACGATTTTAGACAACTGGGATTCCGGAAAAGATAAAATTGCTAAATCAGTCAGTATACTTGAAAAATTCATTCCTGATTTATTTTTGAATGATCGCTTGAGACAAGCTTTGGATAGGTTTGTCCTTAAGAACACGCATCACACATCGGCTTTTAAGCAATATAGAGAAATACTGGAAAGGGAAAAACCTGATGTTGTTTTTTGCACCCATCAAAGGATTTTGTATGCAGGGATTGCCCTTGAAGCTGCCAAATCCTTGGGAATAAAAACCGTTACATCCATATTTTCCTGGGACAACGTTCCAAAAGCCAGGTTGCCTATGCGTACCGACTATTACTTTGTCTGGTCACATTACATGAAGAAGGAACTCATGGAGTTTTATCCGGAGATTAAAGCCTCCAGCGTGCATGTTACAGGTACACCCCAATTTGGTTTTTACTTCAGAAGGGAATTTCTGAAGTCAAGAGAGAATTTTGCTTCCAAATATGGCCTAGACCCGGATAAACAGTGGATTTGTTTTTCGGGAGATGATAAAAGAACCTCTCCTTATGATGAAGAATACTTGGGAGATGTGGCATCTGCCTTGAAAGATGATACGGGTGTTCAGATTCTTTTTAGACAGGTTCCAGTTGAAGGAACTGAGAGATATGACGCTATTCTAAGTAAGCATTCAAATATCCATCATATTGCACCTCTTTGGAAAAGAGGGAAATCCTGGAATCAATATTATCCAACTTATGAAGATGTACAGCTCCTTGTAAATCTGGTTTTCCATTGTAAAACTGTAGTGAATTTGGGCTCCACTATGGCACTTGATTTTGCCGTAATGGATAAACCTGCACTTTATTTGAATTATGCGGTCGGCCCAAACAAAGAATGGAGTCCAAAGAGAACCTATGAGTTTCATCATTTTCGGTCCATGGAAGGCTTCAATGCTGTGGTTTGGATTCACAACAAAGATGAAATTGAAGAAAAAATCAATTTATGCCTTCGGAATGGGAAGGAAGTTGCAGGGCAGCGACAGGATTGGCTTGACAGGGTAGTTTCACATTATAAAGATGGAGATGCTTCAGAACAGATTTTTGAGAGAATCCAAAGTTTGGGATAAATGCACGTTTGTTTTATTTGTCACGAATTTCCCGGTAGCCCATCTGTTCAGGTAGGAGGAATAGGTTTCTTTTTGAAGACCTTCACGCAATTGCTGGTTCAAAAGGGAATCAAAGTTTCAATCGTTGGAGTTTATCCTGCTGGATCCACCCAGACTGAATTTGTTGATGGCCTGAGAATTGTAAGGGTCGGAAGATCCTCATTCAGGTTTGTGGGATGGTGGGAAAATATGAAGAAATTAAATGAAGCGATTGATGCCATTCACAGGGAGGACCCGATAGATATTCTGGAAGCCCCCGAACTGGATTTGGCTTTTGTCCGAAAGAACAAAGACATCAGCTATGTTATTAGGCTTCATGGAGGACACCACTTTTTTGCAGAAGCAGAGAAAAGAAAAATTAATTTTTGGAAGGGCTATCAGGAAAAAGTTTCCTTTGGCAAAGCAGATGCCTTTATCGCTGTTTCTGACTATGTAAGGCAACACACTTTTAAGTTTTTCGAACTTGGTGACAGGCCTATCAGAAAAATATTTGGCATGATAGACCTCGATAAATTTTCTTTAAAAGAAAAGCAAATAAAGAAAAATAAACTCGAGGTTATTTTTGCAGGGACTGTGTGTGAAAAAAAAGGAGTCAAGCCTTTGATTCACGCAGTCAATGAACTCAAAAATGAATTCCCTGGACTGAAGTTGAAAATTTATGGCAGGGAGTGGTTTTTCTCTGATGGGAAATCATATCAGCAGCACCTTATGGAATATTTTCCAGAATCCTATTTTGAAAATGTATTCTTTATGGGCCCAGTGGCTCATCAGGAGCTTCCACTCATTTTTTCTAAGTCCCATGTATGTGTTTTTCCCTCTTTCATGGAAACTCAGGGTTTGGTTGTTTCTGAAGCCATGGCGACAAAATCTATGGTAGTGTATACCTCTTTGGGGCCTGGTAAAGAGCTTGTAAGCCATGGAGAAAATGGTTTTGTGGCTGATCCAAACAAGGTGGATGAGCTAAAAACAGTATTAGCTCAGGTATTGAATATGGGATTTGATGACAAATTTTGGAAAATCTGTGAAAATGCCCAAACATTTGTGAACCAAGCATTTGATCCCCATACACTACTTAATAGCAATTTGGATTTTTATAGACAAGTAAAAGGGGTAAGGAATGGGTAGATTTTTGGTGCTCACTGACGTGGAGCATGTTTTTCATGATGGGGCCTTTTACGCTTATGGTCCCTATATTAAGGAGATGAATCTATGGTCAAAGTATTATGATTCTGTTTTTGTACTAGCCCCATTAAGTGCAGCAGGTGTTTCCCCAAAACCTATTGATATTAAATTAGAGGGGAATCACATCAAATTTGTTACTATTCCAGCATTGAATTTTAGCAACCCTATAGCTACAGTAAGATCTTTTTTTTCAGCCTTCTATATTTTTTTTATTATAGTGCTTAATTTTTTTAAAGCCGAAGTCATCCATTTTAGGTGCCCTTCCCATACGGCATTTCTAGGGTTATTAGCTTTGATTTTTTTCAGAAATAAAAAAGCAATTGCAAAATATGCCGGAAACTGGGATCCAGCCTCCAATCAGCCATTATCCTATGAAATCCACAGAAAGCTTTTAAATTCTGTATTTTTGTATCCAAGTTTAAAAGTACTCGTATATGGTGAGTTTTCCCATTCTTCAAAAAACATCATTCCTTTTTTTACTGCCAGTTATACCGAATCACAGACTAAATCTGTTGAAAAATCTTCTTTATCAAACTGTATAAAGTTGATATATGTAGGAGCACTTTTTAAGGAAAAAAGGCCGGAAACGATCATAAAGGTAACAAAAAAGCTTCTAAACGAGGGATATCAAGTTCAAGCTGTCTTATGTGGTGATGGGCCAATGAAATCAAAACTGGAAGAGTTGATTGTTAATTTTGAATTGCAAGCAAATATTCAGCTTTTAGGGAATGTTACTTCAGAAGAGGTAATCAGGCAATTTATAAACTCGCATTTTCTGATTTTTATTTCCCAGTCTGAAGGATGGCCAAAAGTTGTTGCTGAAAGCATGTTTTGGGGCTGTGTCCCATTTACTTCGAAGGTAAGCTGTGTGGAGCAGATGGTGGGGGATGCAGGGCAAAGAGGTTTTTTGATTGAAGGTGATGACAGTCAAATTACTGAGCAGATCAAGTTTTTCACTGAACACCAGGAAGAATTTGATAAAATAAGTAAACAAGGGATTATTTGGTCAAGGTATTATACATTGGAACGCTTTGATGCAGCATTAAAAAAACTCAATGAAAGTATTGCAAATAATTGATAGCCTCGATTTCGGAGGAATGGAAAAGCTTGCTGTCAATTTCGCCAATGCATTGTCTAGCAAAGACATCAGCAATATTTTGGTGTCAACCAGAAAATCAGGACCACTTTTAGCCCTTCTCAACAACAAAACAGATTATTATGAATTGGATAAAAAATCCACTTTAGATATTTTAAGTTTTTGGAAATTGTTGAAAATTGTAAAGAACAGTAAACCTGCTGTTATCCATGCACATGCAACTTCCGTATTTTGGGCTATTATGATAAAAAAAATCATCCCTGATATCAAGCTTGTTTACCATGAACATTATGGTGGAATTATTGCGGATTCATCTGCTAGCTCACGCCTGAAGATTTTGCAGCGCTTCAAGTCTAGCTTGTTTGGATGTGTTGTTGTAAATGAGGAGTTGAAACAATATTTTGAGGGTGTTTTTGAAAAGAGAGTAAAAGTTGTTTACCTAGAAAACTTTGTAGCCGAAACTAATTATGAGAAAAATATATGCCCGGTTAACAGGTTTCTTTGTGTGGCCAATTTCAAGAAGCCCAAAAACCATTTTGACCTGATCAAGGGCCTTGCCATTGTCAGGCAGAAAGGAGTGGATGCCAACTTGACAATGATAGGAAGAGTTGATGATCAGGCCTATTTTGAGCAGCTCAAAGCATTGATTTTAGAGTTGGATTTAATGGATTTTATTGTAATAGAAGCTCCCCGGATTGACCTTTTGCCTTATTATATAAATACGGATGTAGGCATTTTGATTTCTGATGCCGAAGGTCTGCCCATGTCTGTTTTGGAATTTGGAATTCATAAAATCCCTGTCATCGTTAGCAGTGTAGGTCAATGTGTCCAATTACTGGAGGGTGGAGAAAATGGCTCTTTGGTCAAAGTGAATGATCCTAAGGATATATCCGAAAAAATGTTGGATGTCTGTATGAATCCGGACGCGAGAGAAAAGCGTGTGAAAAATTTCTATAAGAAAGTTATTAGCAAGCATAGCGAGAAATCATTTTTAAGCGCTTATTTTAAATTTTTGAATTAAAAAATCCCGTGAATTTATTAAACCCTAATTCTATGCTCTTGCCAAGATACTCAAGCCACTGGCTTGTGATTCATGTGGTATTGGGCCTCTTGTGCGTGTTGTCTTCCATCCCAGTTATTCTCTGGCTGTACATCTATTTTATGTTACAGTTTTTTCAGTTTTTCAAGATAAACCAACGATTCAGAGGTTTCTTGATTGCTGAGGTAATGATATATACTACTTCCTTGGAACTGATTTCCAGAATGGCACATGCCGACCCATTTATTCCTTATGAGTTGGGAAAGTATATCATGTTTTTACTGTGTGTAGTTGGAATAGTCTTGAATTTCAATCAAATATCTAGAGGTAAGATTGGCTTATTGCTGTTGATACTTTTACTTCCCTCCTTTTTTATAGACCAAAGTGGAATGGTGAGCTTCGGCGACTTGAGATTTAATATATTGGGAATGATTAACCTTGCACTTGGTATTATATTCCTTTCCACAATAAGGGTTTCTCTAATTAGGTTTGTTAGATGGTTTAAATTACTAGTTTATCCTTGTATTTCTGTATTAGCATTTACAATAATTAAAAACCCAGATCTCAGAGAAACAGAATTTGATTTGGGAGCAAATTTCTTGACAGCGGGAGGCTTTGGATCAAATCAAGTTGCAACAGTGTTAGGTATTGGAGCCTTTATCTTTTCAGTTTCCTTGATTTTGGATTTTAGAATAACCAAAAATCGGGCTCTTGATATTCTTTTTTTAGCATTATTTGTAATTCAGGGCTTGTTGACTTTCAGTAGGGGAGGAATGATAGGTGCTTTTTTGGCAGTTTTTGTGTTTCTGTTTTATATACAAAAGCTAAAAGCAAAAGACAGAGTGAACTTAAAGATTCCGAATATTAAAAGATTTGTGCTGCCTGTCATATTATTCTTGACAGTTTTCTTTTTTGTGGCAAATTATATTACAAGTGGCATGTTACTTTTAAGGTACAAAGGAGAAACTAAAGGCACTTTAAGCGGCCAAGAAAAAACATTAAATAAGCTTACAACCAATAGGTCTGACATGTTTTTAGAGGATCTGGATGTTTGGATGGAATATCCAATTTTAGGAGCAGGAGCCTCAGCCTCTGTTTACCTGAGGGATCAGTTTAAAGGGATTGCGCCGCACGTTGAACTCTCAAGGCTACTAGCTGACCATGGAATGATAGGACTGCTGATTTTTCTGATCATTCTTATTTTTGCCATTGTCCGGGTAAACAGGGCAAGGGAAAAAATCAGCAAATCCATCATTGCCTCCTTTTTGGTGTTGTCCTTATTTACCTCTTTCCATTCCGCCACTAGGACATTTACAACACCGCTTTTTTTTGCTTTAGGTTCTGTATCAATAGTTTCTAGTCAGAAAAAACCGAAATCCCGGGTTGTAAACCGGCCTCTGAGAAAAAATGAACTTCAAAAAGTTAGTCTATAAGCTTGGGCAGGCTTGGAGAAATCCTAGCTTGGCAGGTCACCTCCGAAGTTTGAAAGCCTCGCAAGAATGGAGCAGGAAAGACCTGCTTAAGTTGCAGGAAGAAAAGCTCCGGTCCCTTTTAAGCTTTGCATTTAAGCATTCTCCTTATTATAGGGAGTTGCTTCAAAATGCAGGTTATGATAATTTGCATGAATTTAAAGTTAAGGATCTTCAATATATTCCGATTACTTTTAAACATCATCTGATCGATCAGAATAGCAAGGTCCAGGTTGAACGAAGTTTATTTAAAAAAACATTTTTATGCGAGACTTCCGGCTCATCAGGTCAGATTCTCACCTTCTATCGAGATGAAAATTGGGACTCCTTTAACCGGGCAGTTCAGTTGAGAAGCTATTCATGGCATGATGTGCAGCCCTGGGAGCCGAATTTATATTTTTGGGGGTATAACAAAAGCGCCTTAAAAAAGCGAAAGATCAGGTTCTTAGATACCCTTGTTAATAGGAAAAGGATTTTTGATTATGATGAGTTAGTCCGTGAAAAAATTTATGGAAAGCTTGATAAATTTAGTTTTATTGAAGGATACAGCTCCATGCTTTATGAATTTGCTCTCTTGCTTGAAAAGCAAGGGGAGACTTACACCCATCTTAAAATGGTCAAAGGTACATCTGAAATGATCTACCCCCACTATCAAGAGGTTGCCAACAAAGTATTTGGCAAAAAAATTATCAGCGAATACGGCGCAGCTGAAAGTGGACTGATCGCATTTGAATGCCCGCATGGTAACATGCATATAAACATGGAAGGTGTCATTTTGGAGAGTGATCCAAATGAAGGCATATTGGTCACCAATCTTAGCTCTTATTCATTTCCAGTGATCCGTTATAGTTTAGGAGATTTTGTAAAGTTGAAAAGTGAGGATTTTGAGTGTCCTTGTGGAATGAAGCATCCTATTGTCGAAGAAATATCAGGGAGGATAGGACATAATTTATTAAGTGAGAAAAAGCGGTATCCCAGTTTTATTCTGTACTATGTGTTTAAGAATTTATTTTTCAATGAAGGTTTGAAAATTGACTACCAAGCTCACCAATATAAAATCGGAGAAATGGAGATCTGGTTCAAAAAGCCTTTGGAACCCAAAGTTGAAGAGCTGATAACAAATGAGTTTGCCAAATACTGTCCAGATATTAAATTGAGGTTAGTTATAAATGATAATTTTAGATCGGTGAGAGGGAAACTTAAGGATTTTATAAACCATCTCAATGAGGAGCAGCATGAACAAGAAGTCAGTTAAGGTGCTGTTTCTTGGAGAGACCTTCAGGGCAGATGCCCAAACCTGGCTGAAGGGTATCAGCGCATACCTAGACTGCCAGATTGAAACCCTTGAGATTCCTGCAGCCAAAAGTAAATTTGGACGCCTTTTCAATTCAATAAGATTTTCTTATGAATTACTAGAGAAAAGGAGGACAGTTTTTGATTTGGTGTTGGCAGAAAGATCAACAAGCTATGGATTTTTCTCTTTGTTTACCAAAAGAAAAGTATTGGTGGTGGCCCAGCAGGGAATAACAGATGTGTACCCTGAAACATTTTTATCCAAGCTTATAAAAGGTGCTTTAAAAAGAAAGGTGTATCAAAAGGCGGATTTAATCCATGCTTGGGGCCATGTCATGGTGCCTGCTATGTTGAAGCATAAAGCAATCCCTTCGAAGATCATGATCTTACCCAAAGGAATAGATTTGGAAAATTTCACGTTTTCAACATCTGGAAAAACCCAAAATGAAGAACATATTGCCATAGTAACCAGGTCGTTTAAGAGCTACTATAATCATAAGGTCATTATTAAGTCCATCGCTCTTCTAAAAGAACGAGGGATAAAGATCAAGTTTATTTTTGTTGGTGGAGGTGAGTTGCTTGAGTCAAGCAAGGAGTTGGCTCATAAATTGGGCGTATCCTCGTATATTGATTTTTTAGGTGTTGTCAAAAACGAGGAATTGCCGCTTTGGCTTTCAAAAGCTAATATTTACGTTTCTATCCCACAGACAGAAGGGGTGTCTGCTTCGCTGTTTGAAGCGATGGCTTCAGGTTGTTTTCCCATTGTTTCGGATTTGCCTGGAACACGGGCTTTTATAAGTAATGGGAGAAATGGTCTGTTGGTCCCCCCGGATTCAGCTGAAAGCCTGGCTAATGCCTTGATTTATTACATGGAAAATACTGTTGATTTTGATAAGGCTTTGGTAGATAACAGGACTTTTATAGAAAAAAATGTCAGTCAGCACAAAAATTTTAAAATAATTTCTCAGAAGTACATCTCATTGGTAAATAGTAAGTAGCATGTGTGGAATAGTAGGTTACATCAATAAAGACAAGAAAGCTGCAGAAAGTCAAAATATCAGGAGAATGACTGATGTGATGATTCACAGAGGTCCCGACAGTGGGGATATTTATCTCAATGAGAATTTAGCCTTGGGACACCGGAGGCTTTCCATCCTGGACCTTTCTGCTGGAGGCAACCAGCCTTTTATTTCGGAATGCAACCAATATGTACTGGTATTCAACGGTGAAATCTTTAATTTCAAAGAGTTTTACCCCCAGCTGGAGGGAGGAGGGATCCGTTTTAAAACCAGTTCTGATACTGAGGTGCTGATGCACTTGCTGATCAGAGAAGGTGAAAGTGTACTCTCAAAGTTGAATGGTTTTTTTGCCTTTGCATTTTTTAATAAAAAGAAAGGTGAGATTTTGATTGGCCGTGACAGGTTTGGGGTAAAGCCTCTCTTTATTTACAATGATGAAGAAAAGTTTGTCTTTGCCAGTGAGCCAAAAGCGATCTTTGAATATCCTGTCAAAAAAGGCATCAATGATGAGGTCCTCAGTGAGCTTTTTTTCTATCGATATGTTGTAGGCGAAAACACGGTCTTTTCAGGAATAAAAAGACTTTTGCCAGGCCATACCCTTGTTTTAGACCTTGACGGGGAAGTAAAATCCAGAAGAAGGTGGTTTCATTTGGGAGAAGAGGCTCAAAAGCACCCTACAATAAATCATCCTAATGAGTGGTACGAGAGTACTTTTCACCAAAGTATTCAATATAGAATGATTTCTGATGTTGCAGTCGGGACTTTGCTTTCAGGGGGGCTTGATTCTTCCAGTGTGCTTTTCAGCCAATACCATCAGGGATTTAAAGGAATCTCATCCTGGAATATCGGTTTCAGCAACTATGAATTCGATGAAAAGAACCAAGCCAGAGCACTTTCAAAAGAATATGGATTTGATTTCAATACTTTTGAATTCGTCTCTTCGGAATTAATGGACCTGACAAAGTCAGCAATTTATTTCAGTGACGAGCCATTAACTCATTTACAGGATGGCCATTTGTTGGGGTTGGCCCAAAAAGCCAAGGAAAAGGTTACTGTACTTTTAAGCGGAGAAGGAGCTGATGAGGTTTTTGGAGGTTATGTCCGGTATAAAGTTCATGACAACCGACTACGGTACAACTTGTTGAAGTACATCAAATACATGCCAAGTGGATTGAGCAAAAATCCCAGGATTGAAAAGCTTAAAAAGTATTTGGGCGTTGAAAATGAAGATTTCCAATTAATGACCAATGCAAATGAAATATTTCTCAAAGACCTGGAATCACTGGGTATTGTATTTTCCAATATTCTCCCTGAATACAGGGTGAAGACATTGGAGGAGGCAAAAAAATATTTTCCAAACAATAGATTGAGGCAGTTGCTTTACCTAGAGCAGCATACCCATTTGCAGACCCTAAATGACAGAAATGACAGAACTTCCATGGGTGCTTCTATAGAATGCAGGGATCCTTTCCTGGACCCAAACCTTGTGGTCGGGGCCTGTTCTCTTCCCGATTCTGCTTTTTCAACCAAGGGAAAGGGTAAAAAGCTGATCTTTGATACCATTGGCCAAAAGCTTCCAGAGTATATCACCAATCATCCAAAAATTGGGCTTTCAGTACCCTGGTACAAGTATTTTATTGAGAATGAAGAATTCAGAACTTCACTTGAAGAGCTTCCCGATTCTCCTTTATTCAAAATTGGTTTGTTCGAAGCATTGGATATCCATAAACTCGTTTCAGATTTTAAAAAGAATCCACAAGAAAACTATGGCCTTGTGAGACAGCTTTTCTTCTACTCTTTGTGGTATGATGTGCAGTTTAAAAATTCATTGGTAACAGCCTAAAATGAAAATACTTTTTTTCTACCAGTATTTTACCACACCCGAAGGAAGTTGGAGCACTAGGGTATATGAACTGACCAGAAGATGGGTTGACCAAGGAGTCGAAGTGACTGTGGTCACCTCTCCTTATGAAAAGTCTGATATCCGGGCATCAGGTTTTATCAGCAAGCAAAAAATTGATGGGATCAATCTCATTGTTATTGATTTGGCAGATTCCAATAGGGATTCTTTTTTCAAAAGGGTATTGAATGCTGTCACCTTCTCCCTTGTTGCTGTTTATTACAGCCTAAGACTCAATTATGACATCGTTGTCTGTAGTTCGGGGCCAATAACCATAGGTATTCCAGGACTCGTGGCAAAATGGTTTAGAAGAAAGCCTTTTTTAATGGAAATCAGAGATTTGTGGCCAGCAGGAGCCATTGAGATGGGACTTCTCAAATCAGAGGTTCTCAAGCGCATAGCTCTTAAATTTGAGAGTGCTCTTTACAGAAATGCTGATTTCATTGTTTCTGCCTCCCCAGGTCAAAGGGATTTTTTGATTGCAAAAGATGATTCCCTCAAAAGTAAAACAGGTGTGATACCGAATGCTTCTGATAACTATCTATTTTCTGGAGATGTAGAATTGAAAAAGGAAGAACGGTTAAAAATCGAACAGAAATACCTGTTTACGCATATAGGTTCTCTTGGTTTTATTCATTATCCACATTTTTTATTAGATGTGGCATCCGAGCTACTTAAAACTGAAGAAGGAAGTCAGATTGCGATTGTATTTATAGGAGAGGGAGCTTTGCGTAGCGAGCTTGAAAACAGAAAGGAGAAAGAAGAATTGTCAAACGTATATTTTTTAGGGATTAAGCCAAAGCTTGATTTACCTGCTTGGGTACAGGCCTCAATAAGTACCTTGTTTACAACTTTAGATAATCCCGTGCAGGATACCTGCAGTCCGAATAAAATTTTTGATTCATTTGCCGCTGGAGTACCGATTATCCAAACAACAAGAGGTTGGATAAAAGACTTGATAGACACAAATGGCTGTGGAATCAATGTGGAACCAGGTAATGCCCAAGAATTTGCAAAGAAAATGATTTATTTGGCCAATCAGCCAGTAGATAGGGAGATGATCTCAAGAAATGCCTTTAAGGTTTCCCAGGAGTATTTTGATAGGGATAAACTGGCAGTGCAATATTTAGGGTATCTTTCAAATATTCTGGGAAAATGAAAGTCTTACTTTCAGGAGGTACAGGATTCTTCGGAGGATTTATTCATAGGGCATTTCAGGATGCAGGCCACCAGATCCAAACCATTGGAAGGTCGAAGATCAATGATATTTCTTGTGATCTCAGCCTAGAAAGCCCAGAACTTCCTGCATATGATTTAATCATCCATGCAGCAGGAAAAGCTCATATGATTCCCAAGATGGCAGATGAAGAACAGGAGTTTTCAGATGTTAATTTCCAGGGTACTGTGAATTTGGTCAAGGGATTGGTGCATAGACCAAAAACTTTTATTTTCATCAGCACAGTAGCTGTTTATGGGCTTGATACCGGATTGGAAATAGATGAATCAAGCCCATTGAATGGGGATAGTCCCTATGCTAAAAGTAAAATAGCGGCTGAGAAATTTCTTCAGTGTTGGGCAAAGGAAAATAATATTGATCTTTACATTTTTCGGCTGCCTTTGATTTTCGGTGAAGATGCTCCAGGGAATCTGGGTAAAATGGAAAATGCGATAAAGAAAGGATATTATATACGGATAGGTAATTCAGATGCTGAAAAGTCTGTTGTTTCGGCGCAAGATGCAGCAGTTTTTTTCACCAATTTAAAAGGTATACCGGGAGTATATAATTTAGTTTCTAAGCCCAACCCCAAATTATCAGAAATAGAAGAATACTATGCGAAAAAATACTCAAAGAAAATTTTTTCTATTCCACTTGGCTTTTTTTCTATTTTAGCAAAATTAGGTGATCTGTTTCCAATGTTTCCCCTCAATACATATAGCCTGGATAAGCTTACAAAAAGCCTTACTTTCAGCAGTAAAAAGGCGAACTCTGACCTGAATTGGAATACGGATGGATCAAATTTTCTTAATAACGTAAATTGAATATCGAATAATAACCTACATTATGAATTTTAAAACATTTCAAAATTTATCTTCTGATTTTCATAAAAAGTACTATCGTTGGCATACCAGTGGGCAATACGAAGGGGCAGAGGAGAGTAATCTGAAGTTTGAAGAGTTGATTTCCAACCCTCCATTCAGAGAGTCAAATGAATACTATTCCGAAGAGCTGGATATGATTGATCAGTTTTTTGTAAACCTTAAAGATGCCTCTGTTCTGGAACTTGGCTGTGGGGATGGCAACCTGACCTGGAAATTGGCAAATAAATGTAAGTACTTGGAGTCTTGGGACATTGATAATGGTGGTGTTGAATTGACCAAGCAAAGGCTTGATGAGTTGGGTATTAAAAACGTCAATATTCTAAATAAGAATGTTTTTGAAATTGATCCTGAGAAGGTTTCAAAGCAATTTGATGTAGTATTGTTTATTCAAGTGCTGGAACATATTCCTTCATGGGATCAGGAAGAATGTTTTAAAAAGGTCTTTTCACTTGTAAATAGTGACGGTGGTTGCCTTTTCATTAGTACTCCAAACAGGTGGACCTTAAAGGATTCCCATGATACCGGCAAATACCTGATTCACTGGTTGCCGAGATTTATTAAAGTACCGATTGCTAAAGTCTTTGGTTTTGGACTGAAAATTCATGACCCTTCATGGCCTTATCCTCCTGTTCTCCATGACTATGTTTCTTTCAGTTGGCTTAAAAGAAAAGCCAAAAAATTTCATAAAGGTAAAATTAGAACATCAAGGATGGAATATTTTCCGGATATGGATGTATGGTATAATATTAAAACCAATAAAAAGGGGAACAGGAGTAAGCTTACCTACAACCTTTTAAAGAAAGTTGGAAAGCTTGTGAACCTAAATTATTACTTTGGATCTAAAGTCATTATCCAAAAGCAACAAAAAGCCGGATAAGGACAGCAATACACGTATCAGGGTGATAAATAAATAAAAGTTATCTTAGATTTTACTTTAGGGTAAAAAGTGCACCTGTTTTCGCGCAGATTAGGGCTTTGTTTTGCGAACATCAGTAGAGAAGAATAGAGAGAATCAGTTCAATGATGAAGTTTATATGAATCAGATAAAGTTATTAGGGGTTTCCCAAGATTCTGTTGCCTTGATTTTTGATGCCTTAGAGCATTTGTATCAGATAGAATATTTTAATCTTTATACGAATATTGCTGTAGATTTTAAACCGTTTTTACCTGTCAAGAAGGTAGATTATGCTATTCTAGATCATGCTGAATTAAATAATGTTCAAACGGATAAATATTTTTTTGGAACAGCAGGAGGGAGGACGAAGAGATTGGTTTTCGAGTTCTTCCAAGAGAATTATGGGGTGAGTAGGGAACAATTTGTTCAGTTGGTCATGCCTAATTCATACGTTTCCGCTGCTTCGTTACTTGAAAATGCAACTTTTGTGGAGCCCGGCGTAACTGTTGGACCCCAATCAAAAATCCGTTTTGGAACATATCTGAAAAGGGGGGTGACTGTAGGTCATCACAATGATATTGGAGAATTTTGCGATATCAATCCAGGAGTGGTGTTGTCGGGTAAGATAAAAATTGGAGATGATTGTATCATAGGTTCTGGCACTGTGGTTCGGGACAATATTGAAATTGGAGAAAACTCCATTATAGGAGTTGGAAGCGTTGTGACAAAGGATATACCAACAAATTCTGTTGCATTTGGTAATCCATGCAAGGTTGTGAAAGAAAACAAACTTTAAATTTGAGTATTTTTAAAGACATTTTTGCTTTTATAATCGAAGCCCACCTGATAATTGATATTATTGAATAAATAACCTAAAATACAAATGAAGAATACTACTTATCCGGATAAAACAGTGATCAATTTTTGTCCTACAGGAATGGTTCCAACGAAAGATATGACACCTTTTGTAGCCATTACACCAAGTGAGATCATTGAACAAACGCATGAAGCCTATGAAGTAGGAATTACAATTGCGCATCTGCATGTAAGAGAAGAAGATGGAACACCTACCTATCACAAATCCATGTATAGAGAGATTTTTGAGGGAATCAGAAAACATTGTCCTGATTTAGTGATCTGTGGAAGCAGTTCAGGAAGAAATTTTCCGGAATTTGAGAAAAGGTCCGAAGTGATCGAATTGATGCCTGACATGTGTTCCTTGACTTTGTCCTCTTTGAATTTTGTCAGACAGGCCTCTATGAATGCTCCAGATATGATCATGTCTTTAGCTCAAAAAATGAATGATTTTGGTGTAGTCCCCGAGCTTGAATGTTTCGATTTGGGTATGGTCAATTACGGTAAATATTTAATTTCGAAAAAAATTATTGAGGGACCATTTTATTGGAACCTTTTATTTGGAAACATTGCCGGATTCCAGCCGGATTTCAGTCATATCGGTTTGGCTTTAAAGGAAATTCCAGATGACCATTTTGTTTCCCTTGCTGGTCTTGGAGACTACCAATTGCCTATATCTATGGCTGCTGTTGCG
Organism: Algoriphagus hitonicola; assembly: GCF_900113375.1. Lineage (GTDB taxonomy): Bacteria > Bacteroidota > Bacteroidia > Cytophagales > Cyclobacteriaceae > Algoriphagus > Algoriphagus hitonicola. Next base: position 22,220 of record NZ_FOPC01000016.1, on the reverse strand, counting down.
ATGGGCTTAGGAGTCCGCATTGGTATTGAAGACAGTATCTGGTGGGATCACAAAAGGGAAAGGCTTTCCAAAAATGTAGATCTGGTAAAGCGAACCCATGATCTGATTCTCATGGCGGGAAAAGAACTGTTTTCTGCCAAAGAGTTTGGTGAATTGGGCTTTTATAACAGGAGAAAAGTCACTGATTAAAATTTTGAAATGAAGCCCTGAAATGTAATCCTAAGTTTAAGTGTCAAGTAAGGACGCACTAGAGTATTGAAGCTTAATGTCTGGCAAGAGTGATGATGCCAAGATGTTAAGCTTCAAATTTTTTTAGCATATCCAGGTTTTCATTGGTGATTAAAAATTCCTTTTGGTTGGAAAAGTCAAAGTCAAGGTATTCATGGATGGATTGAATTAGTTTAATCTTTTTTCCAAAAACTTCGGAAGGCTGCATTTGATCTATTTGATCAAAAACTTCCTCTAAAGATTCAAAAGAATCGTATTTCAAAGAATTAGTATCGTCCAATTTATTTGAGAAATAGCTGTTATAATTGACAACAGGGATGTTTCCTAAAAGGGATGCTTCAATAATTGAATGTGTAAGGGGCATGATGACGCCGGGAAGACTTAAAAAGAAGTCAGAGTCCGTTAATTCATTCAGGTACCTTTGAGGATCTATCTTAAAAACATTGTAGTTGATTTTTAGGACAAGGTTATCTCTAAGTTGAATCTTTCTTATACCTTGATGGTAAAAGACTTCCTGGTCATCGTACTTTTCAAAAAGATATTTAACTGTAGACTGTCTACCTACTACATTAAATTTATCCATTAAAAAACTATCAAACTTTCCATATTCAGGGCTTCGGTGATTTCCGAAGAAGGTAATTACATAGGGCTTATTGGGAGCCCTTTTTCTTTTTAAATCGTATTGACCGAATGCTATCAATGAATCAGGGTAGGGAAAATAAGGAATTGCGTTTGGTAAACTGTATTGTTTTGCCGAAGTGATCGGCTTTATAAGTTTAATGTTTTTAAAGAGCTCACTAAGCTTAGATGAATCTGTGAATATTTGAATTTTTCCAACAGGAAAAAATGGGAAGAACTTGATGTATCTTTGACTCTCACCCAATTCAAGGTAATTGATATAATGTTTTGGGGAAATGCTAAATAAATATGTAACTAATCCTTTTTCGTAAAGATGGTAACTGAGATTTAAAATCGTTCTAAAATTGATTTTTGGATTAAAGATCATTATTAAGACCTTTTCCTTTTCTTTTTCAAAGCTCTTGTTTTTGAAAAAAAATCTTCCTTTCAGCTTTCGTATTTTATTAAATATTTTAATCAGCATTCAGGCTATTTTTTTAGATTTTTAAGGATAATATAGCCCATTCTCAGGTAGTTCTTAGCTAGATGTACTCTATATTGGGTATATCCAATGAGTTTTTCTTCATAGAGATACCTAAACACATGTGAAAAATTACTTTTTGCAATAATATTTTTATTGCCGCTGTTGTGCCCTCCTGAATGGATTCTGTATGCCACTAAATTTTCTTTGGTTATCCAAAATTCTCCTTTGTTTAATAGGTAATGTAATAGAGGCATATCAAACACTCTTGTTTTTAAAATTGCCTTGGAATTTAACAGTGTTGTGATGTCATTCCTGAACAGACGAGACGAACTAGGGCCATAGTGTAATACGCCGCTGTATTTATTTATTTTTTTTATAATCGAAGTATCGTATGTTGAGGTGAATGGCAAAGGTGGGTCTCCATCATAGGTATATATTGTATCACTTCCAGTGATAATACACTCCGGGTTGGCTTCCATAATATCATACTGGATCTGCAGTTTTTTTAAATTGAGAAAATAATCATCTCCGTCGACCACTGCGATATACTTTCCTCTTGCATCCTTGAAATTTTGAAGGTAATTGGCTCTTCCCGACTTTTTATCCTCAATTGTTATTTTTGAACTGGGTTCTCTAAGAAAAAGTCTGATCAGATCCGGATATTTTTCAGCATACTCCACGCAAATTTCTCTTGTACCGTCAGTACTGCAATCCTCGCCAATTAGAATTTCAAAGGGGAAGCTTGTTTCTTGCTTGACTATGGATTCCAGGCAAATACCGATAAATTTAGCATGCTGAAAAGTCTGTATGCATACAGAGACTTCTGGTTTGATTTTATTGACAGGCTTTTGATTTCCTAAATACTCCATTACACATAATATTTGGAAGCATTGTAATTGGCAGAATTCTCCATGATAAAATCTCTGAGTTGCTCCAATCCTGATTCAAGGCTGGTAGTTGGAGTCCAACCTAGCAGTGTCTCTGCTTTGGAATAGTCACAGATTAGCTTCAAGACTTCACTGTTTTCCGGGCGTATTCGGGTGTTTTGCTCTATAACTGGTTTTTGAATTCCTGTAACTTTCTTAGCCAATTCAACTATATCTCCTATGGTGTAGCCTATTCCTGTTCCCACACTGATGACCTCTCCGTTGCTTTTTTCAGACAGACCTGCTAACATGAAACCACGTGCAGTATCTTTCACAAATAGCATGTCCCTGACAGGGGAGAGGGAACCAAGCTTGATTTCATCACAGTTGGCATCCAAAAGTTGGGATAGAATGGTTGGAATTACCGCCCTCATGGACTGTCGGGGTCCGTAGGTATTGAAGGGCCTGAAAATGCAAACGGGCAAACCAAATGACAGGAAGTAACTTTCAGCAATTTTATCAGCACCTATTTTTGTAGCGCTATAAGGAGATTGGCCTTGAAGAGGGTGTTTTTCATCGATCGGGGCATAAAGTGCCGTGCCATAAGTTTCTGAAGTTGAAGTGACCAACAATTTTTCACATTGGTTTTTCCGACAGGCCTCCAGCATATTCAATGTCCCATTGATATTGGTGGAGACATAGGTGGCAGGAGCTATGTAAGAATACGGAATCCCGATCAATGCTGCCAAATGGAAAACTACATGGCAATCTTTGGTGAATTTTTCCATCAAAAATGCATCTGTAACATCTCCGAATACGATTTCAATTTGTCCCAGGATGTCCTTGGATAAATATTGAAGGTTTCCGATGGAGGAAAATGAATTATAATGAGCCAAAGCCCTTACCTGGGCACCGCTTTTCACCAATTCTTCTACCAAATGGCTGCCTATAAATCCAGCAGCTCCTGTCACAAATACTTTTTTGTCTTTATAGTCAATCATTGTTAACATTTTTAAATAATCTTTCAAAATCAAAATTTGCTTTCTCAAAATCCTTAGGCTGTCCAATATCTAACCAATAATCCTCGATGGGATAAGCCGCAACGTTTCCTGATTGGTTAATGATTTTCTCTATTAAATCAGTGATGTCATAATAAGACTTATCTGGTATCAGCCTTAGGGTGTCTGGATTCAAAGCATAGATCCCTCCATTGATGAGAAATCTATAGTGCGGTTTTTCTTCAAGTCCTACTATCTTTCTACCCTCAGTCCTCAATACTCCATAGGGAACCTGATATTTAAAGTTAGCGCAACCTACAGTGAGTTCGGCTAGGTGTTCTAAATGAAACTCAAGTAAATCCCTATAATTAAGCAGGGTGAGTAAGTCTCCATTCATGACTAGAAATGGTTTTTTCAAACTATCTTCCAAAAACTTAACAGCTCCTATAGTCCCCTGTTTCATGAGCTCTTTGTAATAACTTATATTTAATCCAAACCTTGTTCCATCACCACAAAAATCTTCAATATGATCAGATAAGTAATTGGTGCAAAGGATGATATTTTGGAATCCAAACAATTTTAATCGCTCTAAAATAGTCTGTAAAATGGGTTTGTTACCTACCTTGAGCAAAGGTTTGGGTGTGTTTTGAGTCAAAGGGGAAAGACGTTGCCCCCTGCCACCAACCATTAAGACCACATAGTTGTCAATTGGCGGATAGGCTACGCCTTTCTCGATACTTAAAATACTAACAATTTCTTTTTTTGGATTACAGACTGGAATAAGCTTAAAGTTATTCTCCTCAAAAACCGAAATGTTGAAATTCTCGATTTGTAAATCTTCAATATAATAAGGCTTCTGGTTCGAAAATGTAATGGCATTATCTTCCAATTTGGCCCCCTTCAAAAAAGCTCTTCTGATATCTCCATCAGAAAGTGATGCCAATAGCTTATTGTTTTCTCCCATCAAGAAGATAGAGCCTTTTTTATTTTTGTCAATGGCTTGCAAACAATCACTTATCTTGGAGTGACTTGAAAGAGTATAGGGAACAAAGTCCTTGTTATTGATGAGCATCAGCTTTTAATTTTTTAATGTAATCTTCCAAAAGAAACTTTTCTTTGAAACCAGTTAGTGTTCTGAATTTTTGATCCGAAATATCCAAACTGTTCTCCCAGGCTTTCTGATTAGAAAAACGCACTTGAAAATTCAGGTTGAAAATATTTTCAAATTTCCCTATCAGCTCCCTGATACTTAATTCATCCCTGCCTACAAAATTATAGATTTCCTTGTTTTCAAAATTGGTTTTCTGAGCAAGGTTTATAATTCCCATGGCAGCATCTTCCACATGAAGGTAATTTCTGACCATATACCCATCATTATTGAAGTGTAATGACAATTCTCTATTTAAAGCGGATCTAAAAAGGTATGCAAATATCCCTTTTGGCTGCTTTCCCCCATATAAGTTTGAAAGTCGAATAATTGAAAAGCCGGTTTTATCTCCTTTCTCCATCAAAAATTTTTCAGATACTAACTTTAAGGTAGAATAAGGTGTTTCTGGCTGAGGTACAGTAGTTTCATCAAAGCCTTCGCCTGTACCGTATAAATTGACAGTGGAAAGGTGAATCAACTTGGACTTACCAGTGCAAATTTGGATTAAGTTTTCCATCCCTAAGGAATTCAGTTTTAAACAACTGTCTATAGGATTACTGACCTGTCCCGTTAGATTGATAATGAAGTCAAAATCCATATCCCTTATAGCAGAGACATGGCTTTTATTTAAAAGATCCAGCTGAATTATTCCCTTTCCTTTCTCTTTGCTTGAAGAAATAAAAACCTGCTTGAATCCTTCCTGAGATAAACTCAGCTTCAGTTGACTTCCAAGGTATCCGGTGCCCCCAACTAGTAGGATTTTATTCTCCTTCGTAAAAGATTTTTTGGATACTGACATCTTCTAAATTTATACTCTTGAGGGTCTCAATAATTTTTGCAGCAGAGTCCCCTTCACCATAAGGATTTTTGATTACACTGACATTATTCCTGAAATTCTCGTCATAGAGGGCCTTTTTAATAGCTTTTTCTATCTCTTTGTGGTCATTCCTTGTGTCAATTACATTGAAAGCTCTTTCTCTTCCCATCTGTCTGTTACCTATGTTGACAGCTGGAATTTTCATTGTTGGTGTTTCATGGATTCCAGATGAAGAATTTCCGACCAATACCCATGCATTTCTATAAAGGTTGATAAATTTCAGAGTCGGTAGAGAAGGGATCCATTTGAAACCGGATTGTTTGATTTCTTCTATAATTTTAGAATGACCTGCATCATTGTTTGGCAGCAAAAAGACGGTTTGCTCATTCACTTCCTTAAGTGCTTTCAGGGTTTCTCTGATCTGATCAATGGAGGACATGGCCTCAGTGGTTACCGGATGCTGAATTACCAGAATAAAAGGCTTGGAAAAGTCCAGGTCAAATTCCCTTTCAAGTTCTTCTTTTGGTAAATACGGCGTGTTTACCAATACATCAATAGATGGACACCCCACCACAAAGATATCCTTTGGGTTTTCCCCCAATCTTACCAACCTTTCTTTTGCATCTTCAGTAGCGGGAAAATGAATATGAGAGAATTTTGACATAGCGTGACGGATAGCTTCGTCTATACTTCCTGTTACTTCTCCACCCTGTATATGGGCTACAGGAATGTTCATATGTGCTGCGGCAACAGTTACTGCAAAATTCCCACCGATATCAAAGCCGGAAAGAACCAAGTCCGGCTTTGCTTTTTCCAGCTCAAAGGTGACAGCTGTCAGCACCCTTGACATAGCTCTCACCATTTCTGCGCCTGAGTCGTCACCATTCTGCTCAAACATTGGGATCTTGGCATTGATGGTGAAGCCATCTTCTTCAATGTAATTCACATCGCTTCCGTGTAAATCCAGCAGGGTAATCCCTGTGACTACCAAATGAATTTCAAAGAAAGGATCTTCCTTCATTCTTTGAAGTATAGGTCTGTATCTGCTGTAGTCCGCTCTTCGTTCAATAAGTACAAAAACTTTCATATATATGCTCAATTAAAATCTTTCCAATCTAAATGTATATCTGTTTGCAGATCTCTTGTGGCGATTTTACCCAAAAGACTTTCATATTTTTCTGCTAAAATTGCGCCTTTCCCTGGTCTTTTTACCCAAATATTTTCTTTGGTCAATGCTTCTCCTTTTGAAATCGGTTTAATTGTGCATACTGTTGCGAATGCAAAATCAATGGTCGCTTGTTCCTCTTTAGCTGGTTCTTTTTTCCCTCCCAACATTTGATGGATCATCTTAGATCCCTCTATGAGCTCGCGGGTCGCATTTTCATCCATAGAACAGACAATGTCCGGACCCACTCGGTTCATGTGGTCGGTAAAGTGCCTCTCGAGTAAATTGGCTCCTAGGGCCACTGCAGCAAAACATGCATGATTACTGATGGTGTGATCGCTCAAACCCACCGGAATTTCAGGGAAGTGCTGCATCAATTCCTGCATTGCCCCTAATCTGACCAAGTTAGCAGGGGTAGGGTAGAGGTTGGTGGTATGCATCAAAGCTAGCGGAACCTGATGTTTCTGCAACAATGCAACGGATTTTCTCACACTTTCAAGTGTGTTCATTCCTGTGCTCATTATTATAGGTTTCCCAAAGGATGCTATATGATCCAACAAGGGAAGGTTGTTACATTCTCCACTGCCAATTTTAAAGGCTTGTACTCCCATTCTTTGTAAGCGGTCTGCTGCTGCCCGGGAAAAAGGGGTTGAAATAAAAATCATTCCTTTGGCTTCTACATATTCTTTCAGCTTGATTTCATCCTCTTCACTTAAGGCACATCTTTCCATGATTTCATAGATAGACTCTTTGGTATGACCGGGAATGACTTTTTTAGCTTCAGCACTCATCTCATCCGCTACAATGTGAGTTTGGTGCTTTAACACTTCTACCCCTGCACGTTGTGCAGCATCTACCATTTCAAATGCTGTTTTAAGACTTCCTTCATGATTTATTCCGAGTTCTGCAATTACCAAAGGTGGATGTAGGGGACCAATTTTTCTTCCAGAAATTTCTATCTCGAATTTATTCTCCATATTTCTTAATTAAGTTTTCTGCAAAATACAAATCTAAAACATCATCAATGTCTACCTGTGCGAATGGGTGATCAATTACCATAGGAAAGACATCTTCGGTAAGCACTTTTCCTTGAAGGATTTCATTCGCTTTGGTAACATATATGAGTCCGTTTTCATAAAACAAAGGAGTCATGTCTTGGGATCTTTGACCAAAGGTATAATTTTGCGGCTCAAATCTGTTGTTTATTATCTTCCCAAGTTTTTTGTTGGAAGGGCTGAAGCCTGCAAGGCTGTTGCAATTATGATTTTCAAAAAGAGTTGTAGCTTTTTCGATTAGACCATTAGGTCTTAGTGGAGTGGTAGCCTGTAGTAGAATAACAGCATCTACTTTCATTGCACGTTTTAGCATGAAATTAACCTGATTCTTCAGAACATCACCTGTCGAAATGTGGTCTTCACCTAATTCAGGACTTCGATCAAATACCTGTACACCATATTTTTCAGCTTCTTTAGAAATTTTAGCGTCATCTGTATTCACCCAAATTTGCTCTTTGGAAAGTGAGATGTTATTTGATAGCGCATATTCAATAGAAATACCTAATAATGACTTATTATTCAATATTGCGAGGTTTTTTCCAGGAAATCTTTTAGACCCCCCCCTGGCTGGTATAATGATATGGTAATTCATGGGATTTGGAAATCTTACAAAAAAACTATTTTATCAATATAAAAACTCCTGTCTTAATAATTTTTTCGCCACCTCTAGTTTCGAATTCAGCTTTAAAGACATAGTTTCCATTTGGTGTTGGTGCGCCATTTAGTGTTCCATCCCAGCCCTTGTCTTCTAAACTTTCTGTTTTATAGATTAGGTTTCCCCAAGTATTGAAAATGTATAATTCCATTTTTGAAATACCTCGGAATACTGGTTTGAAATAATTATTTTTCCCGTCTTCTTTCAAAGGAGTAAATGCATTTGGAATTATGATTTTATAGTCATCAAAAACTTCAACAATCCTGATAAATTCTGATTGACAGCCATTCGAGTCAATAGTAGTGAGGCGAATCTCATATCTTCCCTTACTTTCAAATTGATGGACAGGGTTCTCTAAATTACTTGTTGTACCATCACCAAAGTCCCAATTCCATATAATGATGTCGCCTTGAGAATCATCAATGAATGAAATCTCTTCTCCAATATTTATGTCCTGATTGACCAATTCATTTCCAGGTGAAATCTCAATAGAATAATCAAAATACGCAGATACTTCTGTTTCAGAAATTAGTACCAAAATCCTTTCTTCTACCGTTAAGCAATTACTGTCCCTGAATTTCATTTGAACGAGATAAGTCCCCGAGGTAGAAACCTGTTTTAATTCTTCAGTTCTCAAATTATTTCCACTCGGACTTTTTACTATGTATTCATAAATTTGAGGGTTAAATCCTTCAATAAATTGGGTTAAGTCCACCGTTTGTGTTGGATCGCATACTATAGAAGGATTAGACGTTCTTAATTGTGGTAAAGGATCAACTTTAACCAAGACCTCTTTCAACTCTCCACTACAGATTCCATCTCCTGACACATCTACAAAATATGAAAAAGGTGTATTGTTGGATGCTAATCCTACAATTTCCAATAGCCCATTATTGGCCAAATTATAACTAACTCCATCTATTTCGGTATTGCCAACCGTTATTTCTTGCTGACCTTCTGCATCAAAGTACCAATTGAAAGTAGGTGATAGGCTAGTATTTGGAATTGAAGGTGACAAAATGGCATTTTCACCTTCACATATCTGTACATCTTCTACATTAATTGGCGTGGGGCTGTCTATAATCTCCTGTTGGTCAGTTAGAATAAATATACAGCCTGAATCATCCTGTATTTCAATAGTATAACTGCCTACTGTCAATCCGCTTACTGTATACCTATTGCCTTCCCACTGGGGATTTGCATTGATATTGTTCCCATTTTCATCTTTTAGGGTCAAGGTGTAGGGTGCATATCCACCTTCCACTGTACCTCTGAGCTGTCCATTTGCTTCACCGCAAGATGAGTCAACAGTAGAGGTGTTGGATACATCAAGGGCCTGTTGCGGACCTACAATAACCAAATCTTCACCTAATGTGAATGTACAGCCAGAACCATGTTGCGCAGTAAGGGTATAGGTTCCAGGCGCCAAACCTTCAATCCTGTTGTCTGGATAAGCTTCAAATGCTCCTCCATTGATACTGTATGTGATATTTCCTGCAGCAATCAAAGGATTTATGACAATTGAACCACCCTCACCAAAACATGATTCATTTTCAACCACTGCCGTAAATTGAGGGTCTGGATAAACTTGAACGATGACTTCTTGGACATCTCCTTCACAGATATCCGGACCTTCTACCGTAGCAAAGAAGGTATGGTCACCTAAAGGCAATCCACTAACCTGCAGTTCACCGGATTCGGATATTTGATAAGCAATATCACCATCCACCTGTCCATTGCTAATTTCATTTGCCGGATCATAGGTGTTGGCAAACCATCTGAAGCTCTTAGGATCAGCCGGTGGATTAATGTCAACAGGAATGTTGACCGTTTCTCCATCACAAATTTCAAAAACCGGGTCTACAATAATTTCTGTAGGACCATCCTCAATTTCAACAGTGTCTGTCAATACTTTAAAACAACCCTCAGCATCGTTGACTTCTATCTGATAAGTTCCTGAAACCAGGTTTGAGAAAGTATATTGATTTTCGGAAATTGACACTGAAGTTGATTCATTGTTATTCAAGTTCAAAATGGTTAAGGTATAATCCTTCCATCCTCCAGCAATGTCAACTTGTATAAAGCCGTCAGGGACTCCACAAGCAGCATCTTTTTGACCTGAGAGTGATATCATCAATTCCTCAGCTCCTTCCACTGTTAATGAACTTTCTTCTGATTGGCAATCGTACTCTGATCTTGTTGCTAAAGTATAAGTTCCTGGTGTAAAGGTTCTTGCCTCCAATTCCTCACGGCTTTCCCAGTCTCCACCATTTATTGAAAATTCCAACCCTGGAACCCATCCATCTGTAACTAATATTCTTCCATCATTTTCACCGAAACATGTTTCTCTGTTTACTTCAAAAGAAGGAGCAGGTGTTGGATGCACTATAACTTCTACCGGTATTTCTACCCCAGTACATACCACATAAAAATAGTAAGTGTAAGTTCCCGGGACTAAACCCGTAATTGTCAATTGAGGGTTAATCCAATTCGAGTCATCAATACTGTAAGTAATATCTGGATTTTGGGGATCATCCCCGTTTTCAATCAACCCGGATTGACCTGGTGATGTATACCATGCCACATCTGTTCTTGCAGCAGGTGGCAAGCTGGGGTCGGGAGCAAGGTGGACTGGAGCTATTTCTACAGGTAATCCTTCGCAAACATTCATTGCGGGCACAATAGAATATTCTGGATCAGATGCCTTTCCAACCTCAAACTCAAACACTTCACCACACCCTTCTATGTCATTTACTATCAAGAAATAAGTGCCAGGAGAAAGATCATTTATCCCTGTCAATTGTCCATTAAACAATTCACCAGTAACAGGATCGTCTTTTCTCCATTCGAAGGTATAGTTTCCATATCCCCCCGAAACTTCTAAATTTTGTACACTGCCGTTAGAAAGTCCACAAGAAGTTCTGATAATATCTGGAGTATTGATCTGAATTTCTTCATCCGGACCTTCTATCAAAATATCACTTTGGCTTTCTTCACAGCTATCACTTTGGCTATTGTCTCTCACATAGACAGTATAGTTTCCTACTGGAAGCCCATCAAAAACAAGATCGTCTTGCCAATCTATACCATTTAAACTTAGCTCATAAATTCCTGTTCCTCCTTGGATATTACTTACTGTAATACTTCCATCTTCATCACCAAAGCAGGTAATGGCTTGTGGTTCGATATCAAAGGTGATTTCCTGTAGTACATTTACAGAAGCCAAAGTGACCTGTCCACAAATCTGTGGGCCTGAAATGCGTAGATAATATTCATAATCTCCAACATCTAAACCCGTGATAGTCAAGATGCCTTCATCGGTAATTTCGTATGAAACTTCACCATCGGAAGTTCCGGTAAGTATTTGTTGGCTTAACGAAGAATCTTTGTACCAACGTAATTCTGGTGAAGCACCAGGCGGTATGGTTAAATCCGGCGATAGCACCGCGCTTTCTCCTTCGCATAGCTGAACGCTTAAGGGTTCGGAATCTATAGGGAATCCATCATCGTTATTCAAATTAAAAATTACTGTATTTGGTATGGCGCAACCATTTCCATCTTCAATAGCCACACTGTAAGCACCTGGCGCAAGGTTTTGAATTGAATAGGTATTCCCATTTATTTGAAAATCATAATCTTCAATAGGAGAATTATTAACCAAGACAGCAAAGTCAAGGGTCCCACCATTGATCTGGAAAATGATTTCCCCATTATTTTCTCCACAAGTAGGATTCTCAGAGTCAACTGGATCTAAAGTCAAAGGATTCGGTTGATCAATAGTTACTACCACTTCAACAGGACAAGGTGCGCCATCCTCTTGTATTTGTATAGTATATGTCCCTGCTACTAGATTGCTAAAGTTGCCATCATTCTTTACCTCTCCCGTTTCTATTATGGTAAAGGTAAAATTTCCATCCAATTCATTTTCAAGAATAATTGTACCATCACTCCCAGCATTACATGAAACATCAGTTATTGCAAATTCAGCTTCAGGAATATCAAATACTTTTACTGTGGCAAACATTTCAGGGCCTGGGCATACGCCTTGTCCAATCACTTCAGCGCTGTAGGTATAAGGGGCAACAGAATGGTTCAGCCCTGTAATTTCAAGCCTATTTCCATTGATGGCATGATTAGCTCCGTTTATGGTGGTGTTATTTTCAATTAAAATAAAATTTCCTGGTGCAGATTGGTCTTCTACTTTCCATACATATTCCGGGATAGCTCCTGCCAAGACCACAGTCTCCACTTCAAGAACAGCCATTTCTCCTTCGCAAATTGCAATATCTACTAAAGAGAACTCGGGTACTTCTTGAGCTGTTAGGGTGAAATTTACTGTTTTAAAACAGTCGTTTTCGTCAAAAACTTCTAACTCATAGTTGCCAGGGGCCAAATGTATCAACCTGTAATCATTGGTGCCAAGGGTTTCGAAATTATCATCCTGTTCTGTAATTTCAGTTCCATTTAAAACAAATCGGTAGCCATTATTTACCAGTGTTCCCCCATCTACAAGAAAACTAAATGACCCATTGTCTTCGTTACAAGATGGCTCTACCAACATGTCTTCCTGAACGATCAATTCCTCTACTACTTCAGGGACTGTAACTTCAATTTCACTGCTACATAACGTAGTTATATTTCTGACCTCGATGGTATAGGTGCCTGAACTTATTCCCTCATCAAAAATAAATTTACCAACTTCCCAGTCAGTGAGCCCTTGTATTCTGAATTCAAAGTCATTGTTGTCTCCATTGGTAACATTGATCTCTACCAGGCCTCCCACTTCACCAAAGCATTTGGCACCTTCCTCCCTGATGACCTCTAATTCAGGCTGTGGATTCACGCTGAATTGCACATCGAAATCCTGGTCACAGGAATCTTCACCTCTTAATTCAAGGATGAAGTTAAAATCTCCTTCATTCAAACCCGATACTGTAAGGTGCGGTGGGGTAAGGTTATTGTTGTCGTGGTCAATTAGCGTATAGTCAACACCTGCAATGGTAGCACTTGAAGTCAGCCTTTCTCCTGAAGGAATGATCCAAGCGTATTCAGGACTGGTCATCAGTCCGGTATTGGTAAGCTCAGGGATAATAGAAATTAGGGGTACATTTTCGCAAAACTCCGGATCAACGGAAATTGAAATCTCAGGCTTGGGAATAGTTGAAATTACCGCAGGTTCACTTTGGAAAGTTTCACAGGCCCTACTGTCAGTGACCAATAGAACGTATTCCCCTTCTTCTAGGCCAGTAAAGGAAAATACGTCTCCATTTTGGGTAAAACCTATGGTATTGATGTCTACAGATGTCCCGTCTTTACTTAGGGAAATAATATTATATGGAGCAGTCCCACCTGTTACCAACCAATCTACGCTCGCATCATCCGGGCTACAGGTAACATTTTTCTGAGCTGAAATATTAAGGATAATGGGCTCAGGTCCAGAAATGGTCTCTTGCCCAAACTCCTCACATCGAGGGCCACTGGCTACCCTGATTTCATAGGTGCCTACCGGAACTTGGGTGAATTCGTAATTGGTATCTTGGATATTTGTAGGACTGGTAAACATAACCGATCCATCTTGAATCAATTCATAGGTGTAATTTCCGCTACCATCCTGCACCTGGATTTGTATACTTCCTCCCTCTTCGAAACATAATTCATCTACACTACTTGTACTCAAGATCTGAAGTGGAAATTCTATAGGTAGAATTGTGAAAGGAATGTCATGTCTGAATAGCGGAGTTCCATCACTTCCAGGCTGCCCTTCTCTGAATTCATCACCAATCTGAAATCTGTAGTCTCCAGCGAGTAAATTACCTTGAATTATTTCGGGAGCACCAGCTGGAATCGGAGTCCAATCAGTAGCAGGATATACCTGATCCCCGTTGCTGTCAACAATTCTCCACTTCTCGTCACCCAAAACATTACTTGGATCTAAAATTACTCTAACGATACCTTCTTCAATACAATCTTCCCGGATGGAAATCAGATCGGGTTCTATATTCCTGACCAATCTGATTTCAATTGCCTCCTGAGATGTATTGATACATCCTTTATCGGTTTCGATTTCTACAGTGTAGCTACCTGGTGCAGTAGCACCCTCGGCCACATAAAAATCCTGAGTAGCGCCGGGGATTTCATTTCCATCTTTGAACCATTGATACTGAAACCCCGTCTCTTTTGGCTCAACATCAAATCGTACCAGAATATCATTTTCTTCAAAGTCTTCCCAGATTAGGGGGTCTATTGTTTCTATGGTCGGGATTGGAAGCGGGTTAATTGTGATAGTGATTGGCTTAGGAAGTGAAACCTGGCCGAAATTGTCAACAATGGTATAGTAAACAGTAACTTCCCCTGAAAAGCCAGGATTTCCTGTGAATTTTACTTTAGGAGTTTCAATCCCATTTTCCGAAACAAGAAAAACTTCAAAAGTACCTTCTTCTACATTCTTTGATAAGTTTTCGGGTCTACACAAAAAGTCCTGACAAGTTCCAAAAGGACAGTAATTATTTGGATCGCCACTGTCATCACTAGGGAATATACTCGTTGCCGACGCATTCGTTGCAGCATCCAATGCTTCTTGTTCGGTTTCATAAAGCTGAACACAACGGATAAAGGCATTATCTGCGTCATTGAGTAGTTCAACATCAAGAATGAATTCATTTTCCTCCCCTTCACAAACTTCTGCTTCAAGTGGCTCCGTCTCAGGCTTTCTTAATGCTTCTTCATCAGAAACTTCAACCCTAACATTTCTTATATCATGGAAATTAACATTGTTTCCCGTGGCCCCGGCAAATCCCACCTTTAAGAGATTAGGTGCTTTGAAATTATATTCTACAGGAGTGTCGAAAATTTGAATGATCCTTGGCCCAAACCCATCCCCTAAGTTAACCAACATAAAAATCTGAATATCAAATTTTGTTGGCCTTCCTGTTGCATCCAGGCTACTTTCATCCGGATTCAAGTCAATAAAAACTTTTCGATAGCCTTCATCGAGACAGGACTCCGGGCTTGTTGAACTGAATGCATCGATCGTAAATCTCGGATATTTATCATTTAAAAAGAATCTTTCATCAAGATTTTGATACACATCCAGATCTTGTGCAAAAAACCATGGAGGACCAGCGTATAAAAATCCCAACCCGTTATCGGTAGGGTAATTGTTTAAGATTTTTCCATCAACAAATCCATAACTTTTATAACGATTTACCCCAACTAAAGCATTGTTTCGATCTCTAGTATAAAAAGGTTCATCAGTCCCATCCACCGGCCCCCTAATTACTACGCTATGGGGATAAAATTTTCCATTGGCTCCTGAAGTTGTATATTCATCCGGATCCAAAAAACTACCATATTTCCCAAATGCTGAGTTGCCAAAGTTTCCTAATTCATCAAATCCAATCCCTAAATATCCACCTTTAATTCCTGGAAAATTAACACCTCCTCCTTTGAGAGGAGTGTATCCGAGGGCTCCTCCATATCCTCCAATTTCAAAATTTGGTGCAACCTGCCCCAAGGCTCCATCAAACATAAAAAAACTCAATCCATCTGCCCTGACTGGGTTTGAAGAGCCATAACTGAAATACTCGAAGGAAACCTTTAAGCCAAATCTAGAAGGAAATGGAATATCTACATAAACGTAGCCATTTTGATTATTTGTGTTTCTAGTTAACCTTAGTACACCGTCGCCGTTTGGATCTTCATTGTTATCCACTGTTAAATAGGCATCCCCTTCAATTACAGTGTTAGCTCTTGTAGAAGATTCCGTAAATGACTCACAATAAGGAAAGCCATCTCTTATGTCTATAACTATCGGGTCATTGTCAGATTGTACAAAGGGAATTGGAACAGTTTCACTTTGATTTATCTGTAAAGTTCTAATTCTGTTCTCTGGTACATCCTCGGCCTTTGAAAAATATGGGAACCACTGCTGTCCTTCTCCTTTTAAGCTTAAAACAGCATAGCTGCTTAGGCTGATAAAAAGAAATGCGCAGAGATAAAGTATTTTTTGTTTCACTTAGTTCCGTCTTTAAAGTAGGCTTAGGGCATTAAATCACAATCATCCTGCCAAACAAATGTAAGAGAAAGCTGAATACAGAAAAATATTTTCATTTGATTTGTTATCAAAAGTGAACCCGAAAAGCCTTTTTTCAAAAGTTTAAAGAATGAATCAACATTTTGAAAATGTTTGGAGTCTTTTAGGCTGAATCTTTTAATTTCAAATGCTTTGAAAGAATTGCCTTAAGGTGCATCTTTGAAGCTTAATTGAAAACGTAAAAGGCTTTAATTGCATTATTGCTCGCGTAATTACCGGGCTAGCATTCTTCGAAGTTACGATAGTATTTTATTTAGGATGAGACATTAAATGGATTCAAAGGAAGATTCAAAAGCTAGAAAAATTTTAGGTATTTCTGCTTTTTACCATGATTCTGCAGCGGCCGTGATAGAAGGGGGTAACATCATTGCAGCTGCACAGGAAGAACGGTTTACAAGGACAAAACATACCCCTGATTTCCCAATAGAGGCAATTAAGTATTGCTTGGAGGAGTCTGGCTTTTCAATTTCAGAGTTGGACGCAATTGTTTTTTACGATAAGCCTTTGTTGAAATTCGAAAGGTTATTGGAAACTTATTATGGTTTCGCTCCAAAAGGATTTCTATCTTTTTCGAAGTCCATGCCTGTTTGGTTAGACGAAAAGCTCTTTTTAAAGAAAAAAATTTATGAGGGATTGGCCGAAATTGAAGATTTCAATAAAAAAGACTTGAACCTTTTATTTTGTCCTCATCACCTTTCCCACGCAGCAAGTGCTTATTTTACTTCAAATTTTTCTGAATCAGCTATTTTGACTATTGACGGGGTAGGAGAGTGGTCAACCGCGTCGATCAGTCATGGAAAAAACAATGAAATCATAGAGAAAAAATCATTGAACTTTCCTCATTCTGTAGGTTTATTGTATAGCGCTTTTACATATTTTCTTGGATTTAGGGTTAACTCAGGAGAATATAAGTTGATGGGGCTTGCACCTTATGGAATTTCAGATTCGAAACAGACAAAAGAATTTGAACTGATCATTCGAGAGAGTATAATTAAAATTTTCGATGATGGTTCGATATGGCTAGATCAAGATTATTTTGATTATGCAACTGGACTAAAAATGATCGTTGAATCCAAATGGGAAAAACTTTTTGGATTAAAAACAAGAAAACCAACTGATGAAATTCAGCAAATGCATTGTGATTTAGCGCTTGCAATTCAAAGGGTTACAGAGGATATTGTTTTAAAGATGGCATTAGAAGCTAAACGCCTGACGGGTTCCAAGAATCTTTGTATGGCCGGGGGAGTGGCATTGAATTGTGTAGCCAATGGCAAAATCGTAAAAGAGAAAATATTTGAAAATGTCTACATACAGCCTGCGGCAGGAGATGCAGGTGGAGCACTTGGGGCTGCATTGGCTATTCACCACATTTTTTATGGGAATAGTAAGCTTTTAAGCGAAAAATATGATCAGATGAAAGGTTCCTATTTGGGGCCTGAATACTCTTCCAAAGAAATTATTCAAGTTTGTAAGAAAAATAAGGCGGTATATTCCAAGTTTGATGATTTTCAGAAATTGTGTGAGAAAATCGCAGGTCAGATTGCAGACGGAAAGGTAGTTGGGTGGTTTCAAGGTAGGATGGAGTTTGGCCCAAGAGCATTGGGAAACAGAAGTATTCTAGGAGATGCCAGAAATCCAGAAATGCAGAAAAAGCTTAATTTGAAAATCAAATATAGAGAAGGCTTTCGACCATTTGCACCTTCTGTACTCGAAGAGGACAGAACTATTTTTTTTGATTTAGAGGATGTCTCTCCTTACATGCTTCTCGTGGCACCTGTCAAGGAAAGTAGAAGAAAAGATCTGCCTCCAAATTACCACAATATGGATTTATGGGAGAGATTATACCATCCTAGGAGTGATGTTCAATCCATTACACATTTGGATTACTCCGCTAGGATTCAGACAGTAACACCAGACACTAATTCAAACTATTATAATTTAATAAGTGAATTTAAAAAATTGACTGGTTATGGTTTATTAGTCAATACAAGTTTCAATGTACGGGGGGAACCTATAGTTTGTACGCCGGAGGATGCTTACAGGTGCTTTATGAGTACAGATATGGATTACCTAGTGATTAATGACTTTGTATTTAGAAAAGAAGATCAACCAGACTGGGAAAATAAATCCAAGTGGATGTTGGAATTTAAGGAAGATTAGACCTGAAAATGAAAGAAACAATTAAAAATTTCTGGAATATTACTGTCCCAGTAGTCTTCGTATTGTTTGTACTGGTGGAGATTATTCTTTCTGCCTTTTTTTGGGTAGAAGATCCTTATAAATCGATAAAAAACCCTGTAGAAACGTCTCCATACATTAGATCACAATTTAAACCCAACCTTAAATTAGAATTTGAGGTAGACAGGTTTTTGTCAGATATGGATGAAAAAGTCCACTTTTCCACCAATAACTACGGTTTTAGAGGTGACTCAATTTCACCAATTAAAAGTGAAGATGAGTTTAGGATCTTCCTTTTTGGAGGAAGTACTATGGAAAACATGTTTATTGATGACTCAAGGTCTATAGAGAAGGTTTTGCAACTAAGGCTAAACGATAAATACGGAAAAACAGTAAAAGTCTTTAACGCAGCCAAATCTGGGGATGCAAGCCCTGACCATCTTGCCATGCTGGTTCACAGAGTAATACATTTAGAACCAGACTTGATTGTTTTTTATGCAGGTTTTAATGATTTAACCCGTGTAATTTCTGGGTATGATTTTCTTCACCTTCAAAAAAATGAAAAAAGTTCATCGGCATCATGGACTCTTGGGTTGAAGCTTTTTCTCAGCAACTTTCAGGTATACAGAAGGATTCATAATGTTGTGCAGAATATTCAAAATCCAAATATCTTAGAGGATATCCATTTGATTAACAACTACAAGGAAAAAATTGAGTTCGTCCAAAAGCATAGAATTGAAGTGAAGCTTGATAAAGGTTTTTCCTATGAGAGTTATCAAAACAATTTAAAATCATTTATTGGAACTTGTCAATCTAATGGAGTGGAGGTAGTAATCCTAACTCAGGCTTCTTCTTGGGGAGCACCAGAAAAATTTAAGGAAATTAGAGAATTTCATTGGATGAATTTTATCGATGGGAAAAGGATAAAGGATGAAGAATTGGCCATTGAATTAGATAAAATCAATGAAATTAATAAAAAAGTAGCACTTGAAAACGATATAGGATTGTTGGATATCGAAAAGAAAATACCCAAAAGTTTAGATTATTTCTATGATGATTGCCACTTCAATAAGAAGGGTGTTGAAGTGTTTTCAAATTATTTGTATAATTTCGTTCTTGAAAAAAATTTGATACCATAATGGATTTGATTAAAGATTTATTTCAATTTCTAAAGCAAAGGAAAAAATTTTGGTTGTTTCCTGTGATTTTCATCCTTTTATTACTAGGGTTTCTCATTGTTTTTGGAGGGAGCAGTGCCCTAGCTCCATTCATTTATACCTTGTTTTAAGTTGATATGAAAAAGGATAAAGAACTGGAAGCCATATTGGTCATAACTCTTGGGTTTATGATCGTTTACAAGGTTTTTGAAACTGAATGGCTTTTTTTCACTGCTTTGGCTATTGGTATTTTAGGTACTTTCATTAGTTTTTTTAGAAAATACTTGGTTTTATCATGGATGAGGTTGGCTTCAATTTTAAATATGATTGTCCCAAAACTTCTTTTGGGATTAATCTTTTATTTGGTTTTATTTCCAATGAGCATATTTTCAAAACTGTTTAGAAGCGATAATCCTATTGTCTTGAAAAAGCCTGAATTAACTAATTTTACCGATTCCAATAAAAAATTTAATAATAATGATTTTTTAAATACTTGGTGATATTTTAAGAAAAGTGTCACCTTTTAATCTAAAGACCCTTTTAATTTGCTATTAAGCTTTTGTAGTTTTCGGTAAATTGCAAAATAAGATTATTAAGGAATCAAATGGAGGTAAGATATTTAGTTGTTTTTTGTATTTTAACAATAGTTTCTATCATTTACTATGGTTTTGCGAAAAGCTTAGGCATAGTTGACAAACCCAATCACCGATCCTCCCATACCCGAGTAACGGTAAGGGGAGGAGGAATCATCTTTCCTATTGCTGCTCTCCTTTGGTTTCTGATTTTTGACTTTCAGCATGCTTTGATGATACTGGGACTGGTACTTATAGCAAGTATTAGCTTCCTAGATGATATCTATTCTCTAAATCGGAAAATCAGGTTTTTCACCCAATTTTTGGCGCTTTCTCTGGCTTTCTATGACTTGAGACTATTCCAACATCTCGATTGGTACCTTCTTCCCATCTTTTACTTTGTAGCCTTGGGTATTATCAATGCCATCAATTTTATGGATGGAATCAATGGGATTACAGGGCTGTATTCCTTAGTGTTTTTTGGTACCCTTCTGGTTTTGCATCAAAACATGCCGATCTTTGAAGAAGAATTGATCAATTATCAGATTTTGGCTATTCTGGCTTTTTTGATTTTTAATCTGCGAAAAAAAGCACTCATGTTTGCCGGGGATATTGGGAGCATTTCCGTTGCCTATCTGATGATCTATTTTATGACCCAATGGTTCCTCAATGGGGGAGGTTGGACCGTCATTCTTATTTTACTAATTTTCGGAGCAGACGTATTCGTAACTATGGCTACCCGCTTGCTCAACAGGGAGCGGTTGACTGAGCCCCATCGTAAACACCTTTACCAACTCCTGGCCAACGAAGGCAAAATTCCCCATATTCCCGTGGCTATTCTTTTTGCGGTATTGCAGGGAATTTTCAATTATTTTGTTTTTATCCGAACGGAAACAACTCCCAGTACGCTCCAAGGCTTGGGAATAATCCTCACCACCGGCCTTTTTTATATCCTGATCAAACAAACTCTTAAGAAGAGATTTTCCAAGGCTGAGCAAGGAAGCTGATCTCAGCAATTTTTTATTCCTGGACTAGACTAAAAATCCCCATTTCAACATCCACAAAAAAAGCTTCCGGAAACCGGAAGCTCTTTGGTTGGCGTATTGCCGAATTTAAAACTTAACGTCTTTAAATTTCGGGCTTTATTATGTCCCAAAAAATACCCAGTTCTGGGTATTTTTTGCCCCTTTTATTTTCTTAGGTCTAGATTATTATTAGTTTGAGCGGCAGATTTTGAATCTTGAATCCAAAACCAATCCCGTATCTATTTCTTTTTAAAACTTATTCCAATCATAATTTTTATAATTTCCTTTATTAAGCGGACCACTGCCCATCAATTCCCCAAATCCCCAATTCCCATTGACAGAACTTAACCCTTAACAATCCGAAAACGAGACTTTAATCTTCAACCTATTCAGTTAAACAGTTCCTCAGTTCCCCAATTCGACAATTCCCCGATTGATTGTAAATCGTAAAAAGTAAATAGTAATCAGTGTGGAACCACAGCTTAACCGATTAACTCTTAACCCTTAACCAAAATAGTATGCAGTCGCAGTTTTCATTTCAGCACGAATTAATCATTAACCCTTAACAGTCTGAAAACGAGTATTTAATCTTCAACCTATTCAGTTAAACAATACATCAGTTCCCCAATTTGACAATTCCCCGATTGATTGTAAATCGTAAGAAGTAAATAGTAAACAGTGGAGAAACCCTGCTTGCCCGCCGTGGCGGGAACCCATAACCCTTAACCAAAATAGTAGGCAGTCGCAGTTTTCATTTCAGCACGAATTAATCATTAACCCTTAACACTCTGAAAACGAGACTTTAATCTTCAACCTATTCAGTTAAACAGTTCCTCAGTGGATTTACTACAAAAAACTGGACAATATTTTTAAGCCTGTTTTTGAATTGATTTAATGCCGCCTGCCGCGGGGCTACTCAACTAATCAGTGGGATTTAGAAAAAAAATCCCCCTGATTAGTTCGAGTTCAGTTTTCTTCATGCGGCCTTTGTTTTTGTTGTTTCTCCGAACTGCTCAGGAGTGAGGTAATTCAGGTAGGAATGTTTTCTTTCTTTGTTGTACCAGATTTCGATGAACTCAAAGAGTTCAACCTGTATCTGTCTAACGTTCAATACCGGAAGCTGGTAGATCAGCTCAGATTTGATGATTTTAAAGAAGTTTTCT
>NZ_FOPC01000014.1 GCF_900113375.1 Algoriphagus hitonicola | reverse complement strand
TTACTTTCAAACTACCAGCGACCTACTGCCCCGATAGATCGGGGGAGTCAGTTGCTCTAACCGAATGAGTCCCGATCGGAATCGGGATCCGAAATAATCTTTACTTTCAAACTACCAGCGACCTACTGCCCCGATGGGTCGGGGAAGTCAGTTGCTAATTCGGTAAATTTCAAATGTTTTCAAAACCTCTAATTTGAATCAATTTGGATTGATTTTTATTAGCTATTTCACCCATATCTTGGTTTTGGGACTGCAATGTTACATATTTGAAGGGATATTCACAACCAATGTTTTCAATGAAAAAAACACCGGATGCAGATTTTTTAATCTTTGATTTAGGTAATGTCATCATCGACATCGATTACGATAAGGCCATTCGCTTGATAAAGAACGAATTGTCTGATTCGCACCATTCCAAAGTTGATCAGCTATATCGTACTCCCTTTCATTTTGATTATGAGCGTGGATTAATTGATTCCTTGACTTTTCGGGATGCCGTTCGGGATTACTTTGAGCAATCCTGGCCGGATGAAAAAGTAGATGAATTATGGAATAATTTATTGGGTAAAATCCCGGCTCACCGATTGGAATTAATTAAAAAGCTCAAGCAACACTTTCAGGTAGGAGTGCTCAGTAATACCAATTTGATTCATATCCATGCGGTAAATGACATCCTACTCAGAGATCATGGGCTTAAAAACTTTGATCCCATTTTTGATTGGGTGTTTTTTAGTCATGAAATGGGATTGGCTAAACCGCAAGCAGAGATTTATGAGAAAATGCTAACTGACCTAGGAACCTCATCTGATCGGGTTGTTTTCTTTGATGATTTACCTGCTAATATTAAAGGAGCTGCTGATTTGGGCATTCATGCGGTTCATGTGACAGGGCCTAATGTGATTTTTGATTTTTTTAAAGATGTATAAGCCGAAGGAATACCTCGTTCATGGTCTTTTTTTTATTCTTACATTGATTACAACCACATTAGCAGGAGGGGAATGGGTGTATGGAAAATCAATCATAGCCGAGGGAGAAGATTTTCTTACCTGGGAATTTTTTTTAAAATCAACAGCATTTTCTATTCCCTTCATTGGTATTCTTTTGGTACATGAACTGGGTCATTTATTTACCTCTTTTTATCATAAAGTGAAATGCTCTTTGCCCCTTTTTATTCCAGGCTGGCTCGGATTTTTGGGAGGTGCACCTTCTCTGGGGACTTTCGGTGCGGTTATCCGAATGAAAAGTTTTGTCAATTCACGTAAAAAGTTTTTTGACATTGGTGTGGCAGGACCTTTGGCGGGGTTTATTCTTGCAGTCGGTGTATTAGCCTATGGCTTTCTTACTTTGCCACCAGCCGATTACATTTATGAAATTCATCCTGAATATGCAGATCCTGATTTTGAAGGATATGGTGAGGATGTCTTAGATTTCAGACTGGGAAATAATTTACTTTTTGAACTGATGGGTAATTTTTTAGCAGATCCTGAACGCATTCCCGAAATGTCAGAAGTGATTCATTATCCCTTCTTATTTGCAGGGTACTTGGCATTGTTTTTCACTGCATTAAACCTATTACCGATCGGTCAGCTAGATGGTGGACACGTGATTTTTGGGTTGTTTCCAAAGCGTCATACAGAGATTTCCTTGGTGGTATTTACCCTGTTTTTAGGTTATGCTGGATTAGGAATGATTAGCCCGTATATGCCTTTTGAAGAGCTCATCATCTGGATACCATTTTATTTGGCATTTTTATTCTTTTGCTATCAACGCTCGGGGTTGGAGCTTCAAACAAGATTGACCATAATCCTGACAATGTCCGCAGTCCAATACGCGATTTCTTACCTAAAGCCGGATTGGCAAGGCTATCAAGGATGGTTGCTTTTCGGGTTTTTACTGGGAAGAATAATGGGTCTCAGACATCCCGAAGTAAGTGGTTTTCGAGAATTGGATACCCGGCGAAAAGTGATTGGTTGGTTAGCAATTCTAATTTTTGCCCTGTGCTTTTCTCCAAGACCTTTTATTTTTGACTAAAAAAGCGAGCCATATGACTCGCTTAATCTAAATGACGGGTTGTGCCTGGATCAAAGATCCCGATAGGCCATAATTCCGCCAAGCACATTTCTCACCTTGGAAAATCCTTTCGATTCTAGAAATTTCTTCGCATTTCCGCTTCTGGCACCGCTGCGGCAATGGATGATGATTTCCTCATTTTTATATTGTTCGAGTTCGTCCAATTGATGGGGAAGATCACCGAGCGGGATATTCTTGGCCCCTAGGTTATCGTCTTCGTATTCCCATTCTTCCCTGACGTCGAGAAAAAGGAATTGATCTTTTTTTTCAAGCCTTTCTTTTAGCTCATTTACGTTAATATCTTCCATAATTAGTTAACCAATATTCTTTTTGTTTTCAAACCTAACGGGGTCATAACATGCAAAACATAAATCCCCGATTTCTGTCCGGTAAAATTAATAATTTCTCCTGATGACGTTTCCTCACGAGGAGCTAAAATTTCCCGACCAAAGGAATCATAGATTTTGGTGTAAAGGATTTCTGCCTCCACTCTTAGAATAGAGTTGACCGGATTGGGATAGATGGTCAAGTCAGATTCAGGATTTTCAGCATTGTCAAAAGGGGGATCAGGACTGAGATGTGGTCGAACCATCAAAGCGCCAGATACCTCTTCGTTTTGTGCCCATGCACCACTTACATTGTAAAAGATCTCCTGTCTCTGGTCATTAGTTTTATCCAGCCCGACGTGAATAAAATCATTGGTAAATTGAGCAAAACCCACATAAAATTCTCCATTCAATCTAATATTTGTGTCCAACGGAAAATAAGACAAGGAATCTGATCCAGAAAGCGCAGGAATCAAACCTTCGCTTCGATAAACAGGGGCTTCATCCAAATCCTCATACACCAAAATATCAATCGGTAGATTAGCTTGAATGGTATTGGTGAATTTTATCGAAATTCCTGTGATAAATGCCTCCCCCGGAATTTCATAACGAACCACCAATTCACCTGATCGTTGATTGATTCCTGCCGCATAATCTGGATTTCCGGTGTCATAGGCCAGGTAATCGTGTATTGGAAAAAAGCTTCTAACCGTATCGTTTACCCTAAAATCGATGTGAGAATAAAAGGTGCTGTCCGTTTCATCTATGGTGAAAAACTCCCGATCTCCGGTAGTCAAATAAGACAGAATTTCTATGTTACCTTCATTTTCAAGTGAGGGGATTTCGGTCAATTCTTGACTGGAAAAAGCTCTTCGTTCCAGCGCATTGGGGACAGGATTAAAAGGAGTGTTTTGATTGATTGGGATTAGACTTTGGTCTTGGCCAAAAAATATGGAATATTCCATCGCCCGAAATCGATTTTCTAAATTATTGAATTCATTCCTGACTTGGGATAAATTTTCCGGTGAAAAGGATTCCAGCATAAATAGGGGTAAAGCTCCATATGGACCGATCAATAAATCATTGGGTTGGGTCAGGGCTCGATCCGAAACGGAAAAATTGGAGGATCCAGATTCTGGTGCCAATAAAATATAGTCAATTAACCAGGTGTCAAATGGACCAGAAAGCCGTGCTTCATTGAAAAACCGAAATTGAAAATTTTCATGTAGAAAATCAGATCCAATGGCGATTTTTTCACTACTGAACTGACTTGGGTCTTGCTCTCTGCCACCATTGACAGTCCATACGGTAGTCCATAAGCTATCAGCGTCCAAAAACTGCAAAATCAATCGATCATTTTCATCAGGAAGTTCGGCTTTGCCTCCCGCTTGCCAAAAGAAGCTCAACTCAGCCCCATCCTCCTCAAAAGCGGATAAATCAAACTCGCCAGATGTAATCATATCTGCGACACCCTGATCCCGGATTTCCCTAGAATAGGGGGTGCCGTTTTCATCACTTCCATCTAGAGCAATGACCCCTAAAGAAGGAGCATTGTTGCCCATGGTTTCGGAATATTGCGTTCCGTCAAAATTCCAAGCCAAGGTGTCGAGCCCTTGACTGAAGTCATCCCAAAAAGGAAATAGGTTTTCATTTTGGACTCTTCCGTTTTCTAAGCTAGCGGGTTGGACCTTGTACTTATTTTGGGGTAGGGCTTTAAATTCGACAAATTGGGCAAAAGCTTCTTGAGAACCAATCAGGAACAGAAGAATACTGCCAATATTGAAGAAAGTTTTATTCAAGTTTTTATTGATCTGAATTTTTTGAAATCCATAAATCCACTAATTCACCGGTTTTCACTTGAGCCTTATCCTTGGGATTTTGTCTAAAAACAAAACCCTCGGGAATAGTGTCGTTTTGTTCATAATACTTCTGGCCAATTCTCAATCCTGAACCCAGTATTAAAAACTCTGCATCTTCTTCATCCATTCCCACAAAATCAGGAACATTCAAAATCTGGTTGCCAAGTCCATCACCAACGACTAGATCAATTTTGGCCCCTTTTGGCACTTCAAAACCTTCCTCTACTTCTACACCACGGTATTTTTGCTCCAAGACTGCATTAATTGCGATATCTGGCACATAAACGAGTTCGCCTCTTACTAAACCAATATTTGCCAGAATTTCTTGGGCATTTTTAAGCTGTAGATTTACCAAATTTGGCATCTTGATTAATGGCGCATTTCGAGCATTTAGGGTAAGATAGATTTTTCGACCGTTTTTCACTTGCTCTTCAGGAGGCGGGATTTGTTTGATGACTGCTAAGGGTGCCTCATCTGTACTAAAGGCCGAATCGGGCGAAACCTCATAATTCAAGCCGTTGGTTTCAAGGATTTCGATACTTTCATCAAAAGTATATCCCTCGAGATTTGGGACAGAGACAGTTTCGCCGTGATTAGTATACATCGGCAGGTAAATTTTCAAAAACATAAATCCCAAAAGGATTGAGATTAAAATAATAATCGAAAGATTCAGCAGAATTTTTTTCAAGGAGTAACTAGGTGAGCTCATGAATACAAATACAATAAGTAAAGATAGTCGGAAATCGGAAGTCCCCAAACGGGAAAATTAAATCAATTCTTGGCAAAAAATAAGCCGAAGTTTTCTGCTTCGGCTTAAATTTCCTTATCTCAGAATGACTCGTTGTGTTTCAGTTAGTGTAAGACTGGTGATTTTCACGATATAAAGCCCCGGTTTAAAGATATCTCGGCTAAAGGTATACGTCTGATTCAAAGTAGCTGGGTAGTTTACCTCATGTACGATAGCACCTGTGCTCGAAATTATCTGGATATTTACTTCCTGATAGCTGGGAAGATTAAAGGCAACATTGAAATAATCAGTAGCCGGATTGGGATAGATTAGGGCCATGCCATCTCCAGGAATCACCGGGTCTGGATCTGCGCTCAGGAAGAGTTCTAAATTGTCCACATATATTGGATCATTGTCCACATCCCCTTGGTCAATTACAAAAGCCACCCTTACTTCAGAAAATTGATCTCCAGTAAAATCAGTCAGATTAATGTAATTCCTGTTAAAATCTTCCGGATTATTGGGGTTGGCCGCTCCGGCATTCACAGTGCTGATTTTCGCACCGTTGAGTCGATAGATTTCTTCGTAATTGTCTCCGGCATCTTGGCTGGCAAGCAAGCGGAGCCTCGTCTCTGGACTTACTTGTCCTGCAGCAATGTCAAAAAACAAGCTGGCCTGAATCTCATTGCTCAAATCAAAAATAGGTGAACCCAGCCAATACGATTCGTCTGATTCCATTTGTCTCAGTTCCAGAGCATTGTTTGGCGAGGAAGATCCGCTGAGGGAGATCACTTCCCATGCCCGACTATCTGACTCTGGATTTAAGCTGGTCCAAGGTCCCAAGCTAGCGGAAGGATTAAAGTTTTGCCTCCAAGGAACTGCTACTTCCTCTTCATTTTCAATAATATATCGAGTCAGTGAACTCTCACTTCCTGGGTTTTGATCGAAGTTTGGTAAAATTATCCTGTAATCGATTCTATTTTTCCCTTCTCTAGTCGTATTGGTGCCATTTAGGGTGAAAGTCTCACCCGGATTTACAGATCCGCCGGTTGCTAAGAAACTCGCCTCGCTACCATTGTTGGTGATTTTTGACAAGACTAAGCTTGTGATAGGCAAATTTCCTGTGTTTGTGACACGGAGAGATTCGCTGGTGTATCGTCCGTCAGAAATAGGACTCGGTACGATAAGCTCATCGAGTGTGAGTTCATAGTTGAATTCTTCCCGATCCAAGATTCTGATATTTTTGAGGAAAATGTTATTTCCGTAAGAATTTTGGGTAATGATTGAAATCCTTACTTTTCCCAAAGAAGCAAAATCAGAAAGGTTTACTAATTCAGTTCTGAACTGGGAATTATTAGTAGGAAAAAACTCTTCCAAGCTCGGAGACACGGTGGACAAGGATTGACCACTTTTTTGATATCGAGCTGTAGGCAAGTCAAAAGTATTACCACAATCATCCGAGATCGACACAAACAAGGCATCTTGAAAGCCAGCTTGGTCGTAGGTCGAATGTGCCATTTCAAAAACCAGCTGTGCATTGGGGTATTTGGTTAAATCAATGACTGGACTAATCAAAAAGTCAAGCTCACCTTGTGCTTCGTATTCAAAATGCCGGATATAAAACAGGTCTTGGGATTCTCCGGAAACAGTTTGTGTAATGGGTTCCCATCCAAAACCTCCATCAGGATTTTCATTGATCCAACTGTCCGGAAGATCATTTCCAGTAATACTTACAGGAAGATTGACTTCTTCCTGTAGTTGGGGATTCGAGTTTAGCCTGTTGTTGTCTGGATTTTGATCTTCTCGATTATTAATAGATATCAACCGAAACTCTACCTCATTTTGACTTTCTAGGAGTTCAAAGTTTTGGAATTCGAGAATCTGACTTTGCCCGGTTTCAAGCTCGAAAGAAAAACTTTTAGATTCTAAAACAGCATTGTTTCTTCTCAACTCAATCTCGGCAGAGGTCAAGGTCTCATTTCCGGCATTTGTTACCTCTATCGCCGGCATGACTGTAGCATTACAAGCAAAGTCACCCGGTGAAATTAATCGGGTCAGTGAAAGATCAAAATCTGCTAAATCTGGTTCTTCTGTGGCAAAATTATTAACCAGGTTTACCCTTCTTGGGCTATTTTCCAGTATGACATTAAAACGCTCCACTTGCCCGAGGGTAAATAAATTCATGCAGGCGTCGGGAGTATAATCCATGTAGTTTTGGATCATATCATCCGATCCACAACTGAATCGAGACACTCCTTCAGTACAGGAGTTGTTAGAATTATCCTGCCGTGGAGTGTCTTCCACAAAATCATCCACGTCACAGCCTCCGTCTCCCCAAATATGTCTCAATCCTAAAAAGTGTCCAACTTCATGCGTGGCAGTTCTACCTCTTGAAGCACTGATTGCACTTCCTCCGCTGCCAAAAAAACGATAATCGATAGTAACTCCATCTGCTGTGGCCGAGGTAGGAGAAAAGTTAAGCCCAGGTAAATCAGAAATAGGAAATGAAGCATATCCAATAAAAGGCTGGTCCAAGGGTACCACCCATACATTCATGTAAATCTCTGGGTCCCATTGAGAAGTTTGCCCGATCAAAATAGCATCATCAGGGCTATATGAGTTTTTAGGACCTTGAGTTCGTACTATTCCATTGGTTGGGATGCCATTGGCGTCTCTCTTGGCCAAAACAAATTCAATATGGCTATCAGCAGCAACTGGCTGAAACATTTCTGGAGTTAGGAGAGTATCCGAATTTTGCCTACGGAAATCTTCATTTAAAATTCGGATTTGGGCTTCGATCTGCGAGAGGGGGATATTGGTTCCTTGACCGATTTCTTCGCCGCGATGGATGACATGAACGACCACTGGGATTTTTCTGACCTCATTTTGGGTTCTTGAGAGAATTTGAGGCTGAGATCGTCTTTTTTCGATTTCAGCTTCCATCCAATTTTCCAAAAAGTCCCGAGTGCCAAAATAGCCCAGGTCTTTTTCCATCATTTTTTCAATAATTCCATGCCCGCATTTTTCATCATGATCATGTCCCAGTTGTTTACCTCCAATCCCTGAATAATCTTCTAGCGGTTTCAGTTCAAAAGTCTGCGAAAAGCTAAGGGTAGATGCAAAAAAAGCTCCAAAGAGGAGCAAAATAGCTTTTTGGGAAAAGCGGGAAAATCTGGTCATGAAAAGAAAAGGTTAAACAATAGTCAGGTTCACGGCCTCAACCCGAGTGATTTCCGGGATGGCTCTTTTGATGGCTTCCTCTACTCCAGCCTTGAGGGTCATCGAGGACATCGGGCAGGAGCCACAATTTCCAAGCATTTCTATCTTCAAAACATTATCTTCGGTTAATTCCACTATGCGCACATTTCCACCGTCAGCCTCTAAATAGGGTCTGATGGTATCCAAAGCAAATTCTATTTGTTCTCTTAATTCAGTTTGCATTTCTATATAGGGTATTATGCTTTAATTTCTACGATTTCTGTCTTTTTTGCCGACGCGTTTCTAATGGCAATTTGGCGGGCTACGGATTCTGCTAATTCCATATACGCAGTCTTGGTTAATCCGTTCTTCAATACTGCCGGAAATCCCGTATCTCCACTTTCCCGGATACTCTGAACGATCGGAACTTCCCCAAGGAAAGGCACTTGGTACTTTTCAGCTAATTTTCTGCCCCCTTCTTTTCCAAATAAATAATATTTGTTATCAGGTAGTTCTTCAGGTGTAAAGTAAGCCATATTTTCTATAACACCTAAAACGGGAACATTAATTTGCGGCTGCTTAAACATCGAAAGTCCCTTGCTGGCATCGGCCAAGGCTACTTTTTGAGGTGTAGTGACAATCACAGCACCAGTCACCGGGACGGTCTGCACCATCGTCAAATGAATATCTGAAGTACCCGGAGGTAAGTCAATAAATAGATAATCCAACTCTCCCCACTCGACATCCGAAATAAACTGCCGAAGAGCAGAACTGGCCATGGGGCCTCGCCAAACGACAGCCGAATCACTTGGAGTTAGAAAACCAATAGACATCAATTTCACCCCATACTGCATGATGGGGATGATGACATTCTTATCCCCCACCTTTTTGACTGAGGGCTGCTCACCCTCCACATTAAACATGGTAGGGATAGAAGGTCCCGAAATATCTGCATCAATCAAACCTACCTTTGCACCGGTCTCAGCCAGTGAAACAGCCAAATTTACCGCCGTGGTGGATTTTCCCACTCCGCCTTTTCCGGAGGCAATGGCTATAATATTTTTTACCTGAGGCAAAATCGGCGTAGCATCTCTTACTGTGGTGACTTGCGATGTCATGGTGATTTCTACCTCGATTTCCTTCCCAAAATCTTCCTCCAAAGCTTCCAAACAATTGTTTTTGATCACTTCCTTGAGCGGGCAAGCGGGAGTGGTCAGGACTACTTTAAATTGAACTTTATTTCCAGAAATGGCAATTCCTTGGATCATTCCCAGACTCACCAAATCTCTTTTCAGATCGGGGTCTTCCACTCGGGAGAGGGATTTCAACAAGGATTCTTTGGTGATTTGCATGTGAAGGGTTCTAATTTTTTTCGCAAGTTAGTGCTTAGACTTTGCTTTGTAAAACTTCGGCTGATTTCTGCCTTTGTTTTTAAACTTCCCAATTGGCCAAATAGTTCTTGATTTTGATAGGCTAATTGGGAGTGTACATTAACTTTGTCGTAATTGTGCAGCCATGAGTATAAGTAAATTCACCTCGGACAAAGTAAAGGAAAGAATGGATATCGAGGAGGTAGTAGGAGACTATGTGCCCCTCAAAAAAAAGGGCCAGAATCTCTGGGCCTGTTGTCCCTTTCATGGGGAAAAAACACCCTCTTTTTCCATTTCTCCGGCTAAGCAGATCTACAAATGCTTTGGCTGTGGAAAAGCCGGTGATCCCATCCAGTTTATCATGGATATTGAGGGGATTGGATTTCAGGAAGCCATTCGCCATTTGGCGGGAAAATACGGAATCGAGGTCGAAGAAGACGAAGCCCGAACTCCAGAACAGGAACAAGCTCAAAGTGAGCGAGAAAGCTTATTGATTGCTTTGGGTTTTGCCCGTGATTTTTTTGTCAAGAATCTCAATACTCCAGAAGGGAAATCCATCGGGCTGAGTTACTTTAAAGAGCGCGGATTTTCGCCCGCAATCATTGAAAAATTTGACTTGGGTTTTGCCTTGGACGGCTGGGATAATTTGCTTAATGCTGCCAAAAAAGCAGGTTTTTCAGAGGAGATTTTGCTCAAGGCCGGACTTGTTTTGCAGAAGGAAGGTGATCCCAGCCGAATCTATGACCGCTTTAGAAACAGGGCGATATTTACGATTCATAATATTAGTGGAAAGCCCATTGCCTTCGGAGCTCGAATACTCACCAAGGATAAAAATCAACCTAAGTACATCAATTCTCCCGAAACCCCAGTTTACCACAAAAGCGATGTGCTGTATGGGATGTTTCAGGCCAAAAAAGCCATTCGAGATCTGGACAACTGTTATTTGGTAGAAGGTTACACCGATGTCGTTTCCATGCACTTGTCAGGGATCGAAAATGTGGTAGCATCCTCCGGAACTTCCTTGACAGAGGGTCAAATCAAATTGATCAAACGATTTACGGATCAAGTTACCGTGCTTTACGATGGAGATGCTGCTGGGATCAAGGCATCTCTTCGGGGAATTGACCTTTTGCTCGAGGGTGGGCTCAATGTCAAAGCTGTGGTTTTTCCCGAAGGAGAGGATCCGGATAGTTATTCCAGAAAGGTTGGGACAGAAGCTTTTCAGACCTATCTGAAAGAACAAAGCAAGGATTTCATCGGGTTTAAAATCGGGCTTTTTAAAGGTGAATTTTCTCGCGATCCGATTCGAAAAGCCGAAGTGATCCGAGAGGTGATTTTAAGTATTGGAAAAATTCCCGATCCAATTGTCCGATCCGTTTATGCCAAAGAGGCTGGAGTTCTGCTCGATGTCGATGAGGAAATCATCCATGCCGAGCTGAATAAATCCCTGCTGAAATCCCAAAAAGATCAGTATTTCAAACAAAAAGAGGAACCGGAAGCTGATCGTCCTTTCGAGGAGTTTATTCCTTCCAAGGAGGAGATTTCAATTCATGAGATTTTAAGGCTGCAGGAGCGGGAAATGATCCGGCTTTTGGTCAATTATGGATGGGAAAAACTCGATGGGCAAGAAATGCATCTTTGCCAGTATTTACTGCAAGAAACAGAAGAATTAGAGTTTGAAACTCCCATTTATTCCAAGATTTTGAAAATGTATCGCTACAAACTGGCTCAAAAAGAGATTCCAGGAAAGGATTTTTTTAAAACTGTGGAGGATCTAGAAATCAAAAATGAAATCATCAATCTGATTACGCCAAGGCACGAGATATCGACCCACTGGGAAACTACTCATCAGATTTTGGTCAACAAAGAGGAGGATGACCTGACGCTGACAGGGTTTAGGACGATTCTCCGACTGAAGCGGAAATTTGTCCGAAAGATGATGGAAGAGGCCAAAGCGAAAATCAAAAATGCAGAAAATGAGCATCTTGGTGATGATCAGGTAATCGAATTTCAGGAACTTTATTTTGCCTTAAAAAAAGTTCAGATTGAGATTGATAAAGAATTGGGCATTGTCGTAGGCTGATAGCCAAACTTTCTTTGGCACCTAACTGTTTTAGAACCTAAAGCACTTAAATTTGTGCTTCAAATTTACATGAATTCTAACCCAAATCGAGTGGAAAATTACCAATTGGATTCAATAGAATCTGCTATTGAAGCAATCAAAAATGGAGAAGTAATCATTGTAGTCGATGATGAGGATCGTGAAAACGAGGGGGATTTTGTCTGTGCCGCCGAAAAAGTAACTCCAGAAATCATCAATTTCATGGCCACTCATGGGCGCGGACTGATTTGTGCGCCATTGATTGAGGATCGATGCGAAAAATTGGGACTCGAACTCATGGTCGGACAAAATACCGCGGCTTTTGAAACTCCCTTTACGGTTTCTGTGGATTTGATTGGGCATGGATGCACCACGGGGATTTCGGCTTCCGATCGTGCCAAAACCATCAAAGCTCTAGTGGATGACACCATAGATCCATCCGAGCTCGGGAAACCGGGGCACATTTTTCCTTTGAAAGCCAAAAGAGGAGGAGTCTTGAGGAGAGCTGGCCATACCGAAGCTGCGATAGATTTTTCACGTTTGGCTGGCCTTTCGCCTGCGGGAGTTTTGGTGGAGATCATGAATGAAGATGGGACGATGGCAAGACTTCCCGACTTGGTCGAAGTAGCCAAAAAATTTAATTTAAAACTCGTCTCCATTAAGGATCTTATAGCCTACCGGCTAAAAAATGAATCTTTGATCAAACGAGAAATCGGAGTCGAACTGCCCACCACTTGGGGAGATTTTGATTTGATTGCTTTCCGTCAAACCAATACGGACGAACTTCATTTAGCATTGATCAAAGGGACTTGGGAAAAAGATGAGCCAGTTTTGGTCCGTGTGCATTCTTCTTGTATGACTGGTGATATTTTTGGCAGTTGCCGATGCGATTGTGGTCCGCAGCTTCATGCAGCGATGGAGATGGTCGAGAAAGAAGGCAAAGGACTTGTATTATACATGAATCAAGAGGGGAGAGGAATTGGATTGATCAATAAACTCAAAGCCTACAAATTACAGGAAGAGGGAATGGATACCGTACAGGCCAATTTGGCTTTGGGGCTTCCCATGGACAGCAGAGATTATGGGGTAGGGGCACAGATCTTGAGAGATTTGGGTGTGGGTAAAATCCGCTTGATTTCTAATAATCCTCAAAAACGGGTTGGATTGATCGGTTATGGTTTGGAAATCGTAGATCAAGTGCCGATCGAAATTGCGCCAAATCCTCACAATGAAAAATATTTAAAGACAAAACGGGATAAAATGGGGCATACCATTCTCAAGTAATTCTACTTCAGATTGCCAATAGTTGAGTGGGCTAGCTTGTTAACCCGGATAGAAAAAATGCGTAAAATGTGTTATGAATAAGATTTTAAATCATACCCTTTTATCACTCGGCATGCTGTTGTTGGTGACAGCAGTTGCTTTTGGGCAAAATCAGTTTCCTTCACAGATTTGGCACAAAGGAAATATATACGGATCAGAAGGTCAGAATTACACCGGATTGGTTAAATATGATTTGGATAATAACCTAGTCCAACTTCAAACTGATCGAATCGAAACCTTTACTGCTTCCAATGTAGCCTACTTCGAAATATTTGATGAGGTCTATGGAGGCGTGAGAAAGTTTTACAGTTTACCTTATTCTCTCAATGGAGATTACGAAACGCCGATATTTTTTGAGGTCTTGACCGAAGGAGAAAATGTCGCGTTGCTCTGTAGAGAATATATCGCTACAGATTCCCGAAACATGGGTGCATGGGGTCCGATGAGTATGAATCCACTATGGGGTCCTCAGACTATGACTGGCTATCGACTCGCATTCAATTATTACTTTTTCAAGGATAATCAAATCCAGCGGTACAGTTTGAAAAAGAAAGATCTATTTTCCCTTCTTTCGGGATATGAAGATGAGATCAATCTTTTCATGCGAAAAAACCGGCTGGAACATGACAAGCGTGGCGACTTACTTCGCATCACTGCCTATTACAACGAACTGAACAACAACTAATGTCAAAACCGCTTATTCTCGTCTCCAATGACGATGGGATTACCTCCAAGGGAATCCGTGTGCTCGTGTCTATTATGAAAAAACTAGGCGAGGTAGTAGTCGTGGCACCTGACAGTCCGCAATCTGGAATGGGACATGCCATCACGATTGGAGAGACATTGAGGTTATACGAGGAGGAGATTTTTGACGGAGTGGTAGCTTACAAATCCAGTGGCACACCCGCAGACTGTGTCAAACTGGCCAAGCATTATGTGCTGAAGGACCGTACTCCGGATCTGGTAGTCAGTGGTATCAATCATGGATCAAATACCTCGATATCGGTTCTTTATTCAGGAACCATGTCGGCAGCTATTGAAGGTGCCTTAGAAGGTTTGCCGTCAATCGGTTTTAGTCTTTGCGACTTTTCATCCAAAGCAGATTTTTCTCATGTGGAAGTATGGGTCGAAAAAATCGCCAAGCAGGTTTTGGAAAATGGAATTCCGAAAGGAATAGCTTTGAATGTAAACTTTCCTCCAAAGCAAATCGAAGATATAAAGGGAATCAAAGTTTGTCGTCAAGCCGATGCAAAGTGGCAGGAGGAATTTGCAGAGCGATTTGATCCCAACGGGAGGAAATATTTCTGGATGGCAGGGAATTTTGTGAATTTTGACAAAGGAGAAGATAATGATGAGTGGGCGATAGCGAATAATTATGTTTCTATTGTTCCCTGTCAGTATGATTTGACAGCTCATCATGCGATCAAGCAAATGAACAAGGATTGGGATTGGGAAAGCCTTAAAAATTAAAAAGATGGATAAAAAAGCTTTTGATTGGATTTTTTTATAATTCATTTCATTGATTCTGTTTATTTTGCATTACCAAACAGCTTCCACTAGGTGAGAATCCTTATACAGAACTTATTCCTACTATTTTTCTTTTTTTTGCTATCTATTTCGGCCCAATCCCAGCAGCCAGATTTAGATAGTTTAAAAGAGGTATTGCCTAATGCGAGTGGTCAGGAGCGCGTGGACGTCCTAAATGAAATAGCTACCCAACTGCGGGAGATTTCTTCTCAGGAAGCAATGGATTTTTCTCTCGAGGCGGAAAAGCTTTCTCAGGAGCTCAATTACACTTACGGACTGTCCAAGTCCAAAGAAAATATCGGATGGATTTATTACCGTGGAGGTCAGTGGCAGCTCGCCTTTGATTTTTCGGAAGATGCCTACGAGTTGGCTTCCGAAATCCCAGATTCTAATCTTGCGGCCAGGATTTTGAACAATATGGGAGCCCTCTATTATGCCCAGCAAAATTACCAAATGGCGATCAATCAATTTAAGATGGCTTTTGAATTGGTTGAGGGTTCTGACGACCTATACACCCAAATCAGAAGCTTAAACAATGTCGCCTTTAATTTCATCCAAGTGGAGGAATATGATTCCGCCGTTTTCTATGCCAAGAAGGCCATCAATATCAACGAATCTTCGGGTTCTCCTTATTTGACTTCTTTTTCCAATCGGGTTCTCGGGGATGTTCATGTAGGTCGAGGACAATTTGACAGCGCAGTAGTTATTTTCGAAAAGTCTCTTCAGATGGCACGAGTTCAGGGAATCACCTCTTTTCAGGCAAGTGTGATGCACCGTCTGGGAAATGCCTATTTGCAATTAGGTGAGTTGGAAAAAGCCGAAAAAATACTGGAAGAAGGGATTGAGGTCTCCGAGGCAAACAATTACCGGGATGAACTATCCAAGTCCCATAAATATTTGTCTCAAGTCCATCAGCGTAGGGGTGATATTGATTTGGCTTACCAGCATTTAAATCAATACACCATCATAAATGATTCTTTAGTCGATCAAGCCAATCGGGATAGAATAGCCTTGATGCAGGGAATGTTTCAGGAAAATCTGGAAAAATCTGAATTGGAGTTGCTTAAGGCTCAAAATAAGAACCAAGCGGATAATTTATTATTTATCAACCGTATCGTCTGGCTTGTAAGTATAGCGGCGATCATTGTTTTGATCCTTGGATTGAGGCTTTATAAGTTGAATAGGAATGTCAAAAAGTACAATCAAGATCTGATCTTACAAAAGCAGAAAATCGCCGATCAAAATTCCGATTTGGAACAAAAATCCCTTCAACTTGAGAAAATCAATGAGACGAAAAATAAGTTGTTTTCCATCTTGGGACATGATCTACGGGGTCCAATCGGTTCGGTCAAAAGTTTAATTGATCTCACACTCGGAGGAGCAATTTCCCAGCAAGAATTCATGAGCATTCTCAAAACCCTAAAAAAGGATGTGGATTCTGTTCATTTTACCTTGACCAATACACTTAAATGGTCTCTGGCTCAAATGGAGGGATTTAGAGTAAACCCTACTTCAGTGAGCATGAACGAGGTAGTCCAAGGAATCATTCAGCTTTTAGCTCCTCAGATTCAGACTAAATCACTGCATATTTCCAATGAAATGCCAGCAGATGTAATTCTTTATCTTGATAGAGATTTGATCGAAGTGGTGGTAAGAAATATTTTAAGTAACGCTGTAAAGTTTTCCCCTGAGAGCGGCGAAATCCGTATTGTTTTTGAAACTGGCGAGAATGACCTGCTTTGGTGTGTTTCTGATCAGGGTAAAGGAATGTATCCGGAGGAGATTGAGCAAATTTTGGAGTCTGATTATTCCATTACACGTTCAAAACCAGGAACTCAACAAGAGAAGGGCTCTGGGCTGGGACTTCAAGTCTGCAAAGAATTTGTCCGAATGAGTAAGGGTAATCTCGGTATAGAATCAGAGCCTGGAAAAGGAACAAAAGTCTGCGTCAGTCTTCCTGCACACATTTTAAGGAATCATTCGGAGACGGTCAGTAGTTAAGCAATTTTCTAATGGAATGGGGGCTTTTAGGATTCCCAATCTCACCATTATTTCCATCGCTGATTCAAATTCGGAAATTGAAATTTCAGGAATTTGAGCCCAATTAGTTTGTGATAGCCAAGCTTTTACATCTTCTTCGGCTAGATGATAAGATGAAGAAATGGCCTTTACCGTTTCGGTAGAATTTTTCAGCGTTTTGCTTTTCTCATAGACTAAATCCCTCAGTTGAAATATAGTTTCCCCAAACTCATCCATGGCCTTCTCAGAGGCAATTATAGCAAAACAAGGCCAAGGGCTGGGGATTTCTCCTAGCCGATTTAGGAGTCCTTGATCTACATAGGGTTTGGTAGTGAATTTTTCCCAAAGAAAGAGGCCATCGGGATTTTTCTCAAAGGCAGAGAGAGCACCGTCCAAATTATCGACGATTTTATATTCGAGGGATTGGCTGGACCATTTTTCCCGCTCAGCCAATACCGAAGCCATCAAATGAGATCCCGAACCTTCCCGACTGATGAAAAAACTGGGACTCTTTACTTCGTCCAAGGAATTTATCTTGCTGTTTTTTCCAACATGAATTCCCCAGCATAATGGTGAATTAACATGGTATCCGATCATTTTCAAAGGTTTTTCTTCTTGAAAAGCCTTAAGAAAGCTCTCGGTAAGAATTATTCCTAGGTCAACTTCACCACTTGTGAGAGCATTAATCATTTGACCTGATCCCCGGCTTTCGTCCTGCCAGGATAGTGAGACTCCTTGATCCAATAGTGGTTGCTTATCCACGATAGATCTCCAGGGAAAATTAAAATGCTCAGGAACTCCTATGATTTTTAAGACTTTCATTTTGATCGATTAATGGGAATTTGAACTCGAATTTATCAATTTGATCCCATCCAAAAATCCTTTTTTGACCAAGGAATATCAATCAATCATGAGTGGCTCTTCTGTCCGTAATCAGCAAGGTAGAGAAACCCGCTAAAATCAGGAAAGTACCTGACAAAAGCATAGTGTTGATGACTTGGTCTCCAAAGATCAGTTTGTAGAGAAAATTTACCCCTCCAAGCGCTGCTACGATCTGGGGAATGACGATAAACATGTTGAAAATCCCCATGTAAACGCCCATTTTTCTTGGCTCTACCGAACTCGAAAGCATGGCATAAGGCATGGATAAAATACTTGCCCAGGCAATTCCTACCAAAGAAAAGCAAATGTGGAGCATCCACGGCTCAGGTATAAAATAGATCAGAATAAAGCCAATCCCACCCAAGATCAAACTGGATAAATGAAGTAGTCGCCGGTTGATTTTTATTCTACTTGCGATAAACGCCAAAATCAAGGCATAAAACATAGAGACCAAACCATACGTGCCCAGATAGTTTCCTACGCTATCAGCAGCATCATTGTAAGCAGCTGAAGTCGTATCGGTGGCTCCGAACACATGCTCCGTGATGGCCGGAGTCGCAAAACTCCACATGGTAAAGAATGCAAACCAAGAAAAAAACTGAACTATCCCCAGTTTTTTCATGACCGGGGGCATATTTGCGATATTTCCGATAATCTCTCTGAATCCTGCAAAAAAACCACGGCTGGCTTCCTTTTCCCGTTGAAAGTCTTCCAGATCTTCTGGAGGATATTCATCTGTAGTAAGAATGGTGTAAAGTATCGACCCAAACAAGACCACCGCCCCAATCCCAAAAGCATATTTTACCGAATCAGGAATGACTCCGGCAGCAGCGGTATTAGGAACTCCGAGCTGGGTCATCATCCAAGGCAAATTGGAGGCGATCCATGTCCCGATCCCAATGATTAAAGTCTGAACGACAAAACCATAAGATCGCTGAGCATCTGGCAACTTGTCCGCAACGAGCGCACGAAAAGGCTCCATACTGATATTGATCGAAGCATCTAAAATCCACAAAGAACCCGCAGCCATCCAAAGCGCAGATGAATATGGCGCAAAAAACAGGGCGATAGTACTCAAGACAGCTCCAATGAAAAAGAAAGGCTTCCGTCTTCCAAATTTAGGATGCCAAGTTCGATCACTGAGATATCCTACTATCGGCTGAACCAATAAACCAGTAAGAGGCGCCGCTATCCAAAGAAAAGGAATGGTGTCCTTATCCGCTCCCAAAGTCTGGAAGATACGAGACATAAAGCCTCCTTGTAAAGCAAAACCAAATTGGATTCCTAGAAAACCAAAACTCATATTCCAGATTTGCCAGAAGCTAAGTCTTTCTTTTTGTGGGGTCATGGGTTACGGTTGGGTTTGAGATAGGGATAAGGTCAGAAAAGGCCTGAGATGGTGATTTCAGTTGTCAAGTGTTCGAAAGTTATAGAATGGAGTGACTCGATTTCATAATAGGGCTGATCATGCTCAGGCAATGGATCAAATTCAGATAATTTACCTAAAAATGCAAAGTTGTTCACTTGGCTAGGTTCACTTTTTCCATTGATAGTGAGGACATCGGTTTTAAAACCATGAAGGTATAATTTCACGCTGTGGAATTTTGACTTGAAATTGCCGCTGGATTCCTCTAGGATCAATGTCATTTCTTTAGGTGAATAGTTGATCTTTCGTTTAAAAAAGCCCTTGTTCAGGTAATCGTAGCTTTCCCCATCATCTTCATAGTGGACAAATTGGTTTTCCTTTTCCCCTTTATAAAGGTGAATAGATAAAATCCCATCAGTTTCCTCTCCACAATGTGAAATAGGGGATTGGGTAGTGAAGATTGCACTTTCTTCTACCAATACTGGAAGGTAATTCAATGGTGTTTCTAAATAAATTTCTTGATTTCCGAGGTAAAATTCATCGGAATAAAGGTAATACCAAGATCCCTCAGGAAGATAGATTTTTGCAATATCCCGCGTACTTTCAATAGGGGCTACCAAAAAGTGATCGCAGAAAAGATACTGATTTTGATAGGCTGTCTGAAAAACCTTTTGGTCCAGTGGAAATGAAACCGCCAGGGATTTTGCAATCGGCAAGCCGTCTAGGGTAGATTGATAAAATTTAGAATAAATGGTCGGTAGAAGAGCATAGCGCAGTTTCATGTAATTACGGGAAATTTCCTCCACTTCTTCACCAAAGGCCCAAGGCTCTGCATCGTTGCTGTTGATCATGGAATGTGCCCTGAAAAGTGGGGCAAACGCACCCAAACTCATCCATCTGGCAAAGAGCGATTTACTGGCTTCACCTGCAAATCCCCCCACATCGTATCCGGAAAATGAAACTCCACTGATACCTAAGCTATTGACCAGCCTCACTCCAGCCATCATATGTTCTTCAGAGGCCACATTGTCTCCCGTCCAAGCAGCAGCATAGCGTTGTATTCCCGCATAGCCGGATCTGGTGAGGACAAAAGGACGTTGATTTTTACGGTTGATTTTTGAGCCTTCCTGAGCACTTCGAGCCATTTGCATTCCATAGATGTTTCTAGCTTTTCTATGAGAAACAGTTTCCCCCTCGTAGGAAAACTCAATCAAATTTGGCGTAAACTGCCCCCAAGATGCCGGCTCATTCATGTCTGTCCAAAAACCATCCACACCGGCTTCGGTATAAAAAGCCATTTTCTCAGCCCACCACGCTCGGGTTTGCTTATGGGTAAAATCCGGAAAGGCACACCAACCCGGCCAGACTTGCGCTTGGTATTCCTCTCCATCCGGATAATTGACAAATAGCCCCTGTTTTTTTCCCTCTTCGTAGGGCAAATACCCCTTTTCAGTTTTGATACCCGGATCCATAATGACCACCACTTTAAAGCCTTTCTTTTTGAGTTCAGCAATCAGGCTTTTCGGATCTGGAAAATTTTTTCCGTCAAAAGTGAAAACTTTATAAGATTCCATGTGGTGAATGTCCAAGTAGATCACGTCTGCCGGCATATCTTTGTCCCTGAAGGTATTAGCGAGGGTTTTTACCTCTGAGTCAGGATAATAGCTGTATCGGCATTGCTGAAAACCCAAAGACCAAATAGGCGGGAGTTCCATTCTTCCGGTAAGCGCGGTATAGCTCGATATGATTTCAGAAACGCTTGGACGATAAATGAAAAAATAATTCATATCACCGTCTTCAGCACCGAAGTAAACAAAGCGATTGGTGCTCGCGCCGAAATTGAAAACTGACTTATGGGTGTTGTCAAAGAATATACCGTAGTTGGCTTTTTCGTGAATCCCGATGTAAAAAGGAATACTCATATAAAGCGGATCATCCCCAACTCCGTAAGCAAAATAGTCCGTGTTCCAATTGGTATAGGCCTTTCCTGCACGATTGAGGTTTCCGGTTTTTTCGCCGAGTCCGATAAATTTTTCCTCTGGTCTTACACGTTTATAGCAGCTGACTTCTGTTCCAATCCAAGAAATACCTAAAGAATCGTCTTCGTTGATCAATTCCCCATCCAGAGTAAAAAAGCGAATTAAAAATCCCGAAAGTTTGACCTCTACCCTGAGCAGATCAGTGGTGATGGTGATTTTATTTGAATCATTTTCTATCGAAAATTTGACCGTTTTGGGGGACTGTAAGACCGCGTAGGGGTTGGATTCAAATTCAGCATATTTGCCAGCTTGGATTCTTATCGTGCCGGAATCATAAACAGACAGCTGAAAATATGCTTCACTGGTTTTTCCTTTGATCCCGAATTCAAATTCGTTCCATTCTGTCACGTTTCCCATCCCTAAATGGCGCGATGATGAATTATTTTGAGGCATAATGCTAATTGATTTTAGCTGATTAAAAGTGATCTATCATCGCTAATTTAGAAACGATTATCAAACCTAAAAATCCGCGATACAGGTAGTATAAGCAGGTTTTATCGATACCCAAAACCTTAAAACTGCTTACCGAAAGAAATTTGCCCTATTCAATCGATTGCATCATTTTTTTTAATTGGATGGAAAAAAATCAGGATTTTAAGCGCACAGATGATTTTCTGACCAAAAGTTCCGTGTCTAGGGTAACAGGAAGCTCTATTTCTGAAGCTTCAATTTTTTTCTCAATAATGTCCAAAAGGATCTCGGTAGCTTTGGCACCCATATTAAATCCAGGTTGCGCCACAGAGGAAAGGCTAGGGTCGATCATTGAGCAAAATTGCCAATTGCTAAAGCCTACAATTCCCACATCTTCGGGAATTCTTAATCCCATAGCTTTGCAAGCTAGCATCGCGCCGACCGCAGCCATATCATTATTGGCAAAGAAAGCATCTGGCTTCTGCTCTAGATTTTGAAAAAGATCTTTGGTGATGCGCTGACTTTCATCATCTGTGCCGACGGGACATTCGATGATATATTCCGGGTTGATTTCCATACCATGATTAGCCAATGCATCCCGATAGCCGCGTTCCCGCTCCTTACTGATCATCAAGCTTTTTGGTCCAGCAAGATGAGCTATTCGCTCGTAACCTTGATGGATGAGATGCGTCACGGCATCGAAAGCACCTTTATAATCATCGACCATGACATTGATGGCGTTTGGAATGGCAGGAACACGATCGAAAAATACTATAGGAAAGCCTTGATCCAGTAATTTGGAAAAGTGCTCAAAATCCTCCGTCTCTTTTGAATAACTGACCAAAAAACCATCGATTTGGTTGGAAAGCATGGTTTCAATACTTGATTTTTCGCGAGCTAGTTTCTCATTGGTCTGAGTCAAGATCACATTATATCCTCTGGAATATGCGACTTCTTCTATTCCACTGATGACTGTGGAGAAAAAGAAATGAACCACCTCAGGGATAATTACTCCGATGGTATATGACCTACTTTTTCGAAGCGAAAGGGCAATGGCGTTGGGTCGGTAATTGAGTTTTTCGGCCAACTCTTTCACTTTTCGCTTGGTTTCGTCGGAAATACCCGGATAATCTTTTAATGCTCTGGAAACCGTGGAGGAGGAGACATTCAGTTCTCTTGCAATATCTTTAATAGTGGCTTGACCGATTTTCATAAAATTATATTTTTCCGAGAAATGAATATACACTTTAATCGCTTTCTCAGAAATCAATTCTCAATATAGCCGTAAAATTAAATTTCCAAAACATTGAATGTAAAGAACTTGTAGGTAAAAAAATCTTTTGGAATGCAAACGTTAACGCAATCGTTTGCAATAAAAATTTAGTAGTTTTTTCCACATGAGCTATTGAAACTTTGATTTTTCA
Source organism: Algoriphagus hitonicola (assembly GCF_900113375.1). Classification (GTDB taxonomy): domain Bacteria; phylum Bacteroidota; class Bacteroidia; order Cytophagales; family Cyclobacteriaceae; genus Algoriphagus; species Algoriphagus hitonicola. Next base: position 94,471 of record NZ_FOPC01000014.1, on the reverse strand, counting down.
TGAATATACTTTCAACTGGGAAGCGAAAAACCATTTTAGTTTTTTCTCTTCCTATCCGAATAGCAAGTTGACCATCTAGAAAAAAATTGTACAAAATCAAGAATTCAACCCTAATTAATTAACAATAAACTCTATGAAAGTACTTCGACAAATTGGATGGGGATTGGCTTTAATGCCGGTCCTTTTGGCATGTGAATCGTACGAAATGCCACCTATTATTCCTCAAACAGGAGCTGCATTGAGCAGTCCTTCTGCTGGTTCCACTTTGGTATTGACCAATGAATCGGCCGAAGAAGTAATTGAATTTCAGGTGACTTCCGCAGATTTTGGAATGCAAGGTACCGTATCTTACACCCTTGAAATGGACCTTGCCGGTGCTGGATTTTCGGATCCGGTCGAATTGGGAACTTCTACCTCAAATATCATTGAGGTAGTTGCTCAGGATATCAACGATGAATTGATCGCTAAAGGAGCCGTTGCAGAAACTGCTACAGAAACTGAGTTTCGAGTGAAATCTTCGATTAATCAGCCACTTTCTCCTATTTATGGGGACGTAGTGACGCTTTCAGTCACTCCGTTTGCTGCGTTTGTGGATTATCCGGTGTTGTATGTACCAGGTGATTATCAGGGTTGGAATATCGCCAATGAAGCGACCACCTTGAAATCCGTCAACTTTGACGATGTTTATCAAGGGTACGTTCATATTCTTCCCGGTGGATCAGGAGAATTCAAAGTGTCTGAAACTAACGAATGGGTGGATGGAAGAAACTACGGCGATAATGATGCCGATGGAGACCTCGATCCCGACGGTGCAAATATCAAGGTGGAAGAATTTGGAACGTTTTACATGGAGGTAGATCTGGATGCCAAGACTTACACGCTGAGCGATCCGCTTTATTGGGGAGTTATCGGTGATGCCACAGAAGGTGGCTGGGATGCGGAAACCAAAATGCAATTTGATAACGAAAATAACGTGTTGACGCTCACGACTGATTTGACAACAGGTAATATTAAATTTCGAGCCAACGAAAACTGGGACTACAACTACGGGGGTGCTGATGGTGAGTTGACCACCGGGGGAGCTGATATTCCAGTGGCAGAGGCGGGTAATTATACCATTACGCTCAATTTTAATGATCCAGAGATCGTAACTTACACGCTTACTAAAAATTAAACTGATTTTCAGTTAAATTGGCTTAATCCGGCTTTGGAAGATGTTTTTTCCAGAGCCGGATTCTCCCCTTTCAAATGCTATGATGAAAAAGACCTTGTCCCGAATATTCTTTGCTCTAGGGCTTTTATGGAGCTCTTCACTTTTTGCACAAGTCAGCACTGAACCTTCCGTTCCCAATGCTTCAGCGCCTGTCAAAATCATTTACGATGCATCTGAGGGAACTACGGGTCTGGAGGATTGCAACTGTGACGTTTACATTCACATCGGTGCGGTGACAGAGGGTCCAGAATCCACCACTTGGTCTATTGTGCCTTTTGAATGGGGACAGGATATTCCTGAAGCCAAAATGACCAAGGTCGAGGGAGAGGATAATATTTATACTTTTGAATTGACTCCGGATGACTTTTTTGAAAACCCCAATGGACAAACTATTTATCGGTTAGGGATGGTTTTTAGAAATGTTGATGGTACTAGAGAAGGAAAAACGTCCTCCAATTCAGACTTCTTTGTTGACCTCAGTCAAGGATTTGGGGTTCAAATTACGGATCCTTCCGGGCCTTCACTTTCGCTGGAAGTAGGAGAAGGGTATTCAGTAAAAGCAGAAACTTCCGAGGAAGCGGAAATCAGTTTCGAATTGGATGGTGAACAAGTCGCAACTGTGGCCTCATCCACTTCTCTGACTTATGATTTTGTAGCCACAGAACCGGGAAGTTTTAGGCTTGAGGCGATTGCCACCGCTGGAGGGGAGACCGATACTCAATCTCTGGATATTGTTGTTTTTGGAGCTTCGCAAATTGAGGAATTGCCTGCGGGTGCACGATTGGGGATCAATTATATTTCAGATACAGAAGTCATTTTGGCACTTCAGGCACCGGGAAAGAAACTTGCCCATGTCATTGGAGATTTTAATGATTGGGAAGTCTTGCCCGAATACCAAATGAATAGAACTCCTGATGGGGAGATCTTCTGGCTGAGAATTGAAAATCTCGTTCCTCAACAAGAGTATATTTTCCAATATTTAGTAGACGCCAGTATTCGAATAGGGGATCCCTATGCGGACAAAACCTCTGATCCATTTAATGATCAGGAAATAATTACTCAAGGTAGATACCCGGGTTTGAAACCTTTTCCTGCGGGGAAAACTAATTTTCAAGCTACCTACCTTCAGACAGCCCAAGAGCCTTTTGAGTGGCAAAATACAAACTATGAAAAGCCAGCTCCCGAAAATTTGGTAGTTTATGAGCTATTGGTAAGGGATTTTGATGAAGAGAGAACCTATCAGGCGGTTATCGATCGGTTGGATTATTTGGAAGAGCTCGGGGTTAATGCTATCGAATTGATGCCAGTGGGTGAATTTGAAGGAAACCTTTCCTGGGGATACAATCCTTCGTTTTTCTTTGCTCCGGATAAATATTATGGAACCAAAAATGATCTGAAAAGGCTCATTGACGCGGCTCATGGAAAAGGAATGGTCGTGATTTTGGATATGGTGCTCAATCATGCTTTTGGTCAAAATCCCATGGTCAGACTTTACAATGATGGAGACTATGGAGCACCTACCGAAGATAATCCATGGTTTAATCGCGTCGCCAAGCACCCATTTAATGTGGGCTATGATTTCAACCACGAAAGTGAATACACCCGGGAATTTGTCGATAGTGTGAATAATTACTGGTTGACTGAATATAAAGTAGATGGATTTCGCTTTGACTTGTCCAAGGGATTTACCCAAGTCAACTCCGGGGATAATGTGAACTTTTGGTCCCAATATGATCCCAGTCGGATCGCAATCTGGAAACATATCTATGATCAAATCAAAGCCAACCATCCCGATGCTTATGTGATTTTGGAGCATTTGGCAGCCAATGATGAGGAAAAAGAGCTGGCCGATTATGGCTTGATGTTTTGGGGAAATATGAATGGAGATTTCCGAGAATTGGCCAAAGGAGAAAATCGCTCATTTAACTGGGCATATCACGGAGAGCGGGATTGGAATGAACCGAATCTGATTGCCTATCAAGAATCCCACGATGAAGAACGCGTCATGTGGGAATCATTGAATTTTGGTAATACATCTCTACTGAATATTCGGGAGCTCGAAAATGCTATCAATCGAAATCAGCTGTTGACCGCCTTCTTTTTTGCTGTTCCCGGACCCAAAATGCTATGGCAGTTTGGGGAGTTTGGATATGATGAGGAGCTGAACAATGACCGGCTGGGAATCAAACCTACGCGATGGGAATACCTGGACGATCCGCAGCGAAATAGGCTTTTTCAGCTGTATAAAGAAATGATTCATTTACGGACAGCGCATCAAGTTTTTAGCAATCCTGAGGAGGTGGTTTTGACCTTGAGTGGCAATGTGAAATCCATTATTCTGGAGCATGCAGATATGGATGTGGTTATTCATGGGAATTTTGGCTTGAGTAATGCTGGGAATGTGCCTTTGGCTTTTCCATCGACGGGTACCTGGTATAATTATTTTACTGGAGAGGAATTTAATGTCACCGGATCGACGGTGAACTTTAATTTGAGGCCATCAGAATTTTATCTGTTTACCAATGAGCGGCTTCCTACACCTGAGCGTGGAATTTTGCAGGAGGATTTTGTTACTTCTATTCCGAGGGAGCCGGTCAATTCTTCAGAATTTGCTGTGTATCCCAACCCGAGCAGCGGACAGCTTTTTGTGCAGCTGCCAAAAGGAATGAATGAGGCCAATTATCGAATTATTGATATGACCGGCAAGGAAGTGAAAGAAGGGCAAACTACCACTGATAATCAGATTTTAGAATTCGATTTAGGGAATATTAAAGCGGGTCTTTATATCTTTGAGGCGTTTGATACCAGACGAGTGCTCCACCAGCGCTTTATTAAAAATTAACCAAACCTAATTCGTAATGAAATTTAAACCTGGAGTAAAGTACGGACAAGAGCTCAGAGATCTTTATGCTTACGCAAAAGAAAGTGAGTTTGCATTACCGGCCGTCAATGTCATCGGGACCAATTCTGTCAATGCAGTATTGGAAACCGCCAAAAAAGTAAATTCTCCCGTAATCATACAATTCTCCAATGGAGGTGCTCAGTTTTTTGCCGGAAAAGGCCTAGCCAATGATAAGCAGCAAGCAAGTATCGCCGGAGCGGTATCGGGTGCGCACCATGTGCACCAAATGGCCGAAGCCTATGGAGTTCCTGTGATTTTGCATACCGATCATGCAGCGAAAAAATTGCTGCCTTGGATCGATGGAATGCTAGAAGCAGGTAAAGCTTATTATGAAATTCACAAGCGGCCATTGTATAGTTCACACATGCTGGATCTATCTGAGGAGCCTTTGGAGGAAAATGTAGAGATTTCATGTAATTACTTCCGTGAATTCGAGAAGCTTCAAATGGCTATCGAAATCGAACTCGGTGTGACAGGAGGAGAGGAAGACGGAGTGGACAATACCGACATCGATTCTTCGAAACTTTATACCCAGCCAGAAGAAGTGGCATATGCTTACGAGCACCTGAAGCAAATCGGTGATTTATTTACTATCGCTGCAGCTTTCGGAAACGTACACGGAGTCTACAAGCCTGGAAACGTGAGTCTGAAACCAATCATTTTGAAGAATTCTCAGGATTTCATCAATACCAAATATGGTACAATTGGCAAGCCATTGAATTTCGTGTTCCATGGAGGTTCAGGATCTTCCCTTGAGGAAATCAGAGAAGCCAATTCTTATGGCTCTATCAAAATGAATATCGATACGGATATGCAATGGGCAACTTGGGAAGGTATTCTTAACTATTACAAGAAAAATGAAGGTTACCTTCAGACCCAACTGGGAAATCCAGAAGGTCCGGATAGTCCAAATAAAAAGTTTTATGATCCTCGCGTTTGGTTGCGCAAAGGTGAAGAAGCATTTGTCAAGCGTCTTGAGGTCGCTTTTGATATGCTCAACGCAGTCAACCGAAACTAATCAGACTTGAAAAAGAAAAAGAAAAGTCACTTGGATCAGGTGACTTTTTCTTTTCCCAAAAAGAAAAATTAACCATGAAAAGATCCTTGATTCCCACAGTTTTGACTGTTTTTAGCTTGGTTTCTTGCCAAGAGAAAAGAGACGTTCAGCCCGTAAACTATTGGCCAAAAGCCGGTGTGACTTACGAGATATTTGTTCAGTCATTTTACGATTCGAATGGAGATGGGATAGGGGATTTTAATGGAGTTACCCAAAAACTCGATTATGTAGAGGAATTAGGTGCCGATGCCATTTGGTTTATGCCGATTATGCCCTCACCAACTTATCACAAGTATGATGTGACGGATTACAAGGCTGTTCACCCGGATTATGGCACGATGGATGATTTCAAAAATCTCCTAGCAGAAGCTCATAAGCGGGATATCAAAATTGTGATCGATATGATTATCAATCATACTTCCAATCAGCATCCTTGGTTTTTAGAGTCCAAATCCGGAAGAGACAATCCGTATCGGGATTATTATGTTTGGGCACAAAAAGACACGATTGCCGATTACTTAAATAAAAAGGTGATTACCCTCGACTCCGATAACATCCAGCAATGGCATGATCCGGGAGAGGGAGAGGATTTCTACTATGGTTTTTTCTGGGGAGGAATGCCTGATTTGAATTTTGACAATCCTAAAGTACGGGAGGAAATCTATGAAATCGGGCGTTTTTGGCTGGAAGAAATCGGAGTGGATGGATTTAGATTGGATGCAGCCAAGCATATTTTTCCGGATGACAGACCGAGCGATAATCATGAGTTTTGGAAGGAGTTTCGTGCCGAAATGGAAAAAATCAAACCCGATGTTTATTTGGTCGGCGAAGTGTATGACAAAAAAGAAGTGGTAGCACCTTACTTACCAGGCTTGCCAGCGCTTTTTAATTTTGACTTTCACTATACTTTGCTGGAAGCTTTTAACACAGAAAATGGGATGATCCTGCCCGAAAAGCAAAAAGAGATCATCGATTTTTACCAGAATATCACCTCCGAATTTATCGATGCTACCATCTCTTCCAATCACGACCAACCTAGACTTCTCAATGAGCTAGGTTCGGATCCTGACAAGCAAAAACAAGCCATCGCAGTGATGATGTCCATGCCTGGCGCTCCTTACATTTACTATGGGGAAGAGATCGGTATGAAAGGAATTAAACCCGATGAACATATACGAGAACCTTTTCTTTGGGATGAAAAAGATAAAGACAGTGGGAGAGCGACATGGATTGAGTCAAAATATTCAATCGATGGGGAAGTCACTCCCTTGGCGCAGCAGCGGGAAGATCCCAATAGCTTTTTTAATCACTACAAACAATTGATTGCCTTACGAAATACCAATCCGGCTTTGGCTATTGGTTCCTTGGAATTGCCAGAAGCAACCTTTCCAGCTACCATAATGGCTTACTTCCGAAATTATGAAAACCAATCTGTTTTTGCGATCCATAATATCGGACAAGAAGAGGTGAAGATCGAAATCCCAGAGAACTACACGGAATCCTTGTTTGAATTTGGGAAAGTTGGAATCAATGGATCTGAAGTGGTTTTAGGACCGCAGTCTTCAATGATTTTAGAGAAAAAATAGATTAAAAATTATCCCGAACGAGCAAAAGAACTTTCTCCATTTCTCGTCGGATTTCGGAGGTTTTTTGGGGGTAGTTAGAATTCATAAAGGCAAAGCAATACGTTTTGCCTTTAGTAGTTTGTATCAGACCTACCAAGCTGTGATTGTTGCTCATTGTACCGGTTTTGGCAAAAATGTAAGGTTCTCGAGCCTGATAGTTAGTTTTGATTGTGCCGGACACTCCACCCGTAGGAAGGAGTTCTTTAAGCTGATCATCAGGGAGCACTCGATATATTTTTTCAAAAAGTGCAACCATACTTCTCGGGGTGAATAAATTGTAGCGGCTAAGGCCACTGCCATCAATCCAGATCGGTTCATCCGGCAAATCATACAAATAGGTTTTCAAGACAAATTCGATGGCCCGCTCAATGTCAATTTCACCAAAAATCCGATCCGAAACCATGTACATCAATTGCTCCGCTAAAAAATTGTCACTCTCAAGCATCATTTCTTTGAGAATAGGGTAAAGTGGAGCGGCTCTCCAAATCTGATGGTTTTTGGGTAGAGAATCAGACTTGTATATCCAAGGTTTGCCGGTTTCTAAGGAGGCCAACTGAACAAACAGCTTCGGAGAAGTAATAAAAGGAATATAATCTTCTCTGCCACGATAGCTTTTGGGGTTGTAGTAAAAGCGATTGGAATGAAAATCACGTTCCAAATCCTTGATATCGGATGAGGTAGAAAATACTGCATCTTGAAAAAAAGGGGGACTTACTCTGGGCGGTCTGCTGGATCGCTCGACTTTGATCAGGTTTCCATAAATCGGCAAAGAAGACCGCTCAGCGGAAAAATAATAATAATAGTCATCCCATTGCCAACCACTCCCGAAAGGTGTTGATTTTAGGTTTGCATCAGAGAATTGGATGATTTTAGCGGACTTGAAGAAGTTTTGGTAGTCGGGTTGATAGAGATCGAGGTAGTTCCAGCTGGGATCTCCTGAGCCCCAGATCTTCAAGGTGTCTCCGGACTGGACATATCTTAGGGTTTGGGTACTGTCATTCAGAATGACCAAACTGGAAAAAAGAGTGAATAGCTTGGTTGTGGAAGCGGGAGTAAATCGGATATGAGAATTTTTCTCAAACAAAACCCGCTGTGAATCCAAATCGTAAAGCATGAAGCCTGTCAGATGACCTCCGAAAAACCCTTCATCACCAAGTATAGATTCCAGTTTGGCGTATTGCTCTTGACTGACTTGAGCATGAACCAATGGAAGGTAGAAAATCAAAAAAACCAAGAAGGTAAGCCTTTTTTGCATTTAACTTATCTTTTTGTAACCGTCCAAAAAATCCCTACCCAGCCCAAAATAAAGGCGATTCCACCGATGGGAGTGATTGCACCAAGCCAGGTAATGTTGGTGATCGATAGGATATAAAGAGAACCGGAGAAGATGATGATTCCAATGATTAAATTGATTGCCGAAAAAGACATTCCTCGCAGGTATCCGACTCTGCTGTTGGATAATATGCCTACTAATAGCAAGGTAATGGCATGGTAAAAATGATATTTGACAGCCGTCTCAAAAGTTTCGGTTCGTCCATTTTTTGCCAAAATATCTTCCAATCCATGGGCGCCAAATGCGCCGATTCCGACAGCAAGGGCACCGAGAATTGCGGCTACTTGAATAATTTGTTTAGGGTTCATGGGGTGTTGGAATATTAAGAAGTTTAATTCAGTTGTAATTTCTGGCTCCGAATATAGAGGAACCAATTCTCACCATTGTACTTCCTTCCTCTTGGGCAACCCGATAATCGCTGCTCATTCCCATGGAAAGTTCCTCCAGTTGCATAAAATCAGGTAAGTCTCTCTTTTTGATTTCTTCAAAGAGCGTTTTAAGACCCTTAAATTCCTTTCTGATTTGATCCTGATTAGTTGTTAAGGTAGCCATTCCCATCAGACCTTTGATGTTTACGTGACTTAATTTTTTGAATTCATCAGAATTCAGCATTTCCTCTAGTTCTGCAATGTCAAAACCAAATTTACTTTCTTCCTCGGCAATGTGGATTTGAAGGAGAACAGAAATCTTCCGATCTATTTTTTCGCCTTGCTTATTGATTTCGCTCAACAGCTTAAATGAATCCACACTGTGAATCAAATGGATAAAAGGCGCGATGTACTTGACTTTGTTTCGTTGTAAATGTCCGATCATATGCCATCGGGTATCATCCGGCATTTCGGGCTCCTTGGCCTGAATTTCCTGTACTTTGTTTTCTCCAAAATCCCTTACACCAGCTTCATAGGCTTCTAAAAGGTCTGCTATCGGTTTGGTTTTGCTTACGGCTATCAGCAGACAGTCAGGGTTGAAAAAAGAGGATTTTATATCATGCAAATTTTCTGCAATGTTCATTGTCTTGTTTTTAGGGTTGGCTTAGTAAAGATAAATTCTCTTAGGAGAATCACCTAGGCGTTTTACAAATCTCTTTTATTCGAAGTGATAAATACATTAAAGGGTTTCGATTCTTTTGAAAAAAATTTTCGGATTGCCTTTTCCATATCATTTTGTGACTTTTCACACGGGAGGTACGCTCAGATTTTTGTAAGTTTATTATTCACCAAAGTCAATGATATGTCATATTATAAGGAAAAAATACTCGAAAGAAATTCTCTGCAAGAAATCAGAGATGAAGTAGAAGCCGCCTTGAAAATTGAGGGTTTTGGGATTTTGACTGAAATCGACATTCAGGCGACGATGAAAAAGAAATTGGGAAAAGATTATGCCCCTTATTTGATTTTAGGTGCCTGCAATCCTGTTTTTGCAGACAAAGTATTGGAAGCAGAACCCCATATCGGGACCTTACTTCCGTGCAATGTCACGATTCGTGAAATTAAAAATAAATCATACGAAGTGGCGGTAATGGATCCTGCTGCGGCAATGGCAGCTGTCAAGAATCCCGAAATTGAAACTCTCGCCAAAGAGGTAAGGGAAAAACTGATGAGGGTACTGGAAAATCTAAATTAACCCCTCCTTTGTATTCATAGAAAAAGCTGAATTCAATCAAGAATTCAGCTTTTTAATTTTATGGATAGTTTAATGATAATTAGTCCATTAGATATTTTTCGACAGGAACATAAGAAAGATCAAAAGCTTCTGCCACCGCCTTGTAAACGATTTCTCCGTTGATCACATTAAGCCCAGGGACTAATTCCGGGTTTTCTTGTGCAGCTTTTTTCCAGCCTTTGTCGGCGAGTTGCATCGCGTAAGGAAGGGTAGCGTTTGTCAATGCCAAGGTAGAAGTATAAGGTACCGCTCCAGGCATGTTTGCCACGCAATAGTGAACCACATCATCGATAATGAAGGTTGGGTTTTCGTGAGTCGTAGGCTTGCAGGTTTCGATGCATCCGCCTTGGTCGACTGCGACATCCACGAGGACAGTTCCAGGTTTCATTTCCTTCAGCATATCTCTGGTGATCAAATGTGGCGCCTTCGCCCCAGGGATCAATACCGCTCCGATAATCAAATCAGAGGATTTGATCATGTTTCTGATATTGTATTCATTTGACATCATGGTATTCACATTGGCTGGCATCACATCGTCCAAGTATCGCATTCGCTGAAGTGAAACATCCATAATAGTCACATCTGCGCCTAATCCGGCAGCCATCCATGCGGCTTGTGTTCCCACAATTCCACCACCTAAGATCAAAACCTTGGCGGGAAGTACACCTGGGACACCTCCTAAAAGGATCCCTCTCCCTTTAAGTGGTTTTTCCAGATAGTTTGCCCCCTTTTGTACTGCCATTCGGCCGGCGACTTCGGACATTGGAATCAAAAGCGGCAGACTTCTGTCGACTTTTTCCACAGTCTCATAAGCAAGACAAACAGATTTGCTTTCTATCATCGCTTTAGTCAGCGGCTCATAGGAAGCAAAATGAAAATAGGTAAACAATAATTGACCTTCTTTGATCAATTTATACTCAGGTTCGATCGGCTCTTTGACTTTCATAATCATCTCGGCGATTTCATAAGTTGCCTCGATGGTGGGAAGGATTTGAGCTCCGGCAGCTTCATATGTCTCGTCACTGAATCCGCTACCTTCACCTGCCGTATGCTGAACATAGACGGTATGTCCTCTCTTAACCAATTCCTTGGCGCCGGCCGGAGTCAGAGCTACCCGGTTTTCGTTATTTTTAATTTCTTTGGGAACACCTATTATCATGACTTGTCAATTTGGATTTATAATTTGACGGCAAAGATAAATGCCAAAGCATTCGAAAAAGAACAAAAGCGAATAGAATTTTGTCTGATTTCGAAAATTTATTTTTTTCAAAACTTTATTCTTAAAATTCATCTGTATATAAAGAATATTTCAAAATTTAAATTTTAAGCATTGATAATTTTGAGAATTTATTTTTGCAAAAGAAGTGTTCGACAATAGATTTTAATGGAATAAAAATTGAAATAATTCAACAGTCAAATATCTATTGACAGAATAATATTTTACGAAGATGATATTTTATCGCTTTATTCAAAATTTTTGTTTGAGAAAATTTAAAATACAAATTTGTATAGAAAAAGGATTTGTTTATTTTTGGAATACGCTAGCTAGCACATAAACCCAAATTAACTTCTGAGTAAAAAAGATCCATGGCAGAATTAAAATCTCTCTCAAAAAACCGAAAAGGTGTCATCCCCTCAAATGAGGAAATTCTTCAAGACTACAAGATCGCTATGATCAGTCGTCAGGCTTCCTTGATGGGGCGAAAAGAGGTTTTTATGGGAAAAGCCAAATTTGGAATTTTTGGTGACGGAAAAGAACTTGCCCAATTAGCGATGGCCAGAGCTTTCCAATTGGGGGATTTTCGGTCGGGATATTATCGAGATCAGACATTTATGATGGCCTTGGGTGAATTGAATGTTCAGCAATATTTCGCCCAATTGTATGCTCATACCGACGTGGAAGCTGATCCGGCTAGTGCGGGTAGATTGATGAACGGGCACTTTGCGACTCGATCCTTAAATGAAGACGGAAGTTGGAAATCCTTAACTAATCGCTACAATTCTGCTGCAGATATTTCGCCCACTGCTGCTCAAATGCCCAAATTGCTCGGCTTGGCTTATGCTTCTAAAGTTTTTCGTCACAATAAAGGCCTAAAATCTTTCAAGGATTTCTCTGTCAATGGCAATGAAGTCGCTTGGGGAACAATCGGAAACGCCTCTACTTCAGAAGGGCTCTTTTTCGAATCAATCAATGCCGCTGGAGTTTTGCAAGTCCCCATGGTAGTTGCTATTTGGGATGATGGATATGGAATATCGGTGCCCAATAAATATCATACGACCAAAGGCAATATTTCTGATGCTTTAGCAGGGTTTGAGCGGACAGAAGGAAAAGAAGGCTATGAAATCATCAAAGTCAAGGGTTGGGATTACGAAGCCTTGCTTGAGGCTTTTTCACGAGCAGGACAAATTGCCCGTGAGGGCCATGTCCCAGTTTTGATTCACGTAGTGGAAATGACTCAGCCGCAAGGACACTCTACTTCTGGCTCACATGAAAGATACAAGTCCACCGAAAGACTGGAGTGGGAAAAAGCTTGGGATTGTAATTTGAAATTCAGGGAATATATTCTCAAAAATAATATTGCCACAGCCGATCAGCTTGATCAGATTGAGAACGAATCAAAGCTTCAGGTAAAAAAAGATAAGGAAGCCGCTTGGGCTGCCTTCAGTGGTTCGATCAAAAAAGAACTTGCAGAGGCGGTTTCTTTAATCAAAGTTGCTGCTCAGGGAAGTAGCCGGAAAGTGGTTTTGGAGCAAATGGCCGAAGAGCTGGCCAAAACCATCAATCCTATCCGTAAAGATGTGATCTCTGCCGCTCGAAAAGCCCTTTTAAACCTTCGTTTTGATCAAAGCAAAGCAAAAGATGAATTGAGATTATGGCTTGAGCGTCAGCAGGAAATCAATCATGATCGATACAGCAGTCATCTGTACTCCGAATCCGAATGGTCGGCTTTGAAAGTAAAAGAAGTGAAGCCAGAGTTTAATGAAAATGCTCCCACAGTCGATGGGAGAGAGGTGCTTCAGGCTTTCTTTGATTACCAGTTGGAAAACGACCCTCGATTTTTTGCCTTCGGGGAAGATGTGGGGAAAATCGGAGATGTAAATCAGGCTTTTGCAGGACTTCAATCCAAACATGGTGAAATCCGGGTCACTGATACGGGAATCCGGGAAGCGACTATTATCGGTCAAGGAATCGGGGCAGCGCTTCGCGGTTTGAGACCGGTTGCCGAAATTCAGTATTTGGATTATTTGCTTTATGGTTTGCAGATGTTGTCCGATGATCTGGCATCGCTCCAATATCGAACTAAAGGCGGCCAAAAAGCCCCAATGATCGTGCGAACCAGAGGTCACCGTCTCGAAGGCGTTTGGCATGCAGGTTCTCCGATGGGAATGATAATTTCGGCCCTTAGAGGAATAGTTATTTGCGTTCCGCGTGATATGACTCAGGCTGCAGGGATGTACAATACCCTACTGAAGTCAGATGAGCCAGCCATGATTATCGAATGCCTAAATGGATATCGATTAAAGGAAAAACTTCCATCTAACATTGGAGAATATACCGTGCCGGTTGGCAAGCCTGAAATTTTGAGAGAAGGAAAAGATTTGACTTTGGTCACTTACGGTTCGATGTGTAGAATAGTGATGGAAGCTGCAGAAGAGCTCAGTGATATCGGAATTGACGTTGAGGTTATAGACGTACAGACTTTATTGCCATTTGATACCTCTGGAATGATAGGCGAATCCATAAAGAAGACCAATCGGGTGATTTTCGCAGATGAAGATGTTCCAGGTGGAGCTTCTGCATTTATGCTTCAGCAAGTAATAGAGGGGCAGGATGTTTTTAAGTATTTGGATTCCGAACCTCAGACATTGCCAGCTAAGCCTCATCGACCTGCTTATTCATCAGACGGGGACTATTTTTCCAAACCGAGCGTAGAGGATGTGATCGAAAAGGTCTATCATTTAATGCACGAGGTTAATCCTAAAAAATTCCCCAAAATCTAAAACTAAAAAAGAGGCTGTCTCAAAAGTTAAGGTTGTTACATTGAGCGCCTGCCTCGCCGGCAAAGGCAGGAAGTCGAAATGTGGGCTAGAATGATAGAAATAGCCTTCGTACTGCCCAACTCTAGTTGGTCAGGTGCTACCAATGACAAAGATGCTTAATATCACAAAATTAAGGTCAGTCCGAGCACCCGAAAGACGGGAGTCTGAAGGTACGAGGACGCTTCGATTTCGAGACTCTCGTCTCTCAAGTGCTCAGCGTGACTAAAAATTTGATTCAAATCATAATTTTCGTCATCTCCTTTTTGTATGTTCGAAGAATATTTAAGACTCAGGCTGACATTAAAGCTATTTATAAGACAGCCTCATTTTATTTTTCCCCAAGCAGGAAAGTTGATTTTTCAATCCAAAAGTTAGTTTCTTGTAATCTGTCTCAAGGTAACCTCCGGTGAAGATATTTCATTGCTTCTGTTGAGCTGTCGGTCTTGAATCTGCACATCGATTCTGATGGTGTCATTTCTGAATATGGATTCCCAGCCTGAAGAAAGCATGGCGTATTTTACATTTCCCTCTACTGCTTGACCTTCTTCAGTGTTTAGGATACGAGGAAAACGTCCATTGAAAGTGGTATAAAACGGTGGATCCTGCCATCTAAACTCCGTGAATTGACCATTTCTTTTAATGAAGAATTTCACAAAAATATTGTACTGATTTGGATTTTGGACAACCCAAATGGTGTCTTTAACTTCCTGATTATTGATGATGGGATCTATTACCCAATCAATAGGATTATATTCAGGGGCATTGGAAGGCCGATTGGCATAGGTGATTAAATTTCCTGCGGGATCCCGTTGATATTCGACAGGATTAAAAGGAGGAAAAATATCGGTCGAAGAAAGTCCCAGGTCTCCTTCTGCATCCCTAAAATCAAAGCCGAAAACTAAGGAGTCTGAACTTGCAGTTGGAATAAATTCCAAAGACTCATATTCAATTTCGGGAATGGACGGGAAGTTTTCTGGCGGATTGACACAGGAAGTCCCCAACAAAATGACAAAGAATATTCCCAAATAGCTTTTCAAACGCATAAGGCGAGTTAAATTTACGACCGAGTAGATAGGCACCAGATCTATTGGATGCAAAATATAAAACGATGAATGATTTTAAAAGTTTTTCTAGGGCAGTAGATGAATTAAAGCCTGAGGACTTCGAAAAACTTGCACTGGAAATCTTTCAGTTTCAAGCCTTGGAGAATGGAATTTATCGTTCTTATCTCAATGCCAGAAGAATTGACTTTAAATCTGTCAAAGCACTGGATCAGATTCCTTTTCTACCGATTCGATTTTTCAAGGAGCATAAAGTGATCAGTGGTGATACTGCTCTTTTTCCTTCCTTTTTTTCCTCCTCAGGCACAACGGGAATGATCACCAGCCGGCATTATACCTGGTCGATTGATTGGTATTTGGATCACGCTAAACGTATTTTTGAAAGCGAATATGGTCCCATAGAAGATTATCACATCCTAGCCTTACTTCCAGCATATTTAGAGCGAAAAGGAAGTAGTTTGGTAAGCATGGCGGATTATTTTATCAAGGTCTCCCAATCGGAGCATTCCGGTTTTTATCTGTACGATCAGGAAGAATTGGTTTCTAAAATTGATGGGTTAAAGGGTGATTCCCGAAAAATCCTATTGCTTGGGGTGACCTTTGCCTTATTGGACTTGGTAGAATCCGGCCTTGCTTTTTCCAAAACAAAAAATCTGATCGTCATGGAAACCGGTGGGATGAAAGGGCGAAGGAAAGAGATGATTCGGGAGGAAGTCCATGAAATATTAACCGGATATTTTTGTGTGGATTCCATTCACTCCGAATATGGAATGACGGAGATGATGTCTCAGGCATATTCTAAAGGCCAGGGAAATTATACGCTACCTCAATCGATGCGCGTTATGCTTAGAGATGTCAATGATCCTCTGTCTTGGACCAGACGAAAACAAGGTGGAATAAACGTGATTGATTTGGGTAATTTTCATTCCTGTGCCTTTTTGGAGACGCAGGATTTGGGCCGGATGGACAGTGATGGTAGGATAGAAGTACTGGGTCGATTTGACAATTCCGAGATTAGGGGTTGCAACTTATTGGTTCAGTAATTGCTAGATTAAATTTTATTAAACATATTTGGCTTAAACTTGATTTGAATTTTATGAAAAGACTTGCCACACTAGCATTGCTGATCGGAATTTTAGCTTTGGGTGCTTGCGCATCTAGCAAACCATGTCCGGCCTATGCCAAGGCTCCTACTGCCCAAAACAGCAACGGTTAAAAAATATGCTGACCAATTAATAGTCAGCATATTTTTTTATATCCTCCAGACTGATCGTTGATTCTCCCAAAATCACCAATCTCTCCACTACATTCCTAAGTTCTCGAATATTACCAGTCCATGGGTATTCCTGAAGTTTTGCGAGTGCGTCTTTGCTGATTTTCTTTTTGACCTCTCCGCTTTCCTGGGCGATATCTTCCAAAAACTTATCTACGAGTAAAGGAATGTCGCTTTTTCGCTCCTTTAAGGCAGGAACTTGAATCAAAATCACACTCAATCTGTGGTAAAGGTCTTCTCTAAAGCGGTGTTCTTCGATTTCCTTTTTCAGGTCCTTATTAGTCGCTGCCAATACCCGTACATCTACTTTGATATCCTTATCGCTTCCTACCCGGTTGATTAGATTCTCCTGCAATGCTCTGAGTACCTTGGACTGCGCTGAGAGAGACATATCTCCGATTTCATCTAAGAAGAGGGTACCTCCTTGGGCCTGTTCGAATTTACCAGCCCGCTGCTTGTGAGCAGAGGTAAATGCTCCCTTTTCATGTCCGAAGAGCTCAGATTCGATCAATTCGGAAGGGATTGCTGCGCAATTGACAGCCACAAATGGTTGATCACTGCGGTTGCTTTTTTGATGGATCCAGTGGGCTACCAATTCCTTTCCGGTTCCATTTGGACCGGTTATCAGTACTCGGGCCTCTGTCGGAGCTACTTTTTCGATGGTGTCTTTGACTTGCTTGATCGCATC
This sequence comes from Algoriphagus hitonicola, assembly GCF_900113375.1. Lineage (GTDB taxonomy): Bacteria > Bacteroidota > Bacteroidia > Cytophagales > Cyclobacteriaceae > Algoriphagus > Algoriphagus hitonicola. The sequence goes on along the minus strand of NZ_FOPC01000014.1, from coordinate 77,616 downwards.
AGATTCACCGACCATATCCAGTTTTTTGGAAAGCTTCTTTTTGAGGACCTTGGTTTCAGTTACCAGATTTTTCTTGTCAAGTGCATTCCGTACAGTCAATAGCAATCGATTCAAATCCGGTGGTTTCGGGATAAAATCAAAGGCTCCTTTTTTCGTAGCCTCTACGGCAGTTTCAATGCTGCCATGAGCCGAAATCATGATAAACTGGGGTGATTTGTCAAGGGATTTTGCTTTTTCTAAGACTTCGATGCCATCTAATTTTGGCATTTTGACATCACATAGAACCAAGTCGAAATCTTCTTCTTGAAGTTTTGCTAGGCCTTCTTCGCCATCTTTGGCTTCAGTGACTTGATATTTCTCGTACTCGAGGATTTCACGAAGGGTGGATCTGATGACTTTTTCATCATCAATGATAAGGATTTTTGACATAGGGCTAATTTAAAATAAAAAAGTGCAAGTCTGTAAGCCGGGTTCTGTTTCCTTTACGGAATCCTGTCATTTATCTAGTCCCGACCTCACGATCGGGATCTATCGGTCTACCCACCCCGGAATCTGACCCAATGCCGACGAATCGGAAAAGGGACAAAATCGAACGAGCAGCTCTTTGCCCGGGGCCTATTTGACCTTTCAACCCATAAGGTTTGCCATGCGTCGGATGTCACCATCTGACCGGTGGGCTCTTACTCCACCTTTTCACCCTTATCCCGATAGCTATCGGGACGGTATATTTTCTGTGGCACTTTCTGTAAACTGACCGTCACCAGTCAGCCTCCTTCCCGTTAGGAAGTATGGCGCTCTGTGTTGCCCGGACTTTCCTCCCCAACCCCGATATCGGTGTCGCGGCGACAAGACGACTTGCACGATTCAAAAATACGGTAAATTCTTTGAACTGGATGTGTCACGACTTTCTCATTCTTAAAAGATGTGCCAGTAATTTTTTTTCAACCTGATTTAGGAAAAATATTTTTCTGATATCCCTATTGGTTTTTCTGAAGAATTGATAGAAAAATTTTTAAATTATTAGGTTTTACTAAAGAATAATTCTCTGAATTTCAGATGGATAAAATAAAAATAATTTGGAATATTTTTAATAAGGAAAATAGAATTGATTTTTTGGAGAATATTAAAAAAAATTAATCAATCCCTTCAAACCTTTTTCACAAACCCATGTTAGGTATATCAAAGGCTAAATAATAGCTTTTCTTCATAGTGCTGGGTTGAGCCGCTCCTTTACGGAGCGGTTCTTTTTTTATGTTATTTGAATGAAATCGAACAGCCAAATTTCTGAAAATCATACTCATCCAAAAGTCAAAATCCGAATCTTTGGTGTGAGTTGAGGTGAAAAGGAATACTTTGGACGATGTTCGGTTTTTCTGCTTTTTGGAATGATTATCTTTGACCAAAATTAGAGCTTATGATACTGGTAGGAAATGCGGTGCTTTCGGATGATATCAAGGAAAATTTCTTTGTCTGTGATTTAGAAGCCTGCAAAGGGGCATGCTGCGTAGAAGGGGATGCTGGAGCTCCATTGGAGGATGAGGAAACGGAGATTATCGAAAAGATTTACCCAATCGTAAAGGATTACATCACCGAAGAAGGAAGAAAAGTCATCGAGGCACAAGGTACTTGGGTATTTGACAAAGATGGGGATAAGGGAACGCCCACAATCGGTGACAATAGGGAATGTGCCTATGCACTCTATGATGAAAAAGGAATCTTGAAATGCGGGATTGAGCAGGCATATCTGGATGGGAAAATCAATTTTAAAAAGCCCATTTCCTGTCACATGTACCCGATTCGCATTACTAAATATGATGAGTTTGACGCCTTAAATTACGATCGCTGGGAGATTTGTGATCCTGCTTGTCAGCTTGGCAAGAGTCTACAGGTTCCACTTTATCGCTTTTTAAAGGATGCTTTGGTTAGAAAGTATGGGGAAGCCTGGTATGCCGAACTTATTCAGGAAATAGAAGGCTGAAAAAAAGAGGCTGTCTCATAAATTGCTTTGAAGTCAACCTGACCCTTCGATTTCGAGACTCTCGTCTCTCAAATACTCAATGGGACAAACTTCATTTTTTTGACAGCCTCTTTTGGAAAATCAAAGTAAACAAACTAGACTTTGATATAAATTTTTCGCTTATCCATCCAATAGCCGATGATCCAGATGAGAAGCATGTAGGAGATAGCAAAAAGAAATGATGCGTTTTTCGGTCCCAGCCAACTCGTAAAGATTGCGGAATAAATGTATTCTTTCAGGGAAGTTTCACCCACCGGAATCATAAACAAAACCGAAATTACCAACCCGGAAAGTACGTAGAGAATCAAGGGATTTCTTCCAAAAGCCTGGAAAAAATAGGTCCACTTCGTTTTCTTTCCTATTTCTATTATTCCTACCAGCGCAGAGAGTAAGATTAAATCCCAACCAACTGTGAGCAAGACATAGGAACTAGTCCAGATTTTTTTATTGATTGGAAAGATTAAGTTCCATAGGTAGCTTCCTGCAATCAGAATGACACCGCTGATGAGCAAGAGTCGGACAGTTTCCATGGTATTTCCTTTTCGCTGAATCAGTTTTCCTACGATAAACCCAGCCAATACATTCACGATGGAAGTGAGTGTGCTTAGAATCCCCTCGGGGTCAAAAGGAATCCCTTCGCCCGTATACATGCGTTCCTCGCCGATGACCATTAAATCTAACTTGATTGCAGCATTGCCAGTTAGGCTGTAAGGGTCTCCACTTTCTCCAAAAAAGTACAGGAGTGCCCAATACCCAAACAAAGCTATTCCCGAGAAAATCCATCCCCAGCGCTCTCCACCCCAGTATAAGATCAAAGCTGCAAACAAATAAGCCAAAGCAATTCGCTGGAGTACTCCAAATAATCGGACCTGAGTTAGATCAATAAATTGCATTCCTCCTGCCTCATTGAAATCAAAAAACGGGAAGGCATTCAAAAGCCAACCGATTAGAAAGATTAAAGCGGCCCGCTTAAAAACTTTTTTGTAAAACTGTGCCGATGGGATTTCTTGAAGTCGTTTCATGGCAAAGCTCATGGCATTGCCCACGACAAATAAAAATGTCGGAAACACCAAGTCTGTAGGTGTAAAGCCATGCCAATCCGCATGTGCCAGTGGGCCATAGAGATTTCCCCAGCTTCCTGGCGTATTTACAATAATCATAAAGGCGATAGTCATTCCCCGAAGTACATCCAGAGCGAGGTACCGGGATCCAATTCCGGTTTTTATTGGAATTTCTGTCATTTTGGGTGATTGATTGGTGGAAATTACAAATAGGTTCTTTGCCTTGAAGATAAAATATTATCTTGTTTTTACTTTTAATCCAAGTCGAAAACATCAGACCAAGCTATAATGAAAAATATTCCAATCGAGCATTTTCAAGTAAAGGATCAAGTTTCCCTCAATCAAATTCCTACTGCTTTAGATCAGAAGCTTACCAAAAAAGAGAAAAAATCTATTTTAAATGACTACAGGGAGTTGCTCAGTGAGCACCAAGACACCATGTATGCTCATGCTAAATATGGGGTTTTGATTTGTCTTCAGGGGATGGATACTGCTGGAAAGGATAGTTTGATTCGGGAAGTCTTTAAAGAATTGAATGCAAGAGGAGTAGTCGTTCATAGCTTCAAAACGCCCACAAGTCTTGAACTGAAGCATGATTACTTATGGCGGCATTATTTAGCTTTGCCGGCTCGTGGGAAATACTCGGTGTTTAACCGGACTCACTATGAAAATGTCCTTGTGACTCGGGTTCATCCCTATTACATCATGAATGAAAATATTCCTGGAATAGAATCAGTAGAAGACATTACCGAAGAATTTTGGCAGAAGCGATTTGAACAAATCCGTAATTTCGAACAGCATATCGCCGAGAATGGAACGGTGATTTTTAAATTTTACCTTCACCTCAGCAAGGAGGAACAGCGACAGCGCCTGTTGCGAAGGTTGGATAAGAAAAAGCACAATTGGAAATTTTCTCCCGGTGACTTAGAAGAGCGAGCCCTTTGGGATAAGTATCAAAAATGCTACGAGGAAGCCATCAATGAAACCTCCAAACCCCATGCTCCTTGGTATATCATTCCCTCGGATGATAAGAAAATAGCCAGATTGCTTGTCGCCAAAATCATCTATGAGACTATGTCCAAAATAGAAGGAATCAAAGAACCGGAACTGGATGAAGAGGTCTTGGAGGATATCGAAAAATATCGCGATATACTGTCCAAAGAACATTGATTTTCAAAATGAGAAAGCTCAACTTTTTATTTTACCTCCTCATTTTCTTCGCTTGTTCCTCTGCGGTGGAGAAGATAAACGGGGACTTTCAGGTAGAATGGAGACTGGATAAAAACCAATTCGGGACAAATGCCTCCCATCAGGCTACCTTCATTTTTCAAAATGATTCTGATCAAACTTTGACATCAGGCTGGAAACTGTACTTTAATAGCGTTTTTCTGGACGTAAATGCAAGGGTTCTTGATGACCACTTTCAAATCAGGCATTTGGCGGGAGATTTTTTTGTGTTGGCAGGTAATGATGAGGAAAGCCCTGCACTGAAACCGGGACAAAAATTAGAAATCAGTTATACTTCAACTACCCCATTTTTTAAAAACAGTCATGCGCCAGAAGGGTTGATTTTAGTAAAATCAAACGGATCAATGACCGAAATCCGGGATTTCAAAAAGTCTGAGTTGACAGTGGATCAGCTTGACAAAGCGGTCGGTAAGCAGGGAATAATTATTCCCACAGCCGAACGAATTTATAAGAAAAATGAAATCATTTCTGAGTTGCCCAACGAGGAGATTCCGCCCTTTTTACCAATTCCGAAATCATGGAAATACCTAGGAGAACCGCTTCGGATTAAAAATGCAGGCTTGGGAGTCTTGGGAGATAAAGTGTTTGAACAGGCGGCGAAAACGGTCACCCAACAGATACAAGTAGGGTACAAACCGGAAAATGACCGAAGTGTAAAACCCATTCAAATTCGAATTGCAAAAAAAGAGTCGATCCCAGCCGAGGGTTACCATTTGGAAATCCGTGATCAACGGGTGCTCATTCTCGCTTCGGATCCGAAAGGTGCTTTTTACGGTGTCCAAAGTTTTTTGGCCTTGATGCCAGCTGATTTTTGGGAAAAACCCTCCAATGAGATTTTGCTTCCACAAATAGAAATCGATGATGTGCCGGATTACGCTTATCGAGGGTTCTTCTTGGATGTGGCAAGAAATTTTATCCCGAAAGAATCCATATTTAAACTTTTGGATTTGATGGCTTTTTATAAGCTCAATAAATTTCATTTCAACCTCGCCAATGATGAGGGCTGGAGAATCGAAATCCCCGGTCTCCCCGAACTCACGGATTATGCTTCCAAAAGAGGGGTTTCAGAAGATGAATCAGATATGCTGTGGCCTTTTTATGGATCGGGAGCTTCTGCTGATAATAAAATGGGAACTGGATTTTATACTGTGGAGGATTTCAAAGAAATTATTCAATATGCTGATGAGCGATTTATTGAAATTATTCCTGAAATCGGAGTGCCAGCACATTCCCGAGCTGCTATCAAGGCTATGGAGAAGCGATTTGAAAAATACAAGAAGTCTGGAAATGAAGAAGACGGCTTAAAGTATAGACTGATCGATCCTGATGATAATTCAGTCTATCTCTCTGCTCAAAATTTTAGGGATAATACCATTTGTGTTTGTCAGGAAAGCACCTATTCATTTTATGAAAAAGTAGTCCTTGAGATCAAAAAAATGTACGAATCGAACCAAATTCCACTTAAAACCTGGCATACCGGAGGGGATGAGGTTCCCAAGGGAGTTTGGACGGATTCACCGGTCTGCGATCAATTTTTGGAGGAAAATCCGGATTGGCCCCAATCAGAACTTCTAGACTATTTCAGGTCCCGTATTGAAGGATTTTTGAAAAATGAAGGAATCCAACTAGCTGGCTGGGAAGAGGTAGGATTAAAGGAATCTCAAGGCGAAATTATTCCGAATGAGCGCTTTGCCAATCAAGATTGGATGCTTTATGCATGGAATTCCGTTCCCGGGTGGGGAGGAGAGGACCGGGCTTATCAATTAGCCAATGCCGGATATCCTGTGATCATAAGTTCGAGTGCCAATTTTTATTTTGATTTAGCCTACGATTGGGATCCGCGCGAACCCGGACATGTCTGGTCTGGAGTTTCGGATGTTTATCAAGCTTGGAAAACTGTTCCCCGCCAGCTTTATCTTTCCCATGATCTAACTATAGATGGAATACCTTGGCCCTGGGAAGGTCAAAAAAGCCGTTTTGTAGAATTGACTCCAGTGGGGAAAAGAAATATTATCGGTGTGCAAGGCCAGCTCTGGACTGAGACGATCAGGTCAGTCGAGATGATGGAATATTACCTTTTTCCAAAAATGCTGGGTTTGGTAGAACGTGCCTGGAATGGAGATCCAAACTGGTCAAACTTGACAGATCGAACGACCCAGCTTCAAAAGCGAAATGAAGAATGGAATGAGTTTTCAAACGTGTTGGGTCAAAAGGAAATCCCAAGACTGGAAGCGATTTTTGGAGGAGTGAATTTGAGAATTCCTACTCCTGGTTTGAAAAAAGTAGGAGAGGAGATTTGGGCAAATGTAGAGAATCCCGGTTTGGAAATCCGCTGGACATCGGACGGGTCCATTCCATCCCAAGAATCCAATCTTTATACAGAAAAAATTCCTTTTCAAGAAGGCCTAAAATTCCGGGCTTTTGGCCCTAAAGGAAGTGCAAGCAAGGTGTCGAGCTTGGACTAAAGACCTTTGACTTGATCCTTATATTTGGCAATTAAAGCTTGGTTTTGTTTTTCTCCTTGATCCGTATTCGAGCTAGAGAAAAGCTCGGGAATGATGTTTTTTTTCATCAGGAGTTCTACCGCTTGGACCATGATTGCTTGTAGTAAGGCGGTACCCATGACGGTTGATGTTGCTCCTACTTTCATTTCAAGACCCTCGATTTCTAGGCAGGCATCTCCGAAATCCCCGCAATTATCCAGGTATAGATCGACCACTTCAAAGAGCTTTTTGCCAGAGGAGTGACGTGAGGTGACTTGTTGGCTATGGGTTAAATTCGTAATGGCAATTACTTTGGCGCCCAGCTTTTGAGCTTCCAGCGCAAAATCAAGAATGACCGAATTTCTACCACTATTGGAAGATAGCAGGAATAGGTCATTTTTTTGGATGGGATAATCGTTGAGTATTTTGGCAGCCAAATCCGGCTTTCGCTCAAATTCGGTGCTTTCGGAGGCGCTCTGATGAAGCATAAGCGCTTCATGGAATATCGGTCTGATTCGTGCAAAACCTCCAGCCCGATAAAATATTTCTTCTGCCAAGATATGGGAATGTCCTGTACCCGTCGTATAAATCCAACCGTTTTTGGATATGCAATCGGCTACCCATTCTGCTGCCTTTTCCAGTTTTTTCGCTTGGAGAAAGGCCTTTTTGAAACGAATATTGAGCTCGGTTTGGAATCGAAAAAGTGCCTTGTTCTTCATATTAATTGAGCAAGATTTCATCCACAAAAACCCATCCTTTGGCACCGGCCCCCGGATGCCATGAAGGCAAAGAAGCGATAGGATACAATTTGATCCGGATTTTTTCAGGGCTTCTGTTTTCTACTTTATATTGGATCAAATCCGACCGGATTTCTTTGATTTTGGTAGATTGTCTGGGTTGTTCATTTATAATTTTTTTCCAACTCCCATTTTCAAAAAACTCGATTTCGACCCGTGTGGGAGGAAAAATATAAGCGCTTTCATGATACAATAAGGAAAGCCCGATATTTTTAATTTTTGTGCTGGGATCCAACTCCATTTCGATCCATGAAGGTTCGTCGGTGTAGCCCAGCCATTCACCAGAGGTGTGATTGTTTTTTCCTTTAACCTGATCAAAAAGAGTTTCAATTCCTTTTGCTTTATAGTTTGGACTGGGCTGGCTTAAGAGTTTTCGGTCTCTTGGCGAGATTCCTGATTTCATAAAAATTGAAGAAACCGAGTTTGAGCTGATCCATCCCTTGGCATAAGCTTTGGCTTGTAATTTTCCGGAAGAATTGACCCAAATTGGGTTTTGGTAGATCGGACTTTCCAAACTATCCGGTTCAGACCCATCCAGGGTATACCTGACTTCCACCGTTTTGATCGGATGACTCAGTTTGATTTCCAGGCTATCTTTGAACAACACCTTTTCTTGTTCGATTTTGGGTTGATTGAGTGGATAAATTATCCCTCGGTCATCATATCCAAATTCAATTTTGGTTCGAGGCAGGCCTTTTTTTAGCTTTTCTTTTTGTTCATCCGATAATCCGGATTGCCACAAAAAGAGCTGTCGGAGCTTTTGCATTTCCAGTAGTCCTTCGATTGATTTTTCGCTTAACTTATTTCCGGAGATCGCCAGCGATTTTAGCGTTTGAATTTCACTGATTTCAAGGATCTGAGATTCATCTAATTGCGTAAAATTCAATCGTAAAGTTTCCAAATTTGGCCAGGATTTCAAAAAGGATAAATCAATGCCAGTAAGCGGAATTTTATCCAAATTCAGCTGGATGATCTGTTCCTTGACTTCCTCTAAATCGGTCAAAGAAGCTGGATCAAAAGCAGCAATACCAAAGTAAGAAGCGATCAAAGCAGGTGATTCTGGAGATAAGGGTTCCACCGTTCGGTAATAATTATTCAACTCACTTACCTGATCCAAATCTGCAAATTCAAAGGAATAAACTGGTTCAGGATTGAAGCGAAGGGAGGCTAATTTGAAAAGGGAACTACTACTGTCCACCTCATGAAGTTTGAGATCTAGCACGGCACCGGCTTTTACCCACTCGGTCAGGAGCGTTCGTTCTTCTTCGCTGAGTTGGGTTTTGTCCTTGGGAGGCATGTGTTTTTTCTCTTCTAGGGGGAGATGGATTCGTTGGGTCAGGAGGGACTCTTCCAGATTTCCACCTACCACAAAAGGGCCTGATTTTCCTCCCTTGATCATTTCCTTGACATTATCCAATCGGAGTTTTCCTTTTACTTTTCCTTCTTTGTGGCAGCTGATGCACTTGGATTGGAAGATCGGTTGGATGACATCTTTGAAAACCTCTGCCTCGGCGAGATTGGTCTGTGTCGGTTCTTCAGGGATAATCGGTGCCAAAAGAAATGTTTCTCCGTGGGTAAGCGATGCGCCCCAATGTCCTGCGAGCACCACAGTCACCGCTAGTATAAGGCTTCCTGTTTTTAAGAAAGTCTTTGAATAATCTTTCGAAAAATAAAGAACGGCTGCAATGATAAAAACTGCCCATCCTGTCCATTGATGGAGATTCAAAGTTTCTCCGGCGTAATCCTCCTGTGAAAGTATCAATCCTGCCAAGACCGAAATGCCTGCAAAATTAATCCCGATGATCCAGATGAACTGAGCCAACTTTTTAAGATCGGGGTTTTGTTCGATGGCTGGAACAAAGGAAAAGCAAACTCCCAACAGCAATAAAACAATAGGAAAATGAAGAACAAGCGGATGTGATCGGCCAAAAACCTGAAGCCATTCGGGGATTTGTATGCTGCTCCCGGCTACGGTGATTATCAAAGCAAAACCAAACCAAACGAAGATGAGGTTTTCCAGGAAATTGAGACTTTTAGGATACCTAGCCATGAATTAAGCGATCAAATCTTTGACGACTTTTCCAGACACATCAGTGAGGCGATATCTTCTACCGAGATGTTTGTAAGTGAGGCGTTCGTGATCTATGCCCAGTAGATTCAAAACAGTGGCTTGAAAATCATGGACATGCACTGGATTTTCGGTGATATTGTAGCCAAACTCATCAGTCTCGCCATAGACTATTCCGGATTTGACACCGCCTCCTGCCATCCAAATGGAAAATGCCCGAGGATGATGGTCACGTCCATAATTATCCTGTTGGATTTTACCCTGGCAATAGTTTGTTCTGCCAAATTCTCCTCCCCAAATCACCAGTGTTTCATCCAAAAGGCCACGTTGCTTGAGATCAGTGATTAAGGCTGCAGAAGCCTGATCCACGTCTTTGGCCTGCATAGCCATCTGGCTGGGGAGATTATCATGCTGATCCCATCCTTGATGATAGAGTTGGACAAATCGGACGCCGCTTTCGCTTAGTTTTCTCGCCAAAAGACAATTGGCAGCATAAGTCCCCGGTACCAAACAATCCGGGCCGTAGAGTTTGATGATGGAATCGGGTTCTTTGGATACATCGGTAATTTCGGGGACGGCCGTTTGCATGCGATAGGCCATTTCATATTGTTGAATTTTGGCCGAAATGCTCGGGTCATTAAATTCCTGATATTGGATATCATTCATGGCGGCAATTTGATCGAGCATTTTCCGTCGCTCGTCCCGACTCATGCTTTTGGGATCTTTGAGGTAAAGCACCGGATCTTCGGAATTTGAAAATTGTACCCCTTGGTGGGTGGCGTCCAAAAACCCATTACTCCAAAGTTTGGAATACACTCCCTGACCATTTCCTTTTCCTCTGCTCAGCAATACACAAAAGGCGGGAAGATTGCTGTTTTCGCTTCCGAGACCATAGCTCAGCCAAGAACCGAAACTCGGCCTATTACCGACCTGTGCACCTGTTTGGAAAAAAGTCAACGCCGGATCATGATTGATAGCCTCGGTATGCATTGATTTCACGATGCAAATATCATCCACAATTCCCGCGGTATGAGGGAAAATAGATGAAATCCAGGCTCTGCTCTCTCCATATTGTTGGAAATCATAGAAGGATCCGACCAATGGAAATTTATCCTGGCCAGAAGTCATTCCGGTCAGACGCTGACCCATTCGGATGGATTCGGGAAGGTCCATCCCATAGCTGGATTTTAATAGTGGTTTATAATCAAAGGATTCCAATTGACTGGGTGCGCCATTTTGAAAAAGATAAATGACACGCTTTGCTTTTGGGGCAAAGTGGGGAAGGGCATTCATGATCGCTTCCTCGGAATTTCCTTTTCCACTGAATAAATCCGGAATCAATAATGAGCCCAAAGCAGCACTTCCCAATCCCAAACTAAGCTTGGACAGGAATTTTCTCCGATTATGGTTAAGTCCTTGTTCCAACTGCTCTTTTTCCATCTTAAATCTTGGTTATGGTTTCTTCCAAATTGTAAAGACTCACGATCACTTGCATCATGGCAGCTACTTTTGAATTGACATCTTTTTCTCTCAATGGATATTCGCCGACATTTAAAGTCTCAAATACCTGATCGGGTTGGTTTTCAAAGCGGGCAACCTGATCTTCAAAATATGCGCTTAGGAGGTTTTTTTCCTCTGAGGTCATTGCCCTGCATAGAATCCGTGTAAAGGCACTTTCTATAGCTTTTTCGGAACTGGATTCCTCAGCAATCAGTCTCGAAGCCAAAACACGTGAAGCTTCCAAAATCATCGGATCATTCATCATTACCAGAGCCTGAAGTGGGGTATTGGTGCGGCCTCTGCCGACCTCACACCGATCCCGGTTACTCGAGTCAAAAATGATGGCTTTAGGTGGTGGAACTGTCAGCTTGATAAAATTATACAAACCCCTTCGATAAAGATCCTTTCCACCGTCTTGAATGTAAGTAGCCAATTCTCCGCGTCCTGAAGAAGCTGATTCCCAAATTCCTGCCGGCTGATAAGGTTTGACACTCGGTCCGCCAATTTCTGGATATAGAAGACCACTGCTTGCCAAGACTAAATCCTGAATGTTTTCAGCAGGAAGTCTAAGCCGAGGTGAACGAGCTAAGTATTTGTTTTCTGGGTCAATTTTTAAATGATCTTTCTGAATTTTGGCGGATTGCTGATAAGTGGCAGAGCTTAAAATAAGCTTAAACAGTCGCTTGATATCCCAATCATTTTCCATAAAATCCACCGCTAGCCAATCCAATAGTTCCGGGTGGGAGGGAAGATCTCCTTGCATTCCAAAGTCCCCAGCGGATTTGACAATACCCGTACCGAATATTTCCTGCCAAATCAGATTGACAAAAACGCGTGCAGTAAGGGGATTGTCTTGGTGTGTGGCCCAGCTGGCAAGGCCCAGTCTGTTCTTTTCAAACTGATCCGGAAATTCAAAAATGGCTGTCGGAGTAGAAGGATCGACCGGTTCTGTTGGTGCATCATATACGCCACGATCCAGAATATAAGTGGTTCGCTTTTCCGTTTCATCCAATTCACCCATCACTGAAACCGAAAGCTTACTTGTATCTTGGTGATTGATAAAGCTCAATATCTTCTCCGTGTCTTCTTGCTCGATCCAAAGGATAGGTGTTTTTGCAGGTTTGGAGATACTCACATCACCTTCATATCCTTTTTCAGGGCTGTTATTAAAAAAAGCAAAAAGCTCGAAATATTCTTTTTGGGAGAAAGGATCATATTTATGGTCATGGCATTGGGCGCATTCCATTGTGATTCCCAATATCCCTTTGCTAAAGGTATTGGTCTTGTCGAGTACGTATTCGATTCGGTATTCTTCGTCGATCACTCCACCTTCCTCAGTGTATTTATGATTTCGGTTGAAAGCGGTTGCTAGAATTTGTTCCTTGCTGGCATTTGGCAAAAGATCTCCAGCAAGCTGCCAAGTCAGAAAATCATCATAAGGAAGATTTTCATTAAAAGCGTGAATCACCCAATCCCGATAGGGCCATTGGGTTCGGATATTGTCATCCTGATACCCATAGCTATCTGCATAGCGGGAAATATCCATCCAAAGAATGGCTAATTTCTCCCCAAAAGTCTCCTGCTCCAATAAATAATCAAGGTATTCCTCGTAACTGACTTCCCCTTCAAAATTGGCCAATCTATCCAGTAGTTCAATACTAGGTGGAAGCCCAGTCAAATCTAAACTTGCCCGCTTGATCAATTCATGTGGCTTCGCAGGGGGATTGGGGCTGAGTCCGACGGCTTCAAGTTTCGCCTCAATAAAAAGGTCGATTTCATTATTCGCCCATTCCGAATTGGACTGAGGAAGATTTTTTTCTGGTTTGACAAAAGCCCAATGGGGTTCGTATTGGGCACCTTGCTCTATCCAGCCTTTGATCAGGGCAATTTCTTCCTCGCTAAGCGAAAGGTTGGAATTGGGTGGAGGCATTTGCTCATTGGGATCCTGACTGGTAATTCGATGATAGACTTCTGATTTTTGGATGTCACCTTGGACTAAAGCGAATTTACCGGGACTTTCTTCCAACGCTTCGAATGCAGATTCTTCCTGATCCAAGCGCAAATTGGCCTCTCGTTTATTCGCATCAGGTCCATGACAGGCAAAACATTTGTCCGAAAGAATGGGTCGAATATGAAAATTATAGCTGATTTGATCCTCTCCATTTAGAACCAAATTCTCTTGTTTTTCGGATTGACAAGCGGCAAAAAAGCTAATCAGCCCGAATAAGCTTAAAACAGTATAAATTGGCCTGGCTTTCATTTTGGGACATTGAAATGACAGCCAATAAGTTAGAAAAAAATATTTCAAAATTGGATTTACTTCTTTAAAAAAAGAATAAAATCAAACATGATCTTAATTTTGATTTTCTCAAAAAGCCATAAAAAAGGCCTTCCTTAGGGGAAAGCCTTTCGATATTAGTTAGAAAATCCGATGCTCTATTTACTTTTTGACCAAGGAGAAGTCAAATGTTTCAAGAAATTTAGTTGTAAAGTTTCCTGCTTTGAACTGCTCATCCTCCATAAGCGCAATATGGAATGGAATAGTAGTTTTGATTCCATCAATCACAAATTCCTCTAAAGCACGCTTCATTCTCACGATGACTTCCTCCCGTGACTGTCCGCTAACAATGAGCTTGGCGATCATAGAGTCATAGTTGGGTGGAATCACGTAGCCTGCATAAACATGGGAATCTACACGAACGCCTCTTCCTCCCGGAATGTGCAGGTTGTTGATTCTTCCTGGGCTAGGTCGGAAACCATTGGCAGGATCTTCGGCATTGATTCTACACTCCATCGCAAACAGTTTTGGAAAGTAATTTCTACCGCTGATTTTTTCTCCTGCAGCTACTTTGATTTGTTCTTTGATAAGGTCAAAATCGGTCACTTCCTCAGTGATGGGATGCTCTACCTGAATTCGGGTATTCATCTCCATAAAGTAGAAGTTTCGGTCTTTATCAACCAAAAATTCGATTGTTCCCGCTCCTTCATAGCCAATGGCTTCGGCTCCTTTGATGGCCGCTTTTCCCATGGCTTCCCGGAGCTCGTCCGTGATAAATGGAGAGGGGGTTTCCTCGACGAGTTTTTGATGGCGACGCTGAATCGAGCAATCCCGCTCGGAAAGATGACAAGCTTTGCCATTGGAATCCCCGACGATCTGTATTTCGATATGTCTGGGTTCTTCTACGAATTTTTCCAAATAAAGTCCATCATTGCCGAATGCGGCACCAGATTCCATTTTGGCATCATCCCAAGCTTTTTTGAAATCCTTATCTTCTTTGACGATTCGCATTCCTTTTCCACCACCTCCTGCGGTTGCTTTCAAGATCACGGGATAGCCCATTTCGTTGGCTAATTTCATTCCTTCCTCAATAGATTCGATAAGTCCTTCTGATCCAGGAATGGTTGGAACACCTGCTGCTTTCATGGTTGCTTTGGCTGTCGCCTTGTCACCCATTTTGGCAATCATTTCAGGAGAAGCTCCGATGAATTTTATTCCGTATTCGTCACAGATTCTGGAGAATTCTGCATTTTCCGATAGGAAACCATATCCTGGATGAATAGCGTCAGCGTTGGTGATTTCGGCAGCAGCGATGATTCTAGGAATATTCAGGTAGGACTCCTTGCTGGGTGCAGGACCAATGCAAACTGCCTCATCGGCAAACCGAACATGAAGGCTATCTTTATCTGCGGTGGAATAAACGGCTACAGTTTTGATCCCCATTTCCTTACAGGTGCGGATGACCCTCAGTGCGATTTCTCCCCGGTTGGCTATTAGTATTTTTTTAAACACAGCGTAATGATTTGATTTCAGACTCATCCTGCTGGATCAACCAAGAATAAAGGTTGATCATATTCTACAGGCGTGGCATTAGATACAAGCACTTTCACAATTTTACCGGAAATTTCAGATTCGATTTCATTGAAAAGCTTCATCGCCTCAATGATGCAAACGGTCTGTCCAGCCTTGATCGTGTCGCCAATATTGACAAAAGGATCTGCATCTGGGTTAGCGGTAAGATAAAAAGTGCCAATCATCGGAGATTTAATCTCGACCAAATTAGAACTGGAAGGAGCAGGTGCTTCAACTGGTGCCGCAGATTTAGGAGCCGGTGCCGCTTCTCCAGCGGGAGCAGGGCTCGGTGCAGGAGTGGGAGCAGCTTCTACCATACGCACAGCGGATGATTCTGCATATTTTTTAATAGAAAGTTCAAATTCGTCGGTCTTAATTTTAACTTCTGCCAAACCGGAATTTGAGATATAATCGATCAATTCCTGAATTTCTTTTGCTTTCATAAGGTTCTTTTTTTTGACTGCCATATGGCTGATTTGGGACTAAAACACTAAAGCTGTATAATTTACAAAAATCACACAGCTTTAACTATTATTTTACTCTTTCGGAATACGATCCGTCACGGGTATCTACCTTGATCAGGGTATCCTGCTCGACAAATAAAGGAACCATTACTGTCGCACCGGTTTCCAGCGTAGCGGGTTTTAGGGCGTTGGTAGCAGTGTCTCCTTTGATTCCAGGTTCGGTATAGGTGATCATCAATTCCACAAAAGGAGGTAACTCCACAGAGAGTGGAGTCTCAGTCTCATCATGAATCAAAATCTCGCAAAGCTGTCCTTCTTTCAATAGGTCAGGGCGGGGAATCAATTTTTCTTCGATCACGATTTGCTCGAAGTTATTGGTGTCCATGAAATTGTATCCCATATCATCCGCGTAGAGATACTGATGTGGTCTTTTTTCCACACGTGCGGTAGTCACTTTTTCTCCGGCATTAAAGGTCTTGTCCAAGGTTTTTCCTGTAGTAAGACTTTTAAATTTTGTCCGAACAAAAGCAGCTCCTTTTCCTGGCTTCACGTGTTGAAACTCGACAATGCTCCAAATGTCATTGTTCATTTCAAGACAAAGTCCATTTTTAAAATCTGCGGTACTTGCCATTTTATAGTTGAGTTTATTTATATCTTTTTATTTCGGATCGTAGGCCCATTTCACATAAATGGCTCCCCAGGTAAACCCTCCTCCGAATGCTGCCAAAATGAGGTTGTCACCTTTTTTCAATTGGCTCTCATAATCCCAAAGACAGAGTGGAATCGTCGCGGCGGTGGTGTTGCCATAGCGTTCGATATTCATCATCACTTTTTCAGGACCTACACCCATTCTGTTTGCTGTGGCATCTATGATCCGTTTGTTTGCCTGATGAGGCACAAGCCAAGCGACGTCATCTCCGCTTAATCCGTTTCTTTCCATGACTTCGGCACTTACATCAGCCATGTTGGTCACGGCAAATTTAAAAACGGTGGATCCTTCCTGATAGGCAAAATGTTCTCTTGCTTCCACAGTTTCGTGAGTGGCTGGACGACGGCTTCCTCCGGCTTTCATGTGAAGGTAGGGCTCACCGGACCCGTCTGATTTCAAGATGGCGTCTCGGATTCCGAATTCATCGGTAGTGGGCTCTAAAAGTACTGCTCCTGCTCCATCGCCAAATAAGATGCAGGTAGTTCGATCCTGATAATCCACGATCGAAGACATTTTATCTGCGCCTACGACCACGACTTTTTTGTGGGTACCCGTCTGGATAAACTGCGCGCCTAATTGTAAGGCATATAAAAAACCGGAACATGCCGCAGCGACATCAAAGCTGTAACTTTTCTTGGCGCCAACTTTATCCGCAATAACATTGGCAGTAGCTGGAAATGGCATATCGGGAGTTACCGTAGCACAAATGATCAGCTCGATATCCATTGGATCCGTTCCTGTCTTCTCCAAAAGTCCTTTAACGGCAGCAGCTCCCAGGACGGAAGTTCCCTGGTTTTCACCTTTGAGGATTCTTCGTTCTTTGATGCCGGTTCGGGATGTAATCCACTCGTCATTAGTCTCTACCAGCTTTTCAAGCTCTTTGTTGGTCAACCGATATTCTGGCACATAGCCTTGAATACCTGTGATCATCGCTTTGATATCGTTCATTCTGTTTGGGTTATTTCAAAAAGCAGAAGACTGATTTTTGATTTTTTTAGGTTGATAGGTCCCCGCAGGGAGGTCAAAAATATTACAAATGCGCCTTACCACCAAAATAAATCAATCATACCTCGGCCAACTCTCTGTGAATAAAACTTTTGTATTACTCAAATAAAAAATCCATCCCTTTTTGGAGATGGATTTTTGAGATGATTTGAAAGGGTTTAAGCTAAAACCTCTTTTTCGATAATTACTTGTCCTTTGTAATACAATTTTCCGTCAAGCCAGAAAGCTCTATGCGGTAAGTGCATTTCGCCAGTAGTTGGGCATTTTGCCAATCCAGGAGCCTCTAATTTATAATGAGTTCTTCTTTTATCTCTTCTGGTTTTCGAAATTTTTCGTTTAGGATGTGCCATTTTATGCGTGGTTTATGATTATTCGTTCTTTTTTAAATTTTTAAGCTTTTCCCATCGGGGATCCACTGGATCGTTATTTTCTGTTTTATCTTCTTCCTTTTCTGAATCTTCGGAGTCAATGTAAATATAGATACCTTCTGCGTCCTCATATTCATCCAGTTCGTTTTGGTAATCGGGATGAATTTTTTTAGCGGGAATTGCCAAAAGGATAAATTCGTAGATCAATTGGGCTACATTCACTTTTGGTGTATCCCGTGTGATCATGATGATATTTTCATCGATCTCTTTTTCCTCTGGACCGTATTTGAAAATTATTTCTTCGTCTACTTCCAATGGGAAATCAAATTCCTCCAAACTTCGATCGCAAGTCAATCGGATGGTTCCCTCAATGTGAAACTGCATCTCAATCAGATTGGCTCCTTTGTTCATTTTGACCCGTGCGGTCAATTTTCCTTTTTGGGCTAATTCATTTTCCTCAAACTGACCCAAGAAAGCATCGTCTATCTGAAAATCGATCTCATGAATGCCTTCTGTAAACTTAATTACCTCAATATCAAAGCCTCTCAAGAATTTCACGATTTCTCCTTTCGATTTAAGACCGCAAAATTAGGGATAATTTTGTTTTTTTGAAATACTTACTGAAATTATATTTGGCCAATGGCTGGGATTAGTTCGAAAGTTCCAAGGCTTCTTGGTGTTTTTCCACGATATCGGCAGCCAAAAAGATAGCCGCTCGCATAGATCCTTCATCAGCCAGGTTTTTTCCCGCTATATTGTAAGCGGTGCCATGATCCGGTGACGTTCGGATTACCGGCAAGCCAGCGGTGAAGTTAATCCCATTGCTGAAAGCGATGGATTTGAAAGGAATCAGGCCCTGATCGTGATACATGGCAAGGACTCCGTCAAATTTACTCTGATGCATCATGCCAAAGAACCCATCGGCAGGATAGGGACCAAAAACGAGTTTGTTTTCCTCCTTCAGCTCATTGATAGCAGGTTTGATGATTTCTATTTCTTCCTGACCCAAGAGTCCATCTTCTCCGGCATGTGGATTTAATCCTAAAATCGCTATTCTTGGTTTTGCAATACCAAAATCCTGCTTCAGACTTTTCAGCATTAAATTACACTTTTCCTTAATTCCCTCTTTGGTTACATTTTTAGCTACCTCACTGATGGGCATATGTCCTGTGACCAATCCTACCCTCAATTGCTCAGCGACCAGAAACATCAAGCTATTTTTGGCTCCGACTGATTCGGTGATGTACTCGGTGTGTCCTATAAATTTGAAATCCTCCGAGTTGATGTTGTTTTTATTGAGAGGAGCAGTTACTAAGGCTTGTATTCTTTTTTCTTTCAAATCCTCTACGGCAACTTTGAGTGCTTCCATTGCCATTTTTCCGGATTCTTGGGTTTCTACGCCGGGGATGATTTCCGGGCATTCTTCCGTGACATTGATTACATTGATTCGCTTGTGCTGGATTTCGTCCAGATTTCTGATCTGTACAAAGTTGAAGTCCTCCATGTCCAGCATTTTTCGGTAAATGCTTATGGCTTTTCCATGGCCATAAATCAAAGGCGTGAAGTTTTTATAGGTTCGATTATCAAGCAGGGATTTCATGGTGACTTCAGCACCGATTCCATTAATATCACCTATACTTATGCCTATGATCGGCTTGGATAGTTTTGCGCTCATAAAGTGGATTTATTTTGAAAAGAGCAGGAAGAAAACCGTCCTGCTATCCTTTAGGAATATTGTCTTAATTTAGCTGCAAGTTATAAAATTTTACGAGAGCAATTTGATGGAAAAAGTAAGACCCAAAAAACATCTAGGACAACATTTCTTGACAGATTTGGGGATTGCTGAGCAAATAGCCCAATCTGTTCAGGGACATTTGGGAGTTAATCAACTTTTGGAGATCGGCCCGGGAATGGGTGTGCTGACTGATTATTTGCTGAAATTGCCCATGGATCTTCATCTAATCGAAATTGATTCGGAATCCATTTCATATTTACACAAAAAATATCCGCAACTCTCTGGTCGAATCATTGAGGGAGATTACCTGAAGCAAAACCTGGATGAACAGTTGCCGGAGCGCTATGCGATTGCTGGAAATTTCCCCTACAATATTTCTACCCAGATTTTCTTCAGGGTATTGGAGGAAAGGCAAAAAGTCACCGAAGTGGTCTGTATGCTTCAAAAAGAGGTGGCTAAACGAATAGCTTCTCCTAAAGGAAATAAGGATTACGGAATTTTATCGGTATTGCTGCAGGCATACTATGATATCGAATACTTGTTTTCGGTGCCTCCTGAGGTCTTTAACCCTCCACCCAAAGTCAATTCCGGAGTGATTCGTTTGAGACGAAACCAAACTCAAAAGCTGGACTGCAATGAACGATTGTTTTTTCAGGTTGTTAAAGGAGGGTTTGGCAACCGCAGGAAAACTCTGAGAAATTCTCTGAAATCATTTCAGCTGCCTGAAGAACTCAACACCCATCCGATGTTGGACCTGAGAGCCGAGCAGTTGGATGTGGAGGATTTTGTTTTTTTAACCCAACAAATCGAAGCTTCCCGTGGAAATCATTAAGCAATTTGAACTGTCCAAAGAATACCTCGAAAGTCTCCGCTATGCGATAGAAAACGAGGATTTGGAGTTTATCGTTGAGTCCTTTGATGGTGTCAATGTCGCTGATATTGCCTCGATTCTGGACGAATTGTCGATGGAGGAGTCTATCTATGTGCTTCGTGCGGTAGATCGTCAGATGGCAGCCGATATTCTGATCGAATTAGATGACAATACACTTTTCCGGATACTTAAGGAGTTTGATGAGCCTGAAATAGCCTCTTACATCGAGTTGATGGACTCTGATGATGGAGCAGATATTTTAAAGCTTCTCGGTGAGCGGGAGCGGGAAGATGTGATTTCCCACTTTCAGGATAAATTAAAATCAGATCAGGTTCTTGACCTCCTTCGCTATGAGGAAGACACCGCCGGTGGGATCATGGCTAAGGAATTTATCCGGGCCAATAAAAACTGGAATATCATTCAAACCATCAATGAGATTCGACGTCAGGCCGAAAATGTCGAAAAGATTTATTCGATTTATGTGGTCAATAACCGGCAGCAACTCTTGGGGAGGGTTTCTTTGAAGAAAATTATCCTTGCCGGGGAAAACACCAAAATCGAAGATATCTATGATGAGGATGTGATTTCTGTTCCCACTTTTATGGATCAGGAAGAAGTGGCTGCCATTATGCGAAAATATGATTTGGAATCTGTACCGGTGGTCAATGCCAAAAACAAACTCGTCGGACGGATAACAGTCGATGATATCCTTGATGTGGTACAGGAAGAGGCCGAGGAGGATATTCAGGCTATGGCAGGTATCTCGGGTGATATTGAGGAGTCCGATTCGGTGTTTTTGATTTCAAAAGCCCGACTGCCATGGCTTTTGATCGGTGTGATTGGAGGTTTGATGGGAGCGAAGATTATCGGGTTTTTCGAGGATGGATTAAATAAATATTTAGCCTTGGCATCGTTTATTCCTTTGGTGGCGGCGACGGGAGGAAATGTCGGGATTCAGGCATCATCTCTGATCGTACAATCGTTGGCTTCAAAGTCTGTTTTTGACGATACTCCGCTACAGCGATTTGTCAAAGGATTGTTGATTGCCTTGATTAATGGGGTAGTTCTCGGGGCATTTGTGTTTGGTGTAGTTGTATTTTTATATGGTTTTGAGCCGATTTTTGGAGTGACGGTGGGCGTGGCTTTATTTTGTGTGGTGCTGCTCGCCTCTTTTATGGGGACGGTTACTCCTTTAGTTTTAAATCGATTTGGGATCAATCCGGCCATTGCCTCTGGACCATTTATCACCACGACCAATGACCTCCTTGGGTTGACCGTTTATTTTGGAATTGCCATGCTGCTGCTTAAGCTTTGATTACTATGCAGATATTGATTATAGATGAGATGCACCCAAGCATCATTGACCTTTTGGAAAAGGAAGGATATATCGTGCACTATCATCCAAAAATCACCCGAGCCGAGATTCTGGAAAAAGTTGCCGATTATCATGGATTAATCATTCGGTCAAAAACACCGATGGATCGAGAACTTTTGGAAAATGCCAAGCAATTGAAATTCATCGGACGGGCCGGAGCTGGACTTGATCAGATTGACTTGGAATATATGGCCGACAGGGGGATCCAACTCTTCCATGCGGCAAAAGGAAATAGGGATGCCGTAGCAGAGCATGCTATCGGCGGATTGTTGGCGCTTTTCAATCACCTGATCAAAGCAGATAATGAAGTTCGAAAGGGAATTTGGGATCGGGAAGGGAATCGGGGGCATGAGCTAAAAGGAAAAACCGTAGGAATACTGGGCTATGGAAATATGGGCAGTGCCTTTGCCAAGCGCCTTCTGGGCTTCGACGTGCGGGTAATGGCATATGATAAATATAAAAGGGATTTTGCCACTAATCGGGTAGAAGAAGTGATTTGGGAAATACTCAAGGCAGAAGTCGATATCCTCAGTATTCATGTACCCTTGACGGAGGAAACCCGGAATTTTTTCACTTTTGAAGAGCTTTCGGGATTTAAAAAACCCATCTGGCTGATCAATACGGCTAGGGGAGAGGTGATCAGTTTTAATACACTCAATCGGGCATTGGATGCCGGTATTCTCCGAGGGGCGGTGCTGGACGTGTTGGAAAATGAAAAATTCCAACAGTTTTCTCAAAGTCAAAAATCGGAATTTGAATTACTCGCCCGTCGGGAAAATGTATTATTTACACCTCATGTGGCAGGCTGGACTTTTGAGTCCTACGAGAAAATCAACAAGGTTTTGGTCAAGCAAATCAAAAAAGCATTTCCTCTTTAAACTCGATTAATAAAGGGAGTTATTTCGAATTAAAGGATAAATGAAAATTTTCTTAAAAATTGCTTTCTGATTAAGTATTACTTATTTTTGCTTTACAAATAAGCGCTCAAATAAAGTAACGGTCTCCACCACGTGACCGTTACTTTGTTTTTGGTGCCTACGTCAAAAAAGTAAAACTTATGTCTAAAGTACAATATTACACTGAAGAAGGATTGAAGAAACTCAAGGATGAGCTTCATGAATTAAAGACTAAGGGAAGAATTGATATTGCCAAGCAAATCGCTGAAGCAAGAGACAAGGGAGACCTTTCGGAAAATGCGGAATACGATGCGGCCAAAGATGCTCAGGGACTTTTGGAGCTGAAGATTGCAAAACTAGAGGCGGTCGTAGGAAATGCGCGTATTTTGGACAATTCAAAAATGGATACATCCAAAGCGGGAATTCTCAGTACGGTCAAAATCAAAAATGTCAAAAATGGCATGGTAGTTACCTATACCCTGGTTTCTGAGGAAGAAGCAGACTTGAAGGCAGGTAAAATTTCTTTAGCTTCTCCTTTCGGAAAGGGGATTAATGGAAAATCTGTTGGAGATATTGCAGAAATAGATGCTCCCGCCGGCAAAGTTCAATTCGAAATCTTAGAAATTACGTACTAAATCGTTTTTCTTTCTGTTTTGAATCCCGGTTTTTCGCCGGGATTTTTTTATTTTCGAATATTATGGCAAGCATATTTACTAAAATCATCAATCGGGAAATTCCCGGACACATCGTCGCTGAAGACGATGACTTCATCGCTTTTTTGGATATCATGCCCTTGGTCAAAGGACATGTTTTGGTCGTCCCTAAAAAAGAAGTGGATTATATCTTTGATCTCGAGCCGGAGCTCTTGTCTGGGCTGCATCTTTTCGCCCAAAAAGTGGCCAAGGCTATGGATAAAACTATCAATTGCACCCGAATCGGTGTGGCAGTGATCGGTTTGGAAGTTCCACATGTCCATGTACATTTGGTTCCGCTCAGAACCATGGATGACATCAATTTTACTCGACAAAAATTAAAGCTTTCTCAGGAGGAGCTATCTGAAATAGCCGAGCAAATCAAAAAAGGTTTTTAAAAAGAAAATCCGGTCTCAATTCGAAACCGGATTTTTTAATTTTTATCCCAGCCAAGAATCCCAAGGTATCCGGCTCAAAATTAAGACTAGTCCCACAGCATAAAACATATAGATGCTTCTGAATCGTGCTCTGGAATCTACAAGTTTCTTCGCTCGGCTATAACCAATGGTTATTACCACAATGGCAACGATATTGATCAGCGGATGCTCTAGGGCGGTTAACCTCGCGGCAGAATCTGACATGGCACCTCCGCTTTTGAGTAGGTTTAAACCGATGGGGCTGATGAAGTAAAGGATCAATCCTACGACCAATTGAATATGGGAAAGGATAAAGGCCACCAAGGCGATTTTTCGGTCCTTTTCAGAAAATTCTTTTCCGCTAAGAGAGCCGATGAGCATGAGGACAATGACCACAATCAAAGCGATCAAAACCAAATAAGCTAATCCTGAATGAAGATGTTGTATTCCTGTATACATGATGTGTTTCGTTAATTTTGCATGAAAATACGGCAAAAGGACATATACTCCCCATATTTTCGGCTGATTTTTATTCTACTGAGATCACAAGCCCCTTTAGGTATTCTGTTTCAGGATGAAAAATATTGATAGGATGATCAGCCGGCTGGGTGAGCTGATGGAGAATTTTGACCTCGCGTCTGGACTCCAAAGCCGCAGCAGTGATGGTATGGGCGAAAAGCGATTTGTCCACGACCTGTGAACAAGAAAAGGTAAATAAGATACCTCCCGGTTTGATTTTCTTCAAAGCTTCGAGATTCAATCTTTTGTATGCTTGTACCGCATTATGTCTGGCCTTGATGTTTTTCGCAAAAGCCGGTGGATCCAAAACAATCACGTCGTAATCTTCTCCGATTTCACGGATATATTTGACGACATCGGCTACTTTGGATTCGTTTTTTCCCTTGATCTGGGGGTTTAGGGCAATATTTTCTTCAGTGAGCTCGATTGCTTTTGGTGAAATATCCACCGAGTGAACTTCAGATGCTCCTTCCAATAAAGCCAAAACAGAGAATCCTCCAGAATAACAAAACGTATTCAGCACCTTTTTGCCAGAAGCATAGTAGGAAAAAAGCTTTCTGTTTTCTCGCTGATCGATGAAAAATCCCGTTTTTTGCCCCTTTTCCCAATCAATCCGATAGCTTGCTCCATATTCTTGTACCAAATCAGTTTTAGGCGTCCCCAAAAGCCACCTGTTGGAGTCGATTCCCAGATTTTTAGGAAGGGTTTCGGCACTTTTATCGTAGACTGCCTGGATGTCCTTTCCCATGATTTCTTTGATGGACTGGGCGATGACTTCGATATGGGCATACATTCCGATATTGTGCGTTTGAATGACTGCTGTTCCATTGTAATAATCCACAATCAGGCCCGGCAATAAATCACCTTCTCCATGAACCAATCGAAAAACAGTTGTCGAGGGATTATTAACCAAGCCCAAGGTTTTTCTCAGTTCATAGGCAGCTCGAATTCTTTTATTCCAGAAATTTATATCAATGAGTTCCTCTTCAAATGTAAGAATTCGAACCATAATCGAACCTGGTGAGTAATGCCCTGTCCCTAAAAATGTATTGGTATGGGAAAAGACAGAAACCAACTGACCAGACTCAAGGTCTTCATCTTTTTGGTGAATGGCACCGGAAAAAACCCAGTGATGTCTTCTTCGCAAGGAGATTTCTTTCCCTTTTTTTAATATGATTTTAGGATAATTCATGGTCGGTAGAGGGTTGGTCTGGAAAAAGATAAGTTCCCAGAATCATGGAAATAATGCTCACTCCCAATCCCAGAATGTGGGCTGAGATGGCAAGTTCAAGTGTAGAAAGGTATAAATAGCTAAGCATGCCAAAAAACATGGAAAATAAAGCCCCCATTCGGGAAGCTTTCTTCCAATACAATCCTGCTGTCAAAGGGACAAATAAGGATACTAGCATCAGAATGGATGCTCCGGCTACCAATTCGTAAATGTTAGTCTCCCAAGTTGCCATCAAAGTTGCTACCAGCGCCACAGCAATGACATTGATTCTGAGAATCCACAAAAAATGTCGATCGGTAAGTTTTTTACCAAAATATGGACGAATGATGTTTTCGGATAAAATGGCAGCTGGAGCCAAAAGACCAGAACTCGTCGTGCTCATAATCGCTGAAATCAAGGCGCCAAAAAAGACAATCTGAACAGGAAGACCGCCATGCTCCAAAATCATGGAAGGAAGCAACATTTGCTTGTTCTCCAGATAGATTTCGGGATAAAGGACCTTTGCTCCCAAAGCAATAAACAAAGGGAGCAAGCCGAATGTAAGGTAAAAACCTCCGGCCAGATAGGTGGATCTTACGGCCACCTTTTCACTTTTCGCGGACATGACTCGCTGGTAAATATCCTGACTGGGAATTGAGCCTAAGCCCAAAATCATCCAGGCGCCGAGGTAATTGACCCATTCATTAAATCCTGAATCGGGAAAAAACCGAAAACTTTCGGGGGGTGCTTTAGATAGGATCTCGCCGACTCCTCCAGCATCTTGGGCAATCATGATGGAAACCCAGACCAAACCTACCACAATCATGGTCGTCTGGATAAAATCCGTGATTGAAATCGCCCACATTCCACCTAAAAAGGTATAAAAAACTACGATCCCTGCAGAAATCAAGATTCCTTCGAAAAGCGTCAGATCCGTTACTGCACCCATCACCAAACTCAGCGCAACGAGCTGAGCAGCCACATAGCCAAAGTATGCTGGAATCATAAACAAGGAGGCAATCAATTCGATTTTTTCTCCAAAAATCTTTTTGAATACATCTCCGATGGTCAGGACGTTCATTTTATACATGGGTCTCAGGTAAAACATCCCAAAAAGAATCAGACAAAGTGCTCCTCCAAAAGGGTCCTCAATCACGCCAAGTAGACCATCCTCCAAATACACCGAAGAGGCTCCAAAAATAGTTTCGGACCCAAACCAAGTCGCGAATAAAGCCGACGCAGATAAAAAAAGCGGGAGTGATCTTCCTGCCAGGACAAAATCACCGGAGTTTTTGACCAGCTTGGAAGACCAGGCCCCGATGGCTACCGTGATAGCCAGATAAATAATGATTGCCGTGAGAAGCAAAGCTAATCCTTAACTTTTTCCATACATTTTCTTACGGATAGCCTTGATTTCTTCACTTTCCAAATAGTCATCGTAGCCCATTCTTCGGTCGATGGTCCCGTTTGGTGTAAATTCAATGATCCGATTTACGGTAGACTGCACAAAGGCATGGTCATAAGAGGACATAAGGACAGTTCCCGGAAAATCGATTACCGCGTTGTTGAAAGCGGTGATGGATTCCAAGTCCAAGTGATTGGTCGGTTCATCCATAACCAAGAGGTTGGGGTTTTGGAGCATCATTTTGGAAATCATGCAGCGTACTTTTTCACCACCCGAAAGGACACTACATTTTTTCAGGGTTTCTTCACCGGTAAAGAGCATTCTTCCCAAAAAGGTCCGCACGTAAGCCTCTTCTTGATTGGTGGAGTATTGTCTTAGCCAATCGATCAGATTCAATTGCGAGTTGAAATACTTGGAATTATCGTTAGGTAGATAGGCTTTGTTGATGGTGACCCCCCATTTAAAAGACCCTTTTGTAGCAGGGATTTCCTCCATGATCGTTTGGAAGAATTTGTTGACAGCCTGCTTGGTTTTTGAAATAAAGGCGATTTTATCTCCTTTGTCCACCATCAAGTTGACATCGGTAAAGTAAGTGACTCCATCAGCCTTCAATTCGAGATTTTCGGTCATGAAAATCTGATCGCCAGCTTCCCGCTCAGGCTTAAACATAATCCCCGGATATTTTCTAGCCGAGGGCTCGATGTCATCCACATTGAGTTTTTCGAGCATTTTTTTCCGGGCAGTAGCCTGTTTGGATTTGGCGACGTTTGCAGAGAATCGAGCGATAAAGTCCTGCAATTCTTTCCGCTTTTCGTCGGCTTTCTTATTCTGATCTGATCGCTGCTTAAGGGCAAGCTGAGAGGATTCGTACCAGAAGGTATAGTTTCCGGAGTAAATTTTGATTTTCCCAAAGTCAATATCGACAATGTGTGTCGCTACCGAATCCAAAAAGTGACGATCGTGGGAAACGACAATTACGAGGTTTTTGAAATTGACCAAAAAGTCCTCCAGCCAGTTGATGGTATCCGCATCCAGGTCATTGGTTGGTTCATCCAGAATAAGAATATCTGGATTGCCGAAAAGTGCTTGAGCAAGAAGTACTCTTACTTTTTGATTACCGGCCAATTCTTTCATCGGCAGGTAGTGCAAATTCTCAGAAATACCCAATCCGGAAAGTAACGCAGCAGCATCTGATTCAGCATTCCAACCATCCATCTCCGCAAATTCCGCTTCCAGTTCGGAAGCGCGGATTCCGTCTTCTTCCGAAAAATCCGGCTTCAGATAGATCGCATCTTTTTCAGACATGATGGAATAGAGTTTTTTATGTCCCATCAAAACGGTCTTGAGCACCTCGATTTCGTCAAACTCAAAGTGATTTTGCTTCAAGACAGCCATTCGCTGTCCGGGAGTAATATTCACCGAGCCGGAAGTGCTATCCATGTCGCCGGATAGGATTTTTAAAAAGGTAGATTTCCCTGCTCCATTTGCCCCGATCACCCCATAGCAATTGCCTGGGTTGAATTTGAGGTTGACATCTTCGAAAAGCGTCCTTTTTCCAAATTTGAGGGAAAGATTATCTACTGAGATCATGTGTTTGCTTTCTGTTTTTTTTGAAGGCGCAAAGATAAGAATTTAAAATTTCCTTTTACCGACTTGGTTTGCCAATTCCCTTTCAAGTAGTCCTTTTGAGTAATCAGGTTAACATTTTTTTTAGAAGATGCTTATATTCGAGAGTTATAGATTTTGCAGGTTTATCCAATGAGAAAATATTTAGGGGTTTTTGCGGGGGTATGCTTGTTTTTTGGAATTGGATTCCATGCTTTTGGGCAACTATCAACGGTAGGTGAAGAATTCTGGGTGGGTTTTATGGACAATAACCGGGTGCCGCCAGGAAATAACGGAGCGGGTGGCGCTCCAGATTTTGCTGTGTTGATTGTAACTGCCAATGAGGATGCTAGCGGTACCATTGAGTATCAAGGACAAACGGTTAATTTTTCGATAGCGGCTGGTCAACAGTACACCTTAAGAATTCCCTCAGAAGATCTGGATTTACTTCATCGAAATTCAGGAGTCCGAGAAAACAAGGGGATTTACATTTCCAGTTCCGGAAAAATCGCAGTACATGCCTACAATGAACGCTTCAGGAGCGCTGACGGGACGGTAATTCTCCCCGTAGGAGCTTTGGGCACGGATTATTACATCACTTCACATTATGAGACACTTACTGCGAATGTGAACTACAATGGAAATATAAATGATGAAAGTACCTTGTTGGTGGTGGCTACAGAGGATGATACGGAGGTAGAGATCACCAGCACTGTACCCACAATCGGAGGAGGTGCTGTGAATGCGCCGTTTACCATTTCCTTAGACCGTGGGCAAAGCTATCAACTCAAAGCAAAAGATGATTTGACAGGAACCCGAGTTAGGGTAATCGGTGAAAATGCTGATGAATGTAAGAAAATAGCGGTTTTTGGAGGAAATAAATGGACTTCTGTGGGAAACTGCGGGGAAGCAAATGACCACTTGTTTCAGCAAGCTTATCCAGTCAATACTTGGGGAACTTCTTTTGTTCATGTGGCACTATCGGGACGAACATCGGGTGAATTGGTAAAAGTCGTCGCTGCCGAGGATGGTACAGAAGTCAGAGTAAATGGAGCGGTGCAAGGAACTGTCAATCAAGGCGAATGGCTAGCATTGGAATTCGGTATCAATGAATCAGGGAAAATCGAAACCAGCAAACCTGCATCGGTGACTGTTTTTGCCAAGAGTCAGGCATGCAACGAACCAAATTCCCCTAATGCTTTCACTGGAGATCCATTTATGATCACCTACAGTCCCAGTGAACAATTTTTAAAAACCCTAACCTTCAACTCCCTTAACTTACCTTCTATCGAAAACCACTATGTAAATGTGGTCATTAAAGCAGGAACCCAGGATTCCATGATTTTAGATGGACAATCCATCAATAACCGATTTCAGGTCTTACCTGGTGATCCTGATTTCTTATATGCACGGATCAATATTTCCCAAGGAGTACATCGACTTTCGAACCCCGAGGGATTTGCTGCTTATGCCTATGGTTTTGGGAATTTAGAGTCATACGGCTACGCGGCCGGAGCGGCGCTGGACAATCTTAATTTTGAAACTGAAGCTCAATATGAATTTGATGTCCTGGGCGATAATGTGGCTTGTCTAAACGTAGAGGGCGATTGGGTAATTGAAGCAGATAATCCCGACTTTACCTATTTTGTCTGGAATTTCGGAGACGGGACTCCTCCTCAAGAGGGGAAGGAGGTTTTGCATACCTTTTCTCAGCCTGGAGAGTATGTGGTGACGGTTTTGGCTGCCTTGAGTCCAAATTCCTGTGATCAACAAGAGAACATTACATTCAATGTGACAGTAACAGAAACGGCCGGCGAGGTGATCGGTTCATCCTCTGCTTGTCCAGAAGTCGAGCAATTGCTTTACTCTTTCGAAGGGCCAGACCCATTTTCAAGAGTTGAATTTATCCCAAATGGAGGAGAAGTCGTCGAATTCACAGATGAGACGGCTGTGATTCGCTGGGGCGAGGCCAACGATGATGCCTTTTTGGAAGCCATTCCCTATTCGGAGAATGGATGCCCCGGAGAGCCTGTTATTTTTCCTGTGGTTATCAATCAGCGACTCGAAGCTGAAGAGATTCAAGGATCTGATCAGGTTTGTTTTGATCCGCAGGTATCCCATTTTTATTCGGTTCCGCAGGCTAGCAGTGGGAGAAATTATGATTGGTCAATATCCGGTGGACAAATTCTTTCGGGTCAAGGTACCGGAGAAGTGGAGGTCAGTTGGGATCAGGCTGGGGTTACTGGAACTTTGAGCTATGAGGTTTCTAGCTTAATTGATTCATCTTGTGAAGGGGTTTCGGCACCCATTTCTGTACGGGTAGAAGAAGAATTCTTGGTGCAACCTACTGCCATCGTACCAGTTTCATGTTTTGGGTCAGAATCGGGCTCGATCACATTGGACATTAGCGGTGGTCTTCCTCCATACACAGTGGAGTGGTCTCATTCCAGTGGGTTGAATGATGCACTTGCAGAAGATTTGCCAGCGGGATTGTATTCGGTGAAGGTCATTGATCAATTGGGTTGTGAGCGGATTTTGGAGGATTTGGAAATCACCCAGCCTGATGTTTTGGCAGTGGAGTCGCTCTCTCCAGTCGGTGTATCCTGTTTTGGAAAACCTGATGGACAGGTTGATCTTGAAATTTCCGGTGGAGTTCCGCCATATTCTTTGGATTTTGATGGGGGAATTGAGTTTTCAGGAATATTATCACTCTCTGACCTTCCTCAGGGGATGTATGATTGGGAGGTTACTGATTCCAATGGCTGCCTGATAGAATTGGATTTTGAAGTAACTTCACCAGCACCTCCACAAGTCGATGTGCGGTTGGAGCGACCGGCCTGTCCGGGAGGAAGTGATGGAGAATTATTTGCCAGTCCTGTGGGTTCGACCGGACCGTTCGTCTATACCTGGGATTTTGAGTCAACAATGGGGGACCAATTGGTTGGTGTACCCAAGGGAGAGTATGCAGTTTCAGTAACCGATGGTAATGGTTGTGTCAGTCTTGGTGTTGGTGAGGTGACTGAATCAGCTCCTGAAGTTCGCTTACCAACTGGCTATTATCCAGAACGAGACCAAGATTTGTATCAAGCGATTTCCAATTGCGACCTGTCTTTCGAGCTGTGGGTTTATGATCGATGGGGGCAATTGGTTTATTCTGGAAGTGAGGGGTGGGATGGAATGGTTTCCGGCGCTGAAGCTCCGATGGGAACTTATAGCTACCAAGTCCAGTACAGGTATATGCTGGAGGATCAGGAAATATTCGAGAATAAAAGCGGGGCTTTTGCTTTAATTAGATAAACTGTTGATTTGCAGAAAGTAAATCTGTTTTTCGGCATGCCATTAAACCTGAGGAATTTTAACCCCTTAGGATCTTATTTGAGGTATAAATAACCGATAAGACATTTTGCCAAAAAATTAACATAGTTGGAACATCTGTCGTTTTTCGTAGTTTTCCACTCAACTTGAATAATTGGGATTTGATAAAATAAAATACTGGAAATTTGGACCTTAAGCGGTAAATTTCTTTTTCCATAGCGAAATAGACATGAGGAGTAGGCTGGTTTTATGTGGTATTTTATTGTTCCAATTATTTTTTTGGATTAGTCAAAACTCTTTGGCTCAAATCAGCACAATAGGTAGGGAGTTTTACGTGGGATTCATGGATAATAATCGAAGAAACTCCCAGCCTGATGGCGTTTTTATCCTGATTACTGCCATGGAGAATACCTCTGGAGTCTTGCAAACGCCCGAGCGATCATTTCCCTTTACATTAGTTGCCGGGGAGCAATATGTTCAGCAGTTTGATGGGGACTCCGAAGGAGTAATTCATCGAGAAAGTGGCCGAGTCGAATACCGCCCAGTAAAAGTGACTTCTTCGGCAGATATCACTGTTCATGTACTTAATTCCAGAGAATTCAGCACAGATGGCACGGTGGTTTTACCCGTGGAGGCACTTTCTTCCGAATATTTGGTAACAGCCCATTATGATGTTTTTGGTTCAAATCAGGAGGCAGGGTCAAATCAAAATTACGAAAGCACCCTTTTGGTCATCGCTACAGCAGATGATACAGAAGTAGAAATCATCCCCAGTGCACGGACAGTTAATACCATTCCAGCAGGAGCTTCCATTCGAATCACTTTGAACCAAGGGGAAAGTTATCAGATAAAAGGTCTGGGAGATCTAACCGGAACGAGCGTCAAAGTAATGAATCCCGACCCAGAGAACTGTAAATTATTGGCAGTTTTTGGGGGCAATAAAACTAGCAGCGCCGGAGACTGTGGAACCAGTGGGGACCATGTTTTTCAGCAGGCGTATCCCTTAGAAAGTTGGGGTAAAGAGTACATTCATATTCCATTTGCAGGACGAACCTCCGGGGAAATAGTAAAGGTATTAGCTTCACAAGACCAAACTGAGATTTTTATTAATGGGGTTTTTCGAGGGGTCATCAACGCCAGGGAATTTACTCGGTTTGAATTTGGCAAAGAAGAAATTGCTCTGATTCAAACCTCAAAGCCTACTACAGTTTCAGTCATTACTAAAAGTGCCGCTTGTAATGAGTTTGGATTGGCTCCTTTTGGAGATCCTTCTTTGGTCACGCTCAGTTCTACCAATCAGCTGCTAAAAGAAATCAGTTTTTCTACGGGCGAATTGACCGGATCACAGGATGTGGATCTGATTCATTTTGTCAATTTGGTGGTTCCTGAAAAAGGAAGGGATGAAACCGTACTGAACGGACAGAATATTTCAGATCAATTTAGTCCTTTGCCTGTAGCTTCGGATTTTTATTATGCTCGGATCGCTGTTCCAGAAGGTGTCAATACCCTTTCAAATCCGGTAGGTTTCTTGGGAAATGTTTATTCCTCAGGAAATATTGAATCCTACAGCTATGCTATTGGAGCCCGCTTAGACAATATTCAATATGAAACCGAAACCGAATACGATTTTGACGTGATGGGAGATAAGGTGGCTTGTTTGGACCAGGAGGGGGAATGGACCATTTTACCGGAAGACCCGAGGTTTCAGATATTCGAATGGGATTTTGGAGATAGTGATCCCATGAAATCCGGGCAAACTGTAAGCCATATATTTGAAGAGGAAGGGACATTTACCGTTACCGTGTTTGCAAGTACGGGAGCTGAAGCTTGCGATGCTACCACAGAATATGTATTTGAGGTAGAAGTCAAAGGTGTATTTGGTGAGTTGCAGGGTCCATCTTCGCTTTGCCCATTTACCGAATCTGTCCAATATTCTTTTGCAGATACCATGAATGTTGCTGATTTGCTTTGGGAGATTGAGGGAGGAGCGATAGTAGAAGAAGGAGATGATTTTATTCGCGTCGATTGGGGAGAGGAGCGTACGGATGCTTTTGTTCAAGTGATTCCTATTGCCCCAAACGGATGTCAAGGTGAAGTCCAAACGATCCAAGTCGAACTGCTGGAAACTACTACGCCTGAACTTCCCAAAGGACAAGCCGGCTTATGTGGAGAGGGAAGCAATGTTTTGGTTTATAAAGTTCCCTTCCCTTTGGAGGACAGATCTTACGAATGGATAGTGGAAGGGGGGAGTATTCTCTCTGGTCAGAATACCACTGAAGTAGAAGTAGAGTGGGATTTGAATGCTACCGAAAAGAGTATTTTCTATGAAGAGAAAGTGGATTTTGGTGATTGTTTTGGCGTTTCTGAGATCTTGAAGCTGAGAATTTTTGATTCTTTTTCAGTTGCTGTAGATCAGATCAACAGTCCAAGCTGTCCGGGGCAAAATGACGGGACTATAGAACTGACGACGGTTGGTGGATCGGGTGAGGTGATTTTTCAGTGGGTTCATGATTCTAGTTTGGAAGGAAATATTGCAGAGGGGCTTTCAGCGGGGATCTATGAAGTTTTGGCTATTGATCAGTCCGGCTGTGGCGAGCAGCAACTGACTATAGAGGTATTGGATCCTGAAGCCTTGTCTTTGGAAGATTTAATAACAGATTCTACTTCCTGCTTTGAAGCAGGAGATGGGGGAGGATCTATGCAGCTTTCTGGAGGAAACGCTCCTTTTACTGTTTTGGGTTTAGAATCCAGTTGGGATGGAGAAAGGCTTTATTTTTCCGGTCTTGGTCGGGGAGAAAATGATGTGACTGTGCAAGACGCAAAAGGTTGTAATCTTGTCGTCAGTCTGGTAATCCCAAGTCCAGAGCCTTTGCAATTGACTTTTGAGGAGATTTTACCGGGTTGTCCGGGCGGGATTGACGGGGAACTCGAAGCTAGGGTACAAGGAGGAGTCGGTCCTTATTCCTATTTATGGGAAAATGGAGGCCAGGATTTACGACTGCAGGGACTTTCTTCCGGAGAATATGAAATCACCGTGACTGATGCCAATGGCTGTCAAATCAGCGGAATAGGAATCGTTTCCCAAACCAAGCCTTCGGTACGAATGCCTACTGGTTTTTTAACTACAGAGGGTCCTTATCAGCCTATTTCCAATTGTAGCATTTCTTATCGGCTTTCGATTTTTAATCGCTGGGGACAATTGCTGTTTTCCGGACAGGAAGGCTGGGATGGTTTTTTTGAGGGCAAAAAAGCAAATGCGGGAGTGTATTCCTATTTGTTGGATTATGAATATACCCTCGAAAATGGCATAGGGCGAGAACAAATTAGAGGAAGTTTTACTATGATTGAGTGATTTTAGTCTTTTTGCTTCGTGGGAATTCGGCTTATCTCTTAGCTTTGTTTTAAATTATTTTTAATCGATGAAAAAAATATTAATTACCGGAGGAGCTGGATATATCGGTTCCCATACCGCAGTAGAATTAGTAAATGCTGGTTTTGAGCCCATTGTCTTGGATGATCTTTCTAATTCGGAAGCGAAAGTGCTTGATCGATTGGAAGAAATCGTGGGTAAAAAAATTCCCTTTTATCAGGGAGATTGTAATGACGCAACGGTTTTGGATCGAATTGGAAATGATCATCAACTTAGCGGAGTGATTCATTTTGCGGCTTTTAAAGCTGTGGGCGAAAGCACTCAATTGCCCCTAAAATACTATCGAAATAATATTGGGTCTCTTTTGGTTTTGTTGGAATTTATGCAAAGAAAAGAAATCAAGGACCTTGTTTTTTCTTCCTCCTGCACAGTTTATGGTCAACCTGACGAGCTTCCCGTCACGGAGTCTACCCCTCGAAAAGAAGCAGAAAGTCCCTACGGAAACACCAAAAAGGTCTGTGAGGATATTTTGGTGGATTTTGTGAAAAGTAAACCGAATATGCGGGTGATTTCCCTAAGATATTTTAATCCGGTAGGAGCACATCCAAGTGGTAAAATCGGTGAATTACCCATTGGTACACCAAACAACCTGGTGCCTTTTGTGACACAGACTGCAGCTGGAATTCGGGAAAAACTTACAGTTTTTGGAGATGATTACGATACGGCTGATGGATCCTGTGTTAGGGATTTTATCCATGTGATGGATTTGGCAGATGCCCATGTCAAGGCCTTGAGTTTTCTCGAAAATCAGGAAACGAACTATTACGATGTTTTCAATGTCGGCACGGGAAATGGAAATACGGTTTTGGAAATTATTGAGACCTTTCAAAAAGTGAATCATGTAAGCCTCAATTATCAAATTGGGCCAAGACGGCCCGGTGATGTGGTTAAAATCTGGGCAGATACTAAAAAAATCAATCAGGTTTTAGGTTGGTTTCCTAAATATACCTTAGAAGATTCGATGCGGGATAGCTGGAACTGGCAGAAAAATTTGTAAAAGCGGTGATATAACCCAAATTGAAAAGCCCCAACAAATTTCGCTGCTTGTTGGGGCTTTTCATTTTAATATCCAGCTGCCTGACCGTCTTTTCGAGATTCAGAAGCTCCGTAATATACTTTCTGAACTGGATCAAATTTGATCGCCTGATAGCCGCCATAAGGTCCCACGCTAAACTCCACGCGATGTCCCTTTTCTTTTAAGCTGCGGATGACCTCCCAAGAAAATCCACTTTCCAAATTTAAAGATCCTCCAGAGGTCATTCTAGATCCAATAGGCTGGGAAGAGCCGACATGCCGCATCCTTGGCGCATCTCCGGCTTCCTGTAGATTCATCCCAAAATCAATCATATTGATGATGATTTGGGTATGTCCCTGAGGCTGTACGGCCCCACCCATCAAGCCAAAGCTCATGTAGGGTTCTCCATCTTTGGTGACAAAAGCTGGGATAATGGTATGAAAAGGGCGTTTCCCTTTTGCTAATGAGTTCCAATGGTTTTCATCTTGGACATTAAACATCTGACCTCGGTTTTGAAGAACAAAACCCAATCCATCAGGAACCATGGCCGAACCAAATTCATCATAAATACTTTGGATCAAAGAAACCATATTGCCCTCTGAATCGGCCACGGTGAGGTAAGTTGTGTTGCCTTTTTCGATATCTCCCGCTGGATATTCCCGAGCAGCTGTATTCATATCGATCAGTTTTCTGCGTTCATCCGCATACTCCTTGGAGATTAAATAATCGACCGGGATTTCGTTGAATTCCGGATCCGCATAAAACTTTGCGCGATCCTCATAGGCTAGTTTTTTTGCCTCGGTAAGCAGGTGGAGATATTCTGCACTTCCAAATCCCATGGATTTCAAATCGTACCCTTCCAGGATATTCAGCATTTGCAAAGCTGCAATTCCTTGTCCATTGGGTGGAAGCTCCCATACATCATATCCTCGGTAATTGGTGCTCACAGGATCGACCCACTCTGAAGTATGACTGGCCAAATCTTCATAGCTGAGGTAGCCTTCATGCTTTTTCATAAACACATCGATAGTCTTGGCGATTTCTCCTTTGTAAAAAGCTTCGCGGCCACCTTTGGCGATCAGATCGTAAGTTTGGGATAAGTTTGGATTTTTAAACACATCCCCTTTTTGCGGAGTCGTTTTTCCATTGGGCATGTAGGTTTCCTTGAAGCCCGGGATATCCTGCATGCGCTCCCAATTGTTATTCATTTGCCAAGCGATCACTTCCGAAACCGGAAATCCTTGATTCCCATAATCGATGGCAGGCTGTAAAATTTCCTGCATGCTGAGCTTTCCGAAACGCTCATGCAGTTCAAACCAACCATCCACGCATCCAGGAACGGAGATGGGAAGTGGACCTAAAAACGGGACATAATTGAGTCCTTTTTCTTTGAAAATGTCCATGGTAAGACTGGCTGGTGCTCTTCCGCTTCCGTTTAATCCGTAAAGCTTTTTGGTTTTGGCGTCCCAAACTATCGCAAAGACATCTCCGCCTATCCCGCAGGCATGTGGCTCTACCAAACCCAACATTGCATTGGCTGCAATTGCCGCATCCATGGCAGAACCTCCTTTTTTTAGAATATCCAAAGCGACTTGAGTAGCCAAAGGCTGGCTGGTGGCGGCCATTCCATTCTGGGCAAGAATCTCAGAACGGGTGGTAAATTCTTTTCCAGTGAGTCGATCTTGCGCCTCTGTGAAAAGAGGAATTAAACCGAAGAGCAGTAATAAGTATAGGTATTTCATAAGGATTGATCTTTTGTCGAAAATAAGGGTAATCAAGTAAAAATAAACTGAAAAAATGCTAAGAGGTAAATTTGCTCGACGAAAATAAAATTGAGCGCTTTGCCGAAATTTCGAAAGAAATAATAACAAAAAAGCCCCGAAAATCGGGGCTTTGATGCGGAATAGCTTGTCCCGAGAATCGGGAGACAGCCCGTCCCGAGAATCGGGAGGACTCTGCCGATATTTCGGTGCCGCGACCTTCCCGAGAATCGGGACAGGCATTCTAACCAGCTGATTGATTTTGGATAAGGTTCCACAAGAAAGCTCTACTTTTCTGCGCCTTCAGGAATTTTTCTCTGATGAGTGCGTCCTTTTTGGAAGGAAATTTTTCAGCGTAAAGTAATTTCCAGGGCTGTTTTCTTGCTGTGAATCCTTTGTGGGGTCGGTTATGCTTCTCTAGTCTGGATATGGGATCTTTCGAACTACCGACATAAAGCGTTCCGTCCAATTCGGATTGTATGATGTAGACAAAATATTCCATAGACACCAAGAAGGATTAAAAACAAAAAAGCCCCGAAAATCGGGGCTTTGATGCGGAATGGACGGGACTCGAACCCGCGACCTCCTGCGTGACAGGCAGGCATTCTAACCAGCTGAACTACCACTCCTTTTATTTTTGAACGTCGAACCCCGACTAGCGACCTTCCCGAGAATCGGGACAGGCATTCTAACCAGCTGAACTACCACTCCTTTTATTTTTGAACGTCGAACCCCGACTAGCGACCTTCCCGAGAATCGGGGCAGGCATTCTAACCAGGTGAACTACCACTCTGAAATGTTTTCTTGTTGCGCTCCTCGTTTGAAGTGATGCAAAGGTAGGTATTTCGGGTTTTTCTGCAATAGGTACTCTGATTATTTTTTTTCAAGCCAATCTATCTTATTCTATTTCAGTGAAATAAATTTCAAAAAAATCAATCCGTTTTGGTTTTCCACCAAAGGGTTTGCGACTGGAGGATATTCCTTATCTTTGTTCCTTTCAAAATTCACCAAAATGGTATTAGAATTCGAGAAACCCATAGCTGACTTAGAGCAAAAGCTTCAGGAGATGAAGGATCTGGCAAAAGGTCGAAACATCGATTTAAGTTCAGACATAGAATCCCTGGAAGATAAAATCCTTGCTTTGAAAAAAGAAACATTTGAGAATCTGACTCGCTGGCAGCGTGTACAGCTTTCTAGGCATGCTGACCGGCCTTATGCTTTGGATTACATTTATGAGATCACCAATGATTTTGTAGAGATTCATGGCGACCGAACTGTCAAAGATGACAAGGCAATGATCGGAGGACTAGGAGATATTGATGGTCGTACCGTCATGTTTATCGGGCAGCAGAAAGGTAGGAATACCAAGCAGCGGCAAGAGCGGAATTTTGGTATGGCTAATCCCGAGGGCTATCGGAAGGCACTTCGTTTGATGAAAATGGCCGAGAAGTTTGGGAAGCCAATCGTGACTTTGATTGATACTCCTGGAGCATTTCCGGGTTTGGAAGCCGAAGAAAGAGGTCAAGGCGAAGCTATCGCAAGAAACCTCAAAGAAATGTTTATGCTAAAAGTCCCTGTCATCTGTATCATTATCGGAGAAGGGGCTTCTGGGGGAGCATTGGGAATCGCAATCGGTGACAAGGTATTTATGCTCGAAAATACCTGGTATTCTGTGATTTCTCCAGAATCTTGTTCTTCGATCTTGTGGAGATCATGGGATTATAAAGAACAAGCTGCAGAAGCACTTAAGCTTACCGCCAAGGATATGAAAGGAAATGGATTGATCGATGATATCATTCCTGAGCCTCTTGGTGGTGCTCATAAAGATCTCAAAGGAATGGCAAAAACGATTAAAGAAGCTATCGCCGAATCCTTGAAAGAATTGGACAAAATCAAGCCCGAAAAGCGAATTGATCAGCGAATTGATAAATTCTGCAGAATGGGTGTGGTGGTAGAATAAATTATAATTGAAAATCGATGTGATGATTTTCTTCAACCTAAAGAATCAAAAGCAATCTTTCTTCAGATAAGGTTGCTTTTGGTTTTTTAAATCGAAAAGCCCAAAATGGAATTATATACTGTCAATACCGGATTTTTCAAATTGGATGGAGGAGCTATGTTTGGAGTGGTCCCAAAAGTACTTTGGTCAAGAACCAATCCTGCCGACGAAAACAACCTCTGCACCTGGGCGATGCGCTGCATGCTCGCGGTGGATGGAGATCGGGTGATTCTCATAGACAATGGAATAGGGGATAAGCAGGATGCCAAATTTTTCTCCCATTACTATTTACATGGAGAGGATTCACTCAAAGGTTCCTTAAAAAAATTGGGAGTGGGACTCCATCAAATCACAGATAATTTTCTGACCCATCTTCATTTTGACCATTGTGGGGGAGGAGTAAGCTATGGATCTCACGGGCAATATGAAATGACTTTTCCTCGGGCTACCTATTGGTCAAATTCAGCTCACTGGGAATGGGCTACGGTACCCAATCCTCGTGAAAAAGCTTCTTTTTTGAGAGATAATATTCTTCCCATGCAGGAATTGGGCCAACTAAACTTTGTTGACTTGCAGTCAAAAACCTTGTTTCCCGGGTTTGATTTTATTACAGTTGATGGACATACGGATAAGCAGATGCTTCCAAAAATTCAATACAAAGGTAAAACGATAGTTTTTGTTGCAGATCTTTTGCCTTCGGTAGGTCACATTCCAATTCCTTATGTGATGGGCTATGATACGAGGCCATTGCTGACGATGGACGAAAAGGCGAGATTTTTGGAAAAAGCTGCTCGTGAAAATTATATCTTATTTTTTGAGCATGATCCGGTAAATGAATGTTGTACATTGAAAATGACTGAAAAGGGAGTCCGTGTAGATCAAACTTTCCGACTGGATGAAATCTAAATTGAAAATTGGTGTGGCCTTATCGGGTGGAGGCGTGAGAGGAATTTCACATTTAGGGGTGCTCCAAGCACTAAACGAAATGGGAATTTTCCCAACTAAAATTAGCGGGACTTCGGCTGGTGCGATTGCCGGTGCGATGTTTTGTGCGGGTTACGAGCCCAAAGAGGTATTAAAAATTATTGTCGAAACCAACTATTTCAAATTTCTCCGTCCGGCGATTTCCCTTACCGGAATATTAAAAATGAGCAGTATCGAAGGCCTATTTCGGACCTACCTTTCACATAATGATTTTGCGCAGCTAAAAACCCCACTCGCTGTGGCAGCTACTGATATCAATAAGGGAAAAGTGATTTATTTTTCTGAAGGGGAACTCATTCAGCCAATCATGGCGTCGAGTTGTATTCCAGGGATGTTTGAACCCATCAAAATTGGCAATAAATTTTTGGTAGACGGAGGAGTGCTCAACAATCTTCCAGTGGAGCCCTTGGACGGAACCTGCGATTATGTCATCGGAGTCAATTGTAATCAACTACCTGAGGAAAGCAACATTAGAAACATGAAGGGTCTAATCGAGCGAGCAGTGATTATGTCGATGAACTATAACGTGTACAGTCGAAAAGCCAAATGTGATTATTTCATTGAAGCTCCTGGATTAGGGAAATATGGGGTTTTTGACATCAAAAAAGCGGCGGAACTTTTCCAAGCTGGATATCAAGAAACCATGCGATTTGCAGAAGAAAATCCTTCCATTGCTGAGTTAACCAATTCACCCAAACCCCAACCTTCGCTATGATGAAGTTTCTCTCCCGAATTGTATTTTGGCTGAGTGGCTGGTCCCTGAATGCCAATTGGCCAAAGGGACTCAAGAAAGCCGTTCTGATCGCTGTTCCACATACTTCCAATTGGGATTTGCTTTACGCCAGAGCAGCTTTTTTTCTGATGGATATTCCTGTCAAATTTACGATCAAAAAGGAAGTCATGGTAGGGCCATTAGGCTGGCTGATTCGGGGATTGGGTGGAATAGCCATCGACAGAAAACGAATCCCTGGAGGCAGAAAACAAACTTACACCGAAGCGATGACTTCCATGCTCAGGGAATCTGAAGAATTGGTGATTATGGTGACTCCCGAGGGAACCCGTGATGCGGTCAAAAAGTGGAAGTCCGGATTTTATCATATTGCCCTAGGAGCAAATGTCCCTGTAGTAATCGGATATTTAGATTACAAGAAAAAGGAAGCTGGAATCGGTCCATGCATCTATCCCAACGGGAAAATGGAGGAGCAAATAGAGGAAATGAAGGATTTTGGCCGGACAGTGACTCCGAAGTATCCGGAAAAGGGAATTATTTAAAAA
Organism: Algoriphagus hitonicola; assembly: GCF_900113375.1. Taxonomy (GTDB): domain Bacteria; phylum Bacteroidota; class Bacteroidia; order Cytophagales; family Cyclobacteriaceae; genus Algoriphagus; species Algoriphagus hitonicola. Next base: position 35,544 of record NZ_FOPC01000014.1, on the reverse strand, counting down.
AGAGAAGCTGTCTCAAACCAGACTATGGTCACTTCCTCTGATTAAAAAATGACGTTTGAGACAGCCTTTTCTTCGATGCTATTCGTTTTTAAAATTCATACTGACCGAATTGATGCAATAGCGGATGCCTCCTTGATCTTTAGGCCCGTCCGGGAATCGGTGTCCCAGATGAGAGCCGCATTGCCCACACAGGATTTCTTCCCTGACCATAAAATGGCTGTAGTCCATGTGGACTTCGATTGCATCTTTTGAAACCGGCTCGGTAAAACTTGGCCAGCCACAGCCACTATCGTATTTTTTGGAGGAATGAAAAATCTCGTTTCCACAGACTTTGCATTCGTAGATTCCGGTATCCTTGTTGAGGTAATATTGCCCAGTAAATGGACGCTCTGTTCCTTTTTCTCTCAATACATGATAAGATTGTGGATCCAGCTTATTTTTTAATTCCTCTTCTGAAAATTGCTTTGGAAATACTTTTGAGCTTTTCTTTTTCATATCCTTTTAACCCAAAATCCGAGCAGAGAGTTTATTCGGGATTAAGGATCAGTGGATTTTCCGAGTTTTCGAGGATGTCTTTTCTATCCATGTATTGCCAGCGGTATTTTCCTTTTGCAAAAAGCTCCTCCTGATCCTTGTAGTAGGGACTAAACCGGTTTCCACTTTGGCCAGTTGGCAAAACGGAATAGGATCGCTCTACATCGGCAAAATCAATTAATATCCGCATGGCCGGGCCACTTCTCACCCGGTATATCCCATCTCCGTTGAGAGTAAATGCCAATTTATTGATGGACTCTTCACTAGCTGGAATGGCTTGGGTTCGGACATTGAAAATCTTGTTCAGTGGTTTTTTGGAGCCGAGGGGATGAGGGTGTTCTGCGATAATGGCTTTTTCCCATCGCCAGGTATTCACATTCTCCCCAAATTGCTCTTTCAACTCCTGAAGGGTGATTTCGAGACTTTTGGAAAAAATCTCTTCTTGAGTTTCTTTTTCGGTAGTTTCGATATTATCCCACCAGGGATTTTGTTCATTTTGGATAAAATGCGGGGTAGATCGAATCATCATAAACGTGGTTAAATAAGCTTCAAAAGCTTCCTCGCCCAGTTCATCTACCATGCTTAATCGATGAAGGTGATAAAGCCACTTATAATAAACAGTCGGGGTAACTTCCTCCAACTGATGATCGCCGCTCCAGTCCTCTAGGTATGGAAAGATCGAACTGAATTCCAGAAAATCATCTCGATTGATTTTAGTCAGCATATACTTCATATTTTCAGGATGACAGTCATTGACGGTTTCGAGTTGAACTGATTTGAGCTCTTCGATGGTCCAGTCATTTTTGCTCTCCAAGGCTTGCGAAATTCTCTTCCAACGCTCTCCAGGATAGTAATACCCCGGAAATAAAACTCCATTGCTCAAGGTGTCGGGTTGATTGTTTGCAGAGATGACGTAGCCTGACTCAGGATTGATGCTCATTGGATTTTCGGTAAAAGGATACCAAGCTGTAGGCATGGTTTCTGGATCCGAACCGTCGGCAAAAACTTTGGGATGAACCTTCTCCGATCGGACAGGAAGCTTTGCGGCCGCCCACCAAGCAATATTACCCAATGAATCCCCATACATGATATTCAAGCCCGGCGCATGAATCAGTTCGGCGGCATTGGCCACTTCCTGCATATTTTGAGCGTGATTCATTCGATATAGAGCCTCTAGTGCACGATTGGGTTCATTCAAATAAACCCACCAAGAAGCCACGGGATTGGATGTGAGTTCGGCAATTTCAGGAACCACATCATTTAAGATGGGGCCATGAATACTTTTTTTGATTTCTAATTTTACGGGCTCTTGACCTTTGATGGGAATGAGTTGCTCGGTCATCTGAAAGCTCCGATAGCTTTCTCCAAACTTGTATTGATTCGGATCACTGGGATTTACTTCCAATTCAAAAAAATCATGATCGTCGTTTTCAAACATGGTCAACCCAATACTGTGGTGAAGACTGTGTCCTACCAAGGCAAAAGGTACGCCCGCTAGGTGATTTCCATAAAAATCAAATCCGGGATAACTCAAATGAGCTTCATACCAAACCGAAGGGGAGGAAAAGCCGATATGGGTATCGTTGGCAAAAAGGACTTTCCCACTTTTGCTTTTGTTTCCAGAGACCACCCAGGAATTTGATCCTTCCAGTTGAGGAACGGGAAGTTTTTCCAGTAATGAAATCAAAGAGGATTCGGACTTTGGAGATGGATTTATTAGGGAATCGGGATAATGATTCGGAATAAAATGATGCTCTGGGAGCATATCAACCGATAAGGCATCAAGGTATTTATTGCCCAATTTTCGATGCATTAAGGTGACCAGTGGATCTACTTTTAAAGCAACTGCAAACGTGAATGACATGTATCCGGTGATGGCATGAATGTCATTAATGGTGAATTCTCGGGGCTTTTCACCCAATAGACGGTATTCGACAGGTAGGTTTCCTTCCTTGATAAACTCATTGACTCCGTCGATGTAGGCCTTTGTCGGATTTGTCCAGGAATTGGTTGATTGGGAATCCCATTGATCGGTTGTCGCTTCTGCATAGGCTGGAATTCCCAGCGTCCTAAAAAACTGATCGATACTGAGCAGATCTTCTCCCAAAAGCTCAGCCAAAGTTCCTGTGCCAACCCGTCGCATCATTTCCATCTGAAAAAGACGATCCTGTGCATGCAGGTAGCCAAGTGCTCGATAGGTATCTGACTCGTTTTGCCCATAAATATGCGGCACACCATGCTCATCAAAGTAAACCTCAACCGCAGATGTCAATCCAGGAACTTTGATTTTTCCCTCGTATTGAGGCGTGTGTACGCTGATTATAAGTAAAATGCCCAAAGCTAAGAGCAAAAAAAGTAAACCCAGAGCGATTCCGATTTTTTTCATTATGTTAGAATTTTTGAAAAGATACTGGCTTCTCGAGAATTCTAAAATAAAAGGGCACCAATTAGTTTGAATTTCAAGCTGAAGTGAATTTCTTTTGATTTATGAAAAGGGAAAAGTAAACGGTGCCTAGTCCATAGCATAAAATATCCCAGGGATCACGGATATACTGATTTGATTGGGTGGGTAAAAACCATTCGAAGACGATGGAAACATAAATCCAGGCTACGAGCAAGGGTGTCTTTCTGAAAATAAATGTGTTTTTAGCCGGATGAATCCAGCGAAAAATTTGAAGTGTTATTCCCAAAATCACCGGCATGGCTAGCAAATCGTCCAAATAGGCATGGATAAATGGGGTATATATTCCGAATACTTTTTCCAAAAATTGATTGATAATAAAAAGGAAGACCGGAATGAAGAAATATGGATTTTGGATTACCGACATCAACCTGGCAATGCGGCAATGAGCCAAAGAATAAAAGATATAATCGCCATAAAAATCGTATAAAAGAAATTGCCGATTTTCTTCAATGAAGCGACGAAGGAGGAGTCTGTTTCCTTAATGGCAAAAAGCCAATCCTCTTTGTTTTTAAGTTGTTCTTGTTCTCTTCGTTCTTGATTTTCGAGGTCTTTACCGCCTAAGGGTTGACCGCAGTGTTCGCAGCGATCAGTCAGATTCATATTCCAACTAGACCATTTTCCACAATGTGGGCATTTTTTCTGTCCCATGGTTCCTTAGTTTTTGGTGTCTTCGATAGCTTGAATAATGATCGAAGTAGCCTCCTCTATTTCATCCTCAGTGATCGTCAAAGGCGGAGCAATTCGCATCGCATCATCGCAAAATAAAAACCAATCGGTAATCACCCCCAATTCGATTGCCCGGTCAATAATCGGTTTTAAAACCTCAAAGGATTCAAATTCCACGGCCATCATCAAGCCTTTATTTCGGATCGACTTGATTTTGGGATGTACCAGTTTTTTCTTGATCAGTTCAGCTTTTTGATCTACTTTTCCAATCAGAGACTCTTCTTTTAGGATTTCTATTGTCGTCAAACTTGCCGCGGAACTTACCGGATGACCACCAAAAGTGGTGATATGTCCCAGCAGGGGATTGTTTTTGAATACACTCATCATTTCCTTACTGGAAATAAAAGCTCCGATGGGCATTCCTCCGCCCATTCCTTTGGCACAAACCAATATATCTGGCGTAATCCCAAAATGCTCAAAAGCCCAGAATTTTCCCGTTCGGCCAAATCCGGCCTGGATTTCATCCAAAATCAACAAAGCCCCAACCTCATCACAGCGCTTCCGCAGAGCTTGAAAATAATCGGTACAAGCGACTCGGATTCCAGCTTCTCCTTGGATGGTTTCTACCACTACTGCTGCGGTTTGGGAATTGATTCGCCTTAAATCGGCAAATCCTCCATAAACTATATTCGAAACCCCAGGGACTAAAGGCCGGTAGGCTCGCTTGAAAACCTCGTTTCCGCCAATACTCAATGCTCCATGCGAACTCCCGTGATAGGCATTGATACAGGAAATCACTTCTGGTCTTCCCGTGAATCGCTTAGCCAGTTTTAGCGCCCCTTCGATCGCTTCAGACCCGCTATTGACCAAGTAGACATTGTCCAATGGAGCGGGAAGTGTGTCCACCAAGGCTTTTGCTAGTTTGGCTTGTGGGCTTTGCACGTATTCGCCATAGACCATCAGGTGTAAGTAATGATCGAGTTGATTTTGAATGGCAGTCAAAATTTTGGGATGTCGGTGACCTACATTGCTAACGCCGATCCCTGAAATCAAATCAATGTACTTTTCCCCATTTGGACCGAAAAGACGAACTCCTTCTGCCTTTTCGATTTCGATCATCAAAGGAAAGTCGGTGGTTTGTGCGAGATGGGAAAGGAATAATTGTCGGTTATTCATGAATTGAATATTGTTCAAAAGCTTGAAAATCGAAAGAAAACACCCAAGGGGAGCTTCTTCTCAAATCGATCTTGAAGATAAAGTTCGCCATGCTCTGGATTGGGAACCTCCCCAAAAGTGGACCGGATTAAATTCACCGCAATCATAGAGGAAAAACTAAGCGAATACATATTGAGCAAAAGGAAACGATCTTTTGGGTCAAGGATCTCTGCACAGGTTTTTAGCATTTCATTGATTTGTTCTTCGAGCACCCATTTTTCGCCATCCGGGCCACGTCCATAAGCAGGAGGATCGAGGATGATTCCTTGATATAGATTTCCCCTGCGAGCCTCCCGTTTGATAAATTTCATTGCATCGTCTACGATCCAACGGATATTATCCAATCCTGAAGACTCCATGTTGTGCCGGGACCAAGTTACTACCTGCTTGACCGAATCCAAGTGCGTAACCTCTGCACCTGCGGCTCTGGCAGCCACAGAAGCGGCACCGGTATAGGCAAATAAATTGAGCACTTTTGGGTTTTTGACGGGGGTTCTTTTTAGCGTTTGGTAAATGTAATCCCAATTGACTGCCTGCTCTGGAAAGAGTCCGATGTGTTTGAAAGAGGTCTGTGCCAAATTGAGCTTGAGTGATAATCCTTCCTCATTTTTATAAGAAATGGCCCAATTGTGGGGCATTTTTTTAAGTTGCTCCCAGTTTCCTTTTTCAGGATTGTTTTTCTCTTTAGCAAAGTGGGCATGGGCGAGATTTTTCCATTCCGAATCCTCCAGACTTTTATCCCAGATCGCCTGAGGTTCGGGTCTGCTCAGAATAAATTCCCCAAAGCGTTCTAATTTTTCAAATCCACCGGTATCGATCAGTTCGTAATCTTCCCAATCTCCGGGACTAAGGGACAAAATAGTTTCGTTCATTTCTTGGCAATGTTTCCATTGCAAAAGTAGTCAATTTATCAGAGACCTAATTTTTTCAAGGCTTCTTCGCTTTGATTCCAGAGTTTGGAGGATAGTGATTTGGATCGGGCTAGTTGGGAAGGTTTTTTGACTTTTTTTCTCACATAATACGCACCTGATTCTAGGTTTTTAGTTGGATTTTTGGCCAAGTGAATGGTAGTTTCTGCCCCTTTTCTTGGAGAAATAAAGAAGAGTTGGGTAGCGCGAATGATTGCTTTGCTAATGGGATCGGTTTCTGCTCCAAAGGCCGTCTTCACCGCACCGGGATGAAGAGCATAAGTGTGATAGCCTTGCTCGCTGAGGTATTTAGCTGTCAGGATATTAAAGAGCTTTACCGCACCGTATGCTGTAATTGTGCTGGAGTAGTTTTCCAAGAGTAGATCATTCAGGTCCAATCCCGGTATCCGATGTGCTTCAGAACTCACATAAATTACTTTTGATTTTCCTCGGGAAAGGCAAGGTAAAAGCTGCTTGGTCAAGGCAAATGGCCCGAGATGATTGACTGCAAAGGTCATATCAAAACCCTCGGAAGTTTTCTTTCCACCCGGAAACATGCCGCCTGCATTGTTGATTAAAATGTCAATGCTGGGGTGGTTGGATTTGATTTCTTGGGCGATTTTATGAGTCTGCTGAATGGAGCTAAGGTCCATTTCATAGATTTTCAAACGATCCTGATCGGGTAATTCTCTAAAAAGGTCTTCTGCTTTTCTGATGTTTCTCAGTGGTAGAATCCACTGATCGGCTTGATCGTAGAGGGATTTGAGTGTTTCCCATCCAATTCCCGAGGTGCTGCCTGTGAGTAGTATTGTCATATTGGTTTTATTTACAAGACTAAAAAAGTACTCACTTGGTTTTCAGCATGCTGGAATATGTGTCAAAGACATAATCCAAATAAATGCTGAGAATTTGTAGTTTTGGGCTTAGATTAATCCATAATTCAAGAAGAATTCACCCTAATATTCTCTTTGATTGATTCATGTCAAAAAAATTTGTTGATATAGAAAAAGCGATCGAGTCCAAGAATCCCACATTACTGAAGTGGCTTCCCGGATTTGTGATTTCTTATATCAAAAAAATCACCCATGAAGATTGGCTTAATCAGATCATGGCAAAAATTGGCCATTTGAAAGGGTTGGAGTTTGTCAATGCGGCCATTGAGGAGTTTGGACTGGAAGTGGAATTGACCGGCGGAGAACATATCCCAAAAGAAGGTGGGGTAATTATCGCTTCGAATCATCCTTTAGGCGGATTGGACGGGATTGCACTGATGTATGCTGTTGGCAGGATTAGGCCGGATATTCGGTTTTTGGTCAATGATCTATTGATGGCTTTCGAAAACTTTCAGCCGATTTTTGTTCCCGTCAATAAGCATGGAAAAAATTCATCCAAAGCGCTGGATAGCATTGAGGAGGTATTTGCTGGAGATTTTGCAGTGATGATTTTCCCCGCGGGACTGGTTTCCAGAAAATCTGAGCGTGGAATCAAGGATTTGGTCTGGAAAAAAAGCTTTATCGCAAAGGCTAAGAAGTATCAAAAAGATATTTTACCTTGTTTTGTAGAAGGACAAAATTCCAAATTCTTTTATAATCTTGCTAGTTGGCGAAAGAAACTTGGGGTGAAAGCCAATATTGAAATGTTTTTTCTTGTAGACGAGATGTACCGCCAAACAGGCAGCAAAGTGACCATTCACATAGGTCAGCCGATTGTTCCGCAGCAGCTGGATTCAAGCAAATCCGATATTGAATGGGCGGCATTTGTCAAGGAAAAAGTGTATGAATTAGAAATTAAAAATGAATAAGTTGGAAGAAATCATTCCGGCAGTTGACCGACAGTTGCTGAAGTCTGAATTGACAGGAGAGCGTTTTCTTCGATATACCAATAACGGAAACAATTTGGTGTTTTTGGTAAATCATCATAATGCTCCAAATACAGTGTTGGAAATCGGAAGGCTAAGAGAGTTGACTTTTCGAACTGCCGGAGGGGGAACTGGCCTTGCCTTAGATTTAGATGAAAATGATACAGGGGAAGTCTGTTATGATCAGTTAATCACCTGGAATCCTGAAGATGAAGAAATTGTCGCTGGATATCGGCTTATCCATTGTCGGAAAGCCATGAAAATAGATGGAGGAATTAATTTGTCCACCACTCATTTGTTTGATTTTTCTGAGGAGTTTATAAAAAATTATATCCCCTATACCATTGAATTGGGTCGGTCTTTTGTCCAACCCAAATACCAACCCGGAATCGACAATCGGAAAGGTATTTTCAGCTTGGATAATCTTTGGGATGGTCTCGGAGCCGTAGTCCTGCTCAATCCTGATGTCAAATATCTTTTTGGTAAAGTGACCATGTATCCGCATTATCATCGAGAGGCTAGAGACCTTTTGTTGGTATTTATGAATTATTATTTTCCGGATAAAAAAGGTCTCGTTACTCCTAAAAAGGAACTTGAGCTGGATTTTGAAACAGAAGTGGGCAGGAGGCCGAATCCTTTCGAAAACCTGGAATATAAGGACGGATATAAATTACTGAATAGCAGGATCAGGGGTTATGGGGAAAATATTCCACCCCTGATCAATACCTACATGAATCTTTCTCCTACAATGATGACTTTTGGGACTTCATTGAATGATGAATTTGGAGCCGTAGAGGAGACGGGGATTTTGATTACGCTGGAAGATATCTACGAAACCAAAAAACATCGGCATATGGATAGCTTTGAGCGAGATAGAAAATATGGAAGTAGAGATGTCTGATAAGAAAACTTTGATCGTAGGAGCTACTACCAATCCAAGCAGATATGCCCACTATGCAGCGTCTATGTTTGCTGAGCGGGAGATGGATTTTGTTCCTATCGGGATTAAAAAGGGAAAAGTCTTTGGCCGGGAGATTTTGGATCTGAAAACCAAACCTGAATTAAGCGATATCCATACGATCACGCTTTATATCGGACCCCAGCATCAGGAGGAATGGATGGATTATTTGCTTTCGCTAAATCCAAAACGAATTATTTTCAATCCGGGAACAGAAAATCCTGAATTTTTTAATAAGGCGAAAGAAAAAGGAGTGTACGTGGTCCCTGCCTGTACCTTGGTTATGTTGAGTACGGGTCAGTTTTAGCCGACTTTTTGAAGAAACTATCCATGTAAATGACATGAGGAAATGAAATCAGAGATATCAAGACGAAAAATAAGAGCGTCAATTCTCCCATTTCCAGCGTATTGATTCCCAGGAATAAGATAAGTGCGATCCCAACTATACTAATCAAACTAAACGGAAGAAGTTGGGTGATAAATTTTTTTGTTCCTCGAAATTGGGGGAATCTAGATAAGTAATCGTATTCGGTAATCATGCTTGGGAGAGAATGCCAAAATCCGAAATACACGGCAAAACTGATAAATAAAGGGCTGAAATACAGTAGAAAAGGCAAGACCAATAAATCTAATAGATCGCTCCGGCTGAAAGAAATTTTGGAAGTAAACTGCACCAATATGGTCAATCCCAAAAAAGAAAGCATTACGTAAAATTGATAAGGTTCTAGAAAAGCTATAGATAAGATCGGGGAGAGAATCTGTAAGGTGGTATCAAAGCTCCCGAATAGAATCACACTTAAAAGGAAAAACCCACGACTGACGAAAAGCAGCGGTTCTTTCCAACCTAAATTTATGGATCGATTGAGGTAGTGCGTTTGGCCAAAATGATAAGCAGAAAATGCCAAAAATAGCAGAACGGCTAATTTGGGAGCACTAAACCAAAGCCCCAAGTAAAGAATAATTAAACCCAGATAGACGATCAGAAATTTCACGAATGATTTTCTTGTCTGTCGAGGCTGGGAAGTAAGATGATCAATGGCACCATGAGGAATTCCTATGGTTAGTAAAATCACCCCAAAAACACCCAGTTGGGCCAATACATTGGTAGATCCACTCAGGATAAATCCCAGACAAATTAGAATACCAAGTATTTTGAAATAGGACTCAACGCTTTTCATAGGAAATCAAGCTTTTGATGAAAATCGCAAATCGGAGACGGGACAAAATGCTCAGTTCCTCCCAGATGGAAGTCTCTTCATTTAAAAAGCGAAAAAGCTGATCCATGGGAGTTTTTTTGAATAAATCATTAAATAAATTGGACAATTCATTAGGCCATTTGTGGGCGATATTTAGAAGAATATTATCGTAAAACTTGAATCGTTTGGATGATTTATAGGTGGAGATTGATTTTCCCTGAACCAATTCAGTGGCGATTCTCTGGGTCTCCAACTGGATTTTGTGAAAGGTATAACCAGTTGAGGCTTTTGTCCAGCCCGCACGGGTTCCGATAGGATGAATGGTTTTACTTGATGAAAATTCTCTCGATTTGGTGGTCATGGGAATCATACCGCTTTCTTGAAAAGAAATGGAGAATTCAGAATCAGGAAATTTTTGTTCAAGATACTCCTGAATTTTCCTTTCGAGAGATTTTTTTGAAATGAGGTTTGTTGAATATGTGGTGTATTCGATTAAGGCTGATTTATCGGAAAAAGGCAAGATATAGAAGAATTCAAAATCAGCTGATATTTCTTGACTCCATTCCATCAGTGTCATTGCTTTGCTGTCGAAAAGCGAATCCTCAGTTTTGACTACCCAGCCTGCAAAAAGTTGCTTGAGCATCCCAGGTGAATGATAATCTTGGTCGGTAATCCGTGAATCGAAAATAGTTTTCCCGTTGAAAGTGACATCTCCACTACAATGCACAATCCCGTGAGAGTGATTATCCTCAAGGCTAATTACCTTGGAAGCTAAGGTGTCAATGTTCGAATTGCTTTTAATTTTTTTCCAGATAGCGTCATAAAAATCGGTAGACTCCAAATGGAAATATTTAAGCTTAGAAAAGGAGTATTGATGTTGTTGTTTTGGAGATGAAAGTTTTAAACTTTCCCAAAACCGGATGGCATTGCTAGGATGAATTTTTAAGGGAGATTCCGCCCAATAACACCAAGTTTTGGAAGGAACTTGATTGATTTCTGGATCAATAAGCAGGATTTTGGAGTCTTTAAGGGGGCTTTCTAAGAGGTAATAAACCAGGCTTAGACTTGCACAACCAGCTCCTGCAAATATGAAATCATATTCCTTCATAGTGAAAATAGGGATCGCCTTTCGACGACCCCTTTTTGTGGTTGTTAAGCTGTTGCAGTTTTAACTTTATTCTTTGCAGATTCTGAAATAGCCACAGAATAGATGACCAATCCGAATCCAATTTTGTTAATGGCATCAGCCAAGTTGTAAAATAAATCGATGGAACTTACCTCGAAGGCACCAGATAGTAAGTTGCCTGGAAGCACCATGTACCCGATTGGGTAAATAGACCATCCCAATGTGATGAAGATTTTCAACAAGAACATAGCTCTACCAAGTGCAGGGCTGTCAGATTCTTTAGCCAGTTTGGCTACGTCACCAGCAAACACTTCATATACGATGTACAAGTATCCTACAGTGGATAATACTCCCCAGAAGATATTGCTATCGATACCGGAAGTCTCCCCAATGTAACCTGTTACCAGCATCAATAGTGAAGCAATGATCAACTTGAAAAGAGTAGATCCTTTTGCACCAAATGGCTTGGTCAAAAGATAAAACTCCACACACATCAAAGGTACTGTCAGTGTCCAATCCACGTATCTGAAAGCCGTAGGACTAGTGCCAGTCTGCAAATAAAAATCCCGCATGTAGTAATAATGTACTGCGGCAATACCCGTGATGAGCCCGGATACAAGAAGTGAAGTTTTCCACTTTCCGTCAACAGATCCTCTTTCTACAAAAAAGAATACTGCTGAAGCAAACATAGCCATATACCCAATGAAAAAGGTAATGGCGACCGGATCCGAATTAATGATTCTGTCCAAACCAACTAATTCAGCTAATAAGGTGAGGTTCATGTGTTTTAAAGGTTAGGTGTTAATTGTATGATTTCCCACATTAAAGATTATCAGAATAAAATTTGTTTAAAGATGAAATCAAAAAAATAAACAAAAGAGTATATATTGCTTAAAAAGAGGTATATAAATTGATTTTTTGTCGATGAAAAAAATATCAAAAGTTCCGTAAGTTGGTAAAAGGAGAAATAAAATTTTGATTAAATATAATTCGGCGAACCTGAAATTTGATGTAATTATGGCTCTTTTATTCTCGTATGAGTCACTTTTTTTAATTAACTTGCCAAATCATTAAAAAATAAAAAATCACCGTTTTAGCCCAATTTGAAGGGCTTTTTTCCAAAAAATATGAGCGAAGAAAAAGCGAAAAATCCAGCAGAGTACGGAGCTGGGAATATCCAAGTTCTCGAAGGTCTGGAAGCTGTCAGAAAACGTCCAGCAATGTATATCGGAGATGTGGGGGTCAAAGGTCTTCACCATTTGATTTGGGAGGTTGTAGATAACTCCATCGATGAAGCTTTAGCCGGACACTGTGATACCATCCATGTGATTGTTCATGAGGATAATTCGGTCACCGTTGAGGATAATGGCCGGGGAATTCCCACCGACATGCATGAAAAAGAAAAGCGATCAGCTCTTGAGGTGGTGCTTACTGTTCTTCACGCAGGTGGTAAATTCGACAAAGATACCTACAAGGTTTCCGGTGGTCTACACGGTGTGGGGGTTTCTTGTGTGAATGCCTTGTCCTCGGATCTCAAAGCGACTGTTTACCGAAATGGGGTAGTCACCGAGCAGGAGTTCAAAATCGGAGTGCCGCAATATCCTGCCCGCCAAGTAGGTACCACAGATAAGCGGGGTACTGTGATCCATTTCAAGCCTGATTCGAGCATTTTTGCCATTACGGAGTATAAATACGAAACGATTGCTAACCGTCTTCGGGAAATGGCATTTTTGAATGCCGGGATCCGGATATTCTTAAAAGATCTTCGTGAGATAGAAGATGACGGTAATCCAAAATCCGATGAGTTTTTCTCAGAAGGAGGATTAGTGGAGTTTGTCCAATACTTGGACGAAACCCGCGAAAAGATCATAGCGGAACCAATTTACATCGAAGCACTGGATCAGGAAGTGCCGGTACAGGTAGCGATGAATTACAATAATTCCTACACCGAAAACGTAGTGTCTTATGTAAATACCATCAACACCTACGAAGGTGGATCCCATGTGACGGGATTTAGAAGAGCCCTGACACGGACACTGAAATCCTACGCAGATAAATCTGGAATGCTGGACAAACTCAAAATTGAGGTGTCAGGTGATGACTTTAGAGAAGGATTGACAGCGGTGATTTCGGTCAAAGTAGCCGAACCGCAATTTGAAGGACAAACCAAAACCAAGCTCGGCAACTCGGATGTCGTAGGCGCAGTGGATTCGGCTGTTTCGGAGACTTTACAATCATGGCTTGAAGAGCATCCCAAGGAGGCCAAAATCATCGTAGGCAAAGTAATACTTGCCGCTCAGGCTCGCCATGCGGCTAGAAAAGCCCGTGAAATGGTACAGCGAAAAAGTGTCTTAGGTGGTGGCGGACTTCCAGGAAAGCTCGCAGATTGTGCTAATAGTGACCCTACGGTTTGTGAGCTTTACTTGGTGGAAGGGGACTCCGCAGGAGGCTCTGCAAAGCAAGGTCGTGATCGGGATTTTCAAGCGATTTTACCTTTGAAAGGAAAAATCTTAAACGTAGAAAAAGCCCATGAGCATAAAATCTACGATAATGACGAAATCAAAAACATCCTAACCGCATTGGGGGTTAAATTTGGAACTGCCAATGATGACAAGGAACTGGATCTTTCTGGTTTGAGGTATCATAAAGTCATCATCATGACGGATGCTGATATTGATGGATCGCATATTCGTACGCTGATTCTTACCTTATTTTTCCGATATATGCGCAGCCTAATTGAGAATGGGTATGTGTATATCGCGCTTCCTCCTTTGTATTTATTGAAAAAAGGAAAAGACGAGCGCTACTGCTGGACCGAAGAGGAGCGAAAAGCCTTAATCAAGGAAATGGCAAAAGATGGAAAAGAAGAGTCCGTGGGAATTCAGCGCTACAAAGGTCTTGGAGAGATGAATCCAGAGCAATTGTGGACCACTACCATGGACCCTAATATGCGAACGATCAAACAGGTGAATATTGAATCAGCCGCAGAGGCCGATCATCTCTTCAGCATGTTGATGGGAGATGAAGTAGCTCCACGGAGGGATTTTATCGAGAAAAACGCCAAATACGCCAAAATCGATACGTAAAAGTAAATCGGGGCTTTCGGCCCCTTTTTTCACCCTCACCCATGAAGAGCTCGGCAGCTTTTACGTAAAGACTGATTATTTAAAATTTGGGACAAATGAAACTGGAAGTTGGAGACAGATACGATTCGGTAATTCAGAATAGTGACTTAGTTAGTAGAGACTTAAGTTGGCTGAAATTTAATGAACGAGTTCTCGATCAAGCAAAAAAACAACACCGTACCGTATTTGAGAAGTTGAAGTTTTTGGCGATTACCGCCTCCAACTTGGACGAGTTTTTTATGATTCGAGTTGGTTCCCTCTACAATTACCTAGACTACGACAAGGAGCGAATCGATTACTCCGGCTTGCGAGAGGAACCCTTCAAATCCCGCTTGATGAAAGATTGCCAGATTTTTCATCAGGATCAGCATAATCATTTCACACAGCAAGTCCTTCCTCAACTTCACGAAGAGGGTACCTTACTGTGCAATACCTCCAAACTTTCGACAGAGGAGCAGGAGAAAGTTACCCAATATTTTCAGCGGGCAATTTATCCCATGCTGACACCGATGGTTTATGACGGTTATCGGACTTTTCCGATTCTGATGAATAAATTGCTGGTATTTGGCGTGGTGACCACGAGCCCCGGCGAACGGAAGGATATGCGAAAGCTTAGCTTTGTTCAGATCCCGGCTAATATTCCGCGATTTTTCGAAGTAGAGCGAAATGGATCTCTTTTATTGATTCCTATCGAAGAAGTCATCCGTGAAAATATAGTTTCCCTCTTTAGAAATGTAGAAATAGAAGCGGTAAGTCTCTTTAGAATTACCAGAAACGGAGATTTTACGCTCGAGGAAAGTGAAGATATGGATGCGAATTTTCTCGAAGAGGTCAAGCGTAAATTGATGGAGCGTAAAACCGGTCGGGTAGTTCGGATAGAAATCGAGGAGGGATACAGCAAATGGATGCTCAATTCCCTACTGGAGCGATGGAATCTGAAAATGGATTCGGTGTTTTTGGTGAAGCGAAGCAGCATGATCGATTTTACAGGTCTGTGGCAGATCGTCGGAAATAAGAAGTTTAGGGATCGAATGCCTCAGATTCCGGAGCCTGTAAAACCACTCTCTTATCAGGAGGAGGGAAGAGCGGAGATTTTTGAGATTCTGAAAGAAAAGGACATCCTACTTCATCACCCCTACAACAATATTGAGCCGATTCTGGATTTGATCGAAAAAGCCGCCGAGGATCCGGATGTTATGGCCATCAAGATGACCATTTACCGTCTGGCAAAGGAAAGCCGAATCACCAAAGCTTTGCTGAGAGCTGCGGAAAATGGGAAACACGTCTCGGTTCTGTTTGAGGTGAAGGCCCGATTTGATGAGGAAAACAATATCCGTGAAGCCAAAAAACTTCAGAAGGCCGGATGCTTTGTGATCTATGGGATTACTCATTTGAAAACCCATACCAAGCTGCTCTTGATCGTAAAAAAGGACAGCAATGAAATTACGCGTTTTGTGCATTTGGGGTCGGGCAATTACAATGAAGACACCTCGAGGTTGTATACAGATATTGGATTAATGACAACCAATGAAGTCTTGGCCAATGATGTTTCGGAGTTTTTTAATGTGATCACTGGACACAGCATGCCTAGCCAATACAAAAGCTTGATCACTGCTCCGAGAGATATGCGTAACCAACTCATTGAGTTTATCGAGCAGGAGGCCGAAAATGCCCGAAATGGTTTGCCAAGTGGGATTTTCATCAAGGTGAATTCCTTGGAGGATTCTGAAATCATCTATGCACTTTATCGCGCATCTCAGTCTGGTGTGACCATCAAATTGATCATTAGGGGCATTTGTTGCTTGCGTCCCGGTCGTCCCGGTTTGAGCGAAAATATAGAAGTGATTTCTATTGTAGGTGATTTTCTGGAGCATTCTCGGATCTATCATTTCCACAACAATGGTCATACACGAACCTACGCAGGAAGTGCCGATATGATGGTTCGGAGTTTTGACAAGCGACTGGAGTCCTTATTCAAAGTGGAAGCTCCGCTTTTGGAGAAGCAGCTGATGAATATCTTGGCATTTAACCTTCGGGACAATGTAAATGCCTATGTGATGCAGGAAGACGGTTCCTACATTCCCAAATCGCCCAAGGAAGGCGAAGAGGTGTTTAATGTCCATAAAGAGTTTTTTAATTTGGATGCTGAAAAAGTAGCTCAAGTCCAATTGGTAGGATAAAAGAAGGCTGAGCAAGTTTCGCTCAGCCTTTTTTATTACTTTTTTTTCGCTCCCACACCAATCAAAATTGCTCCGGCCACTAGGACGATTCCCCCTGCATAAGCAGGCCACTCAATCCTACGTTCTTTGTCCGCGTTGACCTCGATAGGTCCAGCATCAATTACCTTTTCTTCTGTGGTAAAGCTTATACCGGACATCAAAAGCATGATGATTCCAGCTACAACCAATACAATTCCAAAAATTTTCATAGCATTTGGGGTTAAGTGAATAAATTGAATTACTCGAATATAATCAATTTTAAAAAGGATAAAGAAGCGGGATCAGCCAAATCGCCAAAACCCAAAAGATAATATTGAGCGGGGTACCGACAATAAGGTAATCTTTAAACTTATATTTTCCAGGATTGTAAATCATGGTGTTGGTTTGATATCCCATCGGAGTCATAAAGCTCAGACTAGCAGCAAAGGTCACCGCCATCAAAAATGGGCGGCTTTCCACACCGATATTTTCCGCAATACTAATGGCTATTGGAGCTATAATCGCTGCGGTGGCATTATTTGACATAACATTGGTCAACAAAAATGTCAGTCCAAATACTCCCGCCAAAACTGCCCGTGGCCCATGTTCTTGAAGGTTTTCTGTGATCAGGTTTCCCAGGTATTCGGCTCCGCCGGTCTTTTCTAAAGCAGCTCCCATCGAAAGTACTCCAGCCAGCATAAATATTACCTTCCAGTCAATTGCATCATAGGCTTCTTTGGGATCCAGGGAATTGAATAAAATGACCAAAACCGCGCCAGCTACTGCGGATACGGCAATAGGTAAAACATTCAATGCGGCTAAAGCAATGACAGCGATCAGGGTCAATAAGGTAAGGATACTCTGGATTTTGTTGATGCTTTTTGCCTTGCTCTCAGTTAGTAGCAGTAGGTCGTTTTTCTTGTCAATTGTATAAATGGATTCTTGCGGAGCTCGGATCAGAAGAATGTCACCTGGATTAAGACGGGTTTTTTTGACCAAGTTATCCACCAAACCCGGTCTATGTCTGATTCCTAATACAACCATTTCAGGCAGAAGATTTCTAAAGTTGAACGAATCTAGTGTTCGGTTAATCAAACGGGATTGGGGTGTAACCATCGCTTCCACGATTTTCTGATCCTCATCGGTGAGGTTTTCCTGACTCCATTCCAGTTCGGTTTTTACGCTGATTCCCTTTTCTTTTTCGAGTTTTTCAAGCGCATCTTTTTCACAGGTGACTCTGATCAAATCGCCTACTTGAATACTGCTATTGGGGTATACCCGTACTTTTTTTCCATCAGCCCGGACTATTTGCAGAATTTCAAAGCCTAGTTTTTTAAAAATGGACTGTTTGAAGACCGGCTCATTCAACTGCTCAAAGTCTTCGTCGATGGTAATTTCGACTAGGTAATTCCCCAAATTGGTACTTTCGCTCAAGTCGGAAGACGATTTTCTCTTTGGGATTAGCCATCTTCCGATACTTAGGATATAAATTATTCCTACTGCAAAAAAGACGATACCAGCTTTGCTCATTTCAAATACGCCAAACTGAGGTAATCCTTCTCGTTCGGCGATCCCACTGACGAGAATATTGGTAGAGGTACCCAAAAGCGTACAGACTCCCCCCATCAATGCTCCAAACGATAAAGGCATCAACAATTGGGAGACTGGAATATCATTTTTCCTGCCCATTTGGATGACGGCCGGCATCAGTAAAGCCACTACTGCCGTGTCATTGATAAAGGCCGACAGCAATCCGGAGACCAGCATAATAGTTAGCAGGAGGAAAAAGGGCCCTCGCTCTGCCTGTCGGTTCATCAGCTGAATAAATGTGTCCAGCAAGCCCGTTTTAAGTATCGCCGCAGAAATGACAAACATCGCCCCAATCGTAATCGTAGCGTAATTTGAAAATCCGGCAAAACCCTCTTTTACGTCTAAAATTCCTGTGACCATAAAAGTCACCATAACCAAAATAGACACGGTGTCTATACTTAATCGCTCCGTGAAAAATAGGAGCATAGCAATCCCGATAATTCCAAAAACTAGTGCAATTTCAAATGACATGGATTTACATTTTATGATATCTACCTTTTCGCAACTTTCTTCGCACTTTGAAATAATTCAAAAACCCTATGACCAAAAGTGCTGCTGAAAGTCCAAGGGATAAATACCCCAAATCACTGATATGAGCTAGGTTTTTGACTTCAAATAGAGCTGTACCGCTGACTAGAAAGTACAAAGATGTCCGAATATATGAAAGTAAAGTGCGGTCATTGGCGAGAGTAGTTCGCTGTCGGGCCAAAAAATCCCGCACAATCAGTTCATTTTCAAAGTCGTTTTCCATATTTGTAGTATTGATTCAATTACAAATTTACATACTATTTTATGAAGCGATTATTTTCTGTTTTGATCTTGTTTTTGGCTTGGGGACAGGTCATCGCGCAAGAGTCCGAAAGTCAAGATACTACTTACTGGCTAAAAGAAATTGGCGGTGGGTTAAATTTCAACCAAGGTTCCTTTAGCGGAAACTGGAAAGGAGGAGGAGTCAACTCCGTAGCGCTGGGCATGTATCTCAACGGCCGGGCTAATTATAAGAAGGAAAAATGGACTTGGGACAATTCCATGGATTTTATTTACGGAATCGTCAAAAATCAGGGTGAAGACGCCCGCAAGTCCAATGACCGGATCCTCTTGGATTCCAAAGTGGGGCATAAAGTTTCCGAAAAGTGGAATGTATTTACTTCTCTGAACTTTCTGTCGCAATTTGCTCCGGGATATAATTTTGAAAATGGGGAACGCACCTTAATCTCCAAATTTGCAAACCCGGCCTTTTTTACTTTGGCCTTGGGAATGGAATACAAGCCGAATAGTGAGTTTTTGCTTCGCTTGGCACCCTTTTCACCGAGATTGACTTTTGTGACCGATACTGAGCTTTATTTGAATGTTCCGGAAAATTACGGGGTACCGATCGGGGAAACGGTTAGGACCGAATGGTTGGCGTTTAGCTCACTTATGGAATGGAATAAAAAACTATCCGACAATGTTGGACTACTGATTCGTCATCAGCTATTTGCTAATTATGAGACGCTCAGTTTACGGGAAATTGATCATCGGCTAGATGTGGCCCTGACGGCAAAAGTTTCCAATTTGATCAATGTTTCCTTGACAAGTCTGAGCATTTACGATTTTGATCAAGATGATAAAGTGCAATTTAGCCAAGGATTAGCCTTAGGAATAGCATTTAACGTCAGCACATTTCCTAAAGATTAAATAAAATTTGGCAAATTTTTATTTTGTATTTTGTTTTGTTCAGAATTGTATTATTTTTGAATTCATTGTGGTAGTTAAATAATAGTTGGTTTAGTTTTCAAATAAAGGGCAGGAGATTTTCTCCTGCTTTTTTATTGTATTCCCGCCAAAGTGCAATTTTTCCTCTTTTTAAATCCAAATCCCACCTTAATTCATCTGACTTGTCTGAGAATTTCAATTCTGATTTTCTTTGATTAGTCCAATTATTTAAAAAAATTAAGAGGTGAGGTGAGGTGAGGGGGAGTTTTTCCAATTTCTGGATTTATACTCAAAAAAAAGTGGGCTACGATTTCGACACTCCCGTCTCTTAAATACTCAGCCTGACATCGGCTTTTTCGATTCTAATAATTTAAATTCTGTTTTGTCACACCGAGTCTTAAATATTTTCCAAACAGAAAAAAGGAAATAAGGGAAATTTTCCTTTGAAGTGAGATCGTGGTCACATTGAGCGGAGTCGAAGTGTTATGTTTCGAAGTTTAAGAAGGTAGGACTTCGACTTCGATCAGCCAGAAAGTAATTAAAATTCGTCATTGGTAGCGGAGTCGGGTTATCATTACCGAATACCAATTTCGCTGACGTTGACCGATTTTTAATTTTCCTTAGTTTTTTAGGACTAAAGTTTATTTTAAAAATCTTGAAGTCATTTTCTTTCAATTCAAAACCATAAAAAAAGCCCAGACTTTCGTCTGAGCTTTGGTGCACTCGGAAGGATTCGAACCCTCAACCCTCGGAGCCGAAATCCGATATTCTATCCAGTTGAACTACGAGTGCGTACTTTTATTTTTAGGCTTCTAGTACTGCTTGTACTTTTTCAGCTGCTTCTTTCAATGTGATGGCGGAAGATACTTTCAATCCTGACTCATCGATGATTTTTGCTCCTTCCTCAGCATTGGTGCCCTGAAGTCTCACGATAATCGGAATGCGAATATCGCCAATTGATTTGTAAGCTTCAACTACTCCGTTGGCAATTCGGTCACATCTTACAATACCTCCGAAGACATTGATCAAAATCGCTTTGACATTCGGGTCTTTCAAGATGATTCGGAAGCCAGCTTCCACTGTCGTAGCATTTGCTCCTCCTCCCACGTCGAGGAAGTTTGCAGGCTCGCCGCCGGATAACTTAATCATATCCATAGTCGCCATAGCCAATCCAGCACCGTTCACCATGCAACCGACATTTCCGTCAAGTTTCACGTAGTTTAGGCCAGACTCCCCAGCTTCTACTTCCAAAGGATCTTCTTCGGCCAAATCTCTCAATTCCGCCAAATCCTTATGTCTGTAAAGCGCGTTGTCATCCAGATTTACTTTAGCATCCACTGCCAAAATCTTGTCATCTGAAGTTTTCAATACTGGATTGATTTCAAACTGAGAAGAATCAGTCGCTTCGTAAGCTTTATAAAGTGCGGCGATGAATTTCACCATTTCTTTGAAGGAATTGCCGCTCAAACCTAATTTGAAGGCAACTTTTCTAGCCTGAAATCCCTGCAAACCGACTTTCGGGTCGATCCACTCTTTGATGATTTTTTCAGGCGTTTTTTCCGCAACTTCCTCGATGTCCATTCCGCCTTCGGTAGAGGCCATGATGACATTGGATCCGGTCGCTCTGTCCAAAAGAATGGACAAGTAATATTCTTTAGGTTCTGAATCGCCCGGATAATATACATCCTCAGCGATCAAAACTTTATTTACTTTTTTTCCTTCCGGCCCAGTTTGGTGAGTGACCAAGGTACCTCCAAGGATATTTTTTGCTTTTTCAGATACTTCTTCGAGCTTTTTGGCAAGAACTACACCATTGGAACCGGTCTCCTGGACTTTTCCTTTTCCCCGGCCGCCTGCATGGATTTGTGCTTTGATCACATACCAGGATGTTCCTGTTTGGGCATTTAGTTTTACAGCAGCTTCATGCGCAGCCTCTGGAGAGTCCGCAACGATGCCTTCCTGAATTTTTACTCCGTAGCCTTTAAGTACTTCTTTAGCCTGATATTCGTGAATGTTCATCCGCTCAAAATTTTTGTGCGAAGTTAAGTGCTTCAAGTGGATAAATCAAACTCAAGAATTCTCTTTTTTCTGTAAAAAAGCGCGTAATTCATGAAAAATATGGGCTTTTACCCATTCAAAAATTCTACTTTTGCAGTGATAAATTTCTTAACTATGCTGAAAGCCAACCAAATCCACAAGTCATACGGTGAACTTCATGTGCTGAAGGGAGTGGATTTAGAAATTCAATCTTCCGAGATTGTTTCTATCGTGGGTTCGTCCGGGGCGGGCAAAAGTACGCTGCTTCATATTTTAGGCACCTTGGACAAAGCCGATCGTGGGGAGATCTGGATGGATCAAAAGAAAATATCCGAGATCAAAGGGGAGGAGTTGGCTTCTTTTCGAAATGAGCAGATTGGGTTTATTTTTCAATTTCACAATTTACTACCTGAATTCACTGCATTGGAAAACATACAAATTCCGGCTTTTATTAAAGGAGTGAGCCCTGATGAATCGAAAAAGAAAGCTTCATATCTGGCAGAAATGCTGGGGATTTCTGGAAGACTGGATCACAAGCCAGCTGCACTTTCCGGCGGAGAACAACAGCGAGTGGCGGTAGCCAGGGCTTTGATCAACAATCCGAAAGTAGTTTTCGCTGATGAACCCAGCGGAAATCTCGATTCCACCAATGCAAAGCTTCTCCACGAATTGTTTTTCACCCTACGCAGAGAACTCAAGCAGGCTTTTGTCATTGTCACGCACAATGAAGAACTGGCGGAAATGGCCGACCGAAAAGTGGTGATGCAGGACGGAATGATTTTATGAGTTGACTTGGAGTTTTTTCAGCATGCTTTCGATATGTGCTTTGGACTCAAACATATCTGAAAAAGCCGCTGCAATACGATGCTCTTGATCAATCAAATAGGTGATTCGTTTGGGCATTCGAATCAGGGGAACCAAGGCATCGTAAGCTTTACAGACTTTTCCACTAGTATCTGCCAAAAGATCAAAAGGCAAGCGAAACTCCTTTTTGAATCGCTCATGCGTTTTTAAGTCATCTCGGCTGATGCCAAAAATCTGAATATCCAGTTCCCTAAACGCTTCAAACTGATCCCTAAACTCACAAGCTTCTGCGGTGCAGACTTTGGTGAAATCCTTGGGATAGAAATATAAAATGTATGCCTTTCCACTAAGGTCCTTGCTGGGAGTTAAGGTGATTCCGCTGGTACCTTTTAAGGTGAAGTCGGGAGCTTTGATGCCTGTTTTTATTGCCATAGTGCTCAATCAACTCTTATTTTTCAAAGAATGTTCTCCGATTGGAATAAATCTCAGAACTCTTTCTACTTACTTTGACTTTACTATTCTTAATCCACCGTAATTAAGCTGAGCATTGAAACTGAGTAGTGTCCAATCCATGATTTTGGCAGGGATCTTTTTTGCCCTGATGAATGTCTCTGTGAAGTTTATTCCGGATATTCCAGCGATTGAAATTATCCTGTTTCGATCCATATTCAGCTTGGTTTTCAGCTTTTTGGTGTTGAAAAAGCAGGGTGTCCCGGTTTTGGGCAACAACAAGAAACTGCTGATTATCCGCGGGGTAGTTGGCTCTATCGGTTTGATTGCTTTTTTCTATACCCTCCAGAAAATCCCCCTCGCCAGTGCGGTAACGATCCAATATCTTTCTCCAATCTTCACGACCATCTTGGGGATATTTCTGGTCAAAGAGCGGGTCAAACCCATTCAGTTTGTCTGGTTTGGGATTTCGTTTTTGGGAGTTTTTGTCTTGCAGGGATTTGACCCTAGGGTGAATTTACTCTACGGGACAATTGGGGTGATTTCGGCTTTGTTTTCTGGCTTGGCCTATAACGTGATCCGAAAACTCAAAAATACCGAGCATCCTTTGGTGATTATTTTTTACTTTCCTTTAGTGACCTTACCGCTAGCTTCGGTGGTCAGTTATTTCACTTGGGTACAGCCGGTGGGCTGGGATTGGTTGATTTTGCTCTGGATTGGGATTTGTACGCAGGCTGCTCAGTATTTTATGACAGTCGCCTATCAAAATGCCAATGTGGCTAAAATTTCCAGCTTAAGTTACCTGGGGATTTTATACGCGTTGTTTTTTGGGTTTTTGTTATTTGGGGAGACTTTTGGGGTGATGTCTTATGTGGGAATGGGACTGGTTTTAGCGGGGATTTTGTTAAACTTGAAGGAGAAGTAAGGGAATGCGTTTACTGAATTAAATGATACGCTTGAGGTGATCTTAATAAAATTGGAGTAAGGTTAAGGATTATAAAAACTAATTTACTAATTCTATTGATTTTAAATCTGTAATTTACATTTTTTGTAAACTTTTTGTATTTTCTAGATATGAATGTCGTAGAAAATTCGACAGGAGAATTGCATCCGGTTATAATTTTGCCTTTAGAATCTGATGAATTCAAAAGCATAAAAAGGAGCAGGTATTTTTCGACTGGAAAAAGGAAAAGGACTTTGAAGTTTACAAATTACAGATCATTGGATCTAGTGATATTTTAGGTTTTATTTCTATCGAAAGAATTCCTGAGGAATGGAGAATACATATCAGGCTATTAACTGTTTCTAAAGTAAATAAAGGCACAATAAAAGATATGACAAAATCCCATGGAATTTATTGGCATTTGCATCAAAAATAGCTGTTCGTGAATTTGGTGAGCTAGCCTGTGTTTCCCTGAGGCCCAAAAGCCAAATTATTCAACATTATATCGAAAAATATATGATGCGCATCACAGGAAAAACCTTGAGCATAGAGGTTCCTGAGATTATTGACTTAATAAATAAATACGACAATGACTGAAAGTAAAAAAAATACTGAAGAGGAAGAATACGGTTTGGATTTTAGGTATCAATCAAAACTAGAGCGGAATTCTGATGCAACAGTTTTAATGGAAGCGCGCCTAGCTAGATTAAAAAATCTTTCAAAAGAGCAGATAAAAAAGGCTAAACTTTATCAATTGAAATTGAAAATGGAGGAATACATTGACCATCCGGTCTGTGATCATCAGCAATATTTTGTTTGGTTTTTAAAAAGTTATATTGACACGATCTATTCAAGGCGAAGTGTTTTTGCCAAAGATTTGGCGCTAGCTCCAGTAAGTTTGAGCCAAATCGTAAACAATCACCGAGAACCTAATGAGGAATTTTTTCTGAAATTAATGATCCATTCAGAAAAGGTATTTAAGGGGATTGGGAAGTTTAAAGTTGGGACTTGGTATCGGGTATATTATCAGGAAAAAATTTGTAAAACCTTGGCCTAGCAAAAATACCGGAGACCTGAGATTGAGGATCAAGTGCAGGTCAGTGAACCAGATTTTGAGTAGTTAGAATTTGGTCGATCTAAACTTTTTCAAATAGATTTCAAGAAATCTGATTTTTGCGAAAATAGATAAAAAAAAAATCCGGCAACCTGCGCTGCCGGATCCCTTATCTAAAGATTCCCCTTAGTTCAACTCCAGTTCGATTTCACTGGAATCCTCGATTTTTTCCAGGACTTTTTCGTAAATATCAGTATTGGTATTACGGTTGATGACTAGAACTCCGTTGGTTAATTCAGCATTTTCTAATTCATCATCACTAATACCGATAAACCAACCTTGTCCATCGATTTCTAGCAGTGCCAGCGGATTGTTTACTGCGTCTATAAAGAAAAGTTCTTCATCGTCAGCTTCGAGCTCCACCTCAAAATCCAAATCATCGTCATCGTCTGCAAAAACTTCCAATCTAAACGGGACGCTGCTTCCGTCTGATTTCTCGTAGCTTCCCTCCAGGTAGATCGAAGGCTCATCATCATGATCAATCAGGTCAATTTCGAATTCGATTTCCTCATAATTTCCAGAAGGAATATTTAAAAAGAAATCGGCATCGGAGTCTAACTCGCTAAAATTGATTTTTTTTATTTCTGGAAAGTCATACTTGATTTCTCTTCCGAATTCTCCATTTTCATCAACACCCTCAGTTTCGAGTTCGATTTCTTTGATTTGGATAAATCCCGATTCGATAGTCAATCCGGTAGCTGCCATTCGTGCATTGGAACTGCCTGAGTTGGCAAGCTGCACTCCAAATCCAATTCGCACGTCTCCTTCTCCAATGACCAAGGGGTCTTCCTCATTGGTACAGGCGAAAAAAGCACCCATTGCGATAGCGCCAAGTAGGGAAAATTTCTGTAAGTTTTGCATAGCTTTTGTTGGTTTAATACTAGGTAAATCCATAGGCAAAAATGAAACCAATAAAATTGATTTTTTGTCAATCTAGGTAAAAATAATTCCTTGACATTGAAATTCAGATCTTTGCATAATCTTTTTAAAATCAAGTTTTTAAGGAATGATCTCGAAAAAAATCATATAAGTATCTTTATCTGAGAGACCAAAGAAATGTACGGATTGAAATTTGATTTTCCGTCTTGGCTAAAATGATTTTTTACAGTCAGTCTTGAGTGGATTAGATGGTGTGAAAGCTTCGATTTTGAGAATTCTTTTTTGAGCAAAACTGTTTGCACTTTTAAAAAGAAAATTAAAAAAGCCGTGGGAAGTCCAAATGCCTGTTTTAATTTTATGTATATCCGCTTTCTTACCAGTAAGAATTGTGCACGGACCAAAATGAGGGTTGAAGTTCAATTTAAGCAAACTTCGCCTGCCAGCCCAGGCTGGGTCACCTGTACTGAGCGCAGTCGAAGTATCGGTCTCCTGTACTGAGCAAAGTCGAAGCATTCAGCCGCTTATGCAAAGAAAATATGGCTACTGGTATAATTGCGGATAATCAGTTTTAATTTTAATGTTTAATCGAATAAAATGAAGATCACCAAAGATTTATACCAAGGCAGTCTCACCCTGTTGACGGATTTTTATCAATTGACCATGGCATACGCCTATTGGAAATCCGGTAAAGGAGAGCAGGAAGCTGTTTTTAATCTATTCTTTAGGAAGCATCCTTTTCAAGGTGGATTTACTTTGGCTGCGGGACTGGATTTTGTGATTGATTACCTCGAAAATTTCAAATTCAAAAAAGAAGACCTGAGCTATTTGGGAAAAATGAAAGTCAAAGACGGGTCAGCTCTTTTTGAACAGGATTTTTTGGATTATTTGGAGAATCTCAAGTTCAGTTGTGACATAGATGCAATAGAGGAGGGAACAGTCGTTTTTCCCAATACACCTTTGATCCGAGTGAAAGGGACCTTGATTCAGTGTCAATTACTAGAAACCCCTCTTTTAAATATCATCAATTTTCAGACGCTGATAGCTACCAAAGCGGCACGGGTTAATTTGGCGGCTAAAGGAGAACCTGTTTTGGAATTTGGTCTCAGAAGAGCTCAGGGAATCGACGGAGCATTGGCGGCAAGTCGCGCTTCTTATATCGGGGGTTGTAGCTCTACCAGCAATGTGATGGCTGGAAAACTCTTTGATATCCCAGTTTCGGGTACACATGCGCATAGTTGGATTATGTCTTTTGAGACCGAGCTGGAGGCTTTTGAAGCCTATGCTGATGCCTTTCCTGATCAGTGTGTTTTTTTAGTAGATACTTACGATACGACAAACGGCGTGCGAAATGCAATCAAAGTAGGCCGAATTCTGCGTGAAAAAGGAAAGGAAATGCTCGGGATTCGGATTGATTCGGGAGACTTGGCCTATTTCTCCAACAAAGCCCGTAAAATGCTTGACGAAGCGGGATTTCCTGATGCCAAAATTGTCGCTTCCAATGACCTGGATGAGCACATTATCAGTTCGCTAAAAACGCAGGACGCCTCCATCGATGTATGGGGCGTTGGAACCAAACTGGTGACCGCTTTTGATCAGCCGGCTCTCGGTGCAGTCTATAAACTGTCCGCGATCAAAACCGAATCAGGGGATTGGGAACCGAAGATTAAGCTTTCGCAGCAATCCTTAAAAATCAATATTCCCGGGGCTCATCGGGTCAGGCGCTATTTTACCAAGGGAAAGGCTATCGCGGATATGATTTATCTGGAGGATCAAGAAATCAACGAAAGGGGAATAGTCATCATCGACCCGACTGATGCGACCCGAAGAAAACGGATTATGCCAGCATTTTACCAAGAGGAAGAATTATTAATTTCGATCTTCAAAGCAGGGAAAAAAATCTATAAAAGTCCCGATATCAAACAAATCAGAACCCGGGCACAAAGCCAATTGGAAGCATTCGACCCGTCGCACAAGCGATTGGTCAATCCGCATCTCTACCCGGTGGGCTTGGAAGAAAACCTTCATCATCTCCGGATGAGTTTGGTATTAAAAGCTAAAAATTTTGAAAATGGAGAAAATGAATCCTGATACCGCACTGATTATCGTCGATGTGCAATATGACTTTTTGCCGGGTGGAGCACTAGCTGTAGCCCATGGCAATCAAATTATCCCTGTCATCAATCTGATTCAGGAAAAATTTGATTTGGTTGTGGCGACCCAAGACTGGCATCCCGCGAACCATAAGAGTTTTGCGGCAAATCATCCCGGAAAGAAAATCGGAGAGTTTATCGATTTAAACGGCCTAGAGCAGATTCTATGGCCGGTTCATTGTGTTCAGGGTTCTCAAGGAGCTGAGTTCCACAGGGACCTGGATCAAAGTCCTTGGACGGCAGTTTTCCAAAAAGGCAAAAATCCTGAAGTGGATTCGTATTCGGGCTTTTTTGACAATGCCCGGAGAGGCGATACGGGATTAGGAGATTTTCTCAAATCAAAAGATATCAAAAAAGTATATGTCTGTGGATTGGCTCAGGATTATTGTGTCAAATTCACCGCTTTGGATGCGAAGAGCTTAGGCTTTGAGACAATTTTGATCGCGGATGCTACTAGACCCGTCAATTTGGATTCCAAAGATGGAGATCGAGCTATTGAAGCTATGAAAGAAAAAGGAATTGAAGTACTGCTTTCTACTGAACTATAAATCCCATGTTTGAATATAATCCGGAGAAACATTATCCCCACGAAACAGAAAGTCGGGTAGTCGTCCGATTTCAGGATTGCGATCCTTTGCAGCATTTAAACAATGCAAAATATTTTGATTATTTCTTCAATGCAAGGGAAGATCAGGTTCCCAAGCTTTATGGTGTGGAAATGATCGATATGATCCGCAAATACAAAGCCGCTTGGGTGGTGTACAATCACAACATCAGTTACGTCAAGCCTGCGATGGTCGGGGAGTGGGTACGCATCATGAGTCGGATTATTTGGCACAATCACAATACAGTAGTAGTTGAATACTATATGGTCGACGATGCCAAAACCCATTTGAAAACCTTGCTATGGACCACGATGCGTTATGTGACGCTTGCTGAGGGAAAATCCACCGATCATGAAGGAGCCGTGACCGAATTTCTAAAAGCAACCTCCGGGGATTTGGATATTAGTCAGTTGGCTATCAAAGATCGGGTGAAGCAGCTTTCGACTGAATTAAAAAAGTCTTAGAAAATTATAAAAATTGTGTTGGAGCGGACAAGACCTGTACAAAAGCGTACAGGTTTTTTCATACCGGATTTTGGCACGACTCCGTTTGAAAAAAATCTTTGAATTAAATTTCATTAATAAAGCCGCTTAAATGCAACCCCGCAATCGATTGTATTTACTCAAATCTGTTCGCTTTTGATACAGACGGACGAGGAATTGACCAATTTTTATACAGATTTTAGCAAAGAACGTTAAGTTAAACCGAATTTTATTTTAACAATTTAAAATTAACGACGGTAAATTTTTCGATCAGGCGGATACTAGTGCTTTGTTTTTTTTGAGTTGGTATGTGCTTCGCAATAGGAGAAGCATAACAATACTAAACCAACATTATTATGAAAACGCTATTCACTATCGCTCTTGCCGGCCTTTTATCTACCGGAGCTTTTGCCTCCTCAAATGCCGATGATCTCGCAGCTAATTCAGCTGTAAAAGCAAAATTCAAAAAAGTAAATGTCCTACTTAAAGAAGGAGTAGGCAAAGCCAAAGTTACCTTGATGAACAAGGAAGGTAAGGTACTTCATACCAAAAAAGTCAACGTTTCCGACCAACAAAAGATCTTACCTTACAACTTGGATGATATGCCATGCGGAACTTATCAGGTGAAAATCACTACCGATGAGGAAGAAGTAACTTATGAAGTAGCCACCTTTGAGAAGAGAATTCCAATCGAAGAACTGCCTTTGATGGCTTATGGAAAAGTGATTGATTCAGAAACCATTAATTTGTCTGTTATCGGATTGGAAGAACCCGGTGTAGAGGTAAAAGTCCGTCACAACATCACGGATCAGATTATCCACAGCGAATTTGTAAGTCAGGAGGAAGGTTTTAGAAAAAACTATCGCTTGAGAGGCGTGACTTCCGATCAGGTATATTTTGATCTGAAAGACTCCAAAGGAAGAAGCAAAAAGCTTTATTTCTAACTAGAAATTGCAAGAAGCAAAACGCAGCCCTTGATTTTGGTCAAGGGCTTTTTTTTGATCAAAATAGTGGTGAAAAAGAACTTCTTTCTCCACAGATAAAAACCAATCCTGTATCTCATCAATTTTTTACGGGGGATAATGGGCGAAATCTTTATTTTTGAAAGAATTAAACCAAAAGAGATAAACCCAAATGTTTGGACTACCACGAATGATGTTTACGGAAGAGCATGAACTTTTCCGCCAAAGTGTTCGCGATTTTATCGCAAAAGAAATCACTCCATTCAACGATGAATGGGAAAAAAATAAAATGGTCTCCCGAGAATCCTGGCTCAAGTTGGGAGAAAATGGATTTTTGGGTATTCAAGCTCCTGAGGATTTGGGAGGGATGAATATTCAGGATTTTCGATACAATGCCATTTTGATCGAAGAGCTGGGATTGAGTGGATGCTCAGGTCCCGCAATCGGCTATCCACTTCACAGCGATATTGTGATGCCTTACATCTTGCATTACGCAACCGACGAGGCCAAAAAGAAATATATTCCCAAAATGATTACAGGTGAATACATTGGCGCAGTGGCAATGACCGAGCCAGGTGCGGGTTCGGATTTGCAAGGAATGAGAACCAGTGCCGAAGACAAGGGAGATCACTACCTCATCAACGGTTCCAAGACCTTTATCACCAATGGCTACCTCTCTGATGTAGTCGTGGTAGCAGTGAAAACTGATCCTAGCAAAGGTGCCAAAGGAATAAGCTTAATGTTGATTGATCGGGACATGGCCGGTTTTTCCAAAGGCAAACCCTTTGAAAAAGTAGGTCTTCATGCGCAGGATACTTGCGAGCTCTTTTTTGAAGAGGTAAAAGTACCAAAGGAAAATCTACTGGGTAAAGAAGGCGATGGTTTTAAATATTTGATGACAGAATTGGCTCAGGAGCGATTGGTCGTTGCGTTGGCGGCCGTTGCTTTGGGAGAATATATGCTGGAGGAAACGGTAAACTATGTGAAAGAGCGAAAGGCCTTTAACAAGAGTCTTTCCGAGTTTCAAAACACCCGCTTTAAACTCGCCGAAATGACCGCGGCTCTGGAGCAGGGGAGGATTTATTGTGATCAGCTTGTCATGCTCCATAATGAAAAGAAACTGGATCCGGCTATGGCTTCGGCGGCCAAATACAACATGACTGAGCTTCAGTGCAAAGTAGCCGACGAATGTGTGCAGCTACACGGAGGATACGGGTATATGTGGGAATATGGCGTAGCGAGAGCCTATGCGGATGCTCGGGTGCAGCGAATCTATGCCGGAACCAATGAGATCATGAAAGAGCTGATTGCTCGAAAAATTTTGAAATAAAATCGTAAGTTGGAAAATAATTTCCTCGATTGAATTTTCTTAATAGAAACCCAAAATATCAACCCTATGATGGATCATTCTTGGTTTAAGTTTTACCCTTCTGCTGTGGACAAAGAAGTAGATGTCACGGCCTACTCCAGCGTGGTGGACCTCTTTGAAGAAAGTGTTCAAAAATATGGAGAGGCTGTTTCCTA
This sequence comes from Algoriphagus hitonicola, assembly GCF_900113375.1. Taxonomy (GTDB): domain Bacteria; phylum Bacteroidota; class Bacteroidia; order Cytophagales; family Cyclobacteriaceae; genus Algoriphagus; species Algoriphagus hitonicola. Next base: position 4,061 of record NZ_FOPC01000014.1, on the reverse strand, counting down.
CGAATGCATGGGCAAAACGATCTCTTTCAATGAACTGGATCGCTTAAGTGCGGACTTTGCCTCCTACCTGACTCAGGTTTTGCGCTTGGAAAAGGGGAGCCGGATTGCTATTCAAATGCCCAATGTGCTGCAATATCCGGTAGTCATGTTTGGAGCCTTGCGGGCCGGAATGATCGTGGTCAATACCAATCCGCTCTACACCCCCGCAGAGATGAAGCATCAGTTTATTGATGCTGAGGTAGATGTGATCGTGATTGTGGCAAATTTCGCCCATAACTTGGAGAAAATTCTTCCTCAGATCAATGCTCGGCACATCATCGTGACCGAACTGGGGGATTTATTGGGCGCATTGAAAGGAACCATTGTCAATCTGGTCGTGAAGCATATCAAAAAAATGGTGCCTGCCTATTCGATTCCCGGGGCAGTGAGTTTGAAGAAGGCTCTAGCTCAGGGTGCACAAAAGAAATTCTCCAAAGCCAGTTTGAATTTATCAGACACAGCCTATTTGCAGTATACCGGTGGTACTACGGGCGTTTCCAAAGGAGCCGAACTTACCCATGGGAATATCGTGGCCAATATGCAGCAGATCTCCGCATGGATGAAACCAAAATTGAAAGAGCGGGAAGAAGTAGTGGTTACTGCTTTGCCACTTTATCACATCTTTGCTTTGACTGTCAATTGCTTGGCAATGCTAAAAATTGGTGCTCATAATCTACTGATTACCAATCCTAGGGATATGCCTGCTTTTATCAAAGAATTAGGCAAACATCGGTTTACGGTTTTCACGGGTGTGAATACCCTTTTTAACGGATTACTCAATCAGGAAAAGTTTCTTCAACTTGATTTTAGCGGCTTGAAAATAGCTGTGGGAGGGGGAATGGCTGTGCAGAAATCCACGGCTGAAAAATGGAAAAAAGTAACGGGTGTACCTTTGGCCGAAGGCTACGGACTGACCGAAACCTCTCCGGTGGCTACCTGTAATCCAATCGATGGTACCGAGCGAATCGGGACGATTGGAGTTCCACTCCCGAATACCGAAGTGATGATTGCCGATGATGAAGGGAATTCCTTGGCCTTGGGTGAACGAGGAGAGATCCTGATCAAAGGACCACAGGTGATGAAGGGTTACTGGCGAAGACCGGAGGATACGGGAGCGGTGATGTTTGGAGAATGGTTTAAAAGCGGGGATATCGGCGTGATGGATGAAGATGGTTTTGTGAAAATCGTGGACCGGAAAAAAGAGATGATTCTGGTTTCAGGATTCAATGTCTATCCCAATGAAGTAGAGGATGTGATTGCTTCCTTCCCGGGAGTATTGGAAGTGGGCGTCATTGGGATGCCTGATCCAAAGTCCACCGAAAAGGTAGTCGCTTATGTGGTCAAAAAGGATGATTCAGTCACTGCAGAAAAAATCATCAACCATTGCCATGAATCCCTGACCAATTATAAGATTCCAAAAGAAGTGTATTTCACTGATGAATTGCCCAAATCCAATGTGGGAAAAATCCTTCGTCGAAAAATCAAAGAAGCCCATCAGGAAAAGGTGAAGTAAGAAAAGAATGTGATTATCTGGAATTCTGCCGACAAAACCCATTTGACTGGTCAGAAGATGGGAGACCGAAGACGGAAGACTGAAGACAGGAGACCGAAGTCGGGAAAAAGCCCGAGAAAATCTAAATCTTCTCGGGCTTTTTGGAGGGTTAATTCAATTCCTAACCTTACTGAAATCATTCATTTTCCTCATAATAGTAGGAGTAATCAATTCCTTTCATGAACATTTCTCTACTATCAATTTTGCTGGTCAGGGCTTTCTCCAGCAGTCCTTTAATGGCGGTACTGTCTGTGACACTTTTTACCATGGCTTGCATGTATTCAGATTTACCAATTTTACTCCAGTCCACGCATTTTTTTAGACGTTTTTTCAAGATCAAATCCAGCCAAATGCGGGCGCTTCTCCCATTGGCTTCCATGAAGGGATGAGCAATATTCATCTCCACGTATTTTTCAGCAATTTCGTCAAACGAGTTTTCTGGCATCGAGTCTATCTGCTTCAATGTGTCATCAAGAAACCGAGCTAAAGCAAATTGAAAACCTCCTTTGGATATATTTTTTTGTCTGATTTGCCCGGCAAATTCATATAAACCACCAAATAAGTAGGCATGAATCTGCTGCAAGCCATTCGTAGTTCCTATTTCTATATGCTCAATAAACGAACTGTCAAATAGGGCATAAGCCTTCTTTTTACTTTTTCCGTCTATGCTTTCATCGCTGTAGGTAAACCATTCAATAAATCGATTGGCTTTTGTACTTGGAAATGTTTTTCCTAAGGCTATAATGCCTTTGTAGTCCAGCATATCCGACAATCGCTTTTTGCCATCTGGGGCAAGCAATTTCAACTGGGTAGTGGCACTAACCACTTCACTTTTTTCTTTCCTTAGTTTGGCTTTTAGGTATTTCCAATAGTTCCGGGTTTTGGTGTAATCGTCGTATCCACCCGAGCAACCCCGTCTTTGCTTAGTTTGATTTTTTACTAATGAAAAGTTTATAATTTTTGGGCAGGAGTTCCTGTATTTTCTTGATGTTTGTATCCATGATATTGTCGAATACATACTTGAGCCACTGCTGAGGATTCACTTCTTCGATTTTGCACTACCTGTCCCGAGTATCGGGATGGCAAAAAACGAGTAGATCATTGCTGCCCGTTGTGCCGCCTCATGGGAACCTGCGAACAGGTAATTTTTTCGACCCAAAGCCGTTGGTCTAATTTTATTTTCGACGGCATTGCTGTCTATTTCCAGCGTTCCGTCTTTGAGGTAGTTGGTTAGCTCTTCCCAGCGGCTCATGGTGTAGGCCATGGCCTTTCCGATGGCACTTTTAGGAAGCACCTGGACATAATTTTCTTGGAGCCATTCAGAAAAGATATTCAGAATAGGCAGCGCCTTATCGAGCCGGTAGGCCTTCCTGTCTTCCGGTCCCAACCTGTTTTCCCTGCAGTGGGCCTCTACTTCATAGAGCTTTTTGATGAAGGTGAGTGCCAGCTCTGCCTTTAACTTGTCGTTTTGCTGTGCATCGAAAAATTCACGGCGTGCATGCGCCCAGCAGCACAGGTGGGTCACCCCCTGCTGCCTGCCATAGCTTTCATAAACGGCATACCCGTCACTTTGGAGATAGCCTTTGAAGCCTTCCAGCAGTTTTTTGGGAGCGTCCTTCCCACGTCCTTTTTTGTAATCGAACAATACGGTGCCATCCATAGGATTATGGTACACCCAGTAATAGCCCAAGTGTGTCTGTTTCTTTTTGGTCGCATCCAAAACCCGGATAGTGGTTTCATCCACCTGAAGGTACCCCTTGGACCGGGTGTCTTTCTCCAGCCAGTCGTAGAGGATTTCCAGGCGGTTCAGACTTTTACTGACCCAACCGTCCAGGGTAGAAGCGGCGATGGGGATCTTTTCCCGTTTGAAGCGCTGCAGTTGCCGGTAAAGCGGCAGATGGTCCACATACTTGTCTGTCAGAATGGAGGCCAATAGCCCGGTACCTGCCATACTTTTGTCGATCAGACGGGAAGGAAGCGCTGCGATGTGGAAAGCGGTCCCGGCTTCGGTCTGCGCGGATTGATGGATGTATTTGTAACGGATATAGCGACGGATGATGTAGCGGGCGGGCTGGTAATCGAGTTCCTCGGTGATTTCTTTGCCGATGCAGGTCATCTCTTCCAGGTTCCCCTCCGGATACAGCTCGATCTCTTCCACCGGAAGATGTTCGGGCAGTTTGGTCCTGCCCGGATGTGAAGAACCGGATTTCCTGCGGACATACTCCACCTTTTCGGTCAGCTCCAGTTCCATGGCCTGCTGTTGTTCAGCAGTGGCTTCAAAAGGAAGGCTCAGCTGGTCGGAAGACTCAAAGCGTTCCCGCTTCTGACCAAACAGGGTGCGCTGGAATTTGGCAATAATTCCCTCCAGGTCTTCAATTCGGCGGTCCTTGGATTCAATCGCTTGATCTTTGGATTGGATTGCCTTTTCCTTGGACTCCAACTCCCGCTGCTTCATCCCCAACAGGGCGAT
>NZ_FOPC01000015.1 GCF_900113375.1 Algoriphagus hitonicola | reverse complement strand
CTTTTTTAAAATGTCCCGTTCGATTTGGGCCTCTTTCAAGGCTTTCTTCAATTCGGCTATTTCCCGCTGTTCCGCACTCAGAATCGGCTTGCCATTACCTGCAAAACTCTGATCTCCACTGGACTCATACTCTCTACTCCAACGGCGAACCATGTCTCCGGGAATACCCAATTCTCTGCCAATCTCATTCGATGATTTACCACTCTTGTGAAGCTGGACAACCATCTTCTTGAATTCCTTGTCAAAACTTCTTCTTGTTCCTTCTTTCATTGGTTCTAAGTTAAGGGGCTTAACTTACTGTCCAATCAAATGTAGCAGATCCACCCTTTTCAGAATGCTTTTATGTAGAGGTCGCGAGCGGACCTACCTTCGGCAGGCAGGTTCAAACAGTTGTACAAGGGTTTAGTGGTGGGTATGGGTGAAAAAGAAAAAGCACCCTTTTCAGGATGCTTTTATGTAGAGGTCGCGAGCGGATTCGAACCGCTGTACAAGGTTTTGCAGACCTCTGCCTAGCCACTCGGCCACGCGACCTTTTTAAATCGGAATGCAAATGTAGACATTAAACTTATCGGTACAAAAGACAGTAAAGGAAATATTTTGAAAAGTGATTGATTGAGGAAAAGAATAGAGGGATTTGCTTGAAAAATAAATGCGGTATTTGTTGTTTTTTTGGACTCTTTGAAAATGGGCTTTTTTACTATTTATTTATAAAGATTCTAAATTGTGAATCCTTTTTCGAAAACACTTTAAATAACTGTAAATCAGTATTTTGATTCATTAATTATAGCGGATTAAAGTGAATAATGAGGTTTCAAATCTTGTTTGAAAAATAAACCCCGGGTACTACCTTTGCAAGGGTTATTTAAAACCGGTTAAACTATTTAATTAGCTATAATATGTTATCCAAACGCTCGTTAGTAGGGGTTCGATGGAATTTCCACACGCTGGCAGTGCTATTTTTCTTTCTGATCGGAACGCAGGTTTTTGCTGCGGATCCGGCGGTCTCAGAAAGTGAAGAAGCTATTTCAGCGGGAAAGACAGTTTTCAACGCAAACTGTAAAACCTGTCACAAATTGGATCAGAAGGCAGTTGGTCCAGCCCTGAGAGGTATCACTGATCGGCAGTCCATTGAATGGGCCAAGCGATTTATTGTCAATTCACAAGAGGTGATTGCATCAGGTGATGATTATGCCAATGACCTCTATGAGGAATATGGCAATTTGCAAATGCCTCCTCATACTTTTCTAACGGACACTGATCTTGACAATTTGCTCTCCTATATCGAGTATGGAGACAAAGTAGATCCTGCTGCTGAGGCTTCGGCCGGTGGTGAAGGTGGAGAAGTTTCCGGTGGAGGGGGAGGAATTCCTACCGAATACCTAACCATAATCGTAGTGGTGTTGGTGATTGTCTTGTTGCTGATTTTGATCGTATTGGGTTTGATTATTTCTGTCCTGACCAAGTACATCAACAAGCAGGATCTTCCCGAGGATGACAAAGAGTTTGTCTCTCAGAAATTTGATATCGGAAAAGTTCTGAAAAGTGATGGGTTCATCATTATCGTAACCGCCATAGTGATTGCTTTGGTGGCCAAAACTGCTATAGACGGATTATATGGGGTAGGTATTCAGCAAGGATATGCGCCAACTCAGCCGATTGCGTATTCTCACGCACTTCATGCCGGTACACTAGAGATTGAGTGTCAATATTGCCATACCGGTGTGGAAATCGGCAAATCAGCCAACATTCCTTCCGCTAATATTTGTATGAACTGCCACACGCATGTTCAGAATGTAGAAGGCAAAGAGGGGATTTCTCCAGAAATTCAAAAAATTTACGACGCTGTAGACAATAACAAACCTATCGAATGGGTACGGGTTCACAACCTTCCCGACCTGGCTTATTTCAATCACTCTCAACACGTAAAAGTCGGTGAGATTGAATGTCAGACTTGCCATGGTCCTATCGAAGAAATGGAGGTAGTATATCAGCACTCTTCATTGACTATGGGCTGGTGTATTGATTGTCACAGACAGACTGAAATTGCCGCAGATGGCAATGAATATTACGATAAGTTGGTTCAGTTACACTCCGATTCCAAGGATGCCTTAAAAGTTAAGGACATTGGCGGGCTCGAATGTGCTAAGTGCCACTATTAATTTATCAATTCGAAAATTCATTCCTAGATCATAAAATGAAGGAAACTAAAAAAACATACTGGAAAGGGCTAGAGCAGCTCAACAACGATCCAGAGTTTGTAAAGCATGCCGACAGGGAATTCCCCGAGCTTCCTTCCGCATTGGGCGAGGATGGCAGTGCTTCCAGAAGAGATTTTCTGAAACTGATGGGATTTAGCTTAGCAGCAGCTTCTTTGGCTGCTTGTGAGGCTCCGGTTAGAAAGGCTATTCCTTATGTGAACAAGCCGGTAGATATCAACCCTTCTATTCCTAATTATTACGCTTCTACGTTTGCTTCAGGCGGTGATTATGCTGCTGTAGTGGTGAAAACCCGTGAAGGGAGACCGATCAAAATAGACGGAAATGAACTTTCTCCTATTAATAAAGGAAAAGTAAATGCCATCGTGGAAGCATCTGTGCTTTCGCTTTACGACAAACATCGTCTGACTGGTCCTGCTCTTAATGGTGAAAAATCCGATTGGGCCACAGTAGACGCACAGGTGAAATCAAGTCTTGCCGGAGCTGGATCGATCAAAATTGTGTCCAACACTATTTTGTCCCCATCTACTGAAAAAGTAATTGAGCAATTTACAGCTGCTTTTGGAGATGTGGAAGTGATCATGTACGATCCGCTTTCCAATTACGGTATTAAAAAAGCCGCCGAAACCTATTATGGTCAAAGCGTAATTCCTTCTTATTATTTCGACAAAGCCAAGACCATCGTTTCTTTTGGAGCGGATTTCTTGGGAACATGGATTTCTCCAATTGAATTTGCTGGCCAATACGGAAAAACCCGTAAAATCAGCAAAGAGAATCCTGAGATGTCACGGCATTATCAGTTTGAGTCCAATCTGTCCATGACAGGTGCAAATGCTGATTACCGTACGCCGATTAAAGCTTCTCAAAGCGGATTGGCTGTTTTGGCACTTTATAATATGATCGCAGGAAAAGCTGGAGCCACTCGTGTTTCTTCCCCTGCTGTTGAAGTAGCAAACCTCGAAAAAGCAGCGAATGATCTTTGGGCTTCCAGAGGTGCTTCTCTTGTAGTTTCTGGTTCGAATGACCCCAATGTTCAGGTCGTAATCAATGCTATTAATGAACTCCTTGGAAATAACGGAGCGACTGTTGATTTTTCTGCTCCTGTATTCTTTAGAAGAGGTGATGATTCGAGAATGAACCAGTTTGTGGATGAATTGAAAGGTGGTCAAATTGGCGCCGTGATTTTCCATAACTGTAATCCAGTTTATGATCATCCTCGTGGCGCCGAAATCGCAGAAGGCATTGCCAATGCACGCGTAAGTATTTCCACCAATGGCACTCCTGATGAGACCGCTTCTTTGGTACAAGTTCAAGCGCCAGATCATCATTTCTTGGAGTCTTGGAATGACTTCCAGCCAAAAGCTGGGCATTTCTCTTTGGCGCAGCCGACTATTTCTCCATTATTTGATACCCGACAGGCACAAGATTCATTCTTGACTTGGGCGGGCAGTGAGACTGGTTATTATGACTTTTTGCAACAAACCTGGAGAGAAACGCTATATGCTACTCTCGGTCAGGATACTCCTTTCCAGGAATTCTGGGATCGCTCCCTATATAATGGTGTAGTAAATGCGGCTCAAGCTGAAACCGAAGCTACTTCGATTGTGGCTATAGGTGATGTTTCTGCAGCGGCTTCTGCTGTAACAGCAGCTTACTCTGCTGATAATTCAGGTGCTGAGTTGATTATTTATTCCAAAGTTGGAATTGGCAACGGAACCTTTGCCAACAACCCTTGGCTTCAGGAAATGCCTGATCCGATCACCAAAGCTACTTGGGACAATTATTTGACAGTATCTCAAAAATGGGCTACCGATAATGGGATTTCCATGGTGGAGGAAAATACACAGAAAGCTACCATTTCAGTCAATGGTAAATCACTTACACTTCCAGTTTTGATCCAGCCGGGGCAAGCAGAAGGTACATTTGGATTTGCTTTGGGCTATGGACGAACCAAAGGTGGAAGAGTAGCCAATGGAGTAGGTGTTAACGCTTATGACTTGCTTGATAGCAGCAAAGGCTTCGTTAATTTTGAAGTGACTTCAGGAGTGGAGGTTCAGGTAACTGGAGATTCTTATAAAATCGCCCGAACACAGACTCATCAGACTTTTATGGGACGTGAAAACGTCATCCAAGAAGCTACACTGGCAGATTACAAGCAAGATGCTTCTGCAGGTAGATATAAGCCTGAAATCTACAAAGACGGAGAATTTGTCAAGCCTTCCAAAATTTCCCTTTGGAAAGGCCATCAATATTCCCAGCATCACTGGGGCTTAGCCATCGATATGAACTCCTGTATCGGATGTTCTGCTTGTTCGGTTGCTTGTCAAGCTGAAAACAACGTGGCTGTAGTCGGAAAGCAGGAAGTCTTGAACAGAAGAGAAATGGCCTGGATTCGAATCGACCGTTACTATTCATCTGATGCTCCTGCGGATGATTTGGATGGAATGGAGGTCGCTTCTCAAAATCCAGAAGTTACTTTCCAGCCGATGATGTGTCAGCAGTGTAACAATGCCCCATGCGAGACGGTATGTCCGGTGGCAGCGACCACGCACTCTTCAGAGGGTTTGAACCAAATGACTTACAACAGATGTATCGGTACTCGATATTGTGCAAATAACTGCCCGTATAAAGTGCGTCGATTCAACTGGTTTAAATATCACGATAACAAGGATTTTGCCGGAGTCAATGTCGCTCAAAACGATGATTTGGGTAAAATGGTCTTGAATCCTGATGTAACGGTACGGGTTCGTGGTGTAATGGAAAAATGCTCCATGTGCGTACAGCGAATTCAAGCCGGAAAACTGACTGCCAAGCGTGAAAAGCGCAAGATTCAGGATGGTGAAATCAACGTGGCTTGTGCAGTGGCTTGTCCTACCGATGCGTTGGTCTTTGGAGATATGAATGATCCAAACAGTAAAGTATCTCAGCTCTTGAAAATCGAGGAAAATTCAACTTCAGCCTTGAAAGAAGTGAATGAAGAGCGAGCATACCATGTATTGGAAGAGATCAACGTTAGCCCTAACGTTTGGTACTTTACCAAAATTAGAAATAAAGATAAAAACGAAGCGTAATCATAATTTTATAAACTATGCAGGTTACTTCATCCGTACGTCAACCCTTAGTCACAGGTGGTAAAACCTACCATGATGTGACCCACGACGTGGCCCGACAGGTAGAAGGCAAGCCCTCCGTGGGTTGGCTTTTGGCCTTTCTGACAGCAGCAGGCGTCCTAGCTTTAGGATCCATCGCGCTTATCGCGACGCTCTGGGAAGGTATTGGAATGTGGGGTTTAAATAAAACAATCGGTTGGGCTTGGGATATCACCAATTTCGTTTGGTGGGTTGGTATCGGTCATGCCGGTACCTTGATCTCGGCTGTTTTGTTGCTTTTCAGACAAAAGTGGAGAACATCCATTAACCGAGCTGCTGAAGCGATGACTATTTTTGCGGTTATCTGTGCGGCGATGTTCCCAGTGATCCACATGGGTAGACCTTGGCTTGGTGCTTACTGGGCCCTTCCGCTACCCAACACCTTCGGTTCGCTTTGGGTTAACTTCAACTCTCCATTGCTTTGGGACGTATTTGCGATCTCTACTTATTTCTCAGTTTCGCTAGTATTCTGGTATATCGGGTTGATCCCTGATTTTGCTACGATCCGAGATCGTGCGACCGGTTTGAGAAAGGTGATCTATGGTGCGCTTTCCTTTGGTTGGGATGGAGCTGCCAAAACCTGGATGCGTTATGAATCGGTTTCCTTGATTTTAGCAGGTCTTGCAACGCCATTGGTACTTTCGGTTCACACGATTGTATCCTTTGATTTTGCCACTTCGGTGATACCAGGCTGGCACACCACGATTTTCCCTCCGTACTTCGTTGCGGGAGCGATTTTCTCTGGTTTTGCAATGGTTTTGACGCTGATGATCATTACCCGTAAAGTTTTCAAACTGGAAGATTATATCACGATTGGACATATTGAGTTGATGAATATTGTGATCATTATCACAGGCTCGATTGTGGGTATTGCCTACATTACCGAATTCTTCATCGCATGGTATTCAGGAGTGGAAGCAGAGCAATATGCCTTTATCAACCGAGCTACAGGACCTTACTGGTGGGCTTATTGGTCTATGATGACTTGTAATGTTATTTCTCCTCAGTTGTTCTGGTTTAAGAAAATCCGAACTTCTATCGTAGCGACGTTCTTACTTTCACTAGTAGTGAATATCGGGATGTGGTTTGAGCGATTTGTAATTATCGTGACTTCTCTTCACCGAGATTATCTTCCTTCTTCTTGGGCGATGTTTTACCCAACTTGGGCTGATGTGGGGGTTTATCTCTTCACGTTCGGTTTGTTCTTCACCTTATTCTTTTTGTTTGCGAAGTTTTTCCCTGTGATCAACATGGCTGAGGTGAAATCTGTATTGAAGTCTTCATCTGAAAAAGTGGCTAAATAATCATGGAAAGAGATACGCATTTTATACTAGGTGTATATGAGGACGAGGATGTGTTGCTTCATGCTGTGGAGCAGGTTCGTTCCTCGGGTGTGAAAATTCACGAAGTCTTTTCTCCATATCCGGTGCACGGCCTTGAGCATGTTTTGGGATATAAGAGAAGCCGACTTCCGATAGCTGCATTCTTGTTTGGATTGTTGGGAACGTCTTTGGCCTTGACCATGCAATTTTACATGATGAAGTTTGACTGGCCGATGATTATCGGTGGTAAGGACTTTGCCGCTGTTCCGGATTTTATTCCGGTGACCTTTGAGATGACCGTTTTGTTGGCGGCATTTGGAATGGTTGGGGTATTTATGATCAGTTCTAATCTTAAGCCATGGGCACAGCCAAGAATCTTTGATGTAAGAATCACGGATGATAAGCATGTGATGGCTATTGACATTGCTAATAACAATGCGATGGAAGTGGATAAGATCAAAGAAATCTTGAAGTCTTCTGGTGCATCAGAGGTAAATAATAAAAGTTTTGAATAGTAATATCAGCGATATGAAGCTTGTAAAAACACTTAGTATTCTGGGTATAGTTACTGCTGGAATAGTATTGGGTGCGTGTAGAGCCGGAGGTGAAGATCAAGGCTTGGAATTTGCTCCACAAATGTACCACTCTGTTGCCTATGAGCCCCTTACTCAAATTACAGATGAAAGCCAAGGAGACTGGCTTTCCAATCGGGAAGATGAAAAGGGCGAATTCTACAACAGTAATATCTACAATCCTCATAATATGAATATGAGGGAGCCGGTGGAAAATACTGTTCCGAGAAACAAAAACGGCTATTTGCCTTATCGATTGAAAGCATTCGAATTGGAAGAAGCTGCTTTGATCGAAAACCCCATCGAACTTTCTGACGAAGTATTGGACGAAGGAGAGACTCTTTATCTTCAATACTGTTCTTCTTGCCATGGTGCAGGTGGTGAAGGTGACGGTAAGGCGGGATTGATTATCGGAGGTGTGGCCAATCTTAAAGGTGGAGCCTACATCAATTTACCCGAAGGACATATTTTCCATGTCATCACTAAGGGAAAAGGAAGAATGGGTGCTCATGGTTCTCAAATTACTCCTGAGAGCCGATGGAAAATCGTTCACTATGTTAAACAAGAAATCCAGAAGCAATAATCATGGCTCATCACGTACAAAACTATAATTTGGATCAAAAATTTGATTTCAATTCTGGCATCAAAAAGCCAATCTTGACAGTTTTGGTTATCGGCGCTGTTTTGCTTGGTATCGGGATAATTCTAGCCATGACAAGTGGTGGACATGCCGAAGAAGGTGCCGAAGCGGGAGCTCACGCTTTCCATTGGTATGAGCGCCTATTTGCCAATATTTGGATCAATAATGTGTATTTCACAGGAATTGCCATCGTAGGTGTTTTCTTCTTTGCCATACAATATGCCGCTCAAGCTGGTTGGTCTGCTCCGATTACGCGAGTGATGTTGTCATTGGGTAACTGGTTGCCATTTGCAGCGATTCTTATGATTGCTGGCTTCTTTCTGATGGGACATAATCTATTTCATTGGTGGCATGCCGAATTATTCGATCCTAATTCCTCTGAATACGACTCCATTATTGACGGTAAAGGATCATTCTTTTATTGGCCTATGGAAAAAGGTACTTTCCCTATTTTCTATGTGGCTCGAATGGTGATATTCTTCGGTTTTTGGATTTTCTTTTTCAACAAGTTCAAAAAGATTGCCGCAGCAGAAGATCAACTGGGAGGTACTTCACACTGGTTCAAAATGAGAAGCTGGTCTGCTTATTTCCTAGTGTTCTTTGCAGTTTCTTCCTCTATCGCTGCTTGGGATTGGGTGATGTCAATTGACACACACTGGTTCTCTACGCTATTTGGATGGTATGTATTTTCTTCTTGGTTTGTAGCGGCGCTTTCAGCGATCACTTTGTTAACGATTTTCCTCAGAGGACAAGGTTATTTGGAAATGGTGAATGAAAACCATATTCATGATCTTGGAAAATTCGTGTTTGGTTTCTCGATTTTCTGGACTTACCTGTGGTTTTCGCAGTTCCTTTTGATCTATTATGCCAATATACCTGAAGAATCAGTTTATTTTGTTGAGAGACTGACGAGTGACGTGTATGGACCGTTTATTTTTGTAAATATTGGGTTGAACTTTGTACTTCCGTTCTTAGTTTTAATGACAAGAGATTCGAAAAGACATGGTGTATTCCTCAAATTGGTTTGTACGCTTTTGATCGTAGGTCACTGGATAGATTTCATTTTGATGGTTCAGCCAGGTACCTTAGGTCATAATGGAGGAGTAGGATTGATGGAAGTCGGATCACTCTTAGTATTTGGTTCAGTTGTGGCGTTGGTAGTGTTGGGAGGACTAGCCAAAGGTAATTTGGTTCCGAAAAACCATCCAATGCTTGAAGAAAGCTATAATCATCACATTTAATTAAAATAATCCTAAATAGAATCGTATGTACGGGTTTCTTATAGCAGTCGGAGTTCTTTTATTATTATCCATTATTTGGATGGTATATCGGATTCAGACTTTGGTGTCAGTAGTAAAAGGATCAGATAAGAAAATCGCTTCTAGCAGTAATAAGATTAATGCAATCCTTTTTGTGGTTTTCTTGGTAGCTGTTGGAGGGTTGATGTTCTGGTATTCGATCAAGGAATTTGACAATTATCAGTTGCCGATTGCTTCCGAACACGGTGTGGTTACTGATCAGCTGTTTTGGATCACGATGGCGGTAACCGGAGTTGTCTTTTTGATCACTCACGTATTGTTATTTATTTTCCCTTACAAATATCAATACAAAGAGAATAGAAAAGCGACTTTTTATCCTGACAATAACAAATTGGAAATCATCTGGACTGTAGTTCCTGGAATTGTTTTGGCTGGTTTGGTGATTTCGGGTTGGATGGCTTGGTCTGATATAACAGCACCGGCTCCTGAAAACGCCCACGTGGTAGAAATCATGGGTTATCAGTTTGCTTGGGATATTCGCTATCCAGGTAAGGATAATATCCTAGGTGACTATGATTATCGATTGACCACTGCTCAAAACGGCATGGGAGTTGATTTTTCTGACAAAAATGCGATTGACGACTTCTCTTCTCCTGTGGTTGTGATTCCAAAAGGTGAACCTGTATTGTTCAAAATTCGAGCTCGTGATGTTTTGCATTCTGTATTTGCTCCACACATGAGATTGAAAATGGATGCGGTACCAGGCATGCCTACTCGATTCTGGTTTGTACCTACGAAAACTACCGCAGAAATGCGTGAAGAGCTTGGTAATCCTGAATTCAATTACGAAATCGCCTGTACCGAAATTTGCGGACAGGGTCATAACTCAATGAGAAGAGTGATTGAAGTGGTAGAACCTGCTGAATATCAAAAGTGGGTTTCCGAACAAAAAACTTTCATACAAACGAATCCTGCATTGGCTGATGGGATAGAGGTTGAGGTGAAGGAAGTGGCAGATATTCAAAAATAAGAAAGTAAAACAATTAATATTAAGATTATGGCTACAGCAACAGTTGCAACTCATGATACAGGGGCTCATGATCACCACGATCACGAGCATCATGATAACTTTGTGACCAAATATATTTTCTCGACTGATCATAAAATGATCGCGAAACAGTATTTGGTGTCAGGAATGTTCTGGGCACTGATAGGTGGATTTCTTTCCATCCTTTTCAGATTACAACTCGGATTTCCTGATATGAATCTGGAATTCCTTCGCCCTCTCTTGGGTGGATGGATTACTGATACCGGTCAATTGGATCCGACCTTCTATTTAGCTTTGGTAACCATGCATGGTACCATCATGGTGTTCTTTGTATTGACGGCTGGATTGAGTGGTACTTTTTCCAACTTTTTGATTCCGCTTCAAATCGGAGCTAGAGATATGGCTTCAGGATTTATGAACATGCTTTCCTTCTGGTTCTTCTTCATTTCCGGAGTGATCATGTTTATTTCCCTATTCATCAAAACCGGTCCTGCCGGCGGTGGTTGGGTAGTTTATCCGCCACTTTCCGCATTGGAGCAGGCTATCCCTGGTTCTGGTTTGGGAATGACCCTATGGTTGATTGCCATGACATTCTTTATTGCTTCTTCCTTGATGGGAGGAATTAACTACATTACTACTGTAATTAATTTGAGAACCAAAGGGATGTCTTTCTCTCGACTACCCTTGACGATTTGGGCTTTCTTCTTGACCGCAGTTATTGGTCTTTTGTCTTTCCCTGTATTGTTTGCAGCAGCTTTGTTGCTAGTATTTGATAGAAGTTTCGGTACGTCTTTCTACTTATCTGACATCTACATTGGTGGAGAAGCTTTGCCAAATACAGGTGGTAGCCCAGTATTGTATCAGCACTTGTTCTGGTTCCTTGGTCACCCTGAAGTTTACATCGTGCTTTTGCCTGCTTTGGGAATTACATCTGAAGTGATTGCAACCAATTCCAGAAAGCCGATTTTTGGTTATAAGGCGATGATTATTTCCATGTTGGGAATTACCATACTTTCCTTTATCGTGTGGGCTCACCACATGTTTGTTTCGGGTATGAATCCGTTTCTGGGATCGATCTTTATGTTCCTGACTTTAATTATTGCTGTGCCTTCTGCTGTAAAAGTATTTAACTATCTGACCACACTTTGGAGAGGTAATTTGATCTTTACTCCAGCCATGTTGTTTTCAATAGGTTTGGTTTCGTTCTTTATTTCTGGAGGTTTGACAGGTATTTTCCTAGGAAATTCCGCCATTGATATTCAGTTGCATGATACGTACTTCGTGGTAGCTCACTTCCACTTGGTAATGGGATCAGCTTCATTCTTCGGAATGATCGCAGGGATTTACCATTGGTTCCCAAAAATGTTTGGTCGAATGATGGACGCCCGTTTGGGATATGTTCACTTCTGGTTGACTTTTGTAGGGGTTTACATGGTATTCTTCCCAATGCACTATATCGGAATAGCAGGTTTCCCTCGTAGATATTATTCTTGGACAAATTTTGAGTTTTCAAATATGTATACTGACTTGAACATGTTTGTGTCAGTAGCGGCGATTATTACGTTTGGAGCTCAGTTTATCTTTATGTTCAATTTCTTCTACAGTATGTACAGGGGTAGAAAGGCAACTCCAAACCCTTGGAGATCTAACACGCTAGAGTGGACTACACCGATCGAACCTGGACATGGTAACTGGCCTGGAGAGATTCCTACAGTTTACAGATGGCCTTATGATTATTCAAAGCCAGGTGCTGAAGAAGATTTCATTCCTCAAACTGTTCCGCTTTCTGCAACTCCAGAGTCAAACTTGCCACATGAGCAAGAGAAGGTAAAAGAAGAGTTAGAAATCATGAAAGAGGAAGAGTCAGAGGTTTTGGTCGCAAATGAATCAAAACATTGATAAATTATTAAACAGCTTTCGCCGGATAAGTTCAATCACGGTGATTGCTGTTTATTTTCTCATCCTAGTGGGTGGGATCGTAAGAAGTACGGGCTCGGGCATGGGATGTCCCGATTGGCCTAAATGTTTTGGGAGTGTGATTCCACCAACTAACGTGGATCAGCTCCCAAAAAATTATCAGGAGATTTATCTTGAAAAACGTCTGGCTAAAAACGAACGGTTTGTAGCAAGTCTTGAAAAATTGGGTTTCCAAAATACTGCAGAAAAAATAGCCAATGATAAATCCATTTTGGTAGAGGAGGAGTTTAACGCCACCAAAACCTGGATAGAATATATCAATAGACTAATCGGAGTATTGATTGGGTTTTTGATTATTCTGACCGTTTGGAAGTCAATCAAGTTGTGGAAGATCGATAAGCGAATTACTTTGCTATCTATCTTTTCTTTGATTTTAGTTTTGTTTATCGGATGGATTGGTTCATTAGTCGTATCTACCAATTTACTGCCTTGGATGATTACCATTCACATGGTTTTAGCTCTATTCCTCGTTTGGATATTGCTTTATGTAAATTTGAGATCGGCATTTCTATCGAAAACAAAGGTGAACCAATCATTTATGCCGGATAAAATCGTCTGGGTTTTGATTGTGGGAACTATATTGATGTTTGTACAGGTAGTTCTGGGAACTCAAGTAAGGGAAGAGGTAGATCAAGTGGCTGATGGTTTAGGGAATCTGCTGAGAGATGAATGGATCTCTCAATTGGGAATTCAATTTATCATTCACCGCTCTTATTCATTAGTGCTATTGGGGATTCATTTGCTGTATTTCTTCTGGGCATTTAAATATACCTTGAGAAAATCACCCATCAATCTGTGGTCTCAGGTTTTGGTCTTACTGATTATACTAGAAATAGCAACAGGTATTGGAATGGCCTATTTTGGAATTCCAGCCTTTCTGCAACCAATTCATTTAGTTTTGGGATCTTTGATTTTGGGAGTTCAATTTATTTTGATCTATCAAATCAGAGCTACCAAAAAAGTTAAGCTTAATCACATTTGAAATGAGGACAGTTGGAGTAACTGACCATACGATTATAAATTTAATTTCGGGTAGAATCAGAGCTTATTCTGATCTCCTGAAGTTTAGATTATCTGCTTTAGTAACCTTTTCGGCTGTTTTCGGCTATGTGTTGGGTTATACGGGGATGAGCTTTGGTTGGTCCGGATTATTGGGGCTTACCTTAGGGGGATTTTTGATTTCCGGAGCCTCTGGGGCTGCTAATGAAATCATGGAACGAGACTTGGACAAGCTAATGAAGCGAACTCAAAATCGTCCCCTTCCTTTGCAGCTTATCTCCTTAAAAGAAGCGTATTGGTTTACTACGATCATCGCTATTTTGGGGATTTCTTTGTTATGGATATTCACCAATCCACTGACCACCTGGTTGGGGATATTGAGCATGGTGCTTTATGTTTTTGCCTATACTCCCTTGAAAAGAGTAGGGCCAATTGCAGTTTTTGTAGGTGCGATTCCTGGAGCGATGCCACCACTTTTAGGATGGACCGCCGCAACCGGATCGATTTCTTATGAAGCCATGATTATTTTTGGAATTCAGTTTATCTGGCAATTCCCACACTTTTGGGCGATTGCTTGGGTAAGTGATGAAGATTATAAGCGTGCTGGTTTTAAATTACTTCCTAATGGAGGCGAACAAGATTTGAATACTGCTATTCAGATAATGATTTATACCCTGTTCTTGCTTCCTTTGGGATTGCTTCCTTCTTATTTTGGACTGACAGGATTGAATTCAGGAATAGTAGCTACAGTTTGTGGTGTGCTGTTTTTGGCTCAGACCTTTTCTCTCATGAGAGATTGTTCTAGAAGATCCGCTCTGAAAATTATGTTTGGTTCTTTTCTCTATTTACCCATAGTACAAATCGCGTATTTACTCGATAAAATGCCTTAACAGTTATGGAAAAAGAATTAAAATATGGGGATTTGGTGGAGCAGCCTATTTCAATGCACCCCAAAAAATTTGCACTATGGCTATTCATGGTGACCGTGGTAATGATTTTCGCAGCTTTGACTAGTGCTTACATCGTCAGACAAGCTGAGGGGAATTGGTTGGATTATGAATTGCCATCCATTTTTTGGATCACCTCCGGGATAGTAGTTTTGAGTTCAGTGTTTTTACATTGGTCCTATCGTTCTGCTAAAAAAGATGATTTGGTTCAGCTTCGAATCGGAATGGTGGGTGCAGTAGTTTTGGGACTTGCATTTTTGGTAGGTCAGTGGTACAGTTGGGTGGCTTTAGTGGACCGTGAAGTATTCTTTGTGGGCAATCCTGCTGGTTCGTTTCTATATGTATTTACAGGATTACATGCCCTTCACTTAGTAAGTGGTGTGATATTTCTGATTATTGTATTAATTTCGACCTTTAGATACAAGGTGCATTCCCAATCATTAAATACCATGGAAATGGCAACGACTTATTGGCATTTTCTTGGCGGATTGTGGATTTATCTATTCATGTTTCTTCTTTTGAATCATTAAAATTAACCTGGTACAAATAATTTAATTATGTCTGCGCATTCTACTGCAATAGGAGTAAGCTCAAAAAGAGGCGTCTGGGGGGGAGGAAATGAACCCTTAAAGGCTAGCTATGGAAAACTGATGATGTGGTTTTTCTTGCTCTCCGACATTTTCACATTTGCTGCTTTTCTGATTAGCTATCTGGCTATTCGGGTAAGTTATCCGGCTTATGCTGGTCCAGCGGATACTTTTGTCGGATCCAATGAATACTGGCCTGTGCCAGAATTGGTTTTTGAAGCAGTTCCATTTTTACATGGTATTCATGCTCCACTGGTATTTGTGGGTATTATGACATTTATTCTCATCTCCAGTTCGGTGACTATGGTATTGGCAGTGGAGGCTGGTCATCGCAATGATCGAAATGACGTAGTGAAGTGGATGCTTTGGACGATGTTGGGTGGTATCACTTTCTTGGCTTGTCAGGCTTGGGAATGGTCTCACTTTATCCATGGTACTGATGCCGGATCTGTTCTGACTTATATCAACAGTCTAAATCGAGAAGTCACTGAAACCGTTTTTGGTGCCAATCTCGTGGTTAATGAATATGGTCCTGCAGCATTTGCCCAATTATTCTTCTTCATCACTGGCTTCCACGGATTTCACGTGACCATCGGAGTGGTATTACTATTCTTGGCGTTTTATCAGGCTGCTGTAGGGGTTTATGACCGAAGAGGTCATTATGAAATGATCGAAAAAATAGGACTGTATTGGCACTTTGTGGATTTGGTCTGGGTATTTGTATTCACCCTATTCTATCTGATCTAACCGAAAAAATCTTCAATCATGGAAATTCAAGATACAAAATCAACGCTTGAGGTAACTCCTCGCAATAACGATAAGATCAAAAAAATTTGGAAAACGGCTGGTATTTTACTTGCCCTTACTGTGGCCGAATTTATCATGGCATTTACCATGGATCGGGGGATTTTACTCTACGTTTTATTTATCCTTTTGACAGTCTGGAAGGCTAAATACATTATGATGGAGTTTATGCACTTAGGAGATGAAGCAAAGCCTTTGTTTTATTCCATCATCGTTCCACTGATATTTCTAGTTTGGCTCTTGATTGCCTTGGCAAAAGAAGGAACCGATATATTCTTGATGCGTTGGTAAAATCCACGTAAAAACTTAAAAAAAAGAGAGGTTGGAGTGTGACACTTCAACCTTCTTTTTTGTTAAACCCATATTATGAGAAGTTTGAGAATCCTGCAGGGGCTTGTATTGGTATGTATTCTAATGGTTCCTGTCTTAATCGTTTTATTTCTAAAAAGCTTTGGCCAAAATCAGTATGATTTGCCGGTTTTTTATCAGACTGGAATTGATGATCCTTTTGGGGAATGTCCTGTAACGGATACTACTCAGCATTATATTCCCGAATTTTCTTTTTTAAATCAGGAGGGAAATAGCGTCGGTAGGTCTGAAATGGAGGGAAAGATCACCATTGTGGATTTTTTCTTTACCTCTTGTCCGAGTATATGCCCAGTGATGTCTAAGGAAATGGAGCGCGTTAATGATATGTTTCGTGATGAAGATCAGGTGAGAATCATGTCCATCAGTATAGATCCAGAATACGATACTCCTGAGATCCTTCGCGAATATGCTGAGCGACATGGAGCAAATCCCGGAAAATGGGATTTTCTCTCTGGGCCAAAAGATGAAACCTATGATTTGGCACGTTGTGGATTTGCACTCCCTACGCTAGATGGCAAGGGAAATCCTGATGACTTTGTTCATAGTGATAAATTTATCCTGATTGACGAGCAGGGAAGGATCAGGGGATATTACAGCGGGACGAACAGAGAAGACGTAGATTTGTTAATGTTAGAGGCAAAAGTATTGTTATATGGAAGCAAATAAATCGCTGTTAGAGCAGGAGGGAAAAGTTAAAAATTGGATCATTTTCATTTCTATTTTGATCCCTGTGGCAGTAGCAGTACTCCTGTTTATGCCACAGAAAGTTGATGTGGGTGCAGAGTGGGTTTATTTTCTCCCCCATCTCAATGCCATTATTAATTCGGCAACTACTCTTGCACTTATTTTGGGTTTGATATTTGTCAAAAACAAGATGTATTCCTATCATGGAGCCACTATGAGTGTGGCTTTTGGCTTGGGTGCGATATTTCTGGTTTCTTACGTGATCTATCATGGATCAGCAGAAAGTACTTCCTTTGGTGGAGAAGGCTGGATTCGTCCAGTATATTATTTTCTGTTGATTACACACATCATCTTAGCTGCTGTGGCACTTTTTCCAATTCTTTTCGCTTATTACTATGGATATACCAATCAGCGGGAGAAGCATCGAAAAGTAGTGAAATATGCTTATCCGATTTGGTTGTATGTTTCGGTGACCGGAGTGGTTGTTTATCTGATGATCAGTCCATATTATGTATCATAAACGAATTGATTATGATGAAAAATAAAATTATAGCTGCCGTTTTGACTTTTGTATTGGTGATTGGCTCTCAAATCCAATCCTGGGCACAATGTGCCATGTGTCGGGCTTCGGTGGAGAATAATGTCAGTAACGGAGACACGAGCATAGGCGCGGGACTTAATAACGGGATCTTGTATTTGTTTGTGATGCCCTATTTGATAGCCATGGTAATTGGGATATTATGGTATCGAGCGGCCAAAAAAAGAAAATCTAAATTGGCAATTCGATAAAAGGTAGAAAGCAAAGTTTGATCAGGGACTTTGCTTTTTCTATTTTTAAAGCAAATGAACCAACAACCTCGTCGTCTGATCATCTTGATCAGTGCATTTTCTTTACTGGGAGTTTTGATCTTAAATTTCTTCTTTTTCCAAAGGAGTGAAGAAGATTCATTTTTTGAGGCTGTGCAAGAGGAGGTCTTGGCGATTGATCGGGAATTTGATGAAGATTTCATTCAGGTTTTGATGGCAATCAGGCCTGATGAGGATATTTCCTTCGAAAAGATCAGTGATCCTTTTCATCGGCATCCATTTTTCATCGTTGATACTGAAAAGCAATTACGGTTTTGGTCCGATTTTATGGTTTGGCTGGATTTTGAAAACATCGACCTAAGTCGCGAGTACCAATTGCTGGAAGATCCCTATGGGACTTTTTTATTGAAGAACCGGAAAATTAGCCGAAATGGCGAAAGTTTTTACATGGTTCATGCATTTCGTTTGATTTGGCCGGGGACAATCGAAAATGAATACTTGGAATCAGGACCCAATCGGCGGCTTTTCGGAAATGATCAATTGAGCATCAAACCCCTGGAGGAGGACTCACGCTTTAAAGTCACCAATACAGCTGGGATTCCACTTTTTGGGATCGATTTTGAATTTGGCTATCGACCTGCAGGACGGCTCGCAAATCCCGCGATTTTGATTTTCTTTATCTCGATTTTTCTATTGTATTTCATCCTAAGCTCCAGTTTTGTCATTAACCAATGGAAAAAGGGCCGACGCTGGAAAGCCATTGGCTACGGTTTTTTGATTGTATTGGCTTTTCGGATTGTCATGTTGATTTTGGCATTTCCGGGCACCTATTTTAATTTCGAATTATTCAATCCCGCCCAATACGCATCCTCTTGGCTCAATCCAAGTCTTGGGGATTTATTGTTGAATACGATCTTTGGAGTTTTTATCGTAGGAATGGTGATTTTTCAACTGGCATCAGAAAAAACCCATCGAAAAATTAAAGTTCTCAACCAACCTCAGGATTTAATCTTATTCGGAAGCATTGTATTTATTCTCTTGTTGTTGTGTTTTGTTCTTATTTGGCGCTTGCCGGGAGATTTGATTTCCAATTCCCAATGGCCTCTGGATATCAGTGCCATTCCGACTTTTGGATGGTTTGAAGGAATCAGTTTTTTGATCATTTTTTTATGGGCAGCGGTCTATGGTTTGCTGTCACTGACGCTGATCAGTTTGCTTTTTAAGTTGGAGCAGAGAAAATCATTTTATTATCGGGGGATTTTGATTTATGGACTTCCCATTGCCTTGGGTTTATTTCTATGGGAAGGCTGGCTGGGCATTTCTTGGATGGTCCATCTGTTCTTTTTGGCCTTGGTTGTCCGTTTTCAACTTTACCAAAATGTATTCCGGCTGGGATTAAATACCTTTTTGACTTTCTTCTTTACCAGTTTGATCGTGGCTTTGATTTCGGGGATTAGTACTTTCCAAACGCAACAAGAGGAGTTGAATCAGAGTAAAATCCGTTTTGCCAATCAAAACCTGATTGAAAGTGATGTGATGACGGAATTTTTTCTGAGTGAGATTTTTACCAGAATCAAGTCTGATTTGTTTATTCAAAACCGGCTAGCAGATCCTCTACTATCCAAAGAGCCCATCGAGACCAAAATCAGAAGAATTTACCTGGATAATTATTTTGATCAGTTTGAAGTGAATATTCGAATTTTTTCTGCCAATGGACAGGATTTGGGAGGAACCTCTGACGCTCGGCCATTGTCTGAATTACGGGATCAATACATCAAATCCGATTTTCTCACCTCCCTGAAAGATCTGTATTTCATTCGGGGAAATGACGGGAATTTGGGGAATCAATTCGTGGGATTCCTTCCGATTTCCAGAGAAGGAAATACGCTTGGGACCATTTACCTGGAGCTGCGACAGCTTCGGGTTCAGCCGGGGTCAGTTTATCCCAAATTACTTTTGGATAAAAAATACAATGATCAGCTGGATCCCTTGCGCTATGATTACGCCATTTTCAAAGAAGGGGAATTGATCCGAAATACCGGGTCTTTCAATTATCTCAATTCCAAGCTCATTAGTCGACTGTCGGAGGATAAGCTTTTACGATCAGGTATTCACGAAGCCTTTTACCATCACTTAGGGATTATGAGCGGTGAAGAGCTCATTATAATTTCCTCGCCTAACCAACCCTTTTCGTATTTCTTTGGTAATATTTCGCTTTACTTCGTGACCTTTGTTTTTTTGACATTTGTGACGATCCTGATCAATACCATTCTAAAAGGATACAAGACCTTCGAATTCAATTATTCCACGAAGCTTCAATTGTACCTCAATTTTGCTTTTTTCTTTCCCATTATTATTATCTCAATTATCACGGTAGGTTTGCTTGCCAATAGCTATCGAGAGGATCTCGACCGACAATATATCCAAAAAGCTGCCCTGATCCGTGGGAATTTAGCTGGGTTTCTAAGCAACCGTGCCCCTGGCCAAATCGACCAAGACGAACTCAACGAAGAAGTGGTCGCACTTGCCAATACAATAGCCGCTGATATTCATATTTATTCGGCTGAGGGCGAATTGGAGGCGACCAATCGAACGAATATTTTCGACAAAAAAATACTTGCTCCGCGGGTCAATCCTCAGGCACTTTCTGAGATTGTGGAGCAAAACCAACTTCAGTTTCTGGCAGATGAGCGAATTGGAAAGCTAAATTACAAAGCGGTGTATTTGGCGATTCCTTCGGCAAGTGATCAAGGGATTGCAGGAATCCTTTCGGTTCCGTTTTTCGAATCTGAAACGGAATTGAATACCTTGATTTCGGATGTGATCAGCAATATTTTTAATGCTTTTGTGATCATTTTCATCCTGTTTTTGATCGTATCATATTTTGTTTCAAAAAATCTAACACTGCCATTTAAACTTTTGACCCAAAAATTAAAAACCACCAATCTGGAAAATAATGAACCCATGAACTGGGAAAGTAAGGATGAAATCGGATTGCTGGTCAATGAATATAATAACATGCTTTTTAAGCTGGAAAACAGTAAAAAGATTTTGGCATCCACAGAGAAAGAATCTGCTTGGAGGGAAATGGCCAAGCAAGTGGCTCATGAAATCAAAAATCCACTCACCCCGATGAAACTTACCCTGCAGCATTTGATCCGCTTGCAGGAGGCAGGCGGATTGACTGACCTTCATAAGCTCCGCGCTTCATTGGAAACGCTCATTCATCAAGTGGATGCCTTGAGCGGAATCGCTTCTTCCTTCAGCACTTTTGCTAAAATGCCACTTCCTAAAAATGAGCGGCTCAATTTCAAGGCTCTGGTCGAGCGGGTTTTACACTTGTTTAAAAATGACGGGAGGGTAAATCTTCATTTTCAGGATGATTCCTTTGCGGATGAGATTCCGATCATGGGAGATGATAAATTATTTGGAAGAGTAATCGCCAATTTGATTATCAATGGAATCCAAGCGGTAGAGGAAGACCGGCAAGCTGAAATCAGAATATGGCTTTGGATGTCTGAACAAGCTGTATTTTTAGAAATCACCGACAATGGAAAAGGAATTCCGGCAGAGTTGAGAGACAAGATTTTTATTCCCAATTTCAGCACCAAATCTACCGGGTCCGGTCTCGGTTTGGCGATTGCAAAAAGTGGTGTGGAGACCGCAGGCGGTAAAATCTGGTATGAGACCGAAATTGAAAAAGGAACGACTTTTTACCTGACCTTTCCCCTGGTCGAATAATCACCTATTTTAGTACCTTGACGGACAAAAGGGTAGATTTGAAAATAGGCGTTTTAATCTGGATGATAGTGATTTTGGGAGCGACCACGACGCATGGTTGGGCCCAAGTGAAATGTCGTTGGGTTTCTGTGGAGAGCCTAAGACAAGGAGTAGAACTGGATTCCCTTTCCGGAATCGAAGAAAGTATTCGTCTCAATGATCCGGAGGGAAATAACGTTCCTTTTCAGTTTGAATTAAGTACCAATCAGGTGAGACTAAGTTCTCCAGTTCGTCCTGAAATCAATTCTGTGAAGCTTTGCTATCGAACCTTCGCCATTCGGTTTGACCGGCCGATTTCAAGTAGGACCTTGGAAAGTGATTACGATTCCCTGGCCCGATTTTATGACAATCGAACGATTCAGACAACCGATTGGGATCTAAATGAGGAA
Organism: Algoriphagus hitonicola; assembly: GCF_900113375.1. Classification (GTDB taxonomy): domain Bacteria; phylum Bacteroidota; class Bacteroidia; order Cytophagales; family Cyclobacteriaceae; genus Algoriphagus; species Algoriphagus hitonicola. The sequence goes on along the minus strand of NZ_FOPC01000015.1, from coordinate 71,671 downwards.
TTGTTTCCCACGAGTAATTTGTACAAAAGCGGCAGTCTCACCCGGGGAATATCCTTTGGCAATGCACAAAATGTTTTTGTCAACTCCAGTCTCAATTTGCAGCTCGAGGGGGAAATTGCCGAAAACCTCAACATACGCGCCAGTATTACCGATCAAAATGTGCCTTTTCAGCCCGAAGGAAATACGCAGCAGATACAGGATTTTGACAATGTACTGATCGAGCTTTATAATGATGACTTTCGATTGGCAGCAGGAGATATTGTCTTGCAGCAAAGGCAATCTGAATTTCTTCGATATTACAAAAACGCCCAGGGACTTCAACTGACGACTCAGTATGATATGGGTAAAAACTGGAAAGCCAGCACACAGGGTTTTGCCTCTGTGGCCAAGGGGAAATTCGCCTCGATTCAGGTTCCGGTTTTGGAAGGAGTTTTGGGACCTTACCGACTAAATGGTCCCAATAATGAGCGATTTGTCATTATCATGGCAAATTCTGAACGGGTTTTTTTAGATGGTAAATTGCTGCAGCGGGGCTTCAATGCAGATTATGTGATCGACTATAATCAGGCCGAAATCACCTTTACTCCCAAGGTCCTGATCACCCAATACTCTCGCCTTCGGGTAGATTTTGAATATGCCGAGCGAAATTACTCCCGATCCATCGTCGGAGCCAACCATTTGCAGACCAATGGGAAAGTGGAATTATACCTCAATTATTACCAAGAAAAAGACAATCGGAATCGGCCCCTTTTCGCGGAATTTTCGCCCGAAGAAACCGCTTTATTGGCTTCTGTGGGAGATCAGGTGGAAGACGCCCAAATCCCCCGCATTGATAGTGTGGCTTTTGACCCAACGAGGATTTTGTATGAACGAGTTGTGGAAGAGGATGCTCAAGGAAATCCGCTGGTTTACTACCGATATTCCACTGATCCAAACCAAGCCTTTTTTGATTTGTCATTTGCTCAGGTAGGGCAGGGAAATGGAAATTACCGACGCCTAAACCAATTATCAAATGGAACGGTCTATGAGTTTATTCCACCGATCAATGGAATTTCCCAGGGTGATTATTCGATTTTGACCCAACTGCCAGCTCCTGATGGCCGCAGTATGCTTACGGCCGGTACTCGAGTCAATCTCAGTGATAAGGATAAAGTTTACACCGAATTTGCGCTTTCGAATAGAGACCAAAACTTATTTTCCGAGCTGGACAATGAAGATAATCAGGGGTTCGCCTGGAAGCTAGGCTACGAATCAGAGCAGCGTGATTTTAACCTTTTAGAAGGATATAAAATCTCCGGATCGACGGAGATGGAGTATAACTCGACCAACTTCAATTTTATAGACCGCTTTCGATACATCGAATTTGACCGAGATTGGGGACTCACTAATGAGATGCTTTCTTCAGCTGCTTCAGAGCGGCTTTTCAGAGCAGGAGTCAGCTTGGAAAAGGATCCCAAAAACCGGTTTGATTATCTTTTTTATGCTCGAAATCGCGAAGATATCGTAGCAGGTACTCAACACAAGGCAACTTGGGATTTTCAGCCTGGAGATCGATTTCAGGTAAAAAATGAATTTTTCAACTTGCAGAGCACTTTGGACTCTGCCAATTCGGAATGGGTTCGATATCTGGGAAATATTTCCTATCAATCCAAACTCCTTGAGCCAGGTTATCAATTTTCATTGGATAGGAATGCATTGATTGATAGTGAGACAGATTCGGTAATCAGTACAGCGATGAATTTTGCAGAGCATCTGATTTTTCTCCAAAGCCCCGATACTTCCTCGACTACCTTTAGGCTGGATGCGGCTTGGAGGAAAGACCGCTTGCCTTTTGAGGGCGTTTTGGAAGATGATACGGATGCTTTTACCACTAATTTTTCCTTCGGAAGGCAATGGGATAAGCATCAGCTTAGCAGTACCTTCACCTATCGTAAGCTGGAATATATTCAGCGGGAATTGCCCACGGAGGAAACAGTCATGGGCAAATTCGATTATAGCGGCACTCTTGGAGATAATTTGATTCGGAATGAATTGAGCTATGCGATCGGTAATGGTAGGGAATTACAGCGGGAGTTTGTCTTTATCCCTGCACCCAACGGCGATGGTACGCACACTTGGAGAGATGATAATGAAGATGGCATACAGCAGTTGAATGAATTTTATTTAGCCATCAATCCGGAAGAAAAACTGTATATCAAGATTTTTGTCCCCACCGACACCTATGTGCAAGCTTACACTTCGCTGCTGAATTATCGTGTACAGGCGAGATTTCCCGAATCATGGAAAGAGGGAAGTGTACTGAAATCATTTTTGCACAAATTTTCAAACACCTCGAGTTTGAGTGTCGAGAAAAAAATAACTTCGGCTGATTTTTTGGCTCGAATATCACCTTTTATTGGAGGAATAGACCGAACGCAGATTCTGTCATTGAGACAAGTCATCCGGTCGAGTTTTTTCTTTAATCGAGCATCGGCTTCCTATGGTTTTGACCTTTCCTTGTACGATTCTCAGCTGAAGCAATTGCTGTCGGGCGGTTTTGAGGATTTGATCCAAAAGGATTGGAAGCTGAATACCCGATATAATTTTTCAACCAGGACCACGCTTCGGCTTTTGGGAGGAGTGGGACGGAGGATTTCTGCCTCTGATTTTTTAGAAAATCGAAATTATCAAATTCAACAACAGAATTTTGGGCCTGAATTTGCTTGGCAACCTTCTCCGTTTTTCAGGACTACCGGGACTTATTCCTATGTTTCCAAAGTCAATGTAGACAATGAAGTATTTGAGGAGGAGGCTTCCATCCATGAGTTGGGAATTGATTTGAGATTTGCAAAAGCCATTAAAACTACTCTAACGGGAAATTTGAAATGGATAGAAATCAAGTATAACGGTGAACCAAACTCACCAGTAGGATATGAAATGCTTCAGGCGCTGACTCAAGGGACTAATGTGACCTGGTCGATTAATTGGCTGCAAAAAGTCGGAAATGGCCTGCAGGTAAATCTAGCCTACGAAGGCCGAAATTCCCAAGGACTCAATCGAATTGTTCATATCGGGAGGATGCAGGTTTCTGCGCTCTTTTGATAAAAAAATGTAACTTTGTTGCTGGCAGATAGTTGTCATACTAACTATTAAAATACGAAATAAAATGCCCAAAAGCATCTTGGTTACCGGTGGTACCAAAGGCATCGGAAGAGCTATTATCGAGCGGTTTGCAGCAGAAGGATTTTCAATCGCGACTTGTGCTAGAAATGAGTCAGATTTAAAAAGACTTCGTGAGGAATTAGACCGGCAATTTCCCTCCATTCAGGTATTGACTGAGGTGGCAGATTTGTCAAAAAAGCAGGAGGTGATGCGCTTTGCCAAGCAAGTTCAGGATTTTTGTGAAGTGGATGTTTTGGTCAATAATACCGGTCTGTTTCTTCCCGGAGCTATTCATGATGAGCCTGAGGGGAATTTTGAATTGATGATGCATACTAATCTTTTTTCGGCATATTACCTCACACGAGCTTTGACTGGACAGATGATCAAGCGTCGTTCAGGGCATATTTTTAGTATTGGGTCAATTGCCGGGCTAACTGCTTATCCCAACGGTGGGAGCTATGCTATTTCCAAATGGGCCATGTTGGGAATGACAAAATGTCTTCGTGAAGAGATGAAACCGCATCAGGTGAAAGTAACTTCTATTTTACCTGGCGCTACCTATACCGCGAGTTGGGAAGGAGTAGATCTGCCGATCGAGCGATTTATGAAAGCGAGCGATGTGGCAGAATCCGTTTGGGCTGCCTATAACCTTTCTCCTCAAACGGTGGTTGAGGAAGTAATTATTCGTCCACAACTTGGAGATTTATAAGCTATGGAATCCATAATCAAAAGCCTTGATTCGCATTATTGCAACAGCTTGACGAGCTATTCCCGCAGAAAAACCATTCCGGTAAAAATCGGAGATGTGATCATTGGGGGAGACAATCCCATTGTGGTGCAGTCCATGACTACAGTGGATACCATGGATACTCAAGGTTCTGTAGACCAATGTATTCGCATGATCCAATCAGGATGTGAATTGATCAGAATCACTGCTCCCAGTATCAAAGAGGCCGAAAACCTTCGAAATATCAAGGCAGAATTGCGCAAGCTCGGATATATCACGCCCCTGGTAGCAGATATTCACTTCACACCCAATGCTGCAGAAGTAGCTGCCGGAATTGTGGAGAAAGTCCGAATCAATCCTGGAAATTATGCGGATAAGAAGAAATTTGAGGTAATCGAATATACCGATGCCAGCTATCAGGATGAATTGGAGCGGATTCGGGAGCGATTCCTGCCTTTGATCAAAATCTGTAAAGAAAATGGTACTGCCATGCGAATCGGTACCAATCACGGTTCGCTCTCGGATCGAATCATGAGTCGCTACGGAGATACGCCATTGGGAATGGTAGAGTCCGCTTTGGAGTTTTTGCGGATCTGTGCGGATGAAAATTACCATGAGATCGTAATCTCCATGAAATCGTCCAATACACAAGTGATGGTTCAGGCTTACCGACTTTTGGTTCAAAAGCTGGACGAAGGAGGCTTCAAGCCATATCCTCTTCACCTTGGGGTGACCGAGGCTGGGGAAGCAGAAGATGGAAGGATTAAGTCTGCAGTAGGAATCGGAACGCTTCTCGAAGATGGTCTTGGCGATACGGTCCGTGTTTCTTTGACGGAAGATCCTGAATTTGAAGCGCCAGTTGCTAAATCTTTGATCGATCGCTATACACAGCGGAGTTCCCATGCTGTTATTTCCGAGATTACTGATTATCCCATCAATCCTTTTGAATATACCAAAAGAAAAAGTCAAGAGGTATTCAATTTTGGAGATCACAATGTTCCGCGCGTGATTACGGATATTTCCCGAATAGATCGGATTACCGAGAAGGAAATGAAAGCGGTCGGGCATTTTTATCTGCCCGAACTCGATAAATGGAAAATGAATGATCAAGGTTGTGATTTTGTCTATTCAGGGATCAATCCTATTCCTTTTATGCTGCCCAACGGGATGAAAGAAATTCAAAACGTTTCCGTTTGGGTGCATTTGAAAGATCAAAAAAACAAGTATCCGCTTTTTTCACTGGATGAATATAAAGCCTTTCAGAACTTTCATTCAGAGTTGAATTTTTTGGAGATTACCGATGGACAGATCGAAGAGGCGATTGAGGTTGTACAGGACCGAAAAGATACAGTGCTTATTTTGAAAACAGAAAATACGCACGCCATGCCGGCTTTGAGACGGGCATTTGTGAAGTTGATTCAGGCTGATTGTCGGATTCCTGTTACGGTCAAGGTGAGTTATCCCGATCAGGCAGCTGATCAAACCATGCTTTATGCCGCCACCGATGTGGGAGGGTTGCTGGTGGATGGCCTTGGAGACGGCATTATGCTTTCGCTCGAAAAGGAAGGTTTTCACACGAGAGAAAATGTAACCGAACAAATCAAGCTGCATAATTCTGTTGGTTTTGGAGTATTGCAGGCCGCACGGACTCGCATGTCAAAAACGGAGTATATTTCCTGCCCTTCCTGTGGTCGAACGCTGTTTGACTTGCAGGAAACCACGGCGATGATCCGGAAGCGTACGGATCACCTCAAAGGCGTGAAAATCGGAATCATGGGATGCATCGTCAATGGTCCGGGTGAAATGGCCGATGCCGACTATGGATACGTGGGATCAGGGAAAGGAAAGATCACGCTTTATAAAGGAAAAGAAGTGGTCAAGCGATCCGTGCCTTCGGAAAAGGCCGTAGATGAATTGATCAATATCATTCGGGAAGATGGCATGTGGATCGAGCAGGAATCGATCTAACTACCTGGAAAAATCAAGTAAACTTTTCCTGGGTACATGCTGTTTTGAGATAAACTAAGCCAAAATGTCTGATAATAAACTGAAAGAATTCTTCAAATTGGGTGAAGTAGGAAATTACTTCGTTCGGGTTTTTCAAAAGCCTGACCCCAATCAAAAGTCAAATATCAATCTTCGGATGATGCATGGAATTAATAAGATTTCCATCATTGTCTTCCTTTTCGCCATCATCGTGTGGACGATTAAGCGCTTGATGTAAGCGGCCAAATAGATAATAATTTTGGATATTTTTCAGCGCTTGTTCAAAATTAGGTTTCAAAGGTAAATTATTCGGAGTAATTTACTTTTCTAAAACCTTAATCACCAAACCAAAAAACCTATGAACAAGCTGTTGACGGCGATTTTATCGCTTATTTTCATCATAAACGCCTCTGCCCAGCAATCCCCATTTACGGATTCGAAGTATTTCGAAATGCGGGTTTATACCGCTCATGAAGGTAAGATGCCAGATCTGATTAAAAGATTTGAAAATCATACCACCAAACTTTTTGAACGAGCAGGAATGGAGAATGTGGGCTATTTTTTACCCGTGGATAAGTCGGATAACAAGTTAACTTATATCTTAGGATATCCTAACGAAAATGCCAGGGAGCGGATGTGGCAGTCATTTTTGAATGATCCGGAGTGGAAAAAAGTCTATGAAGATTCCCGTAAAAACGGTCCGCTCGTCAAAAGTATTGAAGAGACCTACATGGTTTTGGCACCGGGACTCAATGATCTGCCTAAGCCTTCAGCAAGCGGTATATTCCAGTTGAGGACCTATCATTGCTTTGATGGGAAAATCGAAAACATTCAGGCTCGATTTAGGGATCATACCCGAGCACTTTTTGAAAAACAGGGGCTGAAAAATTACCCCTATTTTCTGACCGTAGAAAAGGATGGAAGCCAATCCAAACTCGTCTATTTATTGGGACATGAAAATCAATCCGAATTTGAAGAAGCTTTCCAGCGATTTGCCAATGATCCGGAGTGGATCCAAGTTCGAGATGCCTCCGAAGAAAGCGGCAAAATCGTCGAGCGGGTGGATGCCAAGTTTTTTACGGCCTTGCCTTTTTCGAAAATGAAGTAAAAAAAACCCGGAATGTACTTCCGGGTTTTTTTTATCGCTCAACTTCTTTGAGGTTTTCCAGTTTTTTATTTCTCAGGAATCCATTAATATCTTCAAAATGCTCCTTGACTCGTTTGTTGCCAAATTCAAAAACTTTAGTCACTAATCCGTCCAAAAAGTCCCGGTCGTGAGAAACCACGATCAAGGTTCCGTCAAAAGCTTTCAAGGCATCTTTAATGATATCTTTCGTCTTCATGTCGAGATGATTGGTTGGCTCATCGAGAATCAGCAGATTCACTGGCTCAAGGAGTAATTTAATCATAGCCAATCGGGTTTTTTCACCGCCGGAAAGGACTTTTACTTTTTTGTTGATATCATCCCCTTTAAACATAAAAGCTCCCAACAAATCTTTGATTTTGGTACGGATTTCCCCGACTGCTATCTGATCGATTGTTTCGAAAATGGTCAGAGATTCATCCAAGAGCGAAGCTTGATTTTGGGCAAAATATCCAATCATGGAGTTGTGTCCCAATTCGCATTTTCCGTCAAAATCGATTTCGCCCATGATGGCTTTGATCATGGTGGATTTACCTTCGCCGTTTTTACCGACAAAGGACACTTTTTGTCCCCTCTCAATGGTCATCGAGGCATCTTTGAACACCAAGTGATCCCCATAGCTTTTACTCAATTCCTCTACGATGACCGGATATTTTCCCGATCTCGGAGAAGGAGGAAAGCGGAGCTTCAGCGCAGAAGAGTCCACTTCATCCACTTCTACGATATCCAGTTTTTCGAGCATTTTTACCCGGGACTGAACTTGCAAGGTTTTGGAATAAGTGCCTTTAAAGCGCTCGATAAATTGGGTGGTGTCGGCTATGAATTTTTGTTGTTCTTCGTAATGTTTTTGCTGCTGTTCTCGACGCTCTTTTCGCAGCTCCAAATAATGGGAATATTTGGCTTTGTAATCATAAATCCTACCCATTGTCACCTCGATGGTCCGGGTAGTAATATTGTCCACAAATGCACGGTCGTGAGAAATCACGACCACCGCCTTGGCTTTGTTCATCAAAAATTCCTCCAGCCACTGAATCGATTCGATATCCAAATGATTGGTCGGCTCATCGAGTAAAATCAAATCCGGTTTTTGGAGTAGGATTTTGGCTAGCTCAATTCGCATCCGCCATCCGCCGGAAAACTCAGAAGTCTGACGAATCAAATCTTCTCGCTCGAATCCCAAGCCCAAGAGTACTTTTTCAACCTCGGCTTCATAATTGATTTCCTCGATCGCATAGAATTTTTCGCTGAGTTCGGAGACCTTTTCGATGAGTTTGTAATATTCTTCCGACTCATAGTCTGTGCGGACAGTCAGTTCCTCATTGATCCGTTCTATTTCTGTTTTCATTTCCAGATAGGAAGCAAATGCTTTGGAGGTTTCCTCCATGACAGTGCAGTCATCACTCGTCAACAAATGCTGGGGTAGGTAGGCGACTACGTAATCTTTTGGAGCCGATACCGCACCGGAAGTAGGCCTGGACTGGCCAGCAATAATTTTAAGCAAGGTAGATTTACCCGCACCGTTTTTTCCCATCAAGGCGATCTTGTCGCTGTCATTGATGGCAAAGGAAATATTACTAAATAAAGCTGTGCCGCCATGCTGCACAGTCACATTATCAACTGAAATCATATTCTAGAAAATTGAAGCCGCAAAGTTATCCAAAATCCTAATTGGACAGGCTACAAAAAACAAATTAACCACCTTTTACTACCATTAATCCGAGGGTTGGTTTGTGGATTTGAATTTTCGTTCCATGAATAGAATCAAATCTTGTCCTACAATTTCACGCGTTTCATTTCCTTGCCTTTGGAAAAATCTGTTTTTTAGGGAAACGGGGACATGGTAGGCTGGGATTTGAATTTTTGCATATTCTACTTTTTCGGATTCAATGATTTGGATTTCGATTTGTGAGCTTATATCCTTATTAAAATCTCGAATGATCAGTTTTCGGAGGTGTCTTTCATATGAGTCAGCATTGGTTTTTTCACCAAAAAACTTATAATCCTTAGCCAAGCCAATGATATCTCCTTGGTCATTTACACCAATGTATAAGTCACCACCCGAGGCATTGAGGAAGCCTGCTATCGTCTTTAGAATATTAAACTCTTGGATTTCGGGGTTAGGTGAACTGGACTCTGGATCATAGATAATTGAAGATTTGAATTCTTGGTTTTTATTTTCTTTACCGAGATTCAAAGGAGTTACTTTTGTGATGGATTGCCTTTCGCTGATTTGAAGCTCATCTTCAATCAGTTGACTGCTGGTATCAGTATCCAAAATAGAAAGTTTGGAGTGAAATATTCGCTGGATCAATCGCTGGTTTATTGCATTTTGTTTTTGAAGGATCCACATTCCCATCAAAAATTCGATCATATCGGACTCGTCCGAAGAGGAGGAGTTTTTGATTTTGTCCAAAAATCCCTCGCTTGATTCAGCTTTGGGATAAAAGCTTACAGCATCATATATTTTTTGGATTTTCTGGACTTTTGGAAAATTCCGTATCGTTTCTTCTGAGATAGGTTTTATGTCTTCTACCGCCGATAGGATTCCCTCTTCTTTTATTTTCATCAAAAAAGTAAAGTACTTGGCCATTTCATCTAAATAAAATGATTTGGAATTTTTTAATAATGAGGAGAGAAGTTTTGCTAAATAGATATAGGCCAATTTGGTAGAATCCGATATTTTCGGAAAGTTTAAAATCGTCTCGCAACTCCAAATGATTTCCTGGACATAGTTATAAACAATAGAATCTTCCTTATGCGGTAGTTCTGTTTTAGGACTTATGAGGAGGTTTTTCTCAATGAATTTTCGTAAAACCTTTTTTTCATCAAAAAAGGTATCGACCTCTTGTCCAAGCGTTCCGTGGACATATTCGTATTTGTGTGATTGATCGGCTTCTGGGTAGAAATAATGAAAATGACTTTCTTGAGGTTCAGTAGCTGCATTTTCAAATAAATAACTGGCATAGAGTCCTTCTTTGGTTATTCCAAAGGCTATCGTCCCATTAGTCATGAGTACTTTGAAGATCGTCTGGGTGATTTGTTCGGATTTGTCTTTCATTAGTAAGACGAGATCTTCTTTCAAGGAAATTCTGGCTTTTTTATCAACTGATTTAATGAAGCGAGCTTTGAAGCGATCTCCTGGTGACAGGATTCCATTTAGTCCTTTGATGTGGACGCTTGAGACTTGAAGTATATGAATCCCACCTTGTGTGAAAGTCCCCGGATCGAGAATTTTCACAAAACCCAGATTGGGATTTGTTGATAATATGCTCTGGAATTCGACGGTAATTAATTCTCCCTTTTTGAGAAATTTAAAGGAAGCGTCTGTCGCGTTATCTTGGTAATATGCTTTCCAATGTTCTCCCAATTGACTCGCGCTTGAGCTATCATTAAATGAAAACTTTGGTTTTCCAAGGGTGTGGACCTCAATCAATCCATCGAAGTAGCTTCCGATTTGATGGGTAGGGTAATTGGGTTCAAAGGTGATTTGAGCTTGGTATGCAGGTCCTAAAACTCTCCAGTTTTGGTTTTCTTTGAGAATTACACCGCCGTTTTTGTAGTATAATCGAGGTGATGATAGGTTTTTCATCCGATTGATGATAGCACTTAACCAGTCCAGATTTTCGGGAAGACTTTCAATTTTTTCAATTGGGATTTTTAGGATATGTTCGCCGGTAATGATTTTTACACTGCGATTGATCCATTCAAATCCAAGGTCTTTATCCCAATAAATCAAAGCGACAAATCGACAGATTCGAGCCGAACGATGAACTTGTAGCTCTTGGTTGCTGGAATTGGAGTCAAGATTAATCTGTAAGGCCAATAGCTGAATGGAAATAAAAAGCTTCTCTTTTAACTGATGGAGCTGGTCTTTTTCCCAAAAACGTTCTCTTCCTGTGAGATTCAATTGATTTCGGAAATGTATGATGTGCTTTTCCAGGGTTTTACAAAGAGAAAAATGAAAATGGATGTCATTTGGGACTTTTTGGACTAATCTGACCATCAGAAGTAATAGATCTTTGGTGCCTGAAACCTGATCTGTTGGTAGGGCAAAAAATTTAAATTGAATTTTTTGTAAGTCTCGGATACTGGGTTGGTCGGCCGACTCCGCTATCCGAATGAGTTCTTCAATGATTGCAGTGGGATTGCCATCATTAATTTTTTCCAAGATTTTTAATTTATCCTTTCCTAGGTCAATTTGCTCATTGGCCTTATCGATGATGTTTTGGCGGTTTTCCGTTTTGAAACTTTCTAAAAAATCATTGGCTCCAAGTAGCCAGTGCTCAATTTTTATCAATAAATCCAAAATCTTAATTGCTTCCTTTGGTCTTCCTAAAAAAACTAGATTGTCTACAAAAACATCCAAGCAATTACCAAAAGACAGGATCCAGAGGTTTTCCTTCTTCTTGAGTGAGTCAAAGGGATTTTTATAAAGTGGATTGTTGAAATATGGGTTAGTGGTGAATTCGGCCTCGATTTTAGGGAATTCCTCCTCTAGGTATTCTGGGATTCCAAGCTCAGTGAACAGTCTTTCAGGAGAGATAAAGGAGTTTTTGTTTGTGCGAAAATGGTTGATAAATAGTACCATAAATCCATTTTCTGCGATATCTTTAATCCATAGGTTATAGAATTTTCCTTTTTCAAATTCATTGATTTGATCTTGATTTAAAAAGTCAGGAGCAAGGATGGAATGTACATAACCAAAATCATCTTCGAAAAAAAGCACCTCTTTTTCCTTTTCAGGGCTGTATTCGCATCTTAAAAATTTAAAGGAATCCAAGGTTTCCTTTTGATATCTGCTTTTTACTAGGGAATTACGATCTTGATTTAAAGTCAACTTTCCATTTTCGAGCCGGAGAACAAGGTCAAGCTCCTCGATAGAATTATCGTTAACCTGGTGCGTGTACCCTTTTACGAAAAACTCTTTATCCTCGTGGGAAATCAATAGCTGTATCGATTCTTCTGAATGGATTTGATCTTTTACCTTTACCCGAGTTTTCTTTTCAAAATCAAAAGTGGATAACAAAGGGTCGGAATGTGATGAGAGGAAGTTTGATTCCTCAATGAGCGGAACATTTCTTACTAGATCAAAGCCATTAACCCGAAGGTCCAATTTCTTTTTGTTTTTATGGACAGGCTGATCTGTGCGGCAGAGAAATGAAAAACTTGAATCCGCTTTTTGTAAATGAAGGTAAGGGTATTCGTTTCTTAAAATCTTAAAATGGTTCACTTCCCTGTTTTGCATAAAGTTCAAAACAGAATCTTCCATCTCTACTCTTCCCGGTATGACTCGATTGATTTTTAAGATGATCGGGTCACCGACATTAAGTTCGGAGATCCGATAGGGGAAAGTCTCTCCTAATTCGCGATCTTTTACTAAAATAAAGGTGTCACGAATAGAATCAATGGTAAATAGTCGATGCTGATTTGCAGAAATTATTTTTTGTCGGTCAAGGAATTCAAGGTTAGATGAGATAATGGATTCAGGGTTTTTCATGATTGAAATGATTAACTGCGGGTAAATCTACCTGCTTAACAAATGGTATCTATAACTAGGAACAAGAAAACATTTTTTTAGTTAAATCAAATATTCGATTGACAAAATCTTGATGGATGGTTTGATCAAATATTCGTAAGAATTCTCTGCCTAGAGAATCGTGTAACTAAATAGGATCAGGAAAACTTTTTTTCATGAAGCAACGCAATGAAACTAGACACTGAATTTACCGATCATATATGTATGCTTGTTTTCTAGTGACTTCAACTCTACTTTTCTTATTGATTTTACTTAAAATTCTATGAAAAATATTTCCAAACTATTGTTGGTCTTGTTCCTGCTGATTTCAGGGGTGAGTTACGGTCAAAAAAAGAGTAAGCGAAATGCCGCAGCTTCTCCTGCTCAAACCACTCAGGCAGCAAAGCCTGAAAAAAAGAGCCCATTTAAAAAATATGAGGACATTGTCACCGCTGAAGCGGTTTCGGATGATGGATTATTCAAAGTCCATACCGTAGGTGATAAACGGTATTATGAAATTCCCTTTGAATTGTTAAATACCGATATGCTTCTGGTGAGTCGGATTTCAAAAATCGCGGAAGGATTAGGTGGAGGATATATGAATGCTGGATCCAAAACCAATGAGCAGGTCATCCGATGGTCGAGAGTCGAAAATAAAATCCATTTAAGGTCTATTTCCTTTAGAAGTGTAGCCAATGATACCCTGCCGATTCAGCTGTCTGTTTCAGCCAATAATTACGATCCTATTTTAGCCGCATTTTCGATCGAAGGGTTTAATGCGGATTCCACTGCAGCGTTGATTGAGGTCAGTGATTTATTTCTTTCTGACAATCCTTCACTCAGTGGACTTTCTGTCGGGATGAGAACCAATTACAAAGTCAGAAACCTGGACAGAGCTAGAAGCTACATCAGCAGAATGGAAAGCTATCCGGAAAACATCGAAGTGCGTCATGACATGACCTATAATGCAACTTCCCCTCCCTCTAATTCCAAATCCGGCACGATTTCAATGGAAATGAGTCAATCCATGTATTTGCTGCCTGAAGTTCCCATGCAGCCTCGACTTCACGATCCGCGGGTAGGCTGGTTTACAGTTCGTCAGATTGACTATGGATCTGACGCGCTTAAGTCTGATGTCAAAACCTATATCCGAAGATGGAGATTGGAACCCAAAGATCCTGAAGCGTATGCGAGAGGAGAATTGGTCGAGCCGGTGAAGCCGATTGTGTATTATTTGGATCCGGCTACCCCGGAAAAATGGAGACCTTATTTCAGACAAGGCATTGAGGACTGGCAGGTGGCATTTGAAGCTGCCGGATTCAAAAATGCCATCATTGCCAAAGATGCACCGACCAAAGAGGAAGATCCGGATTGGAGCCCTGAAGATGCTCGATACTCTACGGTAAGGTATGTCGCATCGACTACCCGAAATGCAGTTGGGCCAAGTGTTTCTGATCCACGCTCAGGTGAAATCATCGAAAGTGATATTATCTGGTATCATAACCACCTTCGATCTTACAGAAATCGCTACCTTCTCGAAACTGGGGCTGCCAACCCTTCAGCACGAACGCTAGATACTCCTGAAGCCGAAATCGGCGAAATGATGCGACGTGTGATTTCTCATGAAGTAGGACATGCTTTGGGTTTGCCTCATAATATGAAAGCCTCCTTTGCTTATCCTACGGATTCCCTTCGATCGGCAACTTTTACCCAAAAGTGGGGATTGGCTACTACGATCATGGATTACACCCGCTACAATTATGTCGCTCAACCAGGTGATGAAGGAGTTCGCTGGGTGAGAATGTTGGGACCTTATGATGAGTACGCAATCAACTGGGGCTATCGATATATTCCAGGTGCCGATTCTCCAGAAGCAGAAAAGGAAACCCTGAATCAATGGATAGCCGAAAAAGCAGGTGATCCTAAATACCTTTTCGGGGGTTCAAATTCCTTTGATCCAAGCTCTCAAACAGAATCGGTCGGAAATGATCCGGTCAAAGCCACCCGGTATGGATTGGCTAACCTGAAAATCGTAGCTCCCAATTTAGCCAAATGGACCACAAAACCGGGTGAAGGATATGCTGATTTGGAAGAGCTTTATGGAGAATTGATTGGAGTGTGGTCCCGATTTGCAGGGCATGTGGTCACTAATGTTGGAGGGGTATATGAGGAATTGAAGACCTCTGATCAGGAAGGATTCACTTATCAGCCAATCGCCAAAGCATCTCAAAAAGAATCCATGGATTTCTTGATCCAAGATGTATTTACCACCCCGGAATGGTTGCTGCAAAAGGAAATTCTCAGCAACATCGAACCTAGTGGTGCGGTGGATGCGATTGGCTCCATGCAGTCCAGAATGCTTGGGAATCTGCTGAGGAGAGACCGTTTGGAACGAATGATCGAAAATGAAGCCCTTAATGGGAATGAAGCGTACACCTTGACTGCTATGCTGAGTGATTTACGAAAGGGACTGTGGTCGGAGCTTTCCGGGACAAAACCAATTGATGCCTTCCGAAGAAATCTTCAACGGGCTCATGTCGAAAGGTTAGTTGCCCTGATGGAGCAGGATGCCAGCAATCGGTCTGATATCAGCGCCGCAGTTCGTGCTGAGTTGAAGTTTATTCAATCAACAGCCGGTTCTGCAAGTGCTCGATACAGTTCAGGTATTATGCAGTATCACTTAAAAGATGTTGAAGAGATGATTGAATCTATTTTGCAAGGGGAGTAGACAGAACCATAATGGTAAACAAAGCCATCTTGAAATCTCAGGATGGCTTTGTTTTTTTTTCTAAGACTTCGATACGGGGACATCTAAAATCGAAAGCAAATCATTAATGCCTGTTTTTATCAAAAGGGGAACATTTTTGCTAATTTTTGTTGACTCTCGTTCAATAAAAGTGTTTTTCTCAGCTCCTTGCCTGTTGATTTGAGCTGCACTTCTATGGTGTAGATTCCTTTTGCTATTTCAATTGCTTTTTGCTGCGAAAGGTCTGCTCCCATTTCATTCAAAGTGGCACGGTTTGACTGAAAAGGCTGGAAAAGTAAATCCGAAATATCCACTAATAATCAAATTAAACCTCTTATCAAAAAAAAATGGAATAAAAGGCTCTGTAAACAACCTTATTATGAAGTTTAATAATTAAATTAATTAATTAACCAAAACTAATTTACTAATGAAAAATTTTAAAATCACAACAGTTTTTGTGTTGGGCCTGTTCGCGCTTTCTTTTGTTCCAACAAAAGGTTATTCTGCCTATTATGTTGCAATAGAGGAATGTTATTGTGGGGTTCCAGTGACAAAATGTAGACTAGTCGGTACGGATCCATGCGGAGTTGAGGAGCAAATTCCTTGCGAGGAAGCATGCGGAATGTAATTTAATTTTAATAGACTTAGGGTAGCAAATGCTACCCTCCCTTTAAAAAATTCAAAATGAGAAATAATTACTTTTTTTCTTTCCTCATCTTGGCTCTAATTAATTGCTCTAAGCCACAAAATCAGAACAATATCACCTCAATTTCTTTGGGTGGAAAAGGGATATCGAACCTTTCAGAAATTGTAGAATCAATTGATTACCTACTACTAGATTTTCCTAAAAGTCATTACATGGAGAGGCCTGAGAAAGTATTTATTACAGACTCGGTAATGATTTTGGCTGACCACACTAATACCATGAATTTCTTGGTTTATGATCTGAAGGGAAAACTATTGTCGGAATTTTCATTTTATGGCGAAGGGCCTGGAAAGACCACTTCAATTATTGATGTAGCTTTTAACCCATTTGAAAATCTCATCGAGGTATTAAGTATTAATAAAATTATGAAATTTGATCTTACAGGAGATTTCATTGAAGAAGAATCCCTTCCATTTCAACCAAATCTATTTCTATCTCTAAATAATAATGAAAAAGCCCTTTTCTTTACGTATTACGCTTCACCAAATCTGGAATCTTTAAAAAACAAAAAGGGAACCTTCCATTTTTATAATAATGAAAATGATATATTATCAGAAAAGATTTTTGATCTTCCTTCTACTCCATCATGGATAGAGAAAAATGCGATGGTATCTTCAAGCTTCGGAGCTGATATATTTTTTTCTCTGACAATGTTAGACACTATCTATTGGATAAAAAATAAATCAATCCATCAAAAAATTTACCTTGATTTTGAAAGCCATCAATTACCCTTTGATATGGTTTCCCCATATGTAGATGATGCAAATGGTTTGGTTTCACTAATGAATAGAGATGATTTCATTAATAAATACAGATATCATATCCCTACGCTTTACTGTGATGATGGATTGATTTCAAGTAGATTCAAATCTGGATTATTTTACGGCCATTTTATATACCACCTCACAAGTGGTAAAACTATTTTAATCGACAAGTTTGTAAATGACATAGATAATGGAATGGAAAAATTTCTCATGAAAAACCTTAGGGATAATATTATCTATAGTTTCTACCAACCTGACGAACTCATGAGCAAATTAAGGAATGAATCTGACCAATTTAAAGGGATGGATAATGATTTTACAAAAGTAGCCAAACAATTAGACTCTGATGATTTCCTTGTCCTAGCAAAATATCAACTCAGGAAGTTTTAATAAAAAATAAGTTGAGTTTTTGATTTGCCTTATAAAAGGAGGGGGATCATAAAAATTAGTTACGCTTTAAATGTAAATCTTATGTCAATTCCTAATAAATATATGCTCTTTTCAGCTTTGATGATTTTGGTGTTTTCCAAAAATCATGCAACTGCACAAAGCAAAGACCTGGTAGAATCCAAAGCAGAGATTTTCATGGCGAAGAATGTATTACATGCTGATTTTGCCTGGAGCGCTGTAGGCTATTCACTTAATTATGGTCGGATTATATTCCAAAAAGACAAGCTAAAATTGGCTGGAAGTGCAGGTTTCTCTATGCTTTTTCAAGATGAAATTGAGTCCATACATTCAGGTTATGTGAAACCGGTTTTTCTAACAGAGATCACCGCCTTCTCAGGGAGATCAAAGCATAATTTGGAGTTTGGAACTGGATTTTATACGTATCGAGATAAACGTTATTATGTCGATGGAGAAATTCCCGGAACTACCACAAATAAGGCCTTTTGGGTTAAATCTATTGTACCGAGAGTTGGGTATAGGTATCAAAAACCAGAAGGAGGTTTCTTTTTTAGGATAGGGTATACACCAAGAATAGATTTTATCAATGAAGAATTTGCTTTAGAGACAGTTAATTTTTACTTATTTGGGCTTAGTTCCAGTTTAGGGTTGAGTTTTTAGGTGAGGGATTGGATTCAATTAAAATAAAAAACCCGCTTTGTGATTGATTTCAAAGCGGGTTTTCTAAATTTTAAAAGGTCTATCCTTAAGCGTTTACGCCCAAAACCTTAGCCATCACGGCTCCGATTTCAGCAGGCGATTCAGCCACGTGAATGCCATTTTCTTTCATAATTCTCATTTTGGCAGCAGCGGTATCATCCGCTCCACCGATGATTGCTCCGGCATGGCCCATTCTTCGTCCCGGAGGGGCTGTCTGTCCCGCGATGAATCCTACCACAGGTTTCTTGTTTCCAGTTTCACGAATCCACTTAGCCGCTTCTGCTTCGTAATTTCCGCCGATTTCACCGATCATGACGATCGCATCTGTTTCTGGATCTTCCATCAGAAGTTGGACAGCTTGCTTGGTGGAAGTTCCGATGATAGGATCTCCTCCGATACCGATGGCGGTGGACACGCCTAGACCGGCTTTTGCCACTTGATCGGCGGCTTCATAGGTCAAGGTTCCCGATTTAGACACGATACCGATACGTCCTGGCTTAAAAACAAATCCCGGCATGATTCCAACTTTAGCTTCTCCCGGAGTAATGACTCCTGGGCAGTTAGGACCGATTAAAGTAACACCACGCTCTTTGATGTAAGGCTTGGCTTTCATCATATCCGCCACAGGAATACCTTCTGTAATGGTGATGATGACTTGAATTCCAGCATCTGCGGCCTCCATGATGGCATCAGCGGCAAAAGCCGGAGGCACAAAAATAATAGAGGTGTCGGCACCAGTCTTCTGAACAGCTTCTTCTACCGAATTAAAAACTGGCCTTTCCAAATGAGTTGACCCGCCTTTGCCTGGGGTGACACCACCCACGACATTGGTGCCGTATTCAATCATTTGCTGGGCGTGAAATGAGCCCTCAGACCCGGTAAATCCCTGTACGATTACCTTGGAATTTTTATTGACTAGTACACTCATGCTTCGAATTTTAAAGTTTGGCACAAAAATAAGAGAAACCACCCGCTCACAAAAGAATTGATTAACATTCTCTGGGTTATTTGACATCGGAATTCTTTTTCTAACTTCGCTTCCGTGGTTATTCGTGTTCGATTGTCGTTTATTTCTCTGCTTTTTTTGGCAAATATTTCGTTGGGATTTGGGCAATCCTTTAAGTACAATACTGTTCCCAAAGGCGTCAAATTGCCGGTTCAGAATATTTTTCAGATGGAGCAGGACAGCCTAGGGCGCATGTGGTTTTCGACGGCAAGAGGGGTTTTTTATTCAGACGGTTTTCAGACTTTTGCTTTGCCGGATTCGCTGTATTCCAATTTTGACTTTCAGGTTTCGCTTCACGTCGCCGAAGATGGCTTGGTTTGGATCTATAACAACTCGGGTTTGCCCAAATTATTCAAAGGGGGCTATGGAGAATGGGAGGAATTTGATTTGAATCTGCCTATTGATTCAGAATTCAGTTCAAATATTCACTTTCAATCTTTCGGGAGTGGAAAGGATCAGCTTTTTTTCTTGGAGACGGAGTTTCAGTTTTTTACTTGGGTCGGAGATGGAGAAGCAGAAGAAATTAACAGGGAGGTCGAGACCATGGGGCGATTGAACTCGCTGGAAAAATTTTCCGATCAAGTTTATGGAGTTTTTGAAAACGGGATCTTTTTGATCGGGGAGGGGGAATTGAGGCCTATTCCGCTTGAAGGGCTAGAGCTACCTTCACTTCCCGTAAACGTGAAAAAAGGACCTGACAATCAGTATTATTTTCTAGGGAAAAATTACCTGGCAAAAGGTGCGGATTTGAGATTTCCAGAGGAATTTGTGGATCAAAATTTTTCGAAAGATTATTTTTTCTCTACCGAATATTTTGGGTTGGGATTTGATAAAGGAAACGTTTTTTATCATTTCAATTCTCCTTTGCGAAAGCTCAAACTTGGTCAGAGTAGACCCTTGGAACTGGGACTAGAGTTTATTATCAACTCCTTTAGTATACAGGATTATTTTATTGATCGAGAGGGGATTTTGTGGATGAGCACCAATCGGGGTTTGGTCAATATCAATAGCCTGATTTTTCAAAATTATGGCTATTGGAGTTCGGAGCTTTTGGGGGAAGAAGTGACAGCCATTCACCGGGTAAAAGAAGGGGAATACCTTTTCGGCTTCAATAATGGCATTCAATACTATTCTCGCTATCAGCTCCAAACCCTCTATCGGGATGAGTTTCCAGATGGGATTCCCACGGGAAGGATCATTAATTTTACACAAGGGCAAGATGGACAGGTTTGGTTTTCGGCAAATTGGGCCGGAGTGGGTTTGGTGAATACCGAAAAGAAAGAAATACAGCTTTATCCACCAGATTCTAGGGTCAGTATTTCCAATGTGCAAACTGTCGGAGATAGCTTGATCATCACGGGGCCACAAGATGTGTTTATCTCTTCGATTTTCGCTCGTGGACAAGCGCTGTATGAAAATAATCTGAAAGAAGAAATCAGGGATTTGCTAGGTGATTCTTTTTTCTATCTCCGCAAATCTTCAGTGCTTTCGGATGGGAGATTAATTATCATGCGGGCTTCTAAGCTGGATAATCCGGTTCCGTTTGTGGAAAATGATCGAATGGTCATCGCCGAAGGTTATGATTTTTTGGAAACGGAAGATGGGCTGCTTTTAGGAACTGAAAGTGGACTGAAAATCATCAAAGATGATCAAGTCATGCCTTATTCTCTGACCGATGAATTGATCAACCGACCGGTTTTTGTCCTGATGAAAGACAGCAAAAAGCGGATTTGGGTCGGGACGGATGACGGGATTTATGGGATTGAGCAGGATTCGATCATTCATTATAATGAATCCAATGGATTAATCGCCAATGAAATCAATCGAGGTGCATTGATTGAAGCAGAAAATCAAAACCTTTTGATCGGTACTGTACGTGGATTTTCCATGTTTTTTCAATCCGAAAATTTTCTAGCCTATGGCAGTCCCAAAGTCAGCCTTGGCCAAATGAAAATCGGAGATCAAACGTTAACTCAGGAGGAGTTGAGTTTTCCAAATGACCAAAACTCTCTCGAAGTAGATTTTACGGCCGTTGGATTTAATGAATCAGAGCCATTGTGGATTCATTACCGGCTCAATGGGTTCGGGGAAGATTGGCAAATCATCACGGACCCCAAATCATCCACGCTTTTTTTTGGGAATCTGGCTCCGGGCGAATATCAATTGGAACTAAAAGCCTCCTATGCGGGGAGCTCCTTTTCTGAAACGGTTGTGAGCACACCTTTTAGAATTCTCAAGCCTTTCTACCTCCGGGCTTGGTTCTTGGTTTTGGTGGCCTTGGTATTCGTAGCCATTGGGATTTTGATCAATGTGCTTTTTCGACAATTCCAAAAAGTGGGTTCTCTTAAGTCTGCGTTTGACCGCTCGGATAAGGCAAAGTTATTTATCGAGGAGCAATTTAAAAATGTATGGAATAGCTCAAAAGACGGGTTGGCGCTGAGCTACGATGGGGATACGATCATAGCCGCCAACCCCGCCATTGCTCATTGGCTAAAAATAGACCCGGAGGAATTATCAGGTAAAAAGTTCAGTGAGTTGATTTTTAGTGAAAATGGAGAGGATTCATCCTACAATGAGTTTAAAAGCAGAATGAATCAAATCGATGAGGAAGGATTTGAAATGGAAGCGCGAATCATCGTACCCAGAGGAAATTTGGATGTCGCGCTCTTTAACCGAGTCATTCAAGAGGATAGCCTTGAGGGGAAAAAGGTGATTTTGACCGTATTGAGAGATATATCGTCGGAAAAAGCCATTGCGACCAAACTTCGGGAGGCAAAAGAAGAAGCCGAGCAAGCCAACCGATTCAAAACCAGTCTGCTGTCCAATGTGAGTCATGAAATCCGTACCCCACTCAATGGGATCATCGGGGGAGCAGAGCATATCATGATGACTCATGCCGAAAATCCCAAATTGATCTCTCAGCTTGATATTATTCTTCAAAGTGGAGAGCGTCTACTACAGACGATTAATTCCCTGTTGGATATGGCTAAAATCGAAGCCAAGAAAATGGAAGTGGAGTATTTGCCTACTCCGATTCGAGAATTTACCACTCACTTGTTGAAATCTTTTCAGGTACTTGCCAAAAAGAGTAAATTGGAATTAAAGGCTGAGTTGCCGGATCAAGAACAGGTTATTCAGATTGATCGGAGATTTACTGAAATTATTTTGAATAATATCCTGGGAAATGCGATCAAATATTCCTGGAAAGGGAGTGTTTGGATCAAGGTGGAGGTAAGCAGCAATTGGTTGAAATTAGAAGTTCGGGATCAGGGAGTAGGGATGTCATCTGAATTTTTGGAAAAGGTATTTGACCCATTTGAGCAGGAGAGTGCCGGGCATCAGCGGCAATTTGAGGGAACGGGCCTTGGTCTGAGTATTACGAGACATTTGGTTGATTTGCTCTCTGGCAAAATCAATATTACCAGTCAAAAAGGAAAAGGAACCACAGTAATCGTTGAAATTCCCTTGCCAAATTCATAATTTTTGTATTTTCAAAAAATAAATTTTGATACATGTTTAGCCTAAAGGTTTTAATCGTAGAAGATGACTCGGTCTCTGCACTTTTATTGAAGCGAGCACTGGAAAAAAACAATCATGAAATCATTGGAATAGCGGACTCTGGAGAGATGGCCCTTCAAATTTTGGAAGAGGAGCCGGCCGAAATCGTGATGATGGATATCAATCTCTCAGGGGAGCTCGATGGAATCAAAACGACGGAGATCATCAATGAGAAGTTTGACATTCCTGTCGTATACCTGAGTGCCAGCTCGGATGCCGAAACACTCAATAAAGTAGTCGGTACCAATCCCAGTGCCTATGTAATCAAACCATTCAACATCCGTGAGCTCAACATGGTGATTGAGTTGGCGATTTTCAAAGACCGAAAAGAAAAAGAACTTCAAAAACTTAACAACGAGCTGGAAGAAAAAGTCAAACAGCGGACCGCCGAGCTCTACGAAGCCAATAAGGAACTGACCAAAGCGCTCGAAAAGGAACGGGAAATCAATGAACTCAAATCCCGAATCGTATTAAATGTTTCCCACGGATTTAAGACACCGCTTACTTCGATTTTGAGCTCTGCGCAGTTGCTGCAACTCTACGCCGAAAAGGACCATCCTTTCAAACAAAAAATCGCAAAGCATGCGATGAAAATCGAAAATTCAGTTCGGGCACTGAATAATTTGCTGACTTCGGTTCTATTTTTCGGGAAAGCTGACGCGAATAAAATGGAGTACAAACCCAAAAAGATGTTTGTTCAGGCTTTTATCAAGGAAGTGCTCGATACGGTCAAGGCGGGAGTAGAAAACAATGTGAAAATCAAAACCGAACTAGGAGATTTGCCTAAAGTGATCGTTTCGGATAGTGATTTGCTTTATCAGGTTTTTGAAAATCTCCTTTCTAATGCAGTCAAATACTCCAAAGACGAAGGAGAGGTCAAATTTGTCCTGAATTATGAGGATGGCCAATTGATTGCGAAAATCCAGGATAAAGGAATTGGGATTCCAAAAGGGGAACAGGATCAACTTTATGATCGTTTTTTCAGAGCCCACAATGTAGGAATCGTCGAAGGCTCCGGATTGGGGCTGTCAATTGTCAAAAAGTGTCTTGAAGTACTCAAGGGAGATATTACCTTTACGAGCGAAGTAGGGAAAGGAACTACTTTCCATGTGAAGATACCCGTAGATTAATCATGCTATTCAAAACCAAAGAATTAAGCTTTGCCCATCCGGGACGAAAGATTCTAAAATTTCCCGATATCAGTTTAGATGCATCCGAAGCCTTGCTGGTTTTAGGCGAGTCTGGAAGCGGAAAGACTACCTTGTTAAATCTTTTGGCGGGATTGCTTCACCCTTTGACGGGTTCGGTGATATTGGATGGAAAAGAACTAAGTCAGCTTAGTGGTTCAAAATTGGATTTGTTTCGGGGGAAAAACATTGGGATTGTCTTTCAAAAGCCCCATTTGCTTGCTCCACTTTCGGTTAAAGAAAATCTGGAAATGGCGCATTTTTTAGCCAAAACATCCGGACAAGCCATCAAGTCCTTACTCGAAGAATTGGGAATCGGTTCGAAACTGAATGCGGCGATTCAGACTTTAAGCGAAGGGGAAGCACAGCGGGTTTCCATAGCGCGGGCATTGGTAAATTCTCCTAAGTTGATACTCGCAGATGAACCGACCTCCAGTCTGGATGATCACAATACCGAAAAAGTAATTGGTCTTTTGAAAACCCAGTCCCGTAAAATCGGAGCGGCATTGATTATTGTTACTCACGATCAGCGGGTCAAAAATCACATTTCCAATTTTATAGAAGTCAAAGCATCATGAAATCGAGCATGTCGGAGGCGACACAAAGTGGGATGCCCCGATCTATCGGGAAAAGCGTGCGAGATTCCATCTGACAGCTCAAAAACAAATTATAAACAGATGAAATCGAGCATGATGTGGCCATCACACACTGGTACGACTATTAACCATGCGAGATTCCATGTGACCTTTAAAATTCAATTATAGACACATGAATATCCTGAAATTAAGTTGGAAATATCTGAGCTTTAAGCCCTTGTCCACAGGACTGAATATGCTGCTGCTGGCTCTGGGACTGGCGATTATCACGGTTTTATTATTGATCCAGGATCAGTTTGAGAAGAAAATGACTCAGGATGCGGAGGGGATTGATTTGGTCGTTGGTGCTAAAGGCAGTCCTTTGCAAATTATACTTTCGGCAGTTTATCATATTGATTTTCCGACCGGGAATATTCCCATGAAAGAAGCGATGCGGCTAG
The DNA here is from genome assembly GCF_900113375.1 of Algoriphagus hitonicola. Taxonomy (GTDB): domain Bacteria; phylum Bacteroidota; class Bacteroidia; order Cytophagales; family Cyclobacteriaceae; genus Algoriphagus; species Algoriphagus hitonicola. The sequence continues at coordinate 47,048 of NZ_FOPC01000015.1, read as the reverse complement.
ATCAAAGCCGACTGGTAAAGAGCACCATCCCTTTAGCCTTGGGCGACAATTATTTGGGCTATCGCATCGTGGGCACCAATCATGATTATTTGGCGATGCATGAAGTGGATTATCAAGAAGGAAAGGCTTGGGAATTGCCTTTTGAAGTGGTTTTAGGTGCTATGGTGGCGGAGAAAACGGGCATGAAGGTCGGGGAAACTTTTACCGGCAGCCATGGCATCAGCGAAGGAAGTCATGATCATGAGGCTCATGATTACGAGATAGTCGGGATTTTGGAGCCAAAAGGAACTGTCGTGGACAGACTAGTGATGACTTCCATCGAATCCGTTTGGCTGACCCACGATGAGGAAGAGGAGGAAGCGCATGTGGAGGAAAGCGATGCTGATCATCAGAAAAAATTTCATAGTCCGGTAGCCAAAAGTGGATTTCCAAAAACTGAGCAAGATCGGGATGTGACTGCACTTTTGGTCCAATATCGTAGTCCCATGGCAGCTGTCCAATTGCCCCGAATGATCAATTCGGCTACTTCAATGCAGGCAGCTTCACCGACTTTTGAGATGTCGAGGCTTTTTGAGCTGTTAGGAGTAGGGGTGACCTTGCTTCAGGGCTTGGCTTTTGTTTTAATCGGGATTTCGGGCTTGGGAATCTTCATTGCCTTATATAATTCGCTCAAAGAGCGGAAGTACGATCTCGCCATTTTGAGAGCGATCGGAGCCTCTCGATTTCAGTTATTGCTGATGGTATTTTTGGAAGGAATTATCCTCACGGTTTTGGGAGCGGTTTTGGGGATAATTTTGGGGCATTCCTTTCTTTCTCTTCTGGTTTCCCAAAACGACCAAGGAGTAGTCTCTTCACTTCATCCCTGGGTATTTTTAAAACAAGAACTTTGGATAGTCGTTTATGCGTTACTAGTGGGAATCGTAGCTTCGCTGATTCCAGCTTGGACAGCATATCAAACAAGCATTGCAAAGCAGCTGACAAAAGCGTAAATAACAGCAGAAAATTAAAATCATGAAAAAAATAGTTCATTTAATCTTGGTAGGACTTGTCGCGGTCCTTCTTCCATGGACTGCACAGGCCCAAAGTGACAATGTCTGGAGAAATCTCGCCGAGGTCAGCTATGAAATTAGCGAAGATAATTTCGGAGAGCTTTATGTGCCGGTCTTTTCTGATAAAATCAAAAGTCTCGAAGGCAAAGTAGTAGAGGCAGATGGGTACATTATCCCTTTTGAGGGGATGTTTAAACCTGAGCATATTATTCTTTCCAGCCTTCCTTTGGCCGAATGTTTCTTTTGTGGATCAGGGGGACCCGAAACGGTGATGGAAGTCATGATGGCTAGCCCCATCAAATACACTTCCAAGCGAGTCCGAGTGAGAGGCAAACTCACCTTGAATTCCAAAGATCCCGAAAAACTGATGTATATTTTGACCGATGCGGAATTATTGGATTAATTAAAAAAACGGCCTGAGAGCCGTTTTTTTATGATCTTATTTATCCGTCAAAGCAAGTCCGCCTACTTTTTGTCTGAATTTTTCTAAAAGGCCAAGCGAAACTGGTCCGGGTTTTCCAGACCCAATTTTCAAATCATCAATCTGCGTCACTGGCAGTAAGACCTTAGTAGTACTTGTGATAAAGGCCTCATCCGCATCACGGATTTCCTGCATGGTAACAGGCCTGACATGAGCGCCTCCTGCCAATTCCATCACATATTTTCGGGTAATTCCCAAAAGAATATTACTGTCCGGCGTGATGAGTTCTCCGTTTTTTACCAGAAAAAAATTACTTCTTGAACTTTCACTGATATAATTTCCCTGATGATAGAGGACATCCTCTGCTCCTTGTTTTTTCCACCCTGCCGAATGCCAAACAGCCAAGGCGTAATTTGTGGTTTTGATTTCCGCCACTGGCCTCACATATTCCAGAGTGAGGAGTTTGATCCCGTTTTGGTATTTTTCTTCAGAGGGAAAAATCAATGATTCAGCGAAAATAAAGAGTTTTCCCTCTCCCGGAGAAAAATGGTTTTCAGAAATTCCACCGCTTAAAACCATCCTAATTCCGCCTTCTTTAAGATCGTTTTTTTCGATTAATTCATAAATCACCTCGGTCAACTCTTCTCGACTATAAGGCAATGGAATAAAGGTTCGCTCGGCTGAGGCAATAAATCGATCCAGATAATTGTCGAGAAATAGAGGTTTGTAATCAACAGTCCTAAAAAAATCAAAAATTCCATATCCTCTGATTAATCCTAAGTCTGTAGGATGCAGGGTAGCGGAGGCTGTAGGAACAATCTGTCCGTCGGCAAAGCAAAATGGTTTCATAAAGATGAATTTTGAATGGATAAAATTACTAACCTACCAGTATATTTAATACATTTGGGGAAATAAAAAACCAAATAAGATTTTAAACAGATTAAATATAAACTATTCTGCAAAAAGCCTAATAATCATGAAAAGAATAACTTCACTTTTAATTTTAATAACATTAACTTTTTTTGTTGGCTGTAAACCGAGTTTGGAGGAAACTAATGCCGAATTACGAGAAGAGGTAATTGCAGTTCATGACGAGGTAATGCCTCTCATGGGCAAATTAAAATCGTTTGAAAAACAAGCCAATGATAAGATTAATGACTTGGAACAGTCCGAATCCGTTGATTCGGTTAGTGTAGAGGAACTCAAAGCACTTTATTACGATCTAAACCAGGCCTACGAAGGAATGTTCGTTTGGATGCGCCAGTATGAAATCGAAGATGGAGAAAAATCTCCAGAGGAAATCGAGGCTTATCTTAAGGAACAAATGGAATCAGTTTCCAAAGTCAATGATGACATTAAAGCTGCTTTGGAAAAAGCCGAAAAGCACTTTTCAAATCAGTAATTTTCAGGCCTTTCTCTCAAATACTTTTCAACTTCCGAAGAGGAGATGACTCCTTCCTTCATTCCCCAAATATTATATAAATACGTGGTGATTTGGGCGATTTCCAAGGGTTTTAGTGTGGTGTTTGCAGGCATGGGCTGATCGTAAACCTGCCCATTTACAGTGATTTCCCCTTTCTGTCCGTGACGCATAATCCAAACTGACCGGTGAATGCTTTCTTTGAAATAATCAGCTTCACGCAAAGGAGGAATTAATTTACCCAAACCTCTTCCGTCATTTTGATGACAATTTCCGCAATAGCTTTCATAGAGTGTTTTACCGATTACGGCATACTGCATCACTTCTGGATCCGAAATTTTGGACAACTCATTTTCCTCATTGGTGGATTTTGGTGCACAAGCCCAGCTCAGCGCGATTATAATAATCAGTGCCTTTTTCATGGATGGAGCAGTTTTGGGATATCGCCAAGCAAACGGTCCACCTGATCGGATTTAGTGCCGTCATAAACTCCTCGGATGTGGCCGTTTTGATCCACGAGTACAAATGCGCCGCTGTGTAGAAATCCCCCTGGCTCATTTTGATCTTCCATGGCCGTGGTGAGATAGCTCGTCTGCCCGATTTCATAGATTTTTTCCGATTCTCCCGTCAGAAAATTCCAGGTGGAGGCATTTTCTACACCTAGTTTTTCGGCGTATTCCTTCAAGACTTCCTGCGTATCGTGGGTCGGGTCTATACTGTGGCTGAGGATTTTGAAATTCGGATTGTCACCAAAGGCATCATAGACGCGGAGCATTTCTTTTTTCATAATCGGACAGATGGTAGGGCAGGTAGTAAAAAAGAAGTCGGCCACATAGACTTTTCCCTCTACGGTCGAATTGTCAACCACCTGACCTTCTTGATTGATAAATGAAAAGTCGGCGATTTTATGATAAACCGTATCCTGTTGGACTTCTCCGTCTACTTCAGTTTCCTCCATATGCCAATTGCCCAATTTGGGTAGAGGCTGCTCAGATTCTTGATTTCCGGAGTTGCATTGCCAGAAAATTCCTCCGGTGAATACTAAACCAATAAGTATTATGGACTTACGCATGTGAAGTTTAAGATTTGGTGCGATATTTTTTATAAATTCTGATGCCTAGCATCAAAATGATTCCCAATCCTACTAATCCCGCGATTCCCCAAATCATACTGAGGGTGTTTTTTAATACGATCAAAAATACAATCGCAAAGAGTAGCAAGGTGGAAGCTTCATTCCAAATCCTTAACTGAGTGGATGTCCAGCGAGTTCGTCCATTTTGTAATTCTTTGAATAATTTATGGCAACCCAAGTGGTAGACATACAGCAAAAGGACAAAAGCTAATTTTGCCTGCATAAAACCCAGCTCCAAATAGCCCAGGCGGTACATCAATACCCAAGTGCCAAAGATCAAAGTTAGAATCGCCGATGGCCAGGTAATAATATACCAAAGCCGTGAAGCCATGAGGTCAAGTTGGGGTTTGAGGATTTTCCGCTCAGCCTCCGGGCGCTCCATCGCCTCAGTCTGATAGATAAACAATCGGACAATGTAGAAAAGCCCTGCAAACCAAGTGACTACAAAAATGATGTGAAGTGCTTTGATGTATTCGAAACCCATGTCAGAATTTTCGGCTAAATTAAGGCCTAAACAGTTTAAGCCCTAAAGTTTTTGAAAACTAACCGTATTATCTTCTTTGTGTTTGCTATTTCGGTCACAGCCTTGATTGCCTATATTACCGTAGAAAGTTTTTCGGGCAGGAATTTGAACCAATTTGAGGGAAAATTGGAAGAAATGGACTTTTATCGCAATGAAAATAATACGGGTCCTGTTTTGAGGATTTATGCTGTCAAAGTTTATGAAGCAGACCAAGAAATGATGCAGGAATATGCGAAACTGATGCCCCACACTAAATATGGGAGAACCATGGTTTTTTTCTTTTCCGATAAAATTGAAGAGCAAGTGAAAGTGGGACCAAAGGAACCCTACTTCGATCCTGTCCATAATCCTTTTTTGCTAGCGAGTTTTCTGAAGACTCCCATGAGTGAAGAGCGGTTTAATTACTTAGGCAATGATTAAAAGGAAAAGTCTGGAAGAATACAAACGGGGAGTGCTCGATGGAAATCGGGTGGTTCTTTCTCAAGCCATTACCTTGGTGGAAAGTAATCTTGAATCGGATTCGGAACTTGCCGGAAAATTGGTTCAGGAGCTACTGCCGCATTCGGGTAAATCCATTCGAATTGGGATCACGGGAGTTCCGGGTGTAGGGAAGAGTACGTTTATTGAGGCTTTTGGAAGTTTGCTTTTAGAAAAAGGAAAAAAAGTAGCCGTTTTGGCAGTGGATCCCAGCAGCCAAAAAACCAAAGGAAGTATCCTTGGGGACAAAACTCGAATGGAAAAACTAGCCTTGGATAAGCGGGCATTTATCAGACCCAGTCCCTCGGGAAGTACATTGGGAGGAGTCAGTGCCAAAACACGGGAAGCAATGCTTATCTGCGAAGCGGCGGGATTTGATGTGATATTGGTGGAAACGGTCGGCGTCGGCCAATCGGAAGTCGCGGTAAAAGGTATGGTGGATTTTTTCCTTTTGCTGATGCTCGCCGGGGCAGGTGACGAACTGCAAGGAATCAAAAAAGGAATCATGGAGATGGCCGATACGCTCTTGATTCACAAAGCAGACGGAGATAATCTCCCCGCAGCCAAAAGAGCAAAATCTACTTATTCCAATGCCCTGCATTTGTTTCCTTTGGGAGAAAATTCCTGGGCTCCGAAAGTGCTGGTGGGTTCCTCACAGACGGGTGATGGTTTATCTGAAGTTTGGGAAGCAATCCAAGTATTTCAGGATCAAATGATCCGCTCGGGTTGGTTTGAAAAAAATAGAGCAGATCAACGCTTAACATGGCTGCATGAATCCGTTCATGCAATTTTGGGGAAACTTTTTTATACCCATCCCGAAGTAAAAATAATGCTCCAAAAGGGAGAAATCGAAGTCCAAAAAGGGATAAAGAGTCCAATGACTTTTGCCCGTGAACTGACTAAATTATTTTTTTCATGAAAGCATTACTCTATGCGCTTCTTTTGGGTTTGGTTTCCTGCCAATCAAAAACAGCCCAAAATTATACTTGGGAAATTCAAGAATTGAGTGGTGAGCAATGTCCCGATGAAAACTGTGCCCGTGTGAATTTGACTTTTCCTATTTTTTCTGGCAATGACGGCGGTGACTCGATCAATTTAAGGATTGAGGAAAAACTCCATACTTATTTTTTTGACGATTCGGCGGATCTTGTGCTGGAGGATAAGATTGAGGTTTTTATCAAAGATTTTTCGGAGTTCAAAGCTGAATTTCCAGAGGCTTCGGGGGATTGGGAATTGGAAGTCAAATCCGATATCACTTATCAATCAGACTCTTTGATCAGTGTTTTTTTTGAGTATTATGTATTTACCGGAGGAGCACACCCCAATTCCTCGGTAAGTTTTTTGAATTTTGATGCACTGACGGGAGAAGAAGTGGGTATGGAGGATTTGATCTTGGACGACAAGGAATTGATGGGAATGGCAGAGCAGTCCTTTCGGGAATTTCATCAAATCCCTCAAACGCAGGAATTGAATGAAAGCAATCAGTTTTTCATTCCCGAATCGGGTTTCTTTTTGCCGCAGGCGATGGGATTCAAAGACGGGAAATTCTGGTTGATTTACAGTCCCTACGAGATTGGTCCGTATGCCATGGGCTATACGGAGTTGAGCTTTGAGCTGGAAAAGTTAAAAGGAATCGTGAGGCAATAAAAAAGGGCTGTCTCATAAATAGATTTATTGTCAGCCTGAGTCTTAAATATTCTTCGAACATACAAAAAGGAGATTACGAAAATTATGGTTTGAATCAAATTTTTGGTCACGCTGAGCGGAGTCGAAGCGTCCTCGTACCTTCAGACTCCCGTCTTTCGGGTGCTCGGACTGACCCCAATTTTGTGATATTAAGCATCTTTGTCATTGGTAGCGGAGTCGAAGGCCATTTCTACCGTTTTAGCCCACCTTACGATTTCGAGACTCTCGTCTCTCAAGTGCTCCATGTGACAAACTTCTCTTTTGAGACAGCCTCTTAATTTTAACGCATCAAAAATCCAGAAGGACCCCGACCCACTTCAAAGTCCCGAACTTCATTTCCGCTTTCATCCAAGACAGTGACTGTACCATTTCCTTGGAACCCATTGGCATTTGCCAAATAAATTTCACCTCTGAGCGGATCTGCACCTATTCCATAAAAACCAGAACCCTCGTACCAAGTTGGGTTTACCGTGGAATTGAAAAGCGAAAGGGTAGCAACAGCATCCACATAATCCGGAAATCCGGAACTTCTGATCAAGTACATGATGCCGTCATTTCCAAAAGCGATTTTGCCAGTGGCATTGGAAATAGGAAAAACATCGGTAGAGGCTGTGGTAAAATCATCCAAATTAAAACTATAGATTGTCACTTCCTCCAAACTTGTGGAAAAGAGGTAAATGCCTCCATTGGCTTCGAAGAATACTTTTGGGCTTCCTTCCACCTCGATGGTTTCGATGACCTCCTCTTCTTCAGCATCGATGACTTCCACGATTCCTTCTTCCGAGCCAGCTACCAAGATGAATTTTCCAAAAGAAATCAAATCTTCGGGTTTTCTGGACACGGGGATTTTGTTGGTGACACCGCCTCCATTGACATCTTGAACGACTGCAATGTAGGAATCGGGAGTATTGAAATCGGCGTCATAGGGTCCGTAATCTGAGATAAAAAGTTTCCCTGAGTTCACAGTCAAGGAGCGGGGCTGATCCAGATCCGCAGTGACAGCACCGATGCTTGCGAAATCGCCTGAGTTGACGATTTCAATTTTTCCGGTATTGGCGACTAGATAAAGTTGATCATTCTCTAAAACCAAATCCTGAAGCAATCCAGCAAAGGGTCTTCCATTGGCAGATTCAAATATATTAGGTTTCAGTTCGTCTGTAGCAGGATTTAAATGATAAACCTCACCGTCATTGCTACCAAAGGCGCCCTCATTCATAATCAGGATACCAGAGTCGAATTCTCCAAGTGGTTTTTCGGTTTCGCTGTTTGTACAGGAAAATAAGATGAATGCGAGTGCGATTACCTTGCTGAAGTGAAATAGATGTTTTTTCATAGCTGAATGGATAAATTAATATGATAAGATCTGCCCGGCATCGGTCTGAGATAGAGGACCTGATACTCGGTATTGAAAAGGTTTTGGATACGGAATTGAACGGGTATTTTCAAATCTCCCAGCTGAAAACCGGAACATCCCAGAGCTAAATCACTAAGGGAAAAAGCGTCCAAGGTCCGGGGATTATCCGCAGTCACATTCCGCTTTCCCGTAAAGGTATTTTGTGCAAAAAGGTAGAAGGCCCGATAGTGTGCTTTGATGGAAAAGTTTGCTTGATGCTGAGGAGTATAGGGAAGTTGTTTTCCCAAGCTAGGGTCATTTTCAGAGATTCCTCGAATCGATACGGCTCGGTTTAGGCTGTATTGCCATAGGTTTGTCCAGGTGATTTCCCCTGTTTTAAAGAAAACTTTTCCTTGGTATTCGATTCCTTCTGATCTGACTTTTCGGATGTTTTCCGGTGACCATACATTTCCCTGAGGGAGCCAAATGATCCAATTGTCCACATTCATATAGTAGCCAGTCAGACTTTGCTCAAGTGTTCCAGATTTCCATTCTAATCCCGCTTCGGAAGTCCAGGAGTTTTCGGGTAGGAGATCGGGATTTCCTCCTGGAGACCAAAATCGATCGTTGAGCGTGGGTACTTTGAATCCTTTGCCTCCTGAGAGATTTAGCTTCAGCTCTTGACTTCTATTTTCCCAAAAAGTCCAACCCAATCCCAAGCTGGGAATCCATGGTTGAATCCGTTCGCTGTAGGCGATTTGTCGCAAATTCAGCGCGATGTCCAGTTTCTCTGATGGTTCAAATTTGACAGACTGAAAAAGTTCGGCCCGCTGATCCAACGCCTGATAGGTGCTGAGCTCTCCGGTTTGGTGGGTGAATCTCGTTCCCAGATGAAAAAACCAATGCTCGTGAGCCTGATAATCCCATTCGGCTCCAAGTATAAATTGCTTGGTTCGATTGAGACTTTCATTGAAAATCTGGTTTTCGGCAATGAAACCAGTTTTTAACTGAATGGTACTTTTATCGCCATATCGCTCGTAATCCAATACCCAGCGGAGACTTTGATCCTGCTGTTGGTCTTGAGTTGAAGAACCCATCGGGGGCTGGATTTCCCGATCGGCATCATGGTACCACAGTGCTGTTTTGAGCTTTTTGTTTTCGGTAATTTTCCAAGCGAGGTCTTGGACGATACCCTGTTGATTTACTCGGGCATGATGTTGTTTTTGGATTGGGGTTTCGGGTAATGCAAGATTCCGGAAGGAGAAATTATTTTCTGTAAAATGCCGGTAAAACTTTGTTTGGGAATAGAATTTTTTTGAAGAAAAACTCCCTTTCAATTGGGTATTGGATTGACCGAAACTTCCGATTTCTTGAGTAAATGAAAATTCAGAACCCTGATCAAATTTATTCTCCGAGTTTAAGTGTAGACTTCCTCCGATGGCTTCATTTCCAATCAAGGCACCATTTGATCCGAAGTGTAAACTGGCGGATTCGAAAGCAAAAACCGGTAAAAGGGAAAGGTCACTTTGGCCAAGAGAGGGGCTGTTGAGCGGCATTCCATTCCAAAAAATAGCTGTATGTCCAGCAGAAGTGCCGCGAAAGGAGGGAGATGCAAGCATTCCCGGACCATATTCCCGGATGAAAACGGGACTTTGGGCAGACAAAAGTTCCCCGAGACTTTGCGATCCCACTAGTGCAAGATCCTCTTTTTTCCAGGTGATTTGCTTTTGGCCTTGGCTGTATCGCTCTAGGACAGCAGCATTCACTTCAATTTCCGATAAGGAAACTGTATCCTGCTTTTCCGGAATTTGCCCGAAAAAGGATAATACCCATACAAATAAAATCATGCCTGATCGAATTAATAATTGGTCAATTCGATTCGGGCTTGAAGAGAAATGGGAAGAGATGAAACGTAATCGGAAAATCCCGACGGCTGATGCATGTCTTCTTCGCTTTTCCTCCGAAAGCACAGAATCTACAGAATCAGGCAGGTCTCCTGGCTCGTCTGACTTTTGCTGCCTTCTCAGTCTCGATATTTTGGACCAATGGCGTGTGTGAGCAAAAGCTTTTTCCGGCAAATCCCGATTTTATCGGGACGGATCAGACTTACAGTTGCGGGGACAGCTTCGGTTTTACACCGAATTCCCTTTTAATCCTAAAATCAGATGATTTTAAGAACCCGTTTCCAATGCAAACATAGTCGGTATTCCCTTGGTAATGCAAGGCTGCCAAAGATTTTTTTTGTATTCGGATTTTGGTTCCTGTTTATTTGGGTCAAAATTACCTGATCAACCCTTGAAAAATTTTCCTGTTTTTACGTCAATTCGTTTGCTGGGACTCTGGGTTTTATTTTCCTGTACGAGTCCAAAACGGGATATTGCTGAACTCAATCCAATAGAGCTCAACTATGCCCAAGGTTTCGAAATTGAGCGGGGAGCAGATTTTTGGGTGGTGAGTGTGACCCAACCATGGACCGGAGCGGATCAAACGTTTCGGTATTTGATTTTGGAAGAAGATAGCCAGCAGGAAAGTCAGGGCTATGATGCGGTAATTCAACTACCGGTCAAGGAAGTTGTCTTGACTTCGACTACCCAGATCCCGCATTTGGACTTATTAGGTGAAACTGCCAAGCTGAAAGGTTTTCCAAATCTTGACTTGATTTCTTCTGGAAAAGTATGGGACCTGATCGAGCAAAATCAGGTCATTGATTTGGGGTCTGGCCCATCTGCCAACATTGAGATGCTACTCGATATGGAGCCCGATTGGGTGATGATTTCGACACTGGGTGAGGATCTGAAAAATCTAGAGGTGCTCAATCGATCTGGAATTCCGGCGGTGATCAATGGAGAATATGTCGAGCAGCATCCCCTGGGAAGAGCAGAATGGATCAAGTTTACAGGGCTTTTACTCGGGGATTTGGAGGAGGCAACCGCTGTTTTTGAGAAAATTGAAAAGGATTATCAGGACGCCTTAAAATTGGTGACTGAAGGTCCTGAATTACCCAAGCCAACGGTTTTGTCGGGAGTACTGTATCAGGATGTCTGGTTTGCTCCGGGAGCGGATAGTTGGGGCGCACAGATTTTAAAAAATGCAGGGGGAAATTATATTTTTCAAAATCAAAAAGGAACTGGAAGCCTGGAGTTGAGCTATGAATATGTTTTGGATCAGGGGATGGACGCGGAATATTGGATCGGTTCAGCTGATTATTCCAGTTTGGGCGAAATGGCAAGTGCAGAACCTCGTTATCGGTCATTTGATGCATTCAAAAATGGGAAAATTTACACGTATACGGGTAAAAAAGGACCGAAAGGCGGACTTGAATATTTTGAATTAGGCTATATGCGTCCAGATTGGGTATTGAAGGATTTGATCAAAATCCTACATCCTGAGCTGCTTCCAGAGTATGAATTGTATTTTTATACCCAAATTCATGAATAGCAATCGACCTACATATTTTCTGATTTTGGGACTTATCCTATTGCTGTTTTTTTTTCTAGTCAATATTAGCTTGGGTTCGGTCAGTATTTCAGTTTCAGAGATCATACATGGGTTATTTTTTTCAGATTGGGGTCGGAGCTCCTATGAGCAGATTATTATCAACTATCGATTTCCAAAGGCAATTGTGGCAATTATTGCTGGAATTGGGCTGAGCCTAAGTGGATTACAAATGCAGACTTTTTTTAGAAATCCTCTGGCCGGTCCTTATGTATTGGGGATCAGTTCGGGTGCTGGATTTGGCGTAGCGATTTTGATTTTGGCAGGATCTATTTTAGGATACGGTGCGGGCAGTATTCATCCCTGGACCATTTCCATAGCGGGTACACTTGGGGCAGGATTGGTTCTTTCTCTAGTAAGTTTGGTAGCTTGGCGAGTGAAAGATTCCATGACTTTATTGATCGTAGGGATCATGTTTGGCGCAGCCGTGTCTGCGGTGATTTCAGTGCTTTCCTATTTTTCAGGTGCCGAAGCGCTCAAATTATTCACGATTTGGTCGATGGGAAGCTTGGGGAGTTTGGGCTGGAATCAAGTGGGAGTTTTAGCAGTAACTGTAATTATCGGAATGCTGCCGCTTTTATTTTCAATTCGATCATTTAATGCTCTTTTGCTCGGTGAATCCTATGCCAAAAGTATGGGGATAAGTACGGTTCGCTTGAGATGGTGGATGATCGGAAGCACGGGATTGATGGCAGGGGCGATTACGGCTTTTTGTGGACCGATTGCTTTTGTAGGAATTGCCGTACCGCATCTTGCTCGGATTGTCTTCAAAACTGCCGACCATCGGATCCTTTTTCCTGCTTCGGGAATTTTAGGGGCGATGTTATTATTAGTCTGTGACAGTATAGGACAACTCCCCGGCATGGCCGAAAGCCTTCCGATTAATGCAGTAACTTCTTTAATCGGTGCTCCTGTGGTGATTGGCTTGGTATTGCGAAGAAACTTCAGTAAAGAATTTTAGGTATGGAAAGCGTCGCGGTAAAAGGAGAAGGTCTTTCTTTGGGTTATCTGAAAGGGAAGCAGCGCAAAGTGATTTTGGAGCAGCTCAATTTTGAGTTGAAAACCAAAGAGCTTACTTGTTTGCTCGGTCCAAATGGCGTAGGAAAATCCACCTTGGTCAAAGCCATGATGGGCCAATTGATTCCATTTGAAGGAAAACTGGAACTGAAGAAAAAAAATGTCTCGGAATATGCTCATGACTCTCGGGCAAAAATGCTTTCGGTGGTGCTTTCTGAACCTCATTTGCCGGGTAATTTGACCGTAGAGCAGTTGGTTTCATTAGGACGAACTCCTTATCTCAAATGGTACGGTGCTTTGGATACCAGCGACAAGGCTGCGGTTAACCGGGCCTTGGAAATTACTCAGGTGGATTATATCAGAAAAGAACTGGTCAATGAAATATCCGATGGACAGCGGCAAAAAGTATTGATCGCAAGGGCATTGGCTCAGGATAGTCCCGTGATGATCTTGGATGAACCCACTGCTCATTTGGACTTGATCAATCGGTACGAAATCATGCGACTTTTGCAAGAAATCGCGCATGCGGAATCCAAGGCTATTTTAGTGGTCACGCATGATTTAGAGATTGCGCTGGAGTCCGCTGATCAATTTTGGTTGCTTTCCTGCGGACTTCCGTTGATTACCGGAAAGCCAGAAGATTTGGTTATTTCAGGTCAGATCAATCAACTTTATCCTTCCGATCGCTATGAGTTTGATCTTCTCCGGGGAAGAGTAAGACTTCGGGAAGAATCCTCGAATTTAGAAATCATCGGAGATCAGGATTTGACTTTTTGGGTGAAGAAAGCACTGCTGAAAGCTGGATTTCAACAGTTAGATGGGCCCGTTTTAATTCAGAGTAATCCCATTCTTCTCCGATACCAGGAGCTGGAATTCTCAAGACTGGACAAATTGATTGATTTTTTGAGAAAAAATTAAACACACTATTCCTATCAATTTTATAGGGAATTGCTTTTTGCAAAAACTTTATTTATATATTTGTCACACTAATTATTGGTATGACACAAGAGCAATTTGCAAAATATTCCTTTTTGCTGGACCGTACGGCCCGAAAGGTAAAGCAGTATGCACAGCAGCAGTTTAAGGATGGTGATTTTGACGTAACCGTGGATCAATGGTTGGTTTTAAAAAACCTATCTGAAAATGGGAAAATAAGTCAGACTGAGTTGGCCAACTTAGTATTTAAAGATCATCCGACATTGACCCGAATTGTGGATTTGCTTTGCAAAAAAGGATATGTGGAGCGAGAGCCTCATCCTCAGGATCGTAGAAGTTTTCATCTAAATCTCACCCCTGAGGGTGTGTCCAAAGTCACTGCCCTTCGACCTAAAATTCTTGAGATTCGCGAAAAAGCATGGGAAAATCTTAGCGAACAGGATTTTGAAGAGTTTAAACGGATTCTGAATACGATTTATCAAAATCTGGATGGACAATTGCTAGAAGAATAAGTTTAGTGTGCTAATAATTATTATACGAACAAAAATCATCATTCGGGGGTTTTTCCCATAAAGTAAAAATAGTATGATTCATACAGACCTTTGCATCATCGGAGCCGGACCTGTTGGCTTATTCGCAGTATTTGAAGCAGGATTGCTTAAAATGCGCTGTCATCTTATCGATGCTCTACCCCAGGTGGGAGGGCAGCTTTCGGAGATCTATCCCCAAAAGCCCATTTATGATATTCCAGGCTATCCTGAGGTGAAGGCGCAGGAATTGGTGGACAATCTGATGGAGCAGATCAAGCCGTTTTCACCCACATTTACCCTAGGTGAGCGAGTGGATCATCTTGATCGGCAGGAGGATGGTTCCTTTGTCGTCACCACCAATGAAAAAACCCATATTCACGCAAAAGTAATTGTGATTGCAGGAGGCTTGGGTTGTTTTGAACCAAGGAAACCTGTTTTGGAAAATCTGGAGCTTTTTGAAGGCAAAGGCGTGACTTACATGGTGAAAAATCCGGAGACGTTCCGGGATAAGAATGTAGTTTTGGCCGGAGGAGGCGATTCTGCTTTGGATTGGACGATATTTTTATCCAATGTGGCCAAGAAAGTAACCCTAGTACACAGAAATGAGACTTTCCGCGGTGCCCCGGATTCGGCTGCCAAAGTGTTTGACCTGGCTAATCAGGGAAAAATAAATTTGATTTTGTCTGCCAATTTGAAACAAGTCAGCGGAAATGGAAAGCTAAATGCCGTGACATTGGAATCCAAAACGAAGGAGGAAATCAAGATCGAATCGGATTATTTGATTCCACTTTTTGGTTTGAGTCCCAAGTTGGGTCCAATTGCCGAATGGGGTTTGAGTATCGACAAAAACGCTATCGAAGTGGATACCAGAGACTACTCTACCGGTGTAGAGCGTATTTATGCGATCGGAGATATCAATACCTATCCGGGAAAATTAAAATTGATTCTTTGTGGATTTCATGAGGCAGCGATCATGATGCATTCCGCATTCAAATATGTCTATCCTGACCAAAAATTGAGCTTCAAATATACCACCGTGAATGGTGTCAATTCATTCTAAAGATTAAATTTGCGGCATGGTGAATTTTACAGTTGAAGATCTCGACGGAAATCGTCAAGAAATAGAAGCTCCCGATGACATGGGATTTAGTTTAATGGAAATTCTGAAGGCCTCAGAATATCCCATTTTAGCGACTTGTGGAGGAATGGCCCTCTGCGCTACTTGTCACATCGAAGTCCTTGAAGGCTCGGATGAATTGGGTCAGGCTTCCGATATAGAGCTTGATCAATTGGAAAATTTACCGGAGTATTATCCTACATCCCGATTGGCCTGCCAAATCCGAATTTCGGAAATGCTGGAAGGCGCTGTGATCAAATTGCGAGGAGAGGATGTGATTTGAGAAATAAATAAAAATATAAATTTAACCACCTAGAAATGGGTGGTTTTTTCGTTCTCATCGATTTCAATAATTAAAAGCAGGTGATCCAAATTCAAAACGATAAGTAACCTCAGTCTCTACAAATTCCTCAGTCACGAAGTCATAAAATTGCTGCTGGGCAACAAGCTTGATGGATTTTTGCCTTTGGAAAAACTCCAGACTTTTGATTTTAAAATAGGTGTCAATCCTATTTGGGTCGGTATAATAAGTGCCGTCATCTCCAAAAAAACTTAATTCTAAGCTGTTATTTTTTCCCAGGTGTACAATTCTTCTCGTGACCCCACAGCCCATGATTGTTTCTTCTTCCATGATCTCTTCATTATACCATCTGTGAAAGTCGAAATAGTCAAAATCCATGATGGGGGTTTCTTTGTTCAGACGCCATTCGATAGAAAAGAATTCACTGCAATAGGAGAAGTCGTCAATGTGCTCCGTAGTCTGCCGACCAGATCTTGAAAAATCAATCGGAATCGCAGTGGTAATGGATACCGCGTTGTACACACCATAAGGCTCCTCCTGAATATCGGGTAAATCAATTTTTGTACAGCTACTCAAAAATAGAAGAGCTAAAATCAATGGAAAAAAGTTATTTGTCATGGTTAAAGATAAGAGATTTTTAGGCTATCTGTTGTTCGACGGATATAGAACTATATTGGTTTTAGAGTTTTATTCGATTGCCAATCGGAAAATGATAGGTTTTGTATCGTTTTTTGACTCAAAACCGTCTTTAGGTACAAAACTCTTTCTCATTGTCATGAAAATAAATCACGCTTTATTTTTATTGCTTTTCCTTTCTTCCTGCTTTGCTTTTGAGAGCGAGCAAAAGGAAGATTTTTTGGCTGAGATGGAAGTGCTTTATGAGGAAATCCAAAGCTTGTCCAGTTCGCAGACTTGTTCTGATCTCGGTGAATGGTCTTTTGTCGCTTTGGGAAGTAAGCCTTGCGGAGGCCCTTGGGAATATACCGCCTATTCCAAGCGAATAAATGTTCCTGAGTTTCTAGCCAAAGTAAAACGCTAAAATGAGCTTCAGGAGAAGGATAATATTCAGAACAACCGATTTTCGGACTGTATGTATGTCGGGCCGCCAGCTGATGTGATCTGTGAGAGAGGAAAACCGGTGTTGGTCTATAATACTGATTCTTGAGAAAGATGGTAATTTCTTACCGGATTTAATCAAGATCAGAGGTTTTAGACATTGAGCATTTTCTCCAAAATCCTAATCGCCGCCTCCGATAATACCGTTCCCGGTCCAAAAACTGCCGCTACACCCGCTTCAAAAAGAAAGTCATAATCCTTTGATGGGATCACTCCTCCGGCCACGACCATAATATCCGGTCTGCCTAAGTTTTTTAATTCTTGGATCAATTGGGGGATGAGAGTTTTGTGGCCTGCGGCTAAAGAAGAAGCTCCTACAATGTGGACGTCGTTTTCGATGGCTTGCTCAGCGACTTCTTTGGGTGTCTGAAACAAAGGCCCAATGTCCACATCAAAACCTAAGTCAGCAAATCCAGTCGCAATGACTTTGGCTCCTCGATCATGTCCATCCTGTCCCATTTTTGCGATCATGATGCGCGGTCTGCGTCCTTCCATTTCAGCAAATTGATCAGCGAGGGCTGTGGCTTTTTTAAATGAATCTTGGTTTTTCACTTCAGCGGCATATACTCCTGTAATCGATTTTGTTTGGGCCTGATGTCTTCCAAAAGCCTTTTCCATCGCTTCGGAAATCTCACCTAAAGTAGCTCTTTTTCGGGCTGCTTCGACTGCTAATTCCAGTAGATTTCCTGTTTTGTTTTTGGCAGCAACAGTTATTGCCTCCAGGCTTTGGATGACTTCCTGAGAATTTCTACTCCTTTTTACGTTTTCCAGTCGCTTGATTTGGGATTCTCTGACTGATTGATTATCCACTTCACGAACCTCAATTTCCGAATCTTCCTCTACCTGATAGCGGTTTACACCCACAATGATATCTTTGCCTCCATCGATCCGGGCTTGTTTTTTTGCGGCAGCCTCTTCTATTCGGAGCTTCGGCAAACCAGCTTCAATGGCTTTGGCCATTCCACCCAGATTTTCCACTTCTTCGATCAGGGTCCAAGCTCGCTGAACCAGTTGGTCAGTGAGGTATTCGACATAATATGAACCGCCCCAAGGATCTACTACCTCGGTGATTCCGGTTTCCTCCTGCAAAATCAATTGCGTATTTCTTGCGATCCGAGCAGAAAAGTCTGTCGGCAATGCAATCGCTTCATCCAGGGAATTCGTATGCAGTGACTGCGTGTGGCCCATGGTCGCACCGAGTGCTTCGATGGCTGTGCGTGCGATATTATTAAATGGATCCTGTTCGGTGAGCGACCATCCTGAGGTTTGACAGTGCGTTCTCAGGGCTAGGGATTTTTGGTTTTTTGGGTTGAATTTTTGGACGATTTTGGCCCAAAGCAATCTTCCCGCTCTGAGTTTGGCGATTTCCATAAAATAATTCATTCCTATGGCCCAAAAGAAAGATAATCTTGGTGCAAAATCATCAATGTCCAGTCCGGCTTTGACTCCGGTTTTCAAATATTCCAACCCATCTGCCAAGGTATAGGCAAGCTCAATATCCGCCGTAGCACCGGCCTCCTGCATGTGGTAACCTGATATGGAAATGGAATTGAATCGAGGCATCTTTTTGGAAGTATATTCAAAAATATCTGCGATGATATCCATACTTGGAAGAGGAGGATAGATGTAGGTGTTTCGCACCATAAATTCCTTCAGAATATCGTTTTGGATCGTTCCGCTCAGTTTTTCGGGACTCACGCCTTGCTCTTCGGCCGTAACGATGTAAAAAGCCAAAACCGGAATTACTGCTCCGTTCATTGTCATCGAAACGGACATTTGATCAAGAGGAATTTGATAAAAAAGGATTTTCATGTCCTCAACCGTGTCTATCGCCACTCCGGCCTTGCCGACGTCGCCTTCGACTCGGGGATGATCCGAATCATATCCCCGGTGAGTTGCCAGATCAAAGGCCACAGAAAGGCCCTTTTGGCCGGCAGCTAGATTTCTCCGATAGAATGCATTGGATTCTTCGGCAGTCGAAAAACCCGCATACTGTCTGATCGTCCAAGGTCGCTGTACATACATGGTCGAATAAGGGCCGCGTAAGTAGGGAACTATTCCCGCCGAAAAATCCAGATGTGGGAGTCTGATGATTTTTTTAGGATCAAAAACCGAGGGAATTTCGATCTGCTCTGGAGCTTCCCATCTCTGGATTTCAGAGCTGCCTAGCTCATTTATTTTGGAGTTCCATTGGGTAAAATCAGGTCTCATGAGCTTAATTTTTGGCTTTCAAGGAGGTAAGTTGCCCGAGTGGGTTTCAATTCAAATTCTTGCTCTTGAATCACTTCAAAGGCCAAATTGTTGACTAATTTTCCCTCAGGGCTGAATCGATTGGCACCTACAACCGTTTTTTCTTGGTTGAGCACTTGTCGTTGGATTGCTTCTCGGTTTTTTCTGACTTCAGTGTGAATGGAGCGATTGGAAAAACTGTGTAGCCATCCGCCATTTTTTTCAAGGGTGGCAATTCGCTTTTTGATTTCTGTCTCAAAACCAGATTGAATTTTATCCAAATAATACGAACCCGCAGCGGGATCAATGACTTTATCAAAATAACTTTCTTCCCGAAGCAGCGTGGAGATATTTCGAGCGATTCGCCGCTCTAGAGCTCCTGGAATTTTCTCTGCCGGGCAAATCCAAAGAGCATTGCATCCACCCAAAACCGCAGAAATCGCTTCATAGGTTTGTCGGATGTAATTTGAGTTTTTGTCCACAAATGATTTGCTCCAAGTGGAAGTTGAGCACAGTAAATGGATGTCTTCTTGGCTTAATTCTATTTGGAATTTATCGGCAACTTCGGTGATCAAATTTCTTAATGCTTTGAGTTTGCTGATTTCAGGAAAATGATCTGAATCCACGGCACTGTGAAAAGTGATATTTTGGAAACAGGTTTTCTTATCAATTCCTCTTTCTTCAAGTTGGGCCACCAACTCAATTAATTCACCTAATCCGAACGCAACTTCCTGGATTCCCGTGGCACCAGAATTGGCATATCTAGCCAAATCCAAGGTGAAAGCATGGAATTTAGGAAAGGGGCTGAGGGATTGGAGTAAATCTATCCCAAGTTTTAGACCTTTTTCAAAAGTAGTTTCTCCCTCAAAAAGAGAGGTCGTAGGCGACCAAAGTATAGCTCCCTGCAATTGTTTGGGATTGAAGTTTTTGGATTTTACCCAATTGATAAATTCAAAAACAGGATCCAGATTGTTTTTCGATGGAAGCAGATAAACACTGATGTATTCCAATAAGACATCTTTGAAAAGAGTATCCCAGTTTTCATTCCCTTCGAGCTTCAAGATCAGCGCCTCTGCACCGTTTTGGAGTTGATCAAGAATCTCCGTATTGGTCTTGGGATTCGTCGTGTTTTCAATCAAAACGGCATTAGACCAGTACCTAGCGCCCATTCCGGGCAGCTCTGGATCAAGGTGAAATTTCATGGGTTGAATTGGATCCTCGAGATCTTCCCGAGTATAGAAGGGTTCTTGGCGGATTTCTCCCCAGGCAAAACTTAGGAGAGACTGGTCAAAGTCTTTTCCTTTCAGGTCTTTTTCCACCTGTTTGAGCCAGTCGGATTTCCGACTCGGTTCAAAAGGGTAAAAATCAGATTGAGTCATATTGGGTTTTTATCGGATGCGTTTAGGTTTTTCCTATCAGAGCATTTCAAAATTAATGAATTGTCCCAAACGGTGTGGAAATACTTTGATCAATTCTGCCCTCTAGGCTAGCGGTGGAATTTATATTTTAAACGCAATAATGGAGTTTTCTTTGGAATAGCTCATTCAACTTTTTCGGGAAAGCAGAAAAACAGAATTTAATTTGGCGAAGCAGAGAAATAAACAAAAATCCTGATTTTCAAGTTTGGAAACATTTTTTATTTAAGTGAATTTTCTACAAATTTGACCCCCTTGTAGAAATCCGTCCGGGTCTTTGTTTTTCAGAAATCTTCTCTAATGAGTTCAGAAGCTAGCGCAGTTTGGAATGAATGTTTACGTGTCATCGAGCAACACGTGAATGAGCAGAGCTTTTCAACTTGGTTTAAGCCAATCAATCCTGTAAAGCTGGAAGGGACGAGTCTGACGATTCAGGTCCCCAGTCAGTTTTTTTACGAATGGCTGGAGGATAATTATATCCAGGAATTGAAGCTGGCCATAAGGACGACCCTGGGATCCAGCGGGAGATTGGAATATGCCGTAGTTGTGGACAAAGGAAACTCGGCAAATCAACCCTACGTCGTGTCCTATCCACAGGGGAATCACGGTTCTAAAAAAGGAAACAATCAGATGCCAACCGAGCAAAAGATTACTCCTTTTGAGATGCAATCCCTTGGAGCAGAAGCCCTTACTCAAAGCAATTTAAATCCAACCTATACATTCGGCACCTATATTGAGGGCGATTGTAATCGCCTTGCCCGATCAGCTGGATTTGCAGTCGCTACCAAGCCGGGGATTACTTCTTTTAATCCCTTGATGGTATACGGAGGAGTAGGTTTGGGAAAAACGCATCTGGTTCAGGCTATTGGAAATGAGATCAAAAATGGACCAGAAACGAAATTTGTACTTTATGTTTCTTCTGAAAAATTCGTGAATCAATTCATGGATTCTATTAAGGATGGAAATGTGAAAAGTTTCACCAATTTTTACATGCAAGTGGATGTGTTGATCATCGATGACATTCAATTTTTGGCGGGAAAAGATCGTACTCAGGAGATGTTTTTCCATATATTCAACCATCTTCATCAGAATAAAAAACAAATCATTATGACCTCGGATTGTCCTCCGAGGGATCTGAAAGGTTTGGAAGAGCGATTGCTTTCGAGATTCAAATGGGGATTGACCGCAGATCTGCAAATGCCGGATTTCGAGACGAGAGTGGCGATTATCCGTCGCAAAATGCAGTCTGAAGGAATTTTTATACCGGATGATGTGGTCGAATATCTCGCCTATACCGTGGATACCAATGTCCGGGAGTTGGAGGGGATTTTGATTTCTTTGATCGCTCACGCTTCGCTCAATCGAATGGAGATCAATCTGCAGTTGGCCAAGACGGTGATGAAAAACATCATTAAGGATATTGAAACTGAGGTCGGTATTGATTTTATCCAAAAGACCGTTTCGGAATACTATTCGATCAATTTAGATGATCTGAAAGCCAAAACGCGTAAAAAGGAGATCGTGGTGGCCCGTCAGGTAGCCATGTATTTTTCAAAAGAATTTACCAATCATTCCCTCAAATCAATCGGTTATCATTTTGGCGGCAGGGATCACTCCACCGTGATTCACGCTGTGCATACCGTAAATGACATGATTGAAACGGATAATTCTTTCAGGAATGCGATTACTGAGCTGAAGAAAAAATTCAAGATGCGATCTTATTGATCCAGCTTTTTTCCCATCGTTTCCTCAAACTTTTCTAACAGGGAAATATATTTCTTTAGAATATTCTCAATGAATTTGCCCTGAGTATCAATATCGTAGATTGGGTTGTATTGGATCCGATCAATCACCATATCCAGCCAAGGTTTACCTTCATCGATCAATTCGGCATGAAAAGCTTCTACCGTGAGATCCCGGGAACCGGTAAATGGACCTTTGTCAAATTTTTTGAAATAACCATTCATGACCTTCAGCGCCAGTTCATGAGACACTTCAAAACTTATGATCAATTCTCTGGATTGAGAATCAGAAAGTGGTCCTTTTTTACTTCTTTGACCATAAATCCTAAGGTCTTCAAGCGACGATTTGAATTCCTCAAAACACTGTTCGCAGGAGGGGGGGAGGGATTTCATGAGGGTATTGGTTTTTCTACTTAAAAGTTAGCTTTTATTTTTAATAAAAGAAAAGCCGAAACCTTCCCTATTCATTATCTGACCGTATAGCTTTGCATAAATGGTTGTCCGTTTGAAGCGACTCCCTCGAGCAAGAGCCTACCGCTATATTCCTCCAGGTATTTTCCTACGGATTTTGGATCTTTGGCAGGTTCCCGGTTTATCTGAGTGATCACAAAACCATCCCTCAATCCCAAGTCCCTTAAATATCCTCTGCTCAGGGCCGATATTTTGATTCCAAATTCTATTCCCAATCGGTCTTTTTCGATGGTATTCACTGCCTCTAATCGAGCCCCAAGAAGTCTGGAACTGTAAAACTCCCGCTTGATGACCCCGGTGCCTCCCTCCAGATTCTGAAGTGTGAGTGTGGCATTCATTCGTTTTCCAGCGCGAGTAAATGTGACTGGCAGCTCTTGACCAGGATAGTAATACGATAGTGCTTCTTCAAAACTTCCCATCCCAGTGATGGCTTGATTTCCCAGCTGAATGATCACGTCGTTTCGCTGTAGGCCTGCTGCCTCAGCTGCACCGGATTTGATCACATGCTTGACAATCACACCGTCCAATGAAGCAATGTCCATTTCTTCAGCCAGTTCAGGAGTGATTTCAACCGCTTCTATTCCGGGGATGGCTTTTTGTACTTCTCCGTATTGAATCAGGTCATTGGCTACTTTTAAGGCAATATCTACGGGGACGGCAAAGCCATAGCCCGTATAAGAACCTGTTCGGGATAAAATCGCGGTATTGATTCCTACCAGCTCGCCATTGACATTGACCAGAGCTCCCCCTGAATTTCCTGGGTTAATGGGAGCATCAGTTTGGATGAAACTTTCCAACGGAAAATCGCCGCCTAAAATATTAATTTGTCTTTCTTTGGCCGAGACAATTCCGGCAGTGACCGTGGAAGTTAAATTAAATGGATTTCCCACAGCCAAAACCCATTCTCCGATTTGGAGGTCACGGGAAGAACCTCTTTTGATCGCAGGCAAATTATCTGATTCGATTTTCAAAACAGCGATATCCGTGTTTTTATCGGTTCCGATCAATCGGGCTTGATAGGTTCGCTTTTTATGGACTACTTCGATGGTTTCCGCACGATCAATGACATGATTATTGGTGACGATGTAGCCATCTTCGGAGATGATCACCCCCGATCCCGTACTGACCTGCTGCGCGGGACCGGTCCCAAAGAAATAATCAAACATGCTGTATCTCCTTGGATCGCTTCCAGAGAAATTTTTGATAAAAACTACCGATTCGGTGCTGTTGGTAGAGGCGGCTACAAAGGAAATCGGAGGATCAGTCCGATAGGATGGGCGTTGAGGCGTCGGTGTATTTTCAGCAAGGGAGGTACTGACCGACTCGATGGTTGGGCTTGATTCATTGGTATGTTGAGGTTCATTGACATTAACCGAGGTCCAAAGAGCCGCTCCTGCCAAACCCGCAACAAATGATATTCCGGTGGTTTTAAGAAAATGTTCCATGCGCATATTTTTTCAATTTGACGGAGGAAATATTCTCCGGTTTGATTCATTCACAAATTTTAACCGAATTAATCCCAATTTAGGTTAGGAAAGATGATTTCCATTTCCAGCTTTTAGGAAGCTTTTTTAGATTATTTTCATTGAATCATTTCAATTTTCACCTCAAAAATTTTTCCCAAACGTAAAAACTGACGATTTGTACAAGGAAAAGTCTGGGCATCTTGTAATTTTGTCAGCCAATCAGCTAAACCTTCCCGTTTTGCGAGGGTTTAAATTTCTTCAAAATAGTATTGAATGACAGAAGCAAAGCGTGTAGCCATCCTTGGAAGCACAGGAAGTATCGGTACCCAAACCTTGGAGGTGATTCGTCAGCATTCAGATGATTTTACGGTAGAGGTACTCACTGCTCAAAATAATTGCGATTTACTGATTTCTCAAGCCCTGGAATTCATTCCCAATGCGGTGGTCATTGGAAATCCATCCAATTATGAGAAGGTAAAAGAAGCCTTGATCCCTCATGATATCAAGGTTTTTGCTGGACAAAAAGCGCTGGAGCAAATCGTCGAAATGGAAACCATTGATGTGGTTTTGACTGCCTTGGTGGGCTATTCTGGATTATTGCCTACGATCAGTGCCATCAAAGCCGGTAAGCAAATTGCCTTAGCCAATAAAGAAACACTGGTTGTAGCCGGAGATTTGGTGACTTCACTTGCTAAGGAATATGGCGTTAATATTTATCCAGTTGATTCAGAGCATTCAGCGATTTTTCAATGCTTGGTCGGTGAATTTCATAACCCGATTGAGAAGATTATTCTGACCGCATCCGGGGGACCCTTCAGAGGGAAAGACCGGGCTTTTCTTGAGACAGTGACCAAAGCTCAAGCCCTCAAGCATCCCAACTGGGATATGGGAGCCAAAATCACCATCGATTCTGCTTCGCTGATGAATAAAGGTCTGGAAGTCATCGAGGCTAAATGGCTTTTTGGCCTGAAAACCTCTCAGATCGATGTGATCGTCCATCCCCAAAGCATCGTGCATTCTTTGGTGCAATTTGAAGATGGTTCCATAAAAGCACAACTTGGACTGCCGGATATGCGTATTCCCATTCAATTTGCTTTGAGCTATCCCCATCGGTTAAAAAGTGATTTCGAGCGATTCGATTTTATCAATTACCCAAATTTGACCTTTGAGCAGCCGGATAAAAAAACATTCAGGAACCTTCAGCTGGCATTTGACGCTTTAGAAAAAGGCGGTAATGCGGCCTGTATTCTCAATGCTTCCAATGAGGTGGTCGTTGATGCTTTTCTAAAAGATCAGATTGGGTTTCTTCAGATGTCGGAATTGATTGCCGAGACGATGGATCGGGTGGATTTTGTGTCCAAACCCAATATATCGGATTACATATCTACCGATGAGCAAGCAAGAATAGTTACACAGGAATTAATTAAGCGTAATAAATAATGGATACTTTGATTATGGTGGGCCAATTGCTCCTAGGATTATCAATCCTAGTCGGGCTGCATGAATTGGGACACTTGTTGACTGCCAAACTGTTTGGCATGCGTGTGGAGAAATTCTCCATCGGATTTCCTCCAAA
The DNA here is from genome assembly GCF_900113375.1 of Algoriphagus hitonicola. Classification (GTDB taxonomy): domain Bacteria; phylum Bacteroidota; class Bacteroidia; order Cytophagales; family Cyclobacteriaceae; genus Algoriphagus; species Algoriphagus hitonicola. The sequence continues at coordinate 21,596 of NZ_FOPC01000015.1, read as the reverse complement.
AATCGCAGGATTTCAGTGGGGAGAAACAGAATATTCGATCGGAGCGATTCCGCTTGGAGGATTTGTGAAAATCTCCGGGATGGTGGACGAATCCATGGATACCGACCAACTATCCTCGGAGCCTCAGCCCTGGGAGTTTCGCTCCAAGCCGGCTTGGCAGCGACTGATCGTTATGCTAGGAGGGATTATTGTCAATGTCATTACCGGTATTGTCATCTTTGTGTTTTTGGTTTACAACAATGGGGAAACTTATTTTTCTAGGGATCAAGTAGTAGAAAACGGAATTGTTGCTTATGAATATGGAGAGTCAATTGGCTTAAAGACCGGGGACAAAATCATCGATGTCAATGGCGAACCCTACGAAAGCATCAATGAACTGAGCAGTGGAAGTGTTTTACTCAGTGAAAATGGATACTACACGGTAGAGCGAAATGGTGAGCAATTGAAAGTGGAGATCCCGCGTGGGTTTATCAATACCTTTAATTCGGAGGAAGCATTTGACAAATTTATCAGTATACGGTTTCCTTTTGATGTGTTGGATGTAGCCCCTGATGGGGCTGCCAAGACCGCTGGAATCGATCCTGGTGATCAAATCCTTTCGGTGAATGGTCAAGAAGTTTATTTTTTTGATGAACTGCAGACTGCACTCGATCAAGTGAAAAATGAGGAGGCTCAATTGGTTGTTTCTTCAGAAGGAAGCTTGGATACTTTGGCAGTGCCCGTTTCGGCTGAAGGAACAATAGGAATTGCCGCCAATCCGCTGTTAGATCCTGTTCGAAAGAAATTTGGTTTCGGCGAGGCGATTTCAAAAGGTACCGAGCGAGCATTTGGGGTGGTCATCATCAATGCGAAAGCTCTCGGTAAAATGTTTACGGGAGAAGTGTCTGCTAAAAACGTCAGCGGTCCTATCGGGATGGCGAAGATTTATGGTAATTCCTGGGATTGGGGAAAATTCTGGAGCATTACCGGATTGATTTCGATGATTTTGGCATTTATGAACTTGCTTCCGATTCCCGCACTGGATGGTGGGCACGTGATGTTTTTGCTGTACGAGATGATTTCGGGAAGAGCACCCTCGGATAAATTTCTCGAAAATGCCCAAAAAGTCGGTATGGTAATTCTACTCGCTCTGATGGTATTTGCGATCGGAAATGATATTTTGAAAATCTTTACCGGGGGATAATTTTCAAAATTTTGGAATAAATCGACAGATCTCGGGACGGGGTCTGTTTTTTTATTCCTGCCAATTTCAATTTAGTTGAATTTGGTAGGAAAAATGAATTTTTAACCCTTTCGATGAGTTCCTGCCAATCTGACGCCTTCAACCCTTTGGCATGCGCATTGAACTTTACCGTGAATCCTTCGTAACTTGAAGGTCCTTTCTTTAATAAAGTCCTAAACCGACAGCTTGCCTGTCAAAATGTCTATATGAGTCAATTTGAAAAACCCCTATTCGATAATCTTATGAGTGGTGATTATGTAGCGGAAGGAGATCTGATCCAGTTGATCACTGACGAAGAAGAGGAAGAACAGGGTAAAGAATTAACGGGTGAAGAAATTCCGATTCTTTCTGTCAGAAATACGGTATTGTTTCCGGGTGTGGTGATTCCTATTACCGTAGGAAGGCAGCGCTCCATCAGATTAGTTAAAAAAGCCCACAAAGGCGATAAATATATCGGTGTATGCGCGCAGATCAATCCCAATAATGACGATCCTTCATGGGAGGACATCTATCATGTGGGGACCTTGGCCAAAATCATCAAAATGATTGTTCTTCCTGACGGAAATACAACCATAATCATTCAAGGTAAAAAGCGGTTCCGGATTCGCGAAGAAGTCACCGATGATCCGTATTTTATCGCTAAAGTCAATTTTCTCGAAGAAAACTTTCCTAAGAGCTCTAAAAAAATCCAGGCTTTGGAGGAATCTCTGAAAGAAGCCGCAACCCGCATCTTACACCTCAATCCCGAGATTCCTAGAGAAGCTCAGGTAGCGTTGGATAATATCGACAACACGCCTTTTTTAACGCACTTTCTTTCCTCCAATATCAATGCCCCTGTCGAATCCAAGCAGCGACTTCTGGAAATCAATGACGGAGTGGAGCGGGCGACCTTATTGCTGGAGTTTATGATGAAGGATATCCAAATGCTGGAGCTGAAATCCGAAATCCAGAAAAAAGTCCATACCGATATCGATCAGCAGCAGCGGGATTACTTTTTGCGACAGCAGATGAAAGTGCTTCAGACCGAACTCGGTGAGGAAGGTCCCGAAAAGGAAGTGGAGGATCTCCGGGCACGCGGATCATCAAAAAATTGGCCAAAGGAAGTGGCGCTTCATTTTGAAAAAGAGCTGAATAAAATCTTGAGAATCAATCCCTCTGCGGCAGAGTACCCGATTGCGCTCAACTATGCAGAGACCATGGTGGAGTTGCCTTGGAATGAATTTACCCAAGATAATTTTGACTTGAAGCATGCCCGGAAAATATTGGATGCGGATCATTTTGGACTTGAAAAAGTAAAAGATCGGATCATCGAATACTTGGCTGTGTTGAAGCTGAAAAATGACCTCAAAGGACCCATTTTATGCCTTTATGGACCTCCTGGAGTAGGAAAAACCTCTTTGGGGAAATCCGTAGCTAAAGCTTTGGGTAGAAAATACATCCGGATGTCTTTGGGTGGTTTGCACGATGAAGCGGAAATCCGCGGACACCGTAAAACATACGTAGGGGCTATGCCAGGGAAGATTGTCCAAAATATGAAGAAGGTGAAAATCTCCAATCCAGTATTTGTATTGGACGAAATTGACAAGCTTTCTTCCGATTTTAGAGGAGATCCAAGTTCAGCCTTTTTGGAGGTATTGGATCCGGAGCAAAACTTTGCCTTTTTGGATAATTACCTTGAAGTAGAATACGATCTGAGCAAAGTACTGTTTATTGCGACAGCCAACTCACTAGATACCATTCAGCCAGCCTTGCGGGATCGGATGGAAATCATCGAGGTGACAGGATATACCCAAGAGGAAAAGGTGGAAATAGCTAAGCGGCATTTGGTTCCTAAGCAACGCAAAGAGCATGGTTTGAAGACCAATCAGGTTCGTTTTGACAAATCCGCCTTGGTAAAAATCATCGAGGATTATACTCGGGAATCCGGGGTCAGAAATCTCGAAAGAGCGATTGGGAAAGTAATCCGAAATGTAGCCAAATCCATTGCTATGGAAGAGGAATACGATCCGAAAATCACTCCAGATGCGGTACGTAAGATTCTGGGATCTGAGATGTTTGATAAGGAAATCTATCAGGATAATTCGGTTGCTGGGGTTGTTACTGGCCTGGCTTGGACAAGTGTAGGAGGGGAGATCCTCTTTATCGAATCCAGCTTAAGTCGCGGAAAGGGAAAATTGACATTATCCGGTCAGCTGGGGGATGTCATGAAGGAATCTGCTGTGACGGCACTTTCCTACTTAAAATCCAAAGCGGATAAATTGGGGATTGACCACCGGGTCTTTGACCAATATGATCTACACGTTCACGTGCCTGCGGGTGCGGTACCAAAGGATGGTCCCTCAGCAGGGATTACCATGCTTGCTGCCATGGCTTCGGTTTACACACAGCGAAAAGTCAAGTCGAAAGTGGCCATGACAGGGGAAATCAGTTTGATTGGCAAAGTGCTTCCCGTAGGGGGAATTAAAGAAAAGATTTTGGCGGCAAAACGAGCCGGAATCAAGGAAATCATCCTCTGTAAGAAAAATCGTAGAGATATTGAGGAAATCGACGAAAACTATCTCAAAGGCTTGGAGTTTCATTTCGTGGATCGGGTAGGAGAGGTTTTGGAAATTGCCTTGCTGAAAACCAAGGTAGATCGACCGGTTCAGTTTTCATTCAATTCGGAATCAAATTCGAACTAGCACATTGGGGAAAGGAAATTTGACCTTTCCCTTTTTTCTTCCTTGGTTAAGTTAAATGCCAAGGAAACTTCAAAAAAATAGAAATCATGGATCAAAAACTATCATTGACACCCAGACAGATTGTTTCTGAACTGGATAAATATATCATTGGTCAAAAAGACGCCAAGCGCAACGTAGCCATTGCCCTAAGGAACAGAATCCGAAGAATGATGGTCAAGACAGATATTCAAAAAGATATCGTCCCGAATAACATTTTAATGATCGGATCCACGGGTGTGGGAAAAACCGAAATTGCCAGAAGGTTGGCAAAGATTGCTCAAGCTCCCTTTACCAAAGTAGAAGCGTCCAAATTCACAGAAGTCGGCTATGTGGGTAGAGATGTCGAAAGTATGGTTCGTGACCTGGTGGAGCAATCGGTGCATTTGGTTCGTGAGGTGAAAAATGAAGAAGTCAAGGAGAAGGCTTCGGATGCTGTAGAAGAAACCATTCTTGATATCCTGATTCCGCCGGTCAAAAATGCTGGATTCAGGCAAAATAGTCTGAGCATCAATCAACAAGACGAGCCTCAGTCTGATGAAGAACTCAATGAGCGAACTCGGGAGCGATTTAGGGAAAAACTCAGAAATGGAGAGCTAGATGACCGAAAAATAGAAATCAATGTCAAGGCATCCTCTCCTGTGGGAATAGGAATGATTGGCAATGGGATGATGGACGATGCCAGTATGGCGGGACTACAGGATATGATCTCCGGAATGATGCCAAAAAAGATGAAAAAGCGAAAGCTTAGCATTGCCGAGGCACGAAAAGTTTTGTTAGAAGAGGAAATTTCCAAACTGATTGATTTTGATGAATTAAAGGAAGAAGCAATACGATTGGCTGAAAACAACGGAATCATCTTTATCGATGAGATTGATAAAATCGCCTCTAAATCCGGTAAAAACGGGGGTGGACCAGACGTAAGTCGCGAAGGTGTACAGCGGGATTTACTCCCAATCGTAGAGGGTACCTCTGTCAATACCAAATATGGGGTGATCAATACTGATCACGTATTATTTATCGCTGCAGGAGCATTTCATGTGAGCAAGCCTTCGGATTTGATTCCGGAACTGCAGGGTAGGTTTCCGATACGAGTGGAGTTAAATGCACTGACTGAGGAGGATTTTTCACGGATTTTGCGTGAGCCAAAGAATGCGTTGACTAAACAATATCAGGCTTTGTTTGAAGCAGAAGAGGTGTTTTTGGAATTCACTGAGGATGCCATTGATGAATTGGCCAGGCTGGCATTTTTGATCAATCAAGAGGTAGAAAACATCGGAGCGCGAAGACTGCACACTGTAATGTCGCATCTGTTAAATGATTTCCTTTTTGATGTGCCGGATACTATAGAGCCCAATTCAAAAATCATGATCACGCATGAGATGGTACAGGAAAGGCTAAGCACACTGGTTAAAAACAGGGATTTGTCCCAGTATATTTTGTAAATATTGGATTAAAAGAAGGTGGGATTACCCACTTTCTTTTAATAGTTCAATTTTTTTTAATTATTAACTTTCTGATCTTCAGTATAATACAAAAATTTGCATTTTTTTGAGAAAAATTGGGTCGATCCTTGATAAGGAATATTAACCAATCGCCCTTTCACCCATGTTTAAAACACTATTAATTCTTACCGGCCATAGTAAAGGTCTGGGAAGAGCTATCTTGGATTATTACTTGAAACTGGATCAGACGCAAGTATTGGCAATATCCAGAAGTTCAATTTCGATGGATCACCCCAACTTGATCGAGCGAAGTTTGGATTTATCTGATTTGCCGGTTTTGCAGAATGAATTGGATGGAATTTTCCCTGATGGTGATTTCAAGCAAATCATTTTGATTAACAATGCAGGCTGGATAGGGGAAATTAAACCGATTGGAGAACTTTCACCCAAGGAGTTGCGACAGCAGGTGAATTTGAATCTGTTGGCTCCTATGTTTTTGACCAATGCCTTTATAAAAAAGTATAAGTCAAGTCCAGCAGAAAAAATAGTATGTAATATCAGCTCTGGTGCCGCAAGCCGTCCTGTGTCTGGATGGGGTGGATATTGCAGTACCAAGGCCGCATTGGCCATGTTTACCATGGTTGCTGATCGGGATAACAAATCAGACTCTTTTCATTTTTATAGTTTGGCACCGGGGATCGTTGATACCCCAATGCAAGAAGACATCAGAAAATCCGATGAAAATAATTTTCCAGAGTTGGAGAAATTTAAGGCCTTTAAGGAAAAAGGTGATTTGACTGAGCCTGGAATCGTGGCCGAAAAGATTGGATTTCTCCTTGGTAATGTTCAAAATTTCCCCGAGGTAATCCAGGATGTGAGAAACATAGAGCTTCCTTAGTTCCGGTTTTTAGGAAAGTCAAAAAACCAGAAATCCACCTGCTTCAGGTCAAAATCTTTCCACTGAGCAGATGATTTTACGGCAAATATTCCTGCTGTTGGTAGATTTCCGATTTTTCCACCTAGACGATCAACAAAATCATTCATGCCCGGATTATGTCCTACCAGAATTACGGTTTGGATAGATTCTGGTAAACTTTTTAGAATAGAAATCATGGTTTGAGCTGAAGCATGGTAGAGATCACGCTCTAGCCAAATGGTATTTTTAGGTGATTTCAATTCCTTGGCGATAAGTTGGGCAGTAGATTTGGCGCGTTCGGCTGTGGAGCTGATAATTCGATCTGGGTTTATGCCCATTTTTGATAGTCGTTTACCCATTTTGGGAGCTGCGAGGAGTCCTCTTTCTGCCAATGGGCGATCATGATCTGCAAGTGAAGGCTGGTCCCAGGCGGATTTGGCATGACGGATCAAAATAATTTTCTTCATTTCTTCAAAATTAAAAATGATTATTTTGTTTTTTTTCGCTGAATATTTACTTTTAAAGTACTTTCAATTACAATTTATAACAATTTATTATGTTTACCGGAACAGTAAAATTTTACAATGAAGCCAAAGGATTCGGATTTATAGTAGATGATGAGTCCCAAAGCGAAGTCTTCGTCCACGCCACCGGATTGGTCGACAAAGTTGCCCAGAATGACAAAGTATCTTACGAAGTCAAGGATGGCAAAAAAGGACCCAATGCCATCAATGTCAAAAAAGCATAACTGATATTGAGTGAGTGTATGTCAACTGGAACCCTGGGAAAATAATCTCAGGGTTTTTTTGTTTTTTCTAATTGATCCGTTGATGGAGGTTTTGATTTTTTGATCTGAAGGTCCCCTTTAAATATCAGGAAATTGTCTCGGTTTGCTGTCAAAATGACTAACTATTTGGAATAAAAATCACAAATCTCTGTCATTATGACTCGATTTTTCACTTGGTATAAATTTTCTTGATTAGCATTTCAGTGATAACAAAAACCAACAAAACCATGAAACTAGTAAGATTTAACCAACTAGACCCAGCTTATCCCTCCTCATTCAGCGGAATGATCGATAAGCTATTCAATGAATCCTTCGGAAATGGAGAAATCAGAAAATTTAGCCCAGCTGTGGACATCTCTGAAGATGAGCAAGGATTTGAAATTCAGGTAGCCGTTCCAGGAATGAAAAAGCAGGATTTTCATGTAGACTTGACTGAAGGAAGATTGACGATTTCGGGAGAGCGCAAAATCGAAGAGAAAAAAGAAGGTAAAAATTACCACAGCATCGAAACTCAATATGGTGCATTTTCTCGCTCCTTCTATGTGCCGGACAATGTGGTTTCCGAAAAAATCGATGCGTCCTATGAAGATGGAGTGTTAAAAATCATTCTTCCCAAAGCGGAGAAAAAAGTTCTCAAATCCGCTATTGAAGTAAAATAATTTGCCTGTAATCCAAACTCCGATAAAGCTTTAATGTTAGATTGATAAGAATGCCAAAATGCGGTTAATTCTTGTTAATTTGAATAGCAATTCAAATCCTAAGGCTCCATTCTTGAGTCTTAGGTTTTGTATTATCACTCGAACACAACCTAAACATGATGAGTAAAAAACAATTCTTTCTAGGAATGCTCCTTGCCTCCCTAATTGGGGGTGTAGTTGCATTGGCAGGTGTCAGTTTCCTCGTCCAACCTCGAGAAGCAGCCAATTTTGATGAAAAGCAAAAGACCAGCTTTGTCAACTTACTCAACGGAGAAAATTTCACAATACCGGACGGGATCAATTTTGTAACATCCGCCGGAATCGTCACCCCAGCTGTAGTCCATGTCAAAAGCACCTTGTCCTACTCTCCCCGATCTCAGCGTGATCCGCTGGAAGAGTGGTTTGGCCTTCCGCCAAGAGGTGGACAGGGAGAAGGAGGACGAGCACCGATGAGTTCAGGGTCTGGAGTTATTATTTCTTCGGATGGATATATTGTAACCAACAATCACGTTGTGGAGGGAGCTTCAGAGATTGATATTTCTCTGGAAAACAACAATAGATATGTTGCTAAGGTGATCGGAACAGATCCGACTACTGATCTGGCACTTTTAAAAATTGAGGAAGAGGGGTTGCCTTTCGTAAAATTTGGTGATTCGGATCAAACTCAAATCGGAGAATGGGTCTTGGCTGTAGGGAATCCCTTTAATTTGAATTCAACTGTCACGGCGGGAATTATTTCTGCCAAAGCACGGAACATCGGAATTCTCCGCGGGGTTGAAAATAATCTACAAATCGAGTCATTTCTTCAAACTGACGCTGTGGTGAATCCGGGAAATTCCGGAGGAGCTTTGGTCAATCTTGCCGGAGAATTGATTGGAATCAATACCGCGATTGCCTCCAATACGGGAAGCTTTGCAGGCTACTCGTTTGCTGTGCCCAGCACCTTGGTGAAAAAAGTAATGGATGACCTGATGAAATATGGTGCCGTACAGCGGGGACTTCTTGGTATCAATATCAATGATGTATCTCCTGAGCTTGAGGAGCAACTTGGAAAAGAACTTCCTGTCAAACAAGGCGTTTATGTCGGAAGTGTAAATGACGATAGTGGTGCCAAGGAAGCCGGTCTACAAGAGGGAGATATCATCGTAGGAGTAGATGGCAGACAAACCAACAATGTGGCCACTCTTCAGGAAATGGTAGCAAGAAAGCGTCCAGGTGATCAAGTAGAAGTGGAATACATCCGTGAAGGAGAAGTATTTAAAGCTCAAGCTACACTAAAAAACTTCGAGGGTGGAGTGGATATCGTAGAAAAAGTGGTTCCTAAAACCTATGACTTTGAAGGGGTGATGTTTGAAAATCTTTCGGATGAACAGCTGGAACGCTTGGGTGTATCTGGTGGAGCTTTAATCACTTCGGTAGGAAGCTCTAAATGGCGCGGAGCCGGTGCACGGTCCGGATTTATCATTACTTCCATTATTAGCGAAAATGGTCGAAGTAGAATAGAAAATGTAGATGATTTACTGGATCAATTGAATGATCTCTCAGGAGAAGAATTGGTGATATTGGGTATGTTCCAGGATGGAACCGAATATTACTTTGAAGTGGAGTTGGATTAAATTCAGCACCTTGACTAACAAAAAAACCAGCGAATTCGCTGGTTTTTTTGTTTCAATAAGAATCTAGGATTTAGGCAACTTGCAATCGCTTAAATTTAGATTTGTCAAATTGTGACTTGGCGTATTCCTCGTCGATAATCAATTCTTTGATGCTTTCATCAGATGGTAACTCATACATGGCATCCGTAATGATTGCCTCGCAAATCGAACGAAGTCCCCTAGCTCCAAGGTTATATTCCACTGCTTTTTCTACGATAAAGTCAATTGCGCTTTCTTCGAAAACCAACTTTACTCCTTCCATTTCTAGCAGTTTGGTATATTGTTTTACCAATGCGTTTTTTGGCTGCGTCAGGATTTGTTTTAAGGCATCTCGATCCAAAGGATCCAAATGGGTCAAAACAGGCAAACGCCCAATTAATTCTGGAATCAGACCGAAAGCTTTTAAATCCTGTGAAGTAACATATTGAAGCAGGTTTTCCCGATCTGCGACAGCCTCACTTTTGGATTTCGAAAATCCTAGCGGTTGGGTATTTAGTCTTTTGGCGATGTGACGAGTAATGCCATCAAATGCTCCTCCGCAGATAAAAAGAATATTCTCTGTGTTCACGGCAATCATTTTTTGGTCAGGATGCTTTCGTCCACCTTGGGGTGGGACATTGACTATGGTTCCTTCGAGAAGTTTTAGCATAGCCTGCTGCACCCCTTCTCCGCTGACATCACGTGTGATGGATGGGTTGTCGGATTTTCGCGCGATTTTGTCCAGCTCATCGATATAAACTATTCCTCGCTCAGCCGCTTCGACATTATAATCGGCAGCTTGGAGAAGTCTGGTCAAGATGCTTTCTACATCCTCTCCAACATAACCTGCCTCTGTCAAAACCGTAGCATCAGCAATACAAAATGGAACCTCCAACGTTTTTGCCAGGGTTTTTGCCAGGTAGGTCTTTCCTGTGCCGGTATCACCGACCATGATGATATTGGATTTTTCGATTTTGATCTCGTCGGGATCTACCTTTTGTTGGAGACGCTTGTAGTGATTGTAAACTGCTACTGTAAGGACTTTTTTGGCATCTTGCTGACCGATGACATACTGGTCAAGATAACTAACCAGTTCCTTTGGTTTTTTGAGTTTGAATTTTGGTTTGCTGCCGACACTTTTCTTGGTTTTTTCTTCTTCACCGAGAATCATGTGGGCTTGATCGATGCAGAAATTACAGATATGGGCTGAAATCCCCGATACCATCAGATCTACATCTTTTTTATTTCTACCGCAAAATGAGCAGGTTACTTGAGCCATTAGACTGTTTTTTTAATGAGTACTTCGTCGATTAGACCGTATTCTTTGGCCTCAGGTGCTCTGAGCCAATAATCTCGATCTGAATCCCTTTCGATCTCTTCGTAGGATTTGCCTGAATGATTGGCAAGGATTTGATAAAGCTCCTGACGCATAGCCAAGATTAATTTAAGGGAGATTTCCATGTCCTTGGATTGGCCTTGCATTCCACCGGAAGGCTGATGAATCATCACCCGGGCATGCTTTAGTGCTGAGCGTTTGTCTTTTGCTCCACCTGCCAATAATACTGCTCCCATAGAAGCTGCGATGCCGGTACAGATGGTCGCTACATCAGGTCCGATGTACTGCATGGTGTCGTATATCCCTAATCCAGCTGTCACAGATCCTCCAGGACTATTGATGTACAAGAGGACGTCTTTTTTCGCATCCACAGATTCCAAGAAAAGAAGCTGAGCCACAATGATATTGGCAATGTGGTCATCTACACCTGTTCCGAGAAAAATAATTCGGTCCATGATGAGTCGGGAAAACACGTCGATTTCCCGGAAGTTTTGTGGTCTTTCCTCGATCACCGACCGAGTCATATTTTCGATATGCTGGGTGTACTGGTCAAATGCCGTCCCGCTGACGCCTTGATTGTGAATGGCGTACTTTCTGAATTCTTCTTTATTGATCATGTTTTGATATGTTGTGGTAAACAAAAATAAAAAAAGCCCTTGAATAAGGACTTTTTTAATTCAATTAAGAAGGATTTTACTTTTCTAAAAGTTCCTTAAAGTCATCGATTGTTATTTCCTTTTCGGTAAGCTTGATTTTCTCTTTGACAAAGTTCAGGACTTTTTCATTTTGGACTGAAGTCAGCATGTTCATGTAATTCTGACCTTCCTCGCCTTTGAGGTAGTTGTCCACAAACAAATCCATGCTGCTTTCCATCTGGGAACCTAGTCCGGAAGAGGCAAATTGCTCACGGATCATTTCTTTGGTTTTTTCGATGACCTCCTCATGCTCGGCTTTGATTTCGTTGGCTTTGGCTAGTTCGTTGGAGATCAGAGACCAAGTCAACTGCTGGGCATATTGGGGAAATTCTTTTTCCACGTCCTCTTCGCTTACTTTGCCTTCATTGGCTTTGAGTAGCCATTCCTTCAAGAAATCTTCGGGAAGGTCAAGGTTGGCTTTTTCCACCAAGACTTTCTTCAATTCCTCTTCTGTAAACACTTTAGATTCCCGATCATAGCTGGACTGAAGTGTTTCTCGCACTTTTTGAACGAATTCTTCTTCAGATGCTACTTGATCAGGACCAAAAATCTTGTCAAAAAACTCTTGATTTAGCTCAGCTTCGGTAGTTCGATTGATATTTTTCACTGTAAAAGTGAATGATCCTTTGGTATGCTCAAGTTCTTCTTCTTCCAGTCCAAAAGCCTCTGTCCATTCTCCTTTTTTCACTTCTTTACCCTCAAACTCAACAACCTCATCTTTTCCGATTCCAATAAATTTACCGGCAAATTTTTTGGTCACTTTGTCCAACGGAAGAGAAAGAGTTTTAGAAAAATCACCGTCCACTAGATTCAGGTCGCCATAAATATGGTCTCCTGCTTCAGCTTTCTCGGGATTGGTGCTGTTTCCGTATTGGGATTTTAGGTTTTCGATGGTCTCATTGACTAGTTTGTCGTCAACTTTGATTGAGTAGCTAGTCGCTTTGATTTTTTCGTCGAGAGGAAGCTCAAAATTTTCGATAAATCCGATCTTGTATTCAAAATCAAATTCTTTTTGGGTTTTCCAATCGATATTTTCTTCGGTAGATTCTACCGGAAGCGGATCTCCCAAGACACGAAATGTCTGCTCCTTTAGGTATTTATTAAGCGATTCGCCTAAGATTGTATTGATTTCTTCTACCAATACAGATGTCCCGTACATGTTTTTCACCATCGAAACAGGAGCTTTGCCAGGTCTGAAGCCACGAATATTGGCTTTTTTGGCATAGTCTTTCAGTTTCGCATCTACCTTCGGTTGATAATCTGCTTCAGTTAGTTTAATTTTAATTGAAGCTTGATTTGCTGAGTGCTTGTCTAGTGTGATTTCCAAAGCGCTTTTACATTTTAAGATGAAAGTGAACTAAAAACCCCCAATCTCTTTCCTGCTTCGCAAAGACAGTGTAGTGATTGAGGGTTCGGTATATGTGCGGATGGAGGGACTCGAACCCCCATGCCTCGCGGCGCTAGATCCTAAGTCTAGTGCGTCTACCAATTTCGCCACATCCGCAGTATCCAATTTGGGAAGGATTTGATCCCCTTCTCAATTGTGGATGCAAATGTAGGTACTAAATGAGAAATTGCAAATGGCAGAATAAAAAAAATCAAGGAATCTTCGAAAAACTTATGCTAAACCACTCATTTTTGTATTAAATTCCTTCTCTATGATTGATGTTGATGTTGAAGAAGAACGAAAAGAGATTTTAAAACGCTACCGCAGATTACTTCGGCAAGCCAAACCGATATTGAAACCCGGTGATGCCAAGTTGATCAAACGCGCTTTTAATGTGTCTCTTGACGCTCACAAAGATATGAGAAGAAAGTCAGGGGAGCCTTATATCTACCATCCTCTGGAGGTGGCATTGGTATGCGTGGAGGAAATCGGACTGGGGACCACGTCTATTGTGGCCGCGCTACTGCATGATGTGGTAGAGGATACTGAGTGGGAGTTGGATGATATCGAACGCGAGTTTGGTCAAAAGGTCATGACAATCATCGATGGGCTGACTAAAATCGCAGGAGTATTTGAATACGGGAGTTCACAGCAAGCTGAGAATTTCCGAAAAATGCTTTTGACCCTCTCCGATGATGTGCGGGTGATCTTGATCAAACTGGCCGATCGGCTAAACAACATGCGAACCCTGGCAAGTATGCCCCGACACAAGCAGCTGAAAATCGCCTCGGAGACCATGTATCTGTATGCCCCACTTGCTCATAGACTGGGGCTTTATGCGATTAAATCTGAACTTGAGGATCTTTATCTGAAATACACCGATAGTGATACTTATCGGGACATTGTCAATAAGATCAATGAGTCCAAAAGCTATCGCAATCGCTTTATAAAAGGATTTATCCATCCGATCGAAGAGGAGTTGAACAGACAGGGCTTTGTCTTTAGTATTAAAGGTCGTCCCAAATCTGTCTATTCGATTTATAATAAGATGAAAAAGCAGGGGATTCCCTTCGAAGAAGTCTATGACCTATTTGCTGTCCGGATTATCCTTGAGAGCGAGTTGGAAAACGAAAAAGCTGATTGTTGGCAGGTTTATTCGATCGTCACTGATTTTTATCGCCCCAATCCGGATCGATTGAGGGACTGGATCAGTACACCGCGGTCCAATGGGTATGAGTCATTGCACACCACAGTAATGAGTAATACGGGTCAGTGGGTAGAAGTGCAAATCCGCACCAATCGGATGGATGAGATCGCGGAAAGGGGATATGCGGCCCATTGGAAATATAAAGAAAAGGAACATCCGGGTAAATCCGGTTCTGGATTGGATGAATGGATCACGCAAGTACGTAGTATGCTGGAGTCCAATGAAGGTAATGCCATAGAATTTATGGATGATTTCCGAGGGAATTTATTTCACGAGGAAATTTTTGTCTTTACTCCCAAAGGAGATCTGAAAGTACTTCCTTTCGGCGCTTCTGCGTTGGATTTTGCCTTTGAAATTCACACAGAAGTGGGCGCCAAATGCATTGGAGCCAAAGTAAATCAGCGACTAGTTCCTATCAATCATAAGCTAAAAAATGGCGATCAGGTCGAGATCCTCACCTCTAATAAACAAAAGCCCACGGAGGATTGGCTCAATAATGTGGTCACTTCACGGGCCAAAGCCAAAATCAAGGATGCACTTCGTGAGGACAAAAAATCCGCCATTGGAGATGGCAAGGAGATCGTACAGCGAAAGCTGAAGCAAATGAAAATGGAATTTAATTCGGAGACTGTGGACAAGCTAAGGGCTTACTTCGAGTTGAAAACCGCCAATGAATTTTATTATCGGGTCGGTAAAGGGATTATCGATCCCACTACGATCAAGTCATTTAAGGATTTCAAAGAAAATCAAAAGCTTAAGCATAAAGCAATCCAAGAAAAGGTAAAAGACGAATCATCCTTTACCAAAGAGATCAAAAATCTGAAAGGGCCAGATCATGATCAGCTCCTGATCGGGGAAGATATGGATGTGGTGGATTACATTTTGGCAAAATGCTGCAATCCAATCCCAGGAGACGATGTATTTGGTTTTGTGACTGTTAATGAAGGAATTAAAATCCATCGAACTTCCTGTCCCAATGCACTTGAGTTATTGTCCAATCACGGAAACCGAGTCATCAAAGCACGCTGGACCAGTCAAAAGGAAATCGCATTCTTGGCGGGATTACATATTGTGGGGACTGACCGGGTAGGATTGATCAACGATGTCACCAAAGTGATTTCCAATGAACTGAAAGTCAACATGCGATCCATCACCGTTGATTCGGATGCGGGAATTTTCGAAGGGACTATTAAACTGTACGTTCACAATACTCAGCACTTGGACCAACTGATGCGAAATCTCCAAGAGGTAGAGGGAATCATTAAGGTCTCCCGTTTCGACTAAGAGATTGAATCTTTTCTTGGTAACAAAAGTTATATTTGAAAAAAAACACAAGATGTCCTTGAATACAGCTCATTTCGAAGAGGTCAAAAAGATATTTACTGCCTATCTGGAAAATCAAAAACTCCGTAAAACGCCTGAACGCTATGCGATTTTGGAGGAAATATATACTCGGTCGGGTCATTTTGACGTCGAGTCTTTGTACATCAGTATGAAGAATAAAAATTACCGAGTCAGCCGAGCCACTGTTTATAATACCTTGGATTTATTGGTCGAGTGTGATTTAGTAACTAAGCATCAGTTTGGTAAGAATTTGGCACAATTCGAAAAAAGTTATGGTTTTAAACAACATGACCATTTGATCTGTGTGGATTGCAATCAGGTGTTGGAATTTTGCGACCCTCGAATCCAAAATATCCAGAATACCGTAGGAGATATTTTAAATTTTCAGGTTCTCCATCATTCTTTGATTTTGTATGGAAACTGCAACAAGGAGAAGTGTGAAAATAGACCCGTCAAAGAACTATGAAACTAACCTATAAAACAGAAAAGGATTCTCAGGCACATTATTTATTTGTAACGGGTGATTTGATAGGGGATGAGGTAGGCCCCAAGCTGGTCGAAGTCGTATCCGATGCCATAGAAGAAGGCGCTAAAAATTTTGTGGTGGACTTAAGTGAAGTTCGCTACATCAGCTCTAGTGGGATAGGTTTATTGATCACGATGCTGACCAAAATGCGAAATAAGGGAGGAGATGTTTATTTGACAGCACCATCAGATCACGTTAAAAAACTATTGATTATCACTAAGTTAAACAATATTTTTACCGTGTTTGATTCTGTGGAGCATTTCAAAAACCGGAATTGAATAAGAAATCTGAAGTCACCTTTTAAAATTCGTTTGAGCGCGTCCTCATGGTTAGAAACCAATTCTCTTGGAATTATTTACCGACATTCACTTGGTTTTCTATGGGCTTATCGCAAATTTCGCCCTTCAAAAAGTCTTAGATAAACCGTTTAGACCGCACTTCAAATGAAGATGGATGTATTGCTGGGTCTCCAGTGGGGAGATGAAGGAAAAGGCAAAATTGTAGATGTTTTAGCTCCTGAATATCAGATTGTAGCACGATTTCAGGGTGGTCCCAATGCAGGGCATACCCTCGAATTTGACGGGATCAAACATGTTTTGCACCAAATTCCCTCAGGGATTTTTAGATCGCAAATCCTCAATATTATCGGAAATGGCGTGGTATTGGACCCCATCGTACTCAAAAAGGAAATCGATGGCTTGGGGAAATTCTCCATCGATTATCGCAAGAATTTGGTGATTTCTAAAAAAGCGACCATCATTATTCCTTCTCATAAGCTGCTCGATGCGGCAATGGAGCAATCCAAAGGGGATAAGAAAATCGGTTCTACCTTAAAAGGGATTGGACCGACTTATCAGGATAAAATTGGACGTGCTGCTCTTAGAGTTGGTGATATTTTAAGTCCTGACTTTAAAGAAAAATATCAAACCTTGGTAGCTAAGCATAAAACTACCTTGTCCTTTTACAATTATCCCTTGGATCAATTGGAGGAAATGGAAGGCCAGTTTTTTGAGGCTGTCGAATTTTTCAAAACCTTAAATTTGATTGATAGCGAATACGTGGTCAACAAAGCTTTGGCAGAAGAGAAAAAAATCCTAGCGGAAGGTGCGCAAGGTTCTCTGTTGGATATCGATTTTGGGTCCTATCCATTTGTGACGAGCTCAAGTACCATGACAGCAGGAGCATGTACTGGATTAGGCGTAGCTCCATCTAGAATTGGAGAAGTATTTGGGATTTTCAAAGCTTATTGTACCCGTGTCGGTAGCGGACCATTTCCGACCGAACTCTTTGATCAGACCGGAGAGGACATGAGAAAGGAAGGCAATGAGTTTGGTAGTACTACTGGCAGACCTCGAAGATGCGGTTGGCTAGACCTACCAGCGCTCAAATATTCCATTATGATCAACGGGGTCACCCAATTGTTTATGATGAAAGCTGATGTCTTGAATATTTTCGAGGAACTCGAGGTATGCACTCATTATGAGATGCCGAATGGTGAAAGAATCGACCAATTGAGTTTTGAAGTATCCAATATGGATGTCAAACCAATTTATAAAAAATTGAAAGGATGGAATTGCTCATTGAAAGATGTCCGTTCTTATGATGAGTTCCCTAGGGAGTTGAAAGATTATGTTTCTTTCTTGGAAGAAGAACTTCATGTGCCGATTAAGTTGGTTTCGGTTGGACCTGATCGGGTTCAAACTATCCTCCGGTAATTTCACAAATAGACCATTTAACCTCTAAAATGTCAAAATTTTAGAGGTTTTTTTATTTTCTGGCCTATTCCCTCTATTTTAGCTTACTATGTTTGATCTTAGATGGGTGTTGGGATTTTTTATTGGATTGTTTTTGATGACAAATTCAGTATTTGGTCAAGTTGGCTTTCCGTATTGCGAGACATTTGAGGGAAACGATACCCAGTCCGCTACCGTTTTTGGAGCTGATGCTGTGCTTGCTGGTGATGTGCTGCGACTGACTTCCAATGAATTAGATCAGCGGGGATATGTGTACGTCGATATTCCGTTTTCTTCTGTTTTTGGGATCAAAGCTTCCTTCGAGTATTTTTCTTACGGAGGTACTGGAGCAGATGGACTTTCCTTTTTTCTATACGATGCAGAGGTGTCCAATTTTACCATTGGGGGATTTGGGGGTTCTCTTGGATACTCCAAAAGAAATAATGAACCCGGCGTTTCAGGGGCATACATGGGAATTGGTTTTGATGAATTTGGCAATTTTGGGAACTCCACAGAGGCTAGATCCGGGGGATTTCCAGGTGTGGGAGATCAACAAGTGCCCGACGCTATTGTCATCAGGGGACCGGGAAATGGGTTTGATGGCTATGAGTTTATCGCAGGACGTCGAACGATGGAAGCAGGGGCTGATGGTCTTCCCTCGGATCAGCAGTTTCCCATTAGCTCCGGTGGAGTAGGTACGACAAGAGTCACCGATCCCAATCAGCCTGGCTATCGAAAGGTTTTTATCAACTTGGAGCCAAATCCAAATGATGTTGGCTATTTGATAACGGTGGAAATGCAGTACACCACAGAAGCCAATAACTCGAGATTAATTTCCATTTTCGAACGTTTGCCTTATCGATTTGAAGCTCCTGAAGATTTGAAAGTAGGGTTCTCAGCTTCAACAGGTGGAGAGACCAATTTTCATGAAATCAGAAACTTGATCGTGGAGGTTTCCAATGATGATGGATTATTAGAGCCTGAAGGGGTCGACTTTTTGGATAAAGCGAGCTGCGAAGGTCAGGAAAATACATATTTTATCACGGATGAAGAGGTGGTTTTGCCCAATCCCAATTCAGAAATCCGGTGTTTACAATTTTATAGGTCACTTGAGGATATTGAGGAAGAAGAATCTGATGTATGTTCACAGGGAAGATGCAGAGAAGAAAATAGAGAATTGGTTTTGCCAGAAGGAGTTTTTCGAGCAGCAGGTCAAGGAGGAGATTTTACTTTTTTTCCTAACGAAGGATTTACTGACCAAAACGTCACGGTTTACTACACGATTACTGATACCTATGGTAAGACTTCCACGGGGAATTCGATGACCTTACTTATCCAAGAGTCTCCAGATCCGGTAACCTTGCGATTGGCCGGGTCAGAAGAAGAATTGGATGAAATTCGATTATGTCCTGATGAAAGTATAGTCCTTGAGGCTGTAGGAGATGAAGAATATGAGCGATTTGAATGGTATAAGGATGGAGAGATTATTACCGATGCTGAATCAGAGGAATTGCAGGTTTCCGACAAAGGGCTTTATTCTGTGATCGTATACAACCGAAAAAATTGTCCTGCCTTTTCCAATGAGGTATCCGTTGACTATCCGGAATTTCCAGAGGCAGAGCTGGATTTGCCTTTAATCGGTTGCATCCCCGGAGAGCCTGTCGATGGCTTATCTGCAATAGCTAATCTTGATCTTGAAAATTTTGATTACAGACTAACCAAAGACGGAGTTGAACTGATCAATGAAGAGATCGTCCAGATTTCGGAGTCAGGTATTTACCAGTTGGAGGTAAAACACAAAGATTTGGATTGCTATGGGCCAGCAACGGATTTTGAAGTGGAGATTTACGAAGATGCATTGGTTGCGAATTTTGATTTTGAAGTTGCAGGTACTGGGATCAAAAGTGATGAGGACGGGGGGATTTTTGCGGATGATACTATTCAGTTTACTAATTTGTCAGACGATAGGGCTGTTTCTTATGAATGGATATTTAGCCCTGGATTATCTTCAGAATCAGAAAATCCTACTCATGTTTTTGGTGAAAAAGGAGAGTTTGAGGTAGAACTTGTGATTACTGATGAGAATGGCTGTCAGTCTTCTGTGAAGAAATTGGTTTCGATTACCAAAAGTTACCGGGTGATGGTTCCCACGGGTTTTACTCCTGAGGAAAATACAAATCAGTTTTTTACGCCTAAATACAAAGGTCTGGTGTCGGCTGAGTTGTTGATTTTTAATTTATGGGGGGAATTGCTTTTTCGCTCCGATGAATTGGATGGTGAAGGATGGGATGGAAGGCTGGAAGGAAACCTTTTGGATGCAGGAACTTACGTGTATCGGTTTAACGGAGTTTCAGTGGATGGGGAGTCAGTTAAGGAATCGGGAAAGTTTAGATTGATACGATGAAAAAAATTTTTATAGCATTGATTTTCTTTTTGAGTTTGGAGTGTTTGGGGCAAGATGTTCAGTTTTCCCAGTTTTATGCCAATCCGCTTTATCTGAATCCCGCTTTTGCAGGAAGCACCGATCAAAGTAGGGTAGGCTTGAGTTTTCGAAATCAATGGCCTGCTTTGGACCAGAGTTTTTTGGCATTTTCTGCCTATGGAGACCATTATTTTGATCAACTCAATAGTGGACTCGGGATATTGATTACCGGTACGAGAGATTCTTTTACGCAAAGTCAACAAACTGAAATCGGGTTAAACTACTCGTATCGCTTAAAATTTGGGGGGAATCGTTTCTTTCAATTTGGGGCTCAAGGGGGATTAATGATGCGGGATGGACTATTCGATGGAGTGATATTGGGAGATCAGCTGGATATTGACAGGGGAGTGATCATCGGTGAGCCAGGGGACGGGTTTGAAGGAGATAGTAAACTTTCTGCGGCTGATTTGCATGTTGGAGGGCTTTATTTAAGCCCAAAATTCTGGATGGGTGTAGGAATTTTTCATTTGTTTGAGCCACCGATCAGTTATTTGGATATTGAGGCCAATCATTTGCCGATTCGTTATACTGTTCATGGAGGATACCGCTGGAATCTTGCCCCTGGTAATATCAATGATTATTTTAATAATACCGATCAGGAAAGATCATTTGCTTTAGCTTTCAATTATAAAAGTCAAGGGGAGTTTTCTCAGTTGGATTTGGGTGGGGAATTTTTCTTTGAACCCCTAGTTTTGGGGCTTTGGTATCGAGGCCTTCCAACCAAATATGAGTTGCCTAATAATGAATCTTTAGTCGCCTTGGTAGGTTTTATTTTAGAGTCTGGATTAGAATTGGGATACAGTTTTGATTTTTCTATTTCCAAACTCGGGCAATCGATGACTGGAGGAAGTCACGAACTGACTCTTCGCTATATTTTCTATTCACAGAACCCCAAAAAGCGATATTTTGATTCAATGCCTACATTTAGATTTTGAATCTGGGTTTATTTTAGAATAATATTTTGTTTTAAATCAAAAATACTGCTCTGATAGATTTTTTTTGATAGAATAGACTTGAAATCACAAATAATATTCGGGTAAAAAATTTCATGTTCACTATCAGATCATTAGGATTCAGAACAGATTTTTTTTGATACCTGTCTTGTATCATGGATAAAATCCCCGATATTTGCACTCCCAATCGACACAAACGGTGTTTGACGGGGGATAAAAAAGTTGAAGAATCGGGGGTTGTTTTCGGGGAATTGTGCCGCTTATGGTGCGGGGATCTGAAGAAAAAAAAATATCCCGATAGTTTTGCGGAGGAAAAAACTTCTCTTACCTTTGCACTCCTGTTCGGAAGGAACGGGGCGGACCGGGCCGGAAAGTCTGGCAGAAAATACAGAAAAAATACAGGAGGCTACCCGGTGAAGCGGGTCTGCGGTCCACAGTTGGCGGAAGAGTCCGCCTTCAAGTTCTTTGAAGTGATGTAAGGCGAAAAAAATAGTAAAAACCTGAGAGAGAAGGG
>NZ_FOPC01000010.1:101558-182274 GCF_900113375.1 Algoriphagus hitonicola | reverse complement strand
GATCAGTTGGCGGATCTGGTAAAGGTCCTGTATGCCACGGACCGTCACTCCGTTGGGAAACACCACTTCCAGTCCAACGGAGGGTAAAGGGGCAGTTACTTCTGTAAATCGGACAACAGGAGTTGCTGAAGAAACATTGACTTTTCGGTACCAATAGGAAAAGGTGGGCAGCTTGATGTTCTCACGAAGACAGAATTCCCGCTGGGTAAGGCCGCTGGACTTGAAGGAAGCTACTGCTGCTTCCATTTGTTGTTGACTTGCTCTTTTCATAGGTTTGTTTTTGATGCAAACCTATAGCTGGTAAGGGATTTTTGGAAGATGTACTTGGCGGGGTGGGTACATTGAAAGAGGGATTCCTCGGATTCAAAATGCTGCCAATAGAATAAATAAACCCATTCATTTAATGGGGAGTGGAGCAAAGTGTAACGGCCAAAGCCACTTCGGATTTTGATTATGTAATTAAAGGTATTAATTGTAGACAATGGAGTAAGAAAAAAAATCCCTGCCAGGAGCTCCATCCAGAATAGATAACCTTCCTAGAAGAATTGATTTATTTAGGGGAACGCTTTATCCCACAAAGCCAGAAACAAACATGAGGAACTGATTGAGAAGATCGCGGTGAGGAAGGATGGCTACATCGAAACATTCTTGGTCAACGAGACAAGCGAAAACGTCTGGCCTGCCTTCCGGCAAAGGCAGGTTCGATCAGTTCCGGATTATGAGCACAGGTCCGCTTATTGTCCAAGAAACGCATGGAGCCTGTCCCGATGAGCTTGCCTCCAGTGGGAGGCGAAGCGATATCGGGAATCCTTGGGGAGTAGAGCTTGGAGGACTTGGATATCAGTATGGAGAGGACCGAGCGTTAAAAATCAGTCCAGTGGACTGATTTAGCGAGGGGTCAGCTTGCAGGGTGGGAGGAATCCTTATCTTTATAGTGAGGACTGAGCGTTAAGGATTAGCCCGGTGGGCTAATCTATGGAAGTGCCAGTTTGAAGGCGAGTTGCAAACGGCCACTTGGGAGTGAATCTGTACGATTATGGAGCGAGGATGTACAGCCTGTCCCGATGAGCTTGCCTTCCGATAGGAAGGTTAAGCGATATCGGGAATCCAGCCATAGGCAGATGGTTTGTGATCGATCCCTTGGCAGAGAAAATGACCCGCCATTCTCCGTTCAACTATGCCTTTGACAACCCGATCCGATTTATCGATCCGGATGGGATGGAGCCTTACTCTATTTTGGGAGCTGTAACCTTTAATGGGTATGTGGCTCCGGATGAAAATGGGGATATTATGGGGGGTACAGGTAAAAAAGGAGAAAAAGTTAAAAAAAGAGAGTGTATTCCTTGTCAAGAAAGAACAAAAGTTTTGAATGAGATTAGAAAAAGATCTGAACTAAAAATTAATGAGAATTTGGCTAGCGATATGGGAAAAACAGGTCTAGCTTTGCCCAGTTTTGAAATTTTATCTTCAGTCATAAAAACGGTTGAAAGTGCTTATAATAGCACCATAGATGCATCAATTTCACCATCTGAAAATTTAAGGGGGATTGGTTTTAGACTTGCTTTAGCTAGCACCTCTCTAAGTGGATATGAAGCATATAAAGAGTATAAAAATGGTGGAGTAAAGAATGTAATTTTGCAAAATGGAGTTGGATTTACCTTTGGATTCTTGGGTATTTCGTCATCAATTCTCGAAAAATTTGGTTTTGGTTCTGGGTTATTAGGAAGAGCTGTAGGCATAGGTGGTTTAGGATTAAGTAGTTTTCAAATAATGTTTCAAAATTATAAAAATATGGATAGTTTAAGGTATGCTCCAAATTATATTGATAAAGATGGTGTTCCGTATTATGGTGTAGATGGTTTTAATTGGGATGAAGATTTTTAAAAGAATGAACATGTTTTATAAAATTTGGGCTGACTGTTTATATAGGATTATGATTAACGCTAGAAGTAGGAAAAAAGCTCTAATTAATTCTGTTGTAATCATGAGTTTTTTCATGTCTATAAATTTTTTAACAATAATGTTAATTGCTCAAAGGAAATTAGGAGAGTTTTTTTATGAAATTAATATTAGGCATTTTTCTGGATTTATTAATTACATTTTAATATTATTTATATTATATTATTTACCAATGGTAGTAGTAAATACCTTTTTTTTAGTGAGAAATATAAAAAAAGTGAATTTACTTATCACCCAAGGTGAATTGAACGGAAAATTTATTTTGACTTACATGCTAATTTCAGTATTTATTCCTATAATTTTATTTTGGACTTTTTGGCTAATTTAAGTTCGTTATTGGTTTAAGAATGAAATATTTTAATAGCCTTGAGGAGCGCAGGCGTAGCCCCCGAAAAAATATCCCCAAACCACCACACCAAAGCGACCACTTCAACACGTTTCCAGTTCATCAACTCTCCAGTTCCCCGCCAGATACTCCATAGATACCCCGTAGATATCCCGTAGATACCTGCACTTTTCTCCATACTTTCCACATTGTCCACAGGGTCTACTTTTTCTACAGATTCCAATGAATACACAGAATCCATACTTTCTACTTTCGTTTTGATCCTCAAATACTTAGCTCCAGATTAGTGCCATGTTTCACTTAAATCAATTGAAAACATGGCTAAACAAAGTTCAATAATCAAACTCGAAGGAACGATCGGTGATCTCTCCTTCTATAAAAATAGAGATGGCAAATACATCGCCAGAAGAAAAGGGGGCGTCAGCAGACAAAGACTGCTCAATGACCCCAAATTCCAGCGAACCCGTGAAAACATGCAGGAATTCTCCCAGGCTGCATCCGCGGCCAAATTCCTGAAAAATGCTTTCCGGGAAATCGAACTCAGATCAAACGGGGGAAAACTGCATAACCGCCTTTACTCTGCGGTCAACAAGGTCCTTAAAACCGACCCGGTAAGTCCCAGAGGAGAACGCAGATTCGAACTCGGGGATATTCAAATGATGCGGGGATTCGAATTCTCAGAATCGGCCGTTTTCGGAGAAATCTTGAAAAAGCAGTTCGAGGTCCTGGAGGATGAATCCTCAGTCACGGTGACGATTGAGGAAATGGCACCTTCCAAATACCTCATCTCTCCCAAAGGATCATCGCATTACCGCTTCTCACTCATTCGCGCAGCTGTCAACTTTGAGGGGCAGACATTCAAGGCTGAAATCCAAAGCTCAGAATTCCTGCCTTTAGATGCTTCATCCGCATCGGCTGAAGTCCTGACCCTACCTATTCCAAACCAGGCAAATGAAAATTACTTCTTTGCCTTAAGCTTGGAGTTTGTCGAGGAATTGAATGGCGAACAATACGAGCGCCGGGATATTTCCCAGAATCCCGCAGTGATCGTTGCGGTAGTCTAAGCAAATGGACCTGCTGCTGGAAAGGGAATACTGGCCAGGAGGAACAAGCGGGAAACTCTATCTGGACGGAGAGTTTTTCTCCCTAACAGTGGAGTCCCCACCCGCCCACTTTCTTCCAAAGGTATCATGTATTCCCGAGGGAATATATGAACTCGATCTAACCGTGGAAAACCATCGCCCAAAACTGATCCTGTTCAAAACCCCCAACGGAATGAGAAAGGCCTTCAAAAAACAAGTGGAAATAGGCCTATGCTCAGGTTTGCAACACATCGTCCTGGTATCTGCAATTACCGATGAAGGAAAAGGAATAGCCGATCCGGTAAAATTCCGAACCCTGAAAAATCGGGTAGGGCAGATACTCAAGAAAGATCAAAAGGCTACCCTGGAGATAAGGAGCTGTCCAGATCAGGCCTTAAATCTGACTTACCATCGAATCGAATGGATGGACTGATGTGGCATGCTATTTCGGGAGGAGTCATCGCGCTCCTCCTTTCCATCATCGCTTTCTTCCTGAAGCTCCTAGTCCAGGACATTAAGTCGATGAGTACCGAGATTTCCAAAATCAAAGAAGCGCTAGTCAGAATGGAAACCGAACTCGCCATGGTCAAATACATGCTGCTGAAATACCCCAATCTCATCAACAAAAAAATCATGAGACTCTGGGGAAGCAAAATCGGTGATTCATAAATTAGACTATTGCTATTCGCTGGTTTGGAAAGATTAAAATTCTAACCGTTTAAAACCAACAAACTCATGAATTTACTCACAGAAATAAAAGAAAGGGCCCAGGCGCCCACCCCGAAGTTTTTCCGGATCCTAAAAAGAGCCGGATTGATCATCGCAGCCGTAGGGACGGCAGTGATCACCGCACCGGGATCGGTTCCCGCTGTCTTGGCCGCCTATGCAGGGCATGCCATCACCGCAGGCACCATCCTGGTGAGCATTTCCCAACTCACCGTAGATGAGGAAAGACTGCACGAGAAGCTGCTGTCCACGGTACAATAAATAGTTTATTCCTAATCAAACTAAAGCCGGGTGGGTCTCCTGCCCGGTTTTTTCCTTAACCTTTGAGGTCTTCGTCAGCGAAGTCGATACAGGTCATTTTTTCAGTATTGTGAATTAGATTAGACCTCGAAGGTTTCTTTCGCTAGTTTCAGGATTCCAACCCTCCGAGGGTTTATCTTAATCCAATGCGAGATATGGTCAATAATCAATATTAGAACCGAATCCCTCGGAGTGTTTATTCTTTGATAATTATCGGTAGTTTGGGGATTTGGTCCTATTAATTTTTTTTCTTCCTCCTCGGCACCACGGGGCTGATATCCGGCGGATCCTCGGGCCGAGGTTGGACACTTTTCTATCACTTTTACCCCGCATTCCGCAGCTCCTTTCAGTCTCAGCTCCATACGGGGCTACGCCACAGGGGCACAGGTATTCAAGGTTTGACCCCTCTGGGGTCATTACTTTATACCTAAAATTGCCTAGGAACAAAACTTCGAAATTCATCATTCGATATTTTTCTAGCCGACGTTCGGGAATTGGTCCTAATCAAATTTTATCTTCCTCCTCGGCACTGCGAGGCTGGTTTCTGGGAGATCCTCGGGCCGAGGTTGGGGTATTTTGTCGTGACCAAACCCCGCATTCCGCAGCTCCTTTCAGTCGCAGCTCCATACGGAGCTACGCCACAGGCGCACAGGTATTCAAGGTTTGACCCCTCAGGGGTCATTTTAGGGAACACTTCAAATGTAGGTTTTGGGAACTTTTATGTTGGCCAATCGACACTCTGTGTCAGATTTCTGACTTAAACTTTCAGCATTACTCACACTTCGAAATTCATTATTTCCCATTCATCATTCGATATTTTTTCAAAGGTCAGACATCACCAACCTCCCAACATCCCATCGATTCAACTTTCGACAATTCCCCAAATCTGAACCATGAACCCCAAAACTACATTTTAACCATTAACTATTTAACCCTGAACCAATGAAGTAGGCAGTCACAGTTTTCAGTAGGCGGATCAAGAACCCAGAACCCAGAACCCAGAACCCGTTGCGCCTTGCGAGCATGTCGATTAAAAAATTCCTCGATTTCCCCCATCGCCTATTTAACAATTAACTTTTAACCCTTTCTGCTTCCTCGATTCTTTCGGAATTGGACATTAATTCGGAATGGATAAACCAATTAAATTGAATAACCGTTTTCTCATCCCATCGTTATTAAAAGAGGGTAACCTGTCTTTTTCCCTTATAAAAAATTAAAAAAACCACTATTCCAAAGGCCTCCTGCCTTTTTGGTGCTCTTTAAAAACTACCCTTGATGAAGCTAAATCGACTAAAATGGACTTTTGTATTGCTGGGAATTTTAGCACTCTCTGATTCCTTGGCCCAGCGCCTATCCGGTGGCTATACTTTTGCCATAGACGATCAATTGGATGAACGGATTTATGCCATCGATAAACTCGAGTTTTTTGAAGAAACAGGAAATTCCCTAGATATCGCCACGGTTTCTCATCCGGATTTTCAGGGTAATTTTAAAACCAATCCGGCTTTCTCCAAAGGAAAATTTGACCCTAATAAAACCTATTGGGTAAAAGTCTCCATTCTCAGAAATCCAGCCAGTCAAAAAAACTGGATTCTGGAATTTTATGATCAAACCATCGACCATCTTGACGCATATCTCCCTCAGAATCAAGGAGGTTTTCGAAAGGTTGAACTTGGCGATGAAAGACCCTTCAGTCAGCGGCTTTTCTCTCATAAAAATTTCGAAATCCCGGTCAGCAATGTGAGCGAAGGAATCACCAATTATTATTTCAAAATCCGCTCTTCCCAAAAAGCTGACATTCGAATCGCCTTCCGTTCAGTCAACCGCTTTGTATTTTATTCCCTCAGTGAATATTTCCTCTACGGGATTTTTTATGGGATGATCCTGATTATCACGCTGTATAATCTCCTGATTTATGTGGCTATCAGAGAGATCAAATATCTCTATTATGTCTTTTACCTGCTCAGTGTAGCGGGTTTTGCAATGGCGGCTGACGGGATTGGCTTTCAGTATCTCTGGCCCAACAGCCCCGAATGGAACAGCTACGTTAACGGAATTTTTGGCTTTGGGATAGTGGCATTTGCGATATTTTTCTCCATTCGATTTCTTAATCTGAAACTAAGGCATCG
Organism: Algoriphagus hitonicola; assembly: GCF_900113375.1. Classification (GTDB taxonomy): domain Bacteria; phylum Bacteroidota; class Bacteroidia; order Cytophagales; family Cyclobacteriaceae; genus Algoriphagus; species Algoriphagus hitonicola. Next base: position 175,732 of record NZ_FOPC01000010.1, on the reverse strand, counting down.
ATTGCTGTACCAGTTGCTGCGCTGGTTTTTGGTAGCCAAGTCAATTTTGTTTTTGGCTGGTTTGGCCGGAGTTCTCGAATTATTGGAAGTGCAGGTGTATGATATTCTGCCTTTCCTCTTGATTTTGGTAGCGAGTATTTTGGTGCTGGTCAAAGGCTATAAAGTAGCCCGATTATTCGTAGCCGCCTATGCCATTTTGGTTTTGGGAGTATTGCTTAAAATCCTGGTGCATACCGCCGTTATTCCACATAGCACAGTCCTTTATTACAGTTTGCATATGGCATTTCTGATCGAGATGCTACTATTGACTTTAGCCTTGGGAGACCGGGTTAAAATCCTCAAAGAAACTAAAGATCGCGCTTTGCTACGTTCCCTGAGACAAGCAGAGACCAATGCCCAGCTGAAGGATAAGGTCAACGCCGAACTGGAGCAAAAAGTAGCTGACCGCACTTTCGAACTGGAGGAGAAAAGTAGATTGTTGGAGGCTTACAACACCCAGATTTTGGAAAAAGACGAAGAAATCAAGCGCATCAATTCCCTGCTGGATAAGGATATCTGGAAGCTCAAATCCAAAATGAAAGAGAGTCTGCGAAATCAGATTACCAATAAGAAGCTGACTTATGAGGAATTTAAGGTGATTTTTCCGGATGCAACGGCCTGCTATCGCTATTTGGAGGAAATCAAATGGTCCGAGGGCTTTACTTGTAAATCATGTGGGCAATCTAAAGAAGCCAAAGCTCCGAAACTTTTCCATCGAAGATGTGGCAGTTGTGGACATATCGAGTCCCCAACGGCAGGTACCATTTTTCACGGTATTCGGATTCCTTTGGAAAAAGCGTTTTATCTGGTCTATCTCGTGGTTTCCGAACAGGATCAGATGACCTTGGAGCAACTCTCACACTTACTGGATCTCAGAGTAAATGCTATTTCTAATTTTAAAATCAAGGTCAGGACCGCAAAAATAAGCTTGGGAAAAACCTCCCCTGAATGGGAAGAGTTCTTGATAGATCCTCCAGTGATGAGTTTGAATTGAAGAGGTTAGAAGACGGTAAATTTCTTTTGATAACCAATCGATAAAAAATACTTTAAAAGTCGATTTAAATCATAAATGGCAATATTTTATCTGATATTGAATCGGGAAAAAGATCATTTTTTTAATCCATTTCGGGCTTGATTTTGATGAGTTTCTAAGGAGCTTTCCCTCCATACAGATTGTAGTTTGATAAATTTAGGTATTGCTTTTCACTAAAAGCATCTTTTTCAAAACCATATCAAACTAAACCCAAACCCCCAATGAAACACTCATTACCGAAAAGGGAAAATCAGCTGAGTCTGATAAGCCGAATGCGCTATTTCCTTTTGATTCTACTCATTATTTTCAGTCAGGCCACTTGGGCTCAAAGCGGAGCGGTGCAGGGAACCGTGATCGATTCCAATGGTGATCCGCTTCCTGGAGTCAATGTGGTAATCAAAGGAACGACAAATGGTACCGTCACAGATCTAGACGGTAAGTACATATTAAATGCTGCTTCAGATGATATATTGATATATTCCTTTGTGGGATTTATGTCCCAGGAAATACCAGTCGAGGGAAGAAGTGAAATAAATGTCACTCTCGCGGACGATACTTCGGACTTGGAAGAGTTTGTCGTGGTCGGATACGGGATTCAGCGAAAGAGTGACTTGACTGGATCCATTTCTTCGGTTAAAGCTGAGGAACTTACCCGGCTCCCGGTATCCGATGTGACGCAATCCTTGCAAGGGCGTGTATCCGGTGTTCAGATTACGTCCAACTCCGGTGCACCAGGTTCAGGAGCAACGGTCCGGATTAGAGGAGTGGGTACGCTAAACAATTCTGATCCGCTATTCGTGGTGGATGGGATGCTGTTGGACAATATTGACTTCCTCAACCCTAATGATGTAGAGTCCATGGAAGTGCTGAAGGATGCTTCTGCCACAGCGATCTACGGTTCGAGAGGGGCTAATGGAGTCATTATCGTGACTACGCGTCAAGGAGATTTTGATACCGAAACCCGCATCAGTGTGGATGCCTACACGGGAGTGCAGCAGGTGGCCCGTCAAATCGATTTGGTAAATGGGCGGCAATTTGCCGAATTGGCAAATGAACTGGAGCAAAATGTAGGGAACCAACCTATATACAACGAAGGCGAATTCGGAGAAGGTACCAACTGGCAGGATCAGATTTTCAGAACCGCACCCGTCAATAATGTAACCTTGGGAGCAAGTGGAGGAAATCAAAACACTAGCTTCAATCTTAGCGTCAACTACTTTGATCAAAAGGGAGTAGTCAAAGAATCCGAATTTGAGCGACTGACCATCCGACTCAACAATCAATACAAATTGACCGACGCGGTAACCTTTGGTCACAACTTCTCTTTCATCTACAATAATCAACAAAATGAGCCTGGGGTAGTAGGAAATGCTTACCGCGCTTATCCCATCTTTGATCCTATAAATGAAGATGGAGATTATACAAACACCTCTCCGGTTGGGAACCCCGCGGCGCAGTTTGAATACAACTCAAACAATAGAAACCACAGCTATAGAGGAGTAGGTAATTTCTTTGCTGATGTGAAATTCTTGAAGGATTTCACTTTCCGAACCAATCTTGGATTGGATTTGGCTTTCCGGGACGGAAAATCATTTACTCCGGTATACTTTGTGTCACCTACCCAGCAAAATCTTGAAAACTCCGTTTCGGTCAGTAATGGTAGAAGCCGGAATATCCTCTGGGAAAACACGGTGAATTACAATACCGAATGGGACGATCATCGATTGAATCTCTTGGGTGGGATTACCACGCAGTCTTTTTATACCGAATCGCTTTCAGGAAGTCGAAGAAACCTACCGGGTGAAGATCCTTCGCTTTGGTATTTGAGTGCGGGTGATCAAACTTCCCAAACCAATGCGAATACCGCCGGGGATTGGTCCATGTTGTCTTTCTTATTTCGTGCCAATTATACCTTCAGGGATAAATTTTTGGTGACAGGTACCTTTAGAAGAGATGGTTCCTCTCGATTTGGCCGGGAAAATCGCTTTGGTAATTTCCCATCCATCGCTTTGGGATATCGCTTGATCGAAGAGGGTTTTATGCAGGATCAGACGGTATTTTCGGATCTGAAAATCAGAGGTAGCTGGGGAATTATCGGAAATGATAAAATTGCCTTTTACGAAGGTCGTCCGGTGGTGACAGGTAATCAAAATGCAGTTTTTGGTCAAAATGAAGAATTGCTTTACGGTGCTACCTTGACCCGTTTGGCCAATCCATTTATTCAGTGGGAAGAAACGGTTACCTCTAATTTCGGATTGGAATTCGGTATGTTGGATGATCGCTTGATCGGTGAATTTGATTACTATTATCGCCGAACCAATGATATTTTGGTGGGGGTGCCAATTCCTGCCTATGTGGGTGCTTCCAACAATCCGGTGGTCAATGCAGCTTCGGTGGAAAACCGGGGAATCGATGTGACTTTAAATTGGAGAGATAATAAAGGGGATTTCAATTATAATCTTGGAATAGTCGCTTCTACGGTAAACAATGAAGTCTTGGATATCGGTGAAGGAAATGAAGCGATCTTTGGTGGAGCCGTGGGAATCAGTGGCTTATTGGGTAGCCGAACGGTAGTTGGTGAATCCATCGGTCATTATTTCGGGTACAAAACCGCGGGAGTTTTCCAAAACGAAGAGCAACTCAATAATACTCCGACCCGTGGACCGGAAGTTCCCGGTGATTTGATTTTTGAAGACACCAATGGAGATGGAGTGGTCAACAACAATGACCGGGTAATCTTGGGAAGTCCAATTCCCGATTTGATTTTTGGTTTCAATATGGGATTTGATTTCAGAGGAATAGATTTTAGTGCCGATTTCAACGGAACCCTGGGGAATGAAATCTATAATGCCAAAAAGCAGGTCAGATTTAATACGTACAATTTTGAAACTTCCTTTTTGGATCGCTGGACCGGAGAGGGAACTAGTACTACCGAACCTCGGGTAACTAACGGAGGGCATAACTACGAAGTCTCGGACCGATTTATTGAAGATGGATCTTTCTTAAGATTAAGAAATGTGCAGGTAGGGTACACTTTTCCTGCGGCCACGCTGGAAAAGATCCGAGTTCAAAATTTCCGCTTATACGTATCCGGAACCAATTTATTCACCATCAGCAAATACTCCGGTTACACTCCTGAAATCGGCGGCGGAAATGTCCTAGGAACTGGCTATGATAGCGGGATTTATCCTATTGCACGTACCATCAACGTAGGTGTTTCTGCAAACTTCTAAACCCAAAACAAAAATGAAAACATACTTCATAAATCAAATTAGAACACTGGCTTTGGGTTCTATTTTGGCCCTTGGCCTGGTTTCCTGCGGCGATGAGTTTCTGGACCGTGCTCCAAAAGGAGAGCTGACGTCGGATAATTTCTTCCAAGATGAGCTGCAGGCTGAACAAGCGGTAAATGCGATCTATTCCCATTTGCGTAGCTTTAATGTCCATGTATTTTCTTATGTGGGAATTACCGATATCGCCTCGGATGATGCTGATAAGGGATCTGTTCCCGGTGATGCAGGATTTCTTCAGGATATCAATGACTTTACGTTTGACGCGAACAATACCGCGGTAAATGGAATCTGGTCAGGCTATTTTCAAGGTGTATTTAGAGCCAATCAGGTTTTGGCCAATATCGATGATATAGAGATGGACGAAGAATTGAAAACAAGATTGACTGCTGAATCTCGGTTTTTACGGGCTTATTTCTATTTCTTTCTGGTGAGAACCTATGGAGATTTGCCTCTAATTGAAAGTCCCCTCAATCCCGACGAATACCGTCAAGAGCGGGTTTCCACTGATCAGATTTATGCCTTTATTGAAGAAGATTTGAATTTTGCGGCAAGCAATCTGCCCGAAAAATCCGAATATGATGCGACAGATTTGGGAAGAGCTACTTCCGGTGCAGCCAAGGCTTTTCTGTCAAAAGTTCATCTGTTTCAAAATGATTTTCAAGGAGCCTATGACATGGCTTTGGACGTGATCAATTCTGGTGAATATGCACTTTATCCTGATTATGAGGCGATTTTCCGAAGAGAAGGGGAGCACAGTTCTGAATCTATTTTTGAGGTATCCACTGTCGCCCTGGAGCAGGGAGGTGGAGGTTCCCAATTCAATGAGGTTCAGGGGATCCGTGGCAATCCTAACAATGGTTGGGGTTTTAATGGTCCCTCGGATGATTTGGTCGCCGCCTATGAAGAAGGTGACCCAAGATTGGAAGCTACTGTCATTACCAATGGGGATACGCTTCCGAGCGGTGAAGTAGTGCAGGCAGATCCCAATATGGGTTCGGATGCGCGATTTAGCCGTAAAGCTTGGCTTCCTGAGCGTCCTCCAATTGGTTTTGGAAACAGTGGGGCAAATATTCGTATCTTCCGTTATGCCGATTTATTGTTGATTGCGGCAGAAGCAGCCAATGAACTTGGAAACAGCTCGGAGGCGCTGAATTATTTGAATCAGGTGAGGGAAAGAGCCCGTCAGGGAAATCCTGACATCCTACCCGATGTGACAATCACGGATCAGCAAGAACTCAGAGAAGCCATCTGGCATGAGCGCAGGGTAGAGCTTGCTATGGAGCAGCATCGCTATTTTGACTTGGTAAGACAGGGAAGGGCCCAAGAGGTATTTTCCGACTTAGGGATTACCTGGACCCCGGGAAAGCATGAGGTTTATCCCATTCCTCAATCTGAAATTGATATCAGCGGAGGTACCCTCAATCAAAACTCCGGGTATTAAACTTAACCTTTACAGAACTTGGAAATTTCTTTAGGAAAGAAAGGGGAGTATCTGTTGAGGTATTACTTGAATTGATTTTAGCCGGATTTCTGGGACAGTCTCAGAAATCCGGTATTTCTTATTTCAAACTCATTTGCTATGAAGACAATTAACGCTCTTTTATCAGGCTTTTTGATCCTGTTGGTATTATTTTCCTGTCAATCTACCGAAGAAGTAAAAAGCAATCTGGAGATAGATGGTTATGAAAACCATGTGGAACTTCGCTGGAATCCTGAGCAAGATGTGGATGAATACTCGGTTTATGTGAGTTTGGATGGGGAAAGTTTTACGCTAAGAGGAGAAACGCGGGATACCCTTTATATGGATTTTGTATCCGATCTCGGCAGTGAGGTGAAGTTGGAATATCAAGTTCGGGCCAAAGGTGAAACTGATTCCCTGACCGTTGCAAGGGGAGAAACCGCTACTCGAAAAATGAGTGATGAAGAACTTTTGGATATGGTGGAATATTATACTTTTCGCTATTTCTGGCATGGAGCAGAGCCTAATTCCGGAATGGCACCTGAGCGCATTCACCTTGATGGAGATTATCCAAACAATGATGCCCATATCGTCACTACGGGAGGAACAGGTTTTGGACTTTTTGGGTTGATTGCAGGGATTGATCGAGGATGGGTCAGCCGTGAGGTTGGATTGGAAAGAATGGAACGTATCGTGGGATTTTTGGAGAAATCAGACCGCTACCATGGTGTTTGGCCCCATTGGATTGACGGGAAAACAGGCAAAACAAAGCCATTTAGTTCCAAAGATGACGGAGCTGATTTGGTTGAATCTGCGTTTTTGATGCAAGGCCTTTTGGCAGTTCGGGAATATTATAAAAACGGTTCGAATGGAGAAAAAGCCTTGGCTGATCGGATTAATTCCCTTTGGAAGGAGATGGATTGGTCTTGGTTTACCCGTGGAGGTCAAAATATTTTGTTTTGGCACTGGTCCCCAAACTATGATTGGGATATGAATTTTGGACTGCAAGGCTATAATGAATGTTTGATTACCTATGTTTTGGCGGCAGCCTCACCCGATCACAGTATTGATCCCGCAGTGTATCATGAAGGTTGGGCCCGAGGCGGGGAAATCATGGTCGACAAGGAAGCTTTCGGATATAAGTTGGGTTTAAAACACAACGGTTCGGAGCAATTGGGTGGCCCGCTGTTTTGGGCACATTATTCTTACTTGGGATTAAATCCTTTGGGATTGGAAGATCAATATGCGAATTATGAGGAAGAAAACAGGAACCATACCCTGATTAACCGGGCTTGGTGTTTGGACAATCCCAATGAATTCAAGGGGTATGGAGAAGACTTATGGGGCTTGACTGCTTCCTATTCGATTAACTTCTACAATGCCCATCATCCGGGAAATGACAATGGGGTGATTTCACCGACTGCTGCGGTTTCGTCTATTCCCTACACACCGGAAGAATCCATGGCCGTGATTAAGAATCTCTATTACAACTATGGAGAAAAAGTCTTTGGGAAATACGGTTTTTACGATGCCATGAGTCCTGAACATGATTTTTATCCTAATAGATATCTAGCTATAGATCAGGGCCCTATGGTGGCAATGATCGAAAATTACCGAAGTGGTTTGGGTTGGGACCTGTTTATGGGAGCGCCGGAAGTACAGGAAGGTTTGAAAAAGCTGGGTTTTAGCAGTCCGGAGTTGGAGTGAGGTTGGGTTTCTTTGAAATCTAGGCTGTCGGGATTTGCAATCCCGAACCCCTATCATAGGATTTGTAATCCGGATCAATGAAAAGGGCAGCTATGCCGCCGTTAGTAGCCAGTCCGCCTCAGGCGGATCAACACTCACGGCACTTTACCACACTTCGAAATTCATTATTTTTCATTCGTCATTGGATATTTTTTTGCTGACGTTCGGGAATTGGTCCTATCAATTTCTTTCTTCCTCCTCGGCACCACGGGGCAGGTATCCTAACATCCACGGGCCGAGGTTTCCGCCGCCGTGAGTAGCCTGTCCGCCTCAGGCGGATCCTCACTCACGGCTTCGCAGAAAAGGCCGTACCTTTAGGGCTTGCCCCCTTCGAAATTCATCATTTGATATTTTTTTGGAAAAAGGTCCTAATCAATCTTTGTCGACCTCCTCGGTACCGAAGCCAACCCTCGAGGGTTCTCCCTAATCCAAAGCTTGATTTTATCAATTAAAACAACACATTGTCAGGCCAAATCCCTCGGAGGGTTCTTTTGCTGATCATCACCTTACGTTGGTTCTTTTGGGAATTGGCCCTATTAATTTCTGTCTTCCTCCTCGGCATTGCGAAGCTACTTTCCGGCGGATCCTCGGGCCGAGGTTGGACACTTTTCTATCACTTTTACCCCGCATTCCGCAGCTCCTTTCAGTCGCTGCTCCATACGGGGCTATTGAAAAGTTTAATCCCTTCGGGATTTTTCTGTAACCCTCTGGAAATAATTCGAAATAAATCATTTTTCATTCATCATTCGATATTTTTTTGCTGACGTTCGGGTATTGGTCCTATCAATTACTTTCTTCCTCCTCGGCACCATGAGGCTGGTTTCTGGGAGATCCTCGGGCCGAGGTGGGGATCACGTTTTATCACCGAACCCCGTATTTCGCAGCTCATTCTTCGCTGCTTCATACGGGGCTACGCCACAGGCGCACAGGTATTAAAAGTGTCGCGCCTTCAGCGCTTAACAAACTCACACATTTCCATCGATTCAACTTTCGACAATTCCCCAATTCATCAATATTCATTACCACTTGAAAATTGCTCATTGAATTTGTCCATTGAAAATTAACACGCTCCTCGGCATTACGAGGCTGCATTCAGTGGGCTCTAAGTGCCGAGTTTGGTGCATTGGGGTCTTAAATTAGTGGCCTTTCTCAGTTAAGAGAATTTTTTCAATTTGGGAATCAAAAATTGGTATAATGTTTTCCACAACTCCCCATACAGCCCAAAGATCAACTCCTATGTAATCGTGAATCAATTTATCCCGCATACCTGCAATTTTTTTCCATTCAATTTCTGGATATTTAGCACGGAAATTCTCATTTAGTTTTTTTGTGGCCTCCCCGATTATTTCAAGGTTACGGATTACTGCATCTTGAATAAGATTGTTTTGTAAAAAACTATTTTCATCAATGTCTTGGGTATAAATTCTGATCCTGGAAATACAAGCGCTTATGTGTTCCAAATAAATGACAGGATCTTTTTTCATAGCAATCTAATGAGATCAGATTCAATATATGGTTTTAAAGAGGGGTTTACTGAGCGTAGAGTAATTAGGTCAACTTTTATTCCCAATAACTCCGAGAGCTCTTGCTCAATTCCTATCAATTCCAGAAGATCGACTTTAATATCGAAGTCAATCAAAATATCTAAATCACTATTTTCATTCTCTTCTCCACGTGCATATGAGCCAAATACACCAATTAGAGTTGGCTTTACTCTTTGGGTAACCGCTTTAATAATATTTTTTTGACGTGGTGTGATCATGTTATAAAGATAAACTTTTTTTCCAAGCAGGTCAGTAGCTTTTCGTGTCTTATCTTCACATTGCAATTGGGGCTTATATGGATTGCCCCATCAGCGCTTACCAAAATCGAAATTCATCATTTCCCATTCATCATTCGATATTTTAAAAGGTCAGACATTACCATCCTCCCAACATCCTGACTTCCCAACATCCAAACTTCCCATCGATTCAACAGTTCGACAATTCCCCGATTCATCAATAAATCAATAATCAATACCACTTGAAAATTGTTCATTGAATTTGTCCATTGAAAATTGGCAGGCTCCTCGGCATAACGAGGCTGGTATCCTCAACATCCACGGGCCGAGGTTGGGATCTGGTCTTATCACCAAACCCCGCATTCCGTTCGGCATTCTGCCTCACTCCATACGGGGCTATTGAAAAGTTTAATCCCTTCGGGATTTTTTGGCTGTTAAAGATTTGAAATCTCGAACTTATATTATAGGATTTATAATCCGAATAAGGATAAAAATCTCGTTTTCAGCGCTTAACAAACTTCGAAATTCATCATAGGGCATTCATCATTCGATATTTTTTCCGCCGCCGTGAGTAGCCTGTCCGCCTCAGGCGGATCCTCACTCACGGCTTCGCAGAAAAGGCCGTGCCTTCAAGGCTTGCCCCCTTCGAAATTTATCATTCGCTATTTTTTTGGAAATAGGCCCTAATTAATTTTTGTCTATCTCCTCGGCATCACGAGGCAGATATCCGGCAAATCCTCGGGCCGAGGTTGGGGTATTTTGTCGTGACCAAACCCCGCATTCCGCAGCTCCTTTCAGTCGCAGCTCCATACGGGGCTACGCCGCGGCGCACAGGTATTGAAAAGTTTAAGCTCCCGATAATCGGGACAGGCACTTCGGGATTTTTCTGAACGTCACACTTCGAAATTCATCATTTTTCATTCGAAATTCGATATCTTTTTACAAAGGTCACACATCACCAATCTCCAAACTTCCCATCAATTCAACTTTCGACAATTCCCCAATTCATCAATAAATCAATAAATCAATAAATCAATAATCATTACCACTTGAAAATTGGCAGGCTCCTCGGCATAACGAGGCTGATATCCATCAAATCCTCAGGCCGAGGTGGGATTCTTTCGGCATGACAAAATCCCGCATTTCCTTGCTTATTCCTCGCTTCTTCATACGGAGTTTACTCCATCGGAGCTTTCTCAAAGAATTTAATAGAACCGAAAAGCCTACTGCCAACTGTGACTGCCTAATTTTTCTCTAATCTTTGGCATCCAAACTTTCAAACCTCCAATCGATTCACTGATCAAGATAAACGCATTTTACCTTAGCAAGCATTTTTCGGAGGTCCTTAATCAGGTTTTCCTAGCTTTCCTGCTAAATTCGATGTCAAAGCCGGGTAAATGTCCTCTCCTCCTAAAGCATATTTAAATTATCTTATCCCAGTAGGTGTTCTGATACTGCTTTTATTTCCCTATATGTGGCAATGGGAAGAGGTTTTTATTCCTGTATCCGATAACATGGATTCCAATCTCGCTTGGTGGAAATCCCTCAAAGATCAAGGCCTGATTTTTTCAACTTGGGATACTCCGGTGAAAGGAATGATTTTGGAAAGTCCCCGATTTACCTATCCTTCTGCCTTTAATGTCGAAGGCTTGCTCTACTACTTCTTTCCAATTCTCTCGGCATATATCGTCAATAAAGGCTTGATTATTCTCTTGGCCTACTTCTCCTTTCGCTATTGGTTATCCTCTCAATCTGGTATTTTGACCAGTCCATTTCTTCTCAATTTGATTCCCCTGCTCTGGGCTACCTTAGCCTTTTATCCTCATAGGGGAGTTTCTATTGCGATGCTGCCTTTGGTAGTTTTGGTAGTTGATCGCCTATACTCCGGTAAATTCTCCTGGAAGTATATCTTAATTCTTGTTTTTTATGCCTTTTATTCAAAATTGGTTTTGGCAGGCTTCTATTTCCTGCTTGGCTTTTTGGCCTGGGGAATTTGGATTGGGTTGAAGGAAAGAAGATTTCCGAAATTCGGATTTATGGGTTTGATTATTTTGGGCATGGCCTGGGGCCTACAAGAAATTCATTTGATTAAGGGCCTTTTTTTCAATGAAGCATTTCAGAGTCATCGAGAGGATTTTACCTATGATTTTGGAATTTGGTCGGATTTGATGCCTTGGGATTTTTTCTGGTCTGGAAATCAAAGCGGTGCTCATTTTGCACCTATTTATCTTCTGCTTGCTTCGGTGTTTTTCTTTTTGGGCAAGGGAAATCCCCTAAAAATGAAAGCGGTCTGGAATCTATTTATGGTCCTAGGCATTAGTGTTTTCTTATCCATTCTGAGTCATGGGGGCCTTTTAACTTTCGCGGGAAAAATAATTCCTTCTTTAGCTTCACTGAATTTTCTGAGATTTGAGTTTTGGATTCCCTATTTCCTCTTTGCTTTCTTTATTCAAAGCTGGGCTCTTTTGAATTTCCGATGGGCAAAAATCCTGATTCCAATACTTCTGCTGATCAATATTTTTGTTTATCAATATGAGTGGCGTTATCTACTCAATCAGGACCTTAAGCTGATTAATCAAAAGGTGCCAAGTTTTAAGGAATATTTTGCGACGGAATCCTATTCAGAAATCAAGAACCTTCTTGGAGAAAATTGGAAGGAGCGGAGAATAGCTCATTTGAATATTCCTCCGGCAGTCTCTACGTATCACGGTTTCCATAGTCTGGATGGGTATATGCAGAACTATGAACGCTCTCATAAGCTAAAAATCTACCAGGCCATTGCTTCGGAACTGAAAAAGGACGAATCATTAAAAAAGCATTTTTTGAATTGGGGAAACAAGTGCTATTTTCAACATGCCCAATATCCGGATGATTACTTTATGTATTCTTGGCGAAATGAAGCTCCTGTTCGAGACCTGGACTTTGATTTCAGTTATTTGAAAAATCAGCTCAAAGCAGATTATTTGCTTTCGGCCTTACCGGTGGATTCGGATCATCTGATTTTAAAAAGGATCTTTGAGCATCCTAAGAGTGCCTGGAGAATACATTTGTATGAAATCAGCGCTGGAGAATAAAGGAGATCAGCATGGAGAAAAAAAAGAAACTGTTATTTATCACTTGGGACTCGGGAACGAGCAATTATTTGGAAACGCTCTTTTTTCCGATTTTCGATGCGCTAAGCCAGAAATATGGCCTAGAAGTGAGTGTTATTCAGTTTTCTTGGGCTGATAAATCTGAAGTCAGCCGAATCAATCATCTTGCAGAAAAAGCGCAAATTAAATATTTCCACTATTCAGTTTATCGAAAGCCTGTAGCAAGTCTTGCGGCAATTTATTCACTTTGGATTCGCAGAAAGGTTGTTTTGAAGCTGATCCGCTCTCAAAATTTTGATTGGATTATGCCAAGGAGTACTATGCCTGCTTTACTGATTCGATTTTTGGCTAGGCAAATAAATTGGAATGCTACACGCTTGGCTTTTGATGCTGATGGTCTGCCGATTCAGGAGCGAATTGATTTTTCGAGATTGAAAAAAGGTTCTGGGCAACATCGCTTTTTGGTAAAAATCGAAAAGGAAATGCTACAAAAGGCAGATATTATCCTTACTCGAAGTAACGCGGCCATCGATTGGCATCTGAAGGAAAATCGGGAATTGAATCCTAATAAATTTTTCAAAGTAATTAATGGGCGAGACCCGCAGCTATTTCAGCGGAATGAAAATTCACGAACGACTTTTCGCGCGAAATGGGGAATCAGGGCAGATGAAAAAGTATTGGTGCACTCCGGTTCGCTGGGAAATGCCTATTACCTGAAACCCGTGTTTGAATTGATGGAACGGGATTCCAGATTGAAGCTGCTTATTCTTAGTAGAAACAGCAGTTGGATGGAACAAAATTTACCGCTTTCACTTAAGGATCGGGTAATGAGCATTGAAGGTGCTTTTAAAGAAATCCAGGCTTATCTATCGGCCGCAGACTTGGGGATTTGCCTGCGGACTCCCGCTCCTTCGCTAAAGGGATTGGCTCCAATTAAATTGGGAGAATATTTACTTTGTGGCTTGCCTGTTTGGCTGAGTCCTGAGATCGGGGATCTTCGGCAGGAACTGGGAGGTCAAGAATCCTGCTTTTTAGCCGATCAAAATTTGGATCAGATCTTGGATTGGTTGATGGGATTGTCACCTGAAATCCATTTGGAAGCCAGGGAACTTGGACTACAGTTATATTCCCTTGAGCAGTCAGCAATGAGCTATGGGAGGGCATTGGGATGTTGATTGAAGGGAAAGATGTGCTCGTGTTTTTTTTGATTTTGGGTCTAAGTGTGGCTTTATTTTATTATTGGGTTTTCCCTACGCATTCTTCCAGATTTATTCGGTTTCAGTTGATTGCATTGGGACTCTATCATGTTGGCTTTAGCTTTTTTTATCATCAGTATTTGACTTCACAGGGAGGGGATGCGATTCGGTATTGGGAGGTGAGCGCTGATTTATCCCAATACGCCCAATCCTGGATGGGCTATTTTGGCTTTTCAACTTTTTTTATCCAATGGTTGAATTATATCCCCTATAAAGTGCTGGATTTAAGTTTTTTGTCTGGGAATTTAGGGTATGGTTTCTTGTCATTTATAGGATTGATCTTTGGGGCATTGCTGACGGAGCGACTATTTGAGAGGGTTAAAAATAAAAGCCTGATCCGGTATCTTCCATTTTTGATTTGGTGGTTTCCCGGTATTCATTTTTGGACAGCGGGAGTCAGTAAAGAAGCACTTTTGTTTTTGGGTTTGATGGGTCTGTTTTATTTCTCCTTTTCACAGGATAAGAGTGTCTATCTCACGCTGATTTTCTGGCTTTTGGTTTTTTTGGTTAAACCTTTGATCGGTTTACTCTTCGTTTTCTGGTTGTTGATTTTATTTTGGAAAAAATCAGGGAGTCAAAAACGGGTGGGAATAGGATTGGTTTTTGGACTTTTGCCTGTTTTATATTTAGGGGCTAGGTGGCTGTGGGCTTATAGTCATTTGGAGGCCATATCTTTTTCGGAATTTATGCGATTGAGTCAGGAGCAAATGGAGTTTTTGAGTGCTTATCAGGCTCATACCGAGTTGCCTATGTTGGGATACTCTTGGATATTTCGATTGATTTCGGTTTTTTTTCGGCCATTTATCTGGGAAATTTGGGACATCTATTCTTTAATTTTTGCACTAGAAAACTTGCTGATGTTAGGTTTGTTTTTTGCAGCTATTTTATTGGGATTTAGAAAATTAAAGCGACTTCCCCTTGCCTTATCTTATTTTTTATTACTCACTTTATTGATGTTTTTTCTGTATTCAATGACATTAAATAATTATGGACTTTTTTATCGAATGAAATCTGTTTGGCTTCCTTTTTTGTATATCAGTTTCCTATGGTTAATTTGGCCTTTCATAATCAGAAAATCTCAATGAATTTGTGTTGAATTTGGAGCGACCTGTTATTGTAATTTCTTTAGATTTCGAACTTCACTGGGGAAGGTTTGATAAATATTCCTTAGCAGATTATCAGGCCTATTATGCAGGGACTCAATATGCTGTTCCAAAGATTCTCAGGCTATTTGAAAAATATAAAATTCATGCTACTTGGGCCACAGTAGGAATGCTTTTGGCGAAAAATTGGGAAGAGTGGGAATCGTATAGGCCCAACCGGCTTCCAAATTATGAACAGCCAAAGTATTCGGCCTATGAATGGGCGAAAGATCGACCCGGTTTAAATGGTTTATTTGCTCCGGATTTAGCTTTGGATGTGAGTCAAACTTCCGGTCAAGAGATCGCTTCGCATACATTCTCCCATTTTTATACACTGGAAAAAGGAGCTGATCTCGCCGCATTTCAGGCAGATTTGAGTGCAAGCAAAAAGATAAGTCAGGATAAATTAGGTATTGAGCCTGTTTCTTTGGTATTTCCTCGCAATCAATACGACGAGAATAGTATTCAAGCTGCCATGGATTTGGGGTTTAAAAATTTCAGAACAAATCCGAAAGACTGGTTCTGGGAAAACGCCGTAGAAGAGAGTTTAGCGAAGAAAATATTTAGAACGGGTGACACTTTGTATCCTTTAGGCAAGCGGAGTAGCTATTCCGAACCAAAAATAAGTGGTGAGTCCATAGAAATCCCTGCTTCTAGGCTTTTGAGACCCTATAGAAAGGGTTCGGTTTTTAATCAGTTGCGGATAAAGCGAATCAAGTCGGAACTCGTAGAATCCTGTAAGCGAAATGAAATTTATCACTTATGGTGGCATCCGCATAATTTTGGACATTTACCCAAAGAAAATTTACAAGTTTTAGAAGATTTGTTGATTTTTATTAATGAATTGACAAAGTCTAAAGGACTTCAAAGTATGAGTATGAATGAGTTGGCAGAGAATATAATGAATTCAAAAAAGAAAGATAAATCCTCTGATCAAAATTTTTCCGTAAATTATCAGTGATGCAGCGCCTATTCCTTTTACTTGTATTTACAACTATATTTTCGTCTTGTATCAGCAACAAGCGGATCACTTATTTGCAGAATCTTCCGGGAAATGAGCCGATCGGATTGGATGAATTTATTCCTTTCGCCGAGGTTGAGTATGAGTATATTCTTCAACCTTTTGATATTGTAGATATTGATTTTGCGAGTTCAGATGAGGAACTCACCCAGGCTTTTGAATTTCAGGGCTCGCGAATGATGCGTCAAGGTGGCGGAGGTGGAGGAGTAAGTGATATGTTCTATTTTACGGGTTATAGCATAGACAAGGAGGGATTCGTAGAGTTACCCAAGTTAGGGAGAATTGAGATTGGCGGAATGAGCGAAAAAGAAGCCCAGAAGAAGGTTCAGAATGCCATAAATGTTTATTTTAAAGAGGATGTGTTTGTGAAGCTTAGAATAGGAGGGATCCGATTCACTGCGTTGGGAGAATTTAATAATAGCGGAACCCAGGTTATTCTTAAAAACCGGGCGACAATTTTTGATGCCTTATCCGTGGCCGGGGAAAGTAATATTTTGGCGAAGCGAAATCAGCTGTTTATCATTCGCCAATACGATGGGGGAAGTAAAATCCACCAAATCAACCTTCATGATCGGTCCTTATTGGCCTCACCCTTTTATTTTATCCAGCCCAATGATATCTTGTACTTAGAGCCTATGAATATCCGACAATTTGGAAATGCTGAAAACCTTTCCTCCTCCTTGGGTTTGATTATTTCCATTGGTTCTTCCTTGATTTTATTATCCGCTCTTTTGACCAGAAATTTATGATTGATGGCAAGGTAGATATGTCCAAGTTTCAGGAAGATATCAAACCCATTGATATCAAATACTACCTGATTAAGTATTTCAGATATTGGCCCTTGTACGTCACCAGTATATTCTTGGGCTTGATCATAACCTTTTTGTTTCATCGCTATTCGGTGGAGGAATATGAGGTACAAGGCAGTATTTTGATCAAGCAAAACTCCAGTCCGGAGATGCGGATTTTGGACAGATCCAATATTTTTTCGGGAGCCTATAATCTGGAAAACGACATTCTCTTACTGACTTCCAAAAATTTGGCAGCCGAAGCCTTGAGCAATTTGCACTTCAATGTGACCTATTACGCCTCGACCAATATCAAGGAGGTGGAGCTCTATGATCAGTCTCCAATCTATGTGGAAGTAGATCCGGATTTTCCCCAGATGGAGATGGGGGAGATTACCTTTACCATGGTCAATGAGGATGAATTTATGCTTACCCGTGAGGAGTCCGGTTTTTTTGATTTTCTCAATGCCAAAGCAGATGGTCCGGTGGATGATGCGATTTTGAATAAGGTTTATACCTTCGACGAAGAAATACAGTCACCTAATAGTAGCTTTAAAATCAAAAAAGTCAAGAATCTTAGAACTGGGGATAAGCTGTCCTTTATGATTCATAGTCAGATGAATATCATAGACGATTATTCCAGAGGGATCACGGTAAGACCCATTAACAGCTACGGAACTGTCCTTCAGGTAATCATGAATACCAAAGTGGTGGAAAAGGGCCGTGATTATGTCAATGCCCTGATGGATGCCTACATTGAGTATAGTCTGAAGGAAAAAAACCAAATGACTGAAAACACGCTCAAATTTTTGGAAGAGCAGTTGTTTATCGTGGAGGATTCATTGAAGGCCGTAGAAAGACGGATACTAAACTTCAAAGTTGAGAATAAACTCCTTGATATCAATTCTGAATTCGGGGGAGTATTAGGGAATATCCAGAGTTTGGAAGATCAAATCCAATCCATCGATTTCGAACTGCAATATTACCTCTCTTTACAAGCTTATTTAATTGAAAAAGGGAAAGACTATTCAGATATTCTGGCTCCCTCCTTAGTTGGGATCAATGATGGCCTATTAAATAGCTTAGTTAGTAACCTGATTGATATTTCTTTACAAAGGCGAAAACTTCTAGCTAGTGTCAATGAAAATCATCCCAATGTATTGGAGCTTGATGAGCAGATCACCAAGATTCGTGAGAATATTTTTGAAAACATGGATAATCTGGTAGAGAATACCAGAGATAGGAAGGATCGTGCTATTGCCAAATTAGAATCCGAAGGAGTGGAATTTTCTAAACTGCCTCAGGCCGAATCGGATTTCATGGCTTTGAGTAGGGAGTTTAAACTGCGGGAAAATCTATATAATTATTTATTGGAAAAAAGAGCAGAGGCTGGCATTGCCCAGGCATCCAATATTTCTGATAATTCGATCTTGGATTATGCTCGAAGAGGAAATTTGATTTTCCCAAAGAAATCGCAGAATTATGGCTTGGCTTTTGGTCTTGGCCTTTTTATTCCATTATTGCTTTTGATCCTTTATCATTATCTCAATAATAAGATTGTTGACCAGGTTCAATTAAAGAATGTACTTCGAATTCCACTTTTGGGTACCATTGGCTATAGTACCAAGGATACAAATTTGTTGGTGCAGGAGCATCCAAAATCCATGGTTTCAGAATCCTTTAGGTCCTTGAGATCGGCTTTGTTTTACATTGCCAGTGAGAAATCCTGCAAGCGGATTTTGATCACCTCCTCCGTTTCCGGTGAGGGCAAAACTTTCGTGAGTATCAATTTGGCTTCTGCCATTGCTTTGAGTGGAAAGAAAACCATCCTGATCGGCTTGGATTTAAGAAGACCAAAAATCTCCGAGTATTTGGGTGTACAGAATACTACTGGATTGTCCAATTTTTTGGTTGATAAAGCAGATCGAGAGGAGATAATCGTTAAGACCAAGTATGAAAATCTCTATGTGGTTCCTTCGGGTCCGATTCCTCCCAATCCTGCGGAACTGTTGCTAAAGGATAAAATGACAGATTTTCTGAATTCCCTGAAAGAAGATTTTGATGTGGTGGTGATGGATACTCCACCGATTGGATTGGTTTCCGAAACGATGGATTTACTTCGGTTCTCGGATGTAAATCTGTATATCGTCAGACAGGATTTTACGCATAAGCGCTACCTCCTGATGATCAATGATCTCTATGCCAATGACCAGGTAGATAATATTTATGCGGTATTTAATGGACTGAAGGCTGGTCTGGATGTGTATGATTTTGGAGGTTATAATTATGGCTATGGCTATAATTATTCCTATATGCGCAAAAATGAATATACCGGTGCCTATTATGATCAGGAGGAACCAAGAAAAAGATCTCCATGGGTCAACAAACTATTGGAGAAATTCAGAGTCTAATTAAATTCTTTATTCTTACTATACCTATACATGATCAGATCGGCAGTTTCCTCAGTTTCGATCAACGCATAATCATCTCCTAGGCTGTTCATATAGTCAGGAAAATCAAATGGTGCTTTTTCTTTAACTGCAATTAGATAATAGCTTTCAAGATCATTTAATTCTTTGAATCCCAGTCTTCGATAAGCTTTGGTTTGAAATGGACTTCTGGCTATCCAACCTTCGATAAAGAAGGGAGTTTTTTCACCGGAGCTGAAGTATCGGGAAAAATATTCTAGAGGAAAACCTTCAAGATATATGGGCGTATCGAGTGCTTTTTGAGCAATTAGGCTTTCATATTGACTAAGTTGGGACTGTCTTTTTTTGGCTTCATTCAGAAAATTAAAAATATGGATACTTAATAAAAACCCTAAGATGATTAGCGAAAGTCCGAATATAAATTTGTTTTTAAATCTAAGGCTTTGTTCAAAAATCGGTGGTAAAAGTGGCAAGTAAAAAAGAAATATTACCCTGCCCCGTATATGGTTGAAATGATTAAAAATCAAAAAAAAGAAGATCCATGCTATTGCAAACAAGAGCATTTTTTTATTCCCTCTGTAATGTATCCAATAGAGTATTAAAAAAGTTAAGGCCAGAAAGCTTTTGAAAAGCTCCGTCAAGTGGACTTGTAACAATCGAATTAAAGAAACCCAGCTATGTTTAATTGAAAAATAATGTGAATTTAATTCTTTGTAGTGGAGATTTAGATCAGCGAGGGTAGGAGGGGATTCCTGAATAAACCATTGCGAAAATACTTTCCATTTAGGATCGTTTGAATATACCTCTTCAATTGTATTTTGGAAAAATACTGGATGATCAATTACCTGATGCCTTGCTTTGTTGAACTCTAGGTAACCTTTGTATTCAGATTGATTTTCATATATACTCTTGGAACCTATCAAGACAAGCAAAAGGATTAGGGCGATGCTGAGATGCAAAGCCTTGATTTTTTGAAATTTGGCAATCATAAACCAAACAAAACCAAGCCAAATCAATAAGCTCGCCTCTGCCCGCAGTAAAGCAGCGAAAAAAAATAGGAATATCGAGAATACAAGTACTAGTTTGTTCTTTGGGAAATTCATTAGTAACAAGAAGGCTGCAAAAGCGGACCAACCAGCCACTAAAGTGAATTGGGGAAAAATGCAAAGGTGGAGGGAAACCAAAAGTAAAATGGATTGGTAAATGGTTTTACTTCTTTTTGTAAGAAGAGAATGGTGAATGACGCTACTCGCAAATGCAAATGATAAGAAAATCAGGAGATACTGATATATGCTGTACCAGGAAACAGTCGGGGTATGCTGGTAGAGGAAAGAAAGTAAATAAGACAGAAAGGGGTGCATAAACACGGCATAATTTTCGGATTCGCCAGTGTAAATACCCGAAACCAACCACATCATAATCACATCATCGTTGACCTGAAAGCGCCACGGCAGAAAGTAGATGATCACCATAGCCAGAAAACTAAGTCCTATCCATAGATATGAGGATTTGGATGGATTTGCAGATGGCTGAATTTGGATCATATAGAAAATCCCTGAATAGTTAATTTTGGATAAAAATAGGGGATTTTTTTCAAGGCTTAGGTCTTGGTTCATAAAGCAAGCCCATAATCGTTTCAATGTTGAAAAGTAGACACTGAGAGAGTTTTCATTTTATTCCTCAACTTATTCTCCGATGTTTTCAAATCCCATGGAGAGTTTGAATATTCCCGAAGAACAAATCCTTCTTATAGTGGGGAGAATCAGCATCGCTTGATGAGTATAATTTATTTTATGTTCGAGAAAACCTGTAAACTTGCAGTTTCATAATTAATTTTAGTTGTTTTAATTCCATGAAATCAGCCGCTCTTATTCCCGCCCGTTTTGCCTCTACCCGTTTGCCGGAAAAGCTGATTCAGGATATTGGGGGGAAATCAGTTATTCAGCGAACCTATGAAAGTACCTTGGCTACGGGGCTGTTTGATGAAGTATGGGTAGTAACTGATCACTTGCAAATTCAAGAGCAAATTCAAGCTGTAGGAGGGAAGGTTTTTTTTAGTCAAAAAACCCATGAAAGCGGCTCGGACCGAATCGCAGAGGCACTTTCAAAAGTCAATGCAGAGCTCATCGTCAATGTGCAGGGTGATGAGCCTTTTCAGGATAAAAAATCTCTGGAAGATCTTCTGGCCTTGTTCGAGGATGATCAGGTTCAGGTGGCTTCCCTTTACTTTTCCATTTCACCCGATGAAGCTCAAAATCCCAATGCGGTAAAGGTAGTTTTGGACGATAAAAATAATGCTCTGTATTTTTCACGTTCTCCCATTCCTTTTAACAGGGAAAAGATTAGTGATCTTTCCTTTAAAAAGCACGTGGGAATCTATGCCTATCGAAGAGAAATCCTTCAGGAATTCCCCTCTTGGCCCAAAGGGAAATTGGAGCAAATCGAGATGCTGGAGCAATTGAGATTATTGGAACGAGGCATCAACATCCGAATGGCTGAAACCCAACATCAGGCGATTGCCATTGATACGGCGGAGGATTTGGAGCGGGCAAGAGATTATTGGGAGAAATTAACGAACAGCTAGTATAAAAGACCTGCCAAGTTTCGGAAACTTGGCAGGCTTGGAGCGCAACAAATTCTCTCAGTTTAACCTTCTTAGGTACTTGAAAAACTCAGAATCCGTCGAAAGTACGATACTGGTGTTTTCATCCATTGATTTCTCAAAACTCTCCATGGTCCTTAGAAATTTATAGAGATCGATGGATTGCCGGTTTTTGTTATAAGCAGCAGCATAAATTGTAGTGGCTTCAGCATCCGCCCGCCCTTTGATTTCTTCAGCTTCTTTGAATGCTTCGGATTGGATTTGGGCAAGATCCCGCTCTTTATTCCCTTGAGTCACCCGAGCTTGTCCCTGACCTTCGGATCGGAATTGATCGGCAATTCGGTTTCGCTCAGAAATCATCCGGTCATATACCCGATCTCTGACTTCATCCACATAATTCATTCGCTTAAATCGGAAATCCAATATCCTCACTCCCAAATCAGTGGTGCGTTCATTGGCTTTTTCCAAAATGATATTCTCGATCTTATCCCTTCCCACCGAAATATCCTCCAAAACTTCTATTTCTTCCATAAAATCCTCAGTAACCTCCGGGTCACGATTGGTGGATCTAACCACATCCAGCAGATCATGACTGGCAATGGCATTTCTGGTTTCCCCATCAAGTATATCATCCAAGCGAGACTGGGCAGATCGCTCATCCCTTAGACGGATAAAAAACTGAAGGGGATTGGTAATTTCCCACCGAGCATAGGTGTCGACGAAAATGAATTTCTTATCCCTAGTCGGAACCTGATTTTTGTCTCCATCCCACTCGAGATAGCGCTTATCAAAGAATTGCACTTTGTGAAGAAAGGGAGTTTTGAAATTGATGCCCGGGGTAGTGCGGGGCTCGCCTACCGGTTTTCCAAATTGGGTAACTATGGCCTGCTCGGTTTCATCTAAGATGAAATAGCTGTTGAACAGTAAAAGGACCAAAACTGCCGCTACAACGATATATCCTATTTTTCTCTTTCTCATTGGATTGGAGGCTTTACTTTGTCAATATTTAAAAGTGGCAACACATTATTTCCTTCTTCATCTACAATAATCTTGTTACCTATTTTGGGAAGTATTTTTTCCATTGTTTCCAAATAGATCCGTTGTTTGGTTACCTCTGGAGCCTTGATATAGGCTTCGTAAAGTGAATTAAATCGTTCCGCTTCTCCTTTGGCACGATTCACCCGGTTGAGAGAATAGGCTTCAGCCAATTGGATGGTTTCTTCCGCTTCTCCTCTTGCTCTAGGGATAATCCGGTTGTAGTCAGCTTCGGCCTGGTTAATGAGGGTTTCGCGTTCCTGTTGGGCTTCATTTACAGCGTTGAACGAAGGCTTGACCGGTTCGGGTGGATTTACATCCTGCAATACGACCTGATCGATTCGAATTCCGTTTTCGTATTCATCGCAGAGTTCCTGAAGCTTAATTTCCGCACTGGAGGCAATTTCTTGTCTTCCCACGGTTAGCACCTCATTTACGGTTCGGTCACCAACTACTTTCCGCATGACAGATTCGGACATATCACGCAGAGTTTTTTCCGCATTTCTAACCTTAAATAGAAATTTGTAGGAATCAGTGATTCTATATTGGACCACCCATTCTACATCTGTGAGGTTGAGGTCTCCCGTCAGCATCATGCTTTCATCTCCGTATCCAGCCTTTACATATTCGGAGCGTTGACCTGCTGAGGTGGTTCGAAAACCAAATTCCTGCTTTAATTGTCGTTGAACAGGAATTTTATACATTTTCTCGATTCCAAGGGGTAGCATAAAATTCAATCCCGGCACTACAGTTCTGTTGTATTCTCCAAGCTGAATGACGACTCCTTCTTCTTCAGGCCCAACTGTTCGGACGCTGGAAAAAAGAATAATCAGGGCAAAAACTGCCCAAAGGATTTTACCCAGATATTTTTTTATCCAATCTGGATTGATGTTGATGTTATAACTTTTTTCTTCCATTGATTTGTAGTTGTATTCTTGATTGCAAACAATTTCCTAATGAGCCGTATTCGGGATAAAGAAAAACAGTGTTAATGAGATTTGCTTTACAAAATGCCAGGTTAAGTTCTGATTTTGCTCACTAGATTAGCTTATTGCCTTATGCTTCCAATATACCATTTTTAAAACTAGCCCAAGCAAATCCTGTTTTCTTGATTGGGAAAAGTAAGTGTCAAAACCAAAAAAAAGACCCAAAGCATGCAGAATTATGCTTTGGGCCCATAAATATTAATTCCTTATTATGTATATCCGCTTTCTTACCAGTAGCAAAACTGAACAACTAAAATTCTGCGAAAATGACAGATTTATGCAGGCATCGGTCACCGGACATCTGACACCTGTCCGCAGAGGCGGATCCGTCTTTTTTTAGTAAAGAAAATTGGGCTACTGGCATCATTGCGGACAATCATATTCCTTATTATTTTCAAATCAATTTGCATAACTCACCCGATAAATGCAATTGGCCATATCATCGGAAATCAACAAACTTCCATCGGGCAATTCCTGCACATCTACTGGCCTTCCCCAAACATCTTGAGTCGCATCATCCAACCATCCGGTGGCAAATGGTTTTTCGGCAATTACCTTTCCATTGGAGTCCATTTCCACTTTTACCACCTCATAACCGGACTTTTTACTCCTATTCCAACTTCCATGTTTGGCAATGATTGCCTGATGTTTATAATCCGAAGGGAACATGCTTCCTTCATAAAAACGCATTCCAAGTGGCGCCACATGAGGCCCAAGTTTTGCGGCCGGTTTCACATATTCAGATTCGGCCTTTCCCTGATTTCCAAATTCCGGATCTTTGACTGTACCTGCATGCCAATAAGGATAGCCAAAGTGCTGTCCTTTTTCCGTGGCATGGTTGAGTTCGCATTCGGGAATATTATCGCCCATCATATCCCGTCCATTGTCGGTAAACCAAAGATCTCCGGTTTCGGGATGCCAATCAAAACCCACTGAATTTCTCACTCCATGGGCAAAGATTTCAGGCGTAGGGTTGGCAGAGTTGGGGTCAATCCGAGTGATAGAAGCATAGATTTCATCTTCTGATTCACAAATGTTGCAAGAGGCACCCACCGGTACGTAAAGCATGCCATCCGGACCGAATGCGATAAACTTCCATCCGTGATGTGACTCGGTAGGGTATCCATCATAGACGACCTCAAATTTTGGATTGGTCAGCGTATTTTTAATGTCTCTAAAGCGTAAAATTCGGCTAACTTCGGCAACGTAAAGATCTCCGTCCTTGTAGGCCACTCCATTTGGCATGCGCAGGCCTTCGGCCAAAACAAACTTCGCATCTGCCTTTCCGTCACCATTTTCATCCACAAGGGCATAGACGTTTTTTTCCTGGCGATTTCCGACAAAGACAATTCCTTCCTCGGTTATACTCATTGATCTTGCATTGGGAACATCCGCCGCCCAAACTTCGATTTTAAAGCCCTCAGGAAGCTGTATACGGTCCAGTTTGACATCCGCCTGAGCTTGGCTGATGTTTCGTTTGTTGGCAGAATTGGGAGTTTTGACTGCTTGGAGTTGGGCACTTGCTTCTAAGCTAAACAAGCTGACCCCAACAAAAAGACTAAGTATTTTCAATGTGTTCATAGTTGAGAGGTATTGATCATGATTTAATGGATTAACCCTTTAATATAATGCTTGTTGTCCGGATGATGGTACTTTATTCCAAAAATAGGAAAAGAGGATAGGGCCCAAACTTCGAAATTCACCTTTTTTCATTTATCATTCGAAATTTTATAGGACTGATTTCTCCAAACTCCCGCCTTCCCATCGATTCAACAGTTCGACAATTCCCCGATTCATCAATAATTCAATAATCATTACCACTTGAAATTTGCGCATTGAATTTGTTAATTGAACATTGTCATCCTCCTCGGCATTCCGGTGCAGGTATCCGGCAGATCCTCGGGCCGAGGTTGGGGTATTTTGTCGTGACCAAACCCCGCATTCCGTTCGGCATTCTGCCTCACTTCATACGGGGCTACGCCACAGGCGCACAGGTATTGAAAAGTTTAATCTCCCGATAATCGGGACAGGCACTTCGGGATTTTTCTGAAATCCTCTTTGAGTATTTCGAAATTCATCATTCGAGATTTTCAAGATTTGGATATATCAAATTTCAGAATTTCGAATTCCTGAAAATTGCGACTGCCTACCTATTTACGATTTATGAATTAGGACTTACGAGGAGCAGAGTAGATTTAAACTTTTTCCTTGAATTCATCGATTCAGAATTTAACCCATTAGCCTTTAGATTTCGATTAACACCGGACATCCGACATCGGACACCGGACAAAAAACCCATTTCTGAATTACGATTTACTAACAGCAGCGTAGTTTATAGAGTATATCACTTCAATTTCACCTTTCATCTTTTTGCCCTTAATTTTAAAATTTACGGCCTTGTGCATCGTACTCACCTAATTTTCTGTAGAATATCCTCTTTAGGCTCCAAAGAGTCTTTTAGCTTTGAATTGGCTTAAAAAAATTGTATATTTACTTTCTGTCGAGCGTAAAAATACAATCATGGAAACTGTAAAAAAAAGTAAAAATACAGAATCAGGGGACTTAGGTTCTTCTGCCAAGGAAATTGGTGGGATTGATCAATTGCATATGTTTTCTCCGGCTTGGGTTGTAGTTCATTCCAAAGATGCGCCTGGGTACAAGTTGGAGTTGATCGGCCGTATTAGAGACGGGGTTAAAAAATCTGATTGGAAGCAATTGATTACTCTTTTGGGTTCGACGGAAAAGGAGTTTGCTGATATCCTTCCAGCTTCTATCAGCAGTATGCAAAAAAAAAATGTGTATAGTAAAGAAACGTCTGAGCGTATTTATGAATTGGCAAGGTTGTTTGGGTTAGGATATGATGTATTTGACTCCCGTGAGGATTTTAAAAATTGGTTATTGACACCCTCCCGTGCTTTGGGAGATAAAAAACCATTTGAATTACTGGATAGTAGTTTTGGGTTTGAAATGGTTGAAAATGAGATCATTAGAATTAAATATAATGTTTATAGCTAATGGTCGTTTTCAGAGTTGCCAATGCCAAATTCAAGGACTTTACGCTTTCGGGAATAGGTGCCGAAAAGGTTGGGGGAAGATGGAATGAGGTTGGTACTAGAGCGGTTTATTGTTCTGAGAATATTTCTCTCGCGCTTTTGGAATACTATGTCCACTCAGATAACATTGCCAATTTACCCAGAGAGATTTTAGTTGCCAAAATTGAATTTCCGGATGATTTCCCCATAGAGAAGTTAACTGAACTTCCCAAACATTGGAATCAATATCCTTATTCTACAGAGACTACCACTATTTTTACAGAATTAGTTAACAAGAAGGGGGTTTTTGCACTTCGGGTGCCTTCGACTATTGTAAATATGGAGTATAATCTAATATTAAATCCTTTGTATCAAGAGTTTGGAAAAGTTCGAGTAAAGGAATTTTTAAATCTTCGCATTGACCCAAGATTTAGAAAGGGGAGTGTTTTATAGATCAACTTATAAAGTGCTCCCTACGACGCAACTTTTTCCGTTTTTGAATTAAAATCCGAATATTAGGTAGTGGGTATCTGCCTTGCAGCATTTATGGTTTTTTGGGGCATTGAAAATCCGTTAAGAAAATGGCTTAGTCCCGAGCAATGATTCCATTTCCCTTGAAAATTGCTCATTGAATTTGTTTATTGAACTTTGTCACCCTCCTCGGCATTCCGGTGCAGAAATCCGGCAGATCCTCGGGCCAAGGTTGAGGACTATCGTCATGTCCAAACCCCGCATTCCGCAACTCCTTTCATTCGGGGCTACGCCGCGGCGCACAGGTATTGAAAAGTTTAATCTCCCGATAATCGGGACAGGCACTTCGGGATTTTTCTGTAATCCTCTTTGAGTATTTCGAAATCCATCATTTTTCATTCGATATTTTAAAGGTTTAGAAATACCAACTTTCCGAGTTCCTAATTCCTGAAAACTGCGACTGCCTGCCTATTTACGATTTATGAAATAGGATTTACGAGGAGCAGATTAGATTTCACCCATTCCCTTTGCTAAATACCGTTTCAACTTTTTCATTTAAGCCTTCAGACTTTCCTATGACTTCCTCCTTTACACCCAACCCTCCCAACAATCTTTTCCATTTCAGGAAGGATAGGAACGGGCGATTAGCTATTTTTGCAGCATGTTATCAATCAGTAACCTTTCATACTTTATCGGCGGGAGAGCTCTTTACGAAAACGCAAACCTTCATATCAAACCCAAAGATAAAATCGGGTTGGTAGGCCAAAACGGAACCGGAAAATCGACACTTTTAAGAATCATCAATGGGGATTATCAAGCGACAACCGGTGAAGTTCAAAAAGCCAAAGACTGTACCATAGGATTTTTAAATCAGGATTTGCTTTCCTATCAATCCGACGACAGTATTTTAAACGTGGCTTTGGCGGCTTTTAAAGAAACACTGGCTCTTCAGGGTGAGATCGATGAGGTACTGCATAAAATGGAGACGGATCATTCGGAGGAAATCATCAATAGATTGGCCTTCTTACAGGATCGCTTTGAAGCAAATGAAGGCTATACCATCAAAGCCAAGGCTGAGGAAGTTCTGGAAGGAATCGGATTTAAAACCGGGGATTTGGAAAAGCCACTGCGGACCTTTTCCGGTGGATGGAGAATGCGGGTAATGTTGGCAAAGTTGCTGTTGGAAAAACCCTCCCTGTTGATGCTGGATGAACCAACCAACCACCTGGATTTGCCATCCATTCAGTGGGTGGAAAATTATCTGAAAAATTACGAAGGAGCGGTAATCGTGGTTTCCCATGATCAGACTTTTTTGGACAATTGTATCAGTAGCACCGTGGAGGTGGCGAATCAAACTTTGACGCTATACCCAGGTAATTATTCTTTCTATAAAGAAGAGAAAAAACTTCGCATGGAACTGCAGCAAAATGCCTACGAAAATCAGCAGCAGATGATTAAGCAGACGGAGCGTTTTATCGAGCGTTTCCGTGCCAAAGCGACCAAATCCAATCAGGTGCAATCCCGAATCAAGGCCCTTGACCGATTGGATCGGGTAAATGAAGTGGTCAATGATGAGGCTTTTGTCAATTTCAAATTCAAATTTTCCCAAAAATCCGGTCGGGATGTGGTCGTCTTGGATCATGTATCCAAGTCCTATGGGGATTTGACCATTCTGAAAAACACCTCTGCCCGAATCGAGCGGGGAGATAAGATCGCCCTGATCGGAGCCAATGGAAAAGGAAAGTCCACTTTGCTTCGGATCATCGACGGTTCAGAGAAAATCGAGGGAAATCGGACAGAAGGCTATAATGTGATCAAGGCATTTTTTGCACAGCATCAGCTGGAAGCCTTGACTTTGGACAATGAAATTTTGCAGGAAATGAATCAGGCCGGAAGCTCTAAAACCGATTCAGAATTACGAGGCGTCTTGGGTTGCTTTCTATTTTCCAATGAAGAGGTGTATAAAAAAATCAAAGTACTGTCAGGTGGGGAAAAATCCCGGGTCGCTCTGGCGAAAACTCTTATTTCTGAAGCTAATTTCTTGCTTTTGGATGAACCGACCAACCACTTGGATTTTCAGTCGGTAAATATTTTGATCCAGGCTTTGCAGCAGTATGAAGGCACTTTTGTGACGGTTTCTCACGATCGGCATTTCATCAAAGGAGTGGCAAATAAAATCTGGTACATCGAAGATCAGCAGATCAAAGAATATCCGGGAACGTATGAGGAGTACGAATTTTGGCGAAGCCAACAACAACAAAATTCTGTCAAGGAAGAAGTGGTCAAAAGCCCACCCAAAGAAAAACCAATACCCACCAAGTCAGAGGTGGAACTGAATCAGGCAAAAAAAGACCTAAAGCGCTTGGAGCGGGACTTGGAGGAATCCGAACGAAAGATGGAAAAACTAGAAGCCCAGCAGGGCAAGCTGGAAGAAGAGCTTGCTGACCCGAATTTGTATGCCGATGATCAAAAAGCCCAAGAAGTACAGGAGCACTACCAAAAGGTAAAAACAGAACTTGGGCAGATTACCGAGACCTGGGAAAAACTGGTGGATGAGATTTCAGCCCTTCAGGAGGTTTTGGCTTAACTCAATAATTGCCTATTTTCAACGATGTATCAAGCAAGAACCTATCTTTTACTTTTCTTTTTTGCCCTGAATGCGGGAAATCTCTTTGGCCAAATTGAGGATAAAGTGTATAAGGATCACATTTATTCGGTTCGGCTTTTTCCCGTGGGATCGGATTATAATAGTCAGTTGAATGCTCCGGTGGTTTCCATTTCAGATTCCAGGCCATTGGTTTTGCATTTTGATGATTTAGCCTATGATCCGGAGCTCTATTCGGTCAAGTTGGTTCATTGTGATGCGGACTGGAAGCAATCTCAGTTGAAAAACAATGATTTTCTGTCCACTTTCAATGAGTTTACCATACAGGACTACGAGTATTCAGTCAATACCCGGATTCCGTATATCCATTACACGTTTCAGATACCACCCGTGACCAAATCGGGAAATTACATTGCGAAAGTGTATCGTGGAAGAGATGAAGAGGATGTGGTTTTGACTCGCAGATTTATGGTCTATGAGGAGTTTTTTACCGTGGGTGCGAGCATCGTTCCCACGAGTCAAACGGCGGATCGCCAAACTTCCCAGCAAATTAATGTCAATGTCAATTATTCAAATGGGGACATCATGGACCCGAATAATCAAATTCGAGTAGTTATCCGTCAAAATCAGCGATGGGGAAATGCCAAGTCCTTCTCTAAGCCAACATTTTTGAACGAAAGCAGTAAACTGATGCGATTTGAGAGTTTTGACGGGGAAAACACCTTTTCGGCTGGGAATGAATTTCGTTTTGTGGACTTACGATTTATTCGAGCTGCGGGCGTCAATATTGCCAATATAACCGTGGAAACGGATGTGATCTATGCCGATGCCAAAATCGACAGTCCAAGGCCCAATCAGGCCTATTCCCAATATTTGGATCTCAATGGGCAATATGTGGTGTTTAATAATGATCGACCGGGAGGAAATCCCGAAATGGACAGCCAATACATTCTAACCAATTTTTACCTCAAATATCCCCAAACCTCAGAACCTATTTACCTGATGGGGGCCTTTACTGCTTGGGGAAAATCACTGGATGCACAGATGAAATGGAATGAGGAATTGGAGCTTTATGAAACTGCGGTTTTATTAAAACAAGGCTGGTATGACTATCAATATGCTTTGGGAGAGGAGTTAGATACGAAGCCTTTCGAGGGTAGCTATTTCCAAACCGAAAATGAATACGAAGTGATGGTGTATTATCGGGCCTTGGGTTCCCGCTATGATCAGTTGGTGGGCTATGTTTACCTACAGCCCAATCGAAGAAGGTTATAAAAAAATCCCGAGTGATTACCCGGGAATTTTTGGCTTCGTTTACTCAGAATTTACTGGTAGTTGACATAGTTGGTTAATAATTGTAAGTCTAGCTTGAGGTCTTCATCTTCGGTTTCGGCTAATCCCCGGAGAATAAAGGTGTACACCCGGTTGCCTTTGAGCTCTACATCCGATGCACTGACTATTACTTCCTCTGTGTCCAC
Organism: Algoriphagus hitonicola; assembly: GCF_900113375.1. Classification (GTDB taxonomy): domain Bacteria; phylum Bacteroidota; class Bacteroidia; order Cytophagales; family Cyclobacteriaceae; genus Algoriphagus; species Algoriphagus hitonicola. The sequence continues at coordinate 144,445 of NZ_FOPC01000010.1, read as the reverse complement.
GGCGATCACCTCGATGTCGTAAGTATCTGTAGCGATTGCTGAAAAACCGGAGTGACCTCCAAAGTCAACATCAGTGGATAAACGATCTTCTGAATCGCTGATTTTGACATAAACCTCCTCGGTATCCGGAGAAAGGTGAACCAGACGAACTTGAGCTTCCTCAGCAGTTGGGTCCTCCCAGTCATCTTCAACTAAAATCGCATCCAAATCAGGCATTTTATTTAGGATAAACAGGGAATAGACCGTATCCGCTCCGAGTACGAAATCCTTCTCCAATAGGGAAGAAGCAGCATCAAATGCGGTCACTTTGAATTGTCGCTCTCCTACATAAAAAGGACTGTATGCTAGTGCTTCAGCAAAATCTAATGCCTGATTATTAATCCGGTTTGCATCTGCATAAATGTCGAGCTCAGGGGCGTCAGGGGAACCCTGATAAACAGAAACATAGGCAGTGGGAGGGAGATTTGGGTTTTCGATGTCATCGAGGCAACTGCTCAGACCCAAAATCCCTGCTAGGGCCAATGTACTGGTAGCCATCATCAGGCCTCTTTTCTTGAAAGAAATCAATCTTTTAATCATGGTGTTGGATTTAGTTTTTATTCTGTCCCCAATACGTCATGAGCCTTGATTTCGCTTCAAGACTTTTGTAAAAAAATATTAAATCACAGAAAATCAGGATTGAAATTTTCTAAAAGTCAGTTTTTGAGTTTTCGTAAAACAAAAAAGCAGGCATCCCCCGATGCCTGCTTTTGAATACTATTTTAAAACGAAATCATTCCTCTTTACATCAACAGATTGCTCATCTCTTCCAGTTTGGGTTGGAAAGGCTGATCATAAAGCCGGTTTCCAGTGGCCTTGTATAGCGCATTGGCTACGGCTGCGAAGACAGGAGGGAAGAGAGGCTCACCCAAACCTGTGGGATCTTCATTGTTTTCCACGAAATGCACTTGGATATTTTTTGGAGCTTCCTTTTGACGAATCATTCGGTATTGGTCAAAATTCCGCTTGGTAGGAGCGCCGTTTTCGAACCCCAACTCACCAAAAAAGGCATTGCCGATTCCATCCACGATAGCCCCTTCACCCATATTGGCAGCGGCATCGGGATTCACGACGATCCCGCAATCGACGGCGGCGAAGACATTCTCTACTTTTGGGGTACTGCCTTCCATTTTTAAATCCAAGACCTCAGCCACGTAAGAATTATGGCAGAAATAGGCGGAAACTCCGCGATGGACATCAGCCGGGGGATTATTCCAGTTGGATTTTTCCCGTACCAATTCTAGTACACCAGCATAGCGCTTGGGGTCATAATCGTTGTTTTCCCCTACTGGATTTGTTTCTGCTCGCTTGAGTAATTCCAAGCGGAATTCGATTGGATCTTTCCCCATTTCCTCGGCCAATTCATCCAGAAAGCTTTGCTCAGCTCCTGCGATAAAGTTGGATCGAGGAGCTCGGAAAGCCCCGATGGTAATATTGGAAGGGATTTCCCAACCTTCAGCTAAATAGTTGTCAATCGCGCCTGCCGGAAAACGGTTGGCGTGAAGTGGGGATTCTGGAATTCCTCCAGCTTTGACATGAAATGCCAATAATTGATTGTTTTCATCCAAAGCTGCACGGTAAGTAGCCGAGTAGGTAGGGCGATAAATTCCGTAGCTCATATCATCCTCTCGTGTGTACACCATTTTGACGGGAGCTTTTATTTTTTGGGATATCACTGCTGCCTCTAACAAATGATGGCTATAAGCTCTTAATCCAAAACCTCCTCCCATTCTAGGAAGGTTGATTTTTATTTTGTCCTTGGGTAAACCCAATCGGTCTGCCAATGCCGCGCTGATCGGTTCCGGCCATTGAGTAGGGCCATAAATTTCAGCTTGTTCATCCCCTACGTTTGCAAAGCAATTTGCCGGCTCCATGGTATTATGGGCTAAGTAAGGAGCCGTATAAGTTCTCTCTAGGACTTTTGCTGCTTTTTTAAATGCACTTTCGGGATCTCCATCTCTTCGGACGACCCTAGCTGAATTTTTGGCAACTATTTCCATTTTTGAGCGATGATCAACGGTATTTTCAAGCCCTTCCGGTACAGTGATTGTCGAGGGTTCTCCTCCGCCAAAACCCCTCATTGAAAAATTGGATTCAGGAGCCTTTTCCCACTCCACTTTCACTTCTTTTTTTGCTTGAAATACTTCCCAAGTTGAATTCCCTACAATCACCAGTAGCTCCGGAAAAGTGACCACATCGAAAAAGCTCCTGACGAAATCTTCATTGTAAACTTTTATGGTGAATAGGTCTTGGATTCCCGGCATTGCTTTGGCTTTGTCCCCGTCAAAAGATTTTAATCGCATTCCAAAAGCAGGTGGATGAATAATTGAAGCGTATTTCATCCCCTCCACTTTATAGTCCAATCCAAAAAGTGGTTTGCCGGTTATTATCTGTTGTACATCTACATTTTTTTTCGAGGTGCCAATGATTTTGAAATCTTTCCTAGCCTTCAAATCTACTTTCTCGGGGACTTCTAAGGTGGAGGCTAAAGAAGCCATTTCACCATAGTGTGCTTTTTTTCCACTTCCCTTGTGCTCCAAAATTCCAGATGCAGTGGTGATTTCTGATTGGGGAACACTCCAAGTTTGGGCCGCAGCAGTGACGAGCATGGCTCGGGCTGTGGCACCTGCTGTACGGAGCGGCGTCCAGCCTTGGCGGATGGATTGGCTTCCTCCAGCAAATTGTCTTTGGAATCGATTGGTGTCAAAATTACCTTGCTCTACCATTACATTTTTCCAATCCACGTCGAGTTCCTCGGCAAGGATCATAGGCATGGAGGTTTTTATGTTTTGACCAAATTCAGGTGAGGAACTGTAAAGCGTAACCGCTCCATTTTCACCGATTTTGATGTAGCTGTTGAGTTCAAACCATTCCTTGGGCATGCCAAGCGTCTCTTCTGGTGTAGGTTTACAACCGGCCAACCAAGAAAAGCTAAGGACCATTCCTCCCCCGGCAAGGGCAGAAACCTTCAGAAATGATCTTCTATTGAGTTTTGTATTTACAGTGGTCATGGTTCTGAGGGATTACAGTTTTTGTGCCGCAGTTTTTACGGCAGCTTTGATTCTGAGGTAGGTTCCACATCGGCAAATATTCCCATTCATGGCATCTTCAATTTCTTCATCGGATGGGCTAGGATTATCTTTTAATAGTGCTGCCGCTGTCATGATTTGTCCAGCCTGACAATAGCCACACTGGGGGACATCATGCTCAATCCAGGCTTCCTGAAGGGGATGATCTCCTTTTTCTGAGAGTCCTTCAATAGTGGTGATTTCGGCACCTTCTGCGCTCGAAACCGGTAGTGAACAGGATCGAACTGCAGTGCCGTCAAGATGAATGGTGCAAGCACCGCATTGGGCGATACCGCAACCAAATTTGGTCCCTACTAAATCCAGATGATCCCGTAAAACCCAAAGTACAGGGGTGTTGGGATCTACATCGACTTGCTTGGATTTTCCGTTGATAGTAAGATTGATAATGGCCATTTCATAGTTATTTAAAGAATAAAGTTAGGGATTTTATGGAAAGGTATTCTTACGAAAATCAAACAGAAGATTTTGTAAATCAATCAATTCGGGAAATTGACGTTGGATATTTTTGCTTTTGCGATTTACAGACCTGTTTGCTAGTGACCCTTCAGCCAGGACTCTAATTTTTGAATCAGTCCAGAAACCTGATCTTCGTCCATCGGCTTTTCCCAAAAATCAATGATGATTTCATATTCTTTGGCTTTCTCCCGTTCATTTCTGTTTAATGAGGAAGTGACCATGATTACTTTGATATCCAAATGTTTGATTTTTCTGACCAAACGATCTAGAAATTCCCAACCATTCATTTTTGGCATATTGATATCCAAAAAAATCAAAATTCGATTGACACCCTCATCGATGGATAGAATATAGTTCAAGGCATTTTTGGCATCAAAAAAAGTACTGGGCTTGGGATGCAGGTTATTTTCGGTCACTATGATTTCATGAAGGAATAACACTCCGGGATCATCATCTATAATAAGAACCTTGGGGGTGTTATTTTTCATTATTTCTTAAGGTTTTCGGATTTGGAGTGAGTTTCCTTTACGATTTCATCCAATTGTTTCAGGGTTTCCAAAAGCTCGATTTCCAATTCCTCTTTGCTTTTGGCTACTTTCGAGTATTTCGAATATTTAATCAACAACTGATTGATTCCCATGGCTTTGGTTAAGGGTGCCCGGACGAGATGGGATTGATCCCAGGTGATTTCTTGCAATCTCAAATTTTGATCCTCAATTTCCCGAACTGCCTCCTTGAGTTTTTCATTGGTTTGGCTGAGTTGCAAAGTTCTCCGCTCGACTTTGGCCTCCAGTTCCCGCTTCATTTTACTATTGAAATAGTATCTAAAAATGAAATAAACCAAAAGCAAAAGGGAAAAACCGATAATCATCCAAAAGAATGGAGTTTCAATAAAATTTGCTTTAACCTGAATAGGAAGTGAATGGATCGTTTCCTCCTGTCCAAATCTTAAGATTTTCACTTCCAGATCATAGGTGCCGGGCATTAAGCCATTGAAAAAGAGCAATCGCTGATCTTTGATTGGTAGCCAACTCTCCGATCCGTCATCAATTCGGTAGAAAAGAGAATACTGAGAGGGGTTTTCGAAGTCAATGAGGCTAAAAGAAACCTGAAACATTCGAACCCCGGGGGGAATTTCAATTTGACTGTCAATCGCTGCTTTTTGATTTCCCAGTTGTAACTCATCCCAAATAAAATTGGAGGGAGACTTTGCTTGCTCTGAAGTGACCGCAGGATCTATGACCCCAACTCCCTCTACGGTAGGTACCCAGATTTTCCCGGAGAAATCTTTGGTCACTGGAGGGAAAATGAGCCCATTGGCTTCAGAATTAGGCATTCCCAAGCTTTCATTGTAAAGGGTGGTACCGATGAAAAAATCCTCATCTCTGGTTTCCTTGAATTTCTCAAGCTCTGAATCCGAAAAATATTGAACCCCGAAATTATTGCTGATCCAAACCCCATTAATTCCGTCATGGGTGATGCTATACACACTTTTGGTTTTTAGTCCATTGGCTTTTCTTAAAACTTTAAATCGACCATCTTTCAATAATATCAAGCCTCCGTGGGTAGCAAACCACAAGTCTCCTACTTTGTCTTCGTAAATCGCATAAACCACATCTTCTCCCGGAGTAAGGGGTAAAGTTCGATTTCCTATAAATTCCCCGTCTTTGAACCGGAAAATGCCTTGATTCATTGATCCAATCAGAATCTCCTTATTTCGTAATTCTTTAATAGTCACGAAGTTGGTAAAGGCAAAGTTTTCAGGAAGGTCAATTTGATGAAATACCTCGTTCTCGTCGATGTAATGAATGCCTCCTCTTCGGGTTAAAATCCACACCCAATCTTTGGAATCTTTATAAATGGCGGTGATGTAATTGTGTTTGAGACCGTCCTCTTTGGTGAATTCAGATATTATTTTGCCGGAATTTCGGTCTATGATTGAAATTCCCACGGTCGTCCCCGCATAGATTTTTTCGTCTTTGGCCCCTATGGTCGTGATTCCATTTTGAATTAGTCCATTGCTTTCATTCAAGTTGCGGATTTTTCCGTCTTCAATCCAAAATATCCCATCTGATCGAGTACCTATCCAGACGCTGCTATCTGCTGCCTGAAAGATCGGCTTGATATTCTTTTTATCCAGGGCTTTAAATTTAGGCTGAGTTACTTTGGCGGGTTTGACCAGAGCGAGACCTTTTCCCAAAGTACCTAGATATAGATTTTCATCCTCTTTGATGATTTTCCGAATTGTATAATTTTCTAGTTCAGGATAGCTGAATCGATTTACCTTGCCATTTTCGATCAGAATGATGCCTTTTTCGATAGATCCTGCCCAAATCCGGTTTTCCGAATCACTGACCAAACTGGAGGGATTGATGTCATTAATTTCATTGAATGAAATAATAGATTTCATTTCCATGTTTTCCATCAGTTGAAAAATCCCTGCATCCGGAGAATACACATACACGACACTTGAGGAGCCAAAAATTTTAATGACGGGAAAAGTATCCGAGGACAGCAACTTGACTTCCTCTGCATCCAAGTCTAATAAGTAAAGCCCCCGGGTGGTTCCCACCATGAGTTGACTAGGACTCCAATGGAAAAAGCTTTGGATTTCTAAACCAAGTTCTGGATTCCAAAAATCAAGAGGGGTAAAAGTTTCATTAGCCCAGCGATGAATCTTTCCTTCCTCGGTTCCGATCAATAGGTCTCCATTTTCTATTTGGGTAATGGCTCTGATCCAGGTGTTTTCAGTGATGGATGTGCAATCAATTACTTTTTGGATATTTTTTTCTAATAGGGCTACACTTCTGTCGGCCGTAGCCCATAATCCTCCCGGGGTCTTAAAAAAGGTGTAATAGGTCTGCTCGATCATTTCAGGATAATTGTCCTGATCAAAGACCTTGGGATAAGTTCCGTCAAAACGTACCAAGCCTTCTTCGGTGGCGATCCACAAATATCCATGGTTGTCTTTTTCGAGGGCAAAAACCGCATTTTGAGGTAGTCCTTTGGTATTGTCCCAGATTTCCATGACGTAATCAAGGGAAAAATCAGCCGCAGAATCTGAATTCTGCTCAGCCTGAGCAAAAGAATACCCAGTATCCCAAAAATTGGGGATAGAATAAAAAACGAGCAAAAGCAAAAACCTAAACAAATTCTTAAACTTCAAATTATTAATAAACAGCTAATTGAATTTTGGGTTGGTAAGGATGGATGGTAAAGCAGACAAATTTTTCCTTGGTAGATTCAGGGGTTATCGACCGGGTTTTTGTACTGAGGAAATTTAGGGTTTTTTTCAAGAAAAAATCAATTGGCTCACTAGTTATTTATTAATGATAATAGATGGCTAAAAAATTCGAGAGTCAACTGGTAGTCGGATAAAAATAGATTTATCTGAATCTCTGAATTTTATAACATAAAAATTAGGTTGGAAAACCCGTCTTCAGCTTCCTGCTTTCATCAAAAAAAAATTTAAAACTCTACCTGAAAGGAAAACAAGGTGTGGAGATAATTCAAAAAAATCTCCCATTTTCCCAACATAAAAAAAGGCTGACCCGAAAAGGATCAGCCTTAAGTGTCGTTTTCAATAAATTATTGTGGCAATAGGACAGTATCGATGACATGAACCACACCGTTGGTGCCTTCCAGATCAGCTGCAACTACATTTGCACCGCCGATTGATACATTACCATCTACGATAGAAACGGTCAATTCTTGACCATTAAGAGTAGTGACAACTTGACCATCACTTAGGTCACTGGATAATACATTGCCAGAGACTACGTGAAAAGTAAGAATGCCTGTTAAAGTTTCTTTGTTTTCAGGCTTCAAAAGATCTTCTACAGTACCTGCCGGTAAAGCTTCAAATGCTGCATTGGTAGGTGCAAAAACCGTGAATGGTCCATCACCACTTAACGTTTCAACTAATTCAGCAGCTTGGACAGCAGCTACCAGCGTAGTATGATCTGGAGATCCAATCGCAATATCCACTACCGTATTTGAAGGAGCCGGTGCTTCTTCCACTACTTCTTCTTCTACAGCCGTCTCTTCGGTGGCTTCTTCTTTTGGAGCGCTACAAGCGGTCCACAATCCCATAGCTAGGAAACTTCCCGCTAGTACTAAAATTTTTGTCTTTTTCATCGTTTGAAGGTTTTTTAGATGTTGTTACAAGAACAAAAGAGTAGATGGAAAGTTTAAAAAAATCTTTTTCTCAACCAATACCTAAGCTTTTGGAGCTATTGAAAATCAGGATTTTAGGCTACTAAGCCATTTTTTTACTTCTTTTTCAACCTTTATTTCTTTTTCCCCATCCATGACAAAAAGAATTCCATCCCGCTCGGATCCACCCCGAACAGAAAATCCCGATAGAATCAGGCAGCCTTTACAAAGCTCTTCCAGCGTATCAAAACTGCTTCCGATGCCATAGCCTCCGTTGGTATTGAAGGGGATGATCTTTTGCCCGCTCAGGTTATTCTCGGTAAGAAAACTTTTTATCGGAGGAGGCAATTGCATACCCCAAGTTGGGAATCCCAGAAAAACCACTTCTACTTGATCCAGATCGTGGATTTTGGTTTTTAAAGGTGGTAGAAAGCCAGTTTCATTTTCTCTGGCTACTTGAGACACAATGGCTTGGTAGTCTTCCGGATAGGGTGTCTTCAATTCCAATTCGACCAATCTACCTCCAACTTCTTTCTGAATCATCTCCGCCACTGCTTTGGTGTTTTTGGTCCTGGAGAGGTAGACGATAAGTATTTTTTCGGAGGTCACCTGAGTATTTTGCACGATTGTCTCGGGTTTGGATTGGCAGGAACCAAGCAGGGAGGTAAACAAGAAAATACTTAGGAGAAGGAGCTTCATTGGTTTGAATATGCTGATGTTTTTTATGCCCAAGTGAGTGCTTGCCTGACGGTTAGTCAGGTCCCCACTCACTTGTTTTGCTTCAGTTAGTAGAGACACTAACCTGGGCGGCTTTACTTCTCAATCTCATGCGTATCCCGCACGCTACTGAAAGTTAAGGCCAGCATTTTCCAGTCCGTTTCCTCTTTCTGATAAACTTCGGTTACAGTGAATTCAGTGGCTACATCATTTCCTCGGACATGGGCCGTCAGCGTGATTCGGTTCCATACGATGGCAGTGTTTCCTAGGATCTCGATTGCGGTATCGTGGACATCTGCTTTTTTATACCAAATGCTTCCCGTCTCGATGATTTCAAGTTCGCGTTCAGTGGTCCAGGTACCACTCATGTGTACGAACTTGGCTTCTGGATGGAAGAGGGGAGTTAGTTTGGCGATGTCCTTATCGGCCATCCACTGCCATTTGTCCATAGAGAGCTGTTTGATTTCCTGCTCGACGGAGGACTGAGCAACTGCGAAACCGGCACAAAAGAAAAAGGTGAAAAGGATGACGTATTTTTTCATGATCGAATAGTTTTGCCTAAGTATTCAAATTTCGTTCTTACAAAATTCACAGTTATTTCTCCTGATAGCTAATGATTTTCAAACCTTTTCTTATCAAATTCAAACAATTTACATGAGCTTTTCTTCTTTTTGAAAGGTTTTTTTTCTTTGGGAATCGGATGGAAAGAGTTTGGGTAAGTTTTGTTTGAATATCGTAACTTATCATTTGAATAGCATTAGCTCCTGCTCTTTATTTCCCCGCAATTTTGTGGTGTAATTCAATTGAATCATGAGAGTAGTCGAGCTTATTTCTAAAAAAGCAAGTTATCTGAAAAATCAACTGCTCAAATCAGTGGTGTTTTCACTTCTGACTTTTGTATTGATTTTTGTAAATGTTATTTCGAATGCACAGGAATCTGAAAACCGTCAGTTGAGTGGTACCATAACAGCCACCAACAATGGGATTTCAATTATTCCTTCCTTTTCTCTGGGAAGACCTGCCGTCTTCTTTGATCTGTCGATGGGAGGGAAGCGGCTATCCTTTGATCCGATGCTTCGCTTCGGAATGGACGGAAAACCCTGGACATTTATTTTCTGGGGAAGGTATAAGGTGATTAAGGACAAGCGGTTTTCGCTGACTATTGGAGGTCATCCGGCATTTCTATTTATGGAAAAAGAAATGCTAGTGGATGGAAATCAGGAAAGGGCCTTTGTGGCAAATCGTTATCTTGCAGGGGAGGTCAACACAAGCTATAAAGTCACCAATAAATTTTCTCTTGGATTTTATTACCTGAGGGGATCCGGTGTACAAGTGATCGCAGCAAAAAATTCCGACTTTTTCGCCTTGAATGCGGGTATATCTGACGTGAAGTTGGTTAATGATCTCAGCTTGAGTATCAATCCGCAGGTCTTTTTTCTACAAGTAGATGAAAACTCTGGAAATTATGTCAATTCGGCCTTTACCTTTAAAAAAGGGCACTGCCTTTTCAGTTTCAGACTTTTTTCAATCAAAAAATCAAATCCACCATCCCGGGAAATGACTTGGTTTGGAATGTGAGTCTGTTGTATAAGTTTGAAAATCTTTATTCAAAAAAATAATCTCATGGAAAATCCCGAAAGTCTAGAGGAGTTTTACAAGCGGAAATTCAATTGGATTCCGGAAAATATCGCAAACGAAATCGGGCATTTTAACCTTTTTCGGCTGGAGCCTTATTTCGAGGGAAAGCTCAAGGCGGTACCTTACCGAAGAAGAGATTTTTATAAAATTATGCTGGTCAAGGGTGCGAGTACCGTGCATTATGCTGATCGGATTTATGAGGTCAAAAAGCAGGCGCTTTCTTTTTCCAATCCGCTTGTACCCTATAAATGGGATCATCTGAGTCCGGAAACTCAGGGGATTTATTGCATTTTCAATCCACACTTTTTTATGAATTTCGGACAAATCCAACAGTACGAGGTTTTTCATCCCAATGGGACTCACATCTTCGAACTGACGGATGAGGAAACGGTTCAGGTGGAAAACATTTTTGAAAAAATGCAAACCGAATTCAACTCGGAATACAAATACAAGTATGATTCACTCCGGGCCTTGGTCTTTGAATTGATTCACTTCGGCATGAAGCTGCAGCCTGCTGAGATTCAGATTACTCAGCATGGCAATGCTTCCCTTCGGATTGCTTCGATCTTCCTGGAATTGCTCGAAAGGCAATTCCCAGTCGACGATACCCACCAAACCATTGGTTTGCGGGCTCCGGCAGAATTTGCCGACCAACTCAATATCCATGTCAATCACCTTAACCGGGCGGTGAAGGAAATGACCGGGAAAACCACCAGTCAGCTGATTGCCGATCGACTCATTCAGGAGGCAAAAATTCTCTTAAAGCAAAGCAGCTGGAATGTGTCCGAAATTGCCTATTCGCTAGGATTTACTGAGGTGACACATTTCAATAATTTTTTCAAAAAACACCTGAATTTAAATCCTACCCAATTTAGAAAAGGAGGGATCAATTCGCGAAAATCAGGAAACAATAGATAGATTGGTTAACAAAAAAATCCAGGCTCCTTGAGCTTGGCTTTTTTCTAGGTGGAATTCAAAGGATAAATAATTCGTTTTAGGAAGGATTGGCTTTTAGAGGATTGATTCTTACATAAAAAGCTGGTAACATCGCATATGCTTCAGGACAATTTTGGACGTACACACGATTACCTCAGGATCTCGCTGACGGATCACTGTAATTTTCGCTGCACCTATTGCATGCCGCAGGAGGAAATGGAGTGGATGCCCCAGTCCAAGTTGATGAGTAAGGAGGAGATTCTTAAACTCGCAGAAACCTTTATCGGCCTGGGGGTAAAAAAAATCCGGCTAACCGGTGGGGAACCTTTGGTCAGAAAAGAATTCCCTGAACTAATGGCTGCACTTTCCAAGCATCCCGTGGAACTGACTTTGACTACCAATGGTGTATTGATTCATAAGCATATCGAAACTCTTAAAAATGCAGGTGTGCGATCTGTCAATGTGTCCTTGGATACGCTGAATCGGGAAAAATTCCTCCAACTCACCCGTCGTGATCAGTTTCAGCAGGTTTGGGACAATATCGAGTTGTTGCTTCAGAATGGTTTTCGGGTAAAAATCAACGCCGTTGCCCTCCACGGATTGATTGAGGAAGAGATTTGCGACTTTGTGACCTTGACCGAAAAGCTTCCGCTGCATGTTCGCTTTATTGAGTTTATGCCTTTTGCGGGAAATCACTGGCAGAGCAAAAAAGTGATCACCGCGGCTCAGATGCTGGACTTGGTTCGGGAAAAATTTGAAATCATCAAACTGGAGGACAAAAAGCACGACACTACCAAAAAATATATGGTTCCGGGTTTTGCAGGAACTTTTGCCTTTATCACCACCATGAGTGAAAACTTCTGCGCGGGCTGCAATCGCATTCGGCTCACTGCAGACGGTAAAATCAAAAATTGTTTGTTTGGAAAAGAAGAGTTGGATCTTTTGGGCGCTTTGCGCAAGGGAGAAAATATTGAAGAACTCATTCGACTTTCCATTTCCCGAAAGCATAAAGCGCTGGGGGGGCAGTTTGATCCTGACTACCTCAAAACCAATCCTGATGCGATAGAAAATCGAAGTATGATCAAAATCGGAGGCTAAAATGATAGGGGTAGCTGAGGCAAAAAGAATTTTGGGACAGTTGAATTTGCCCCGTAGGAAAATTAAAATCCCCATTTCTCAGGCTTTGGGCTATTTTTTGGCTGAGCCGGTCTTTTCCAAAATCAATGTGCCATCTTTTGACAATTCGGCGATGGATGGCTATGCTTTTTTTTGGCAGGAAAATCTTAATTCTCTTCGGATTAAGGGAGAGATTTCGGCAGGTTCCACCATGAATTTGGAACTCAAAAATGGAGAGGCTGTCCGGATTTTTACCGGTGCACCCATGCCTAAAGGAGCGGATTCGGTCATCATGCAGGAGAAGGTGGAGCGAAAAGGGGATGAGATTTTTTTTGATTCTTCCGAAGTAGAAAAAGGAAAACACGTCCGCTACCAAGGTTCGCAGTGCCGAGCTGGAGATCGAATTGCGGAAGAAGGTTCGAAAATTACACCCGGGATGGTCAGTTTATTGGCCTCGGTGGGAGTGGAGCATGTGGAAGTCTGGGAGTTTCCCGGCATTTCGCTGATCATTACCGGAAATGAAATCAAAGATTTGGGCGAAGAATTGAATCCCGGTCAGATTTACAATGCCAATGGCCCGGCTTTGGAGTCTTGGTTGCGGCAATTGGGGATTTGGCAGGTCAATCAAATCAAAGTTAGGGATGAAAAAGAGGCGGTTATCCAGGGATTGAAAGAAGCTATGGAATCCAGTGATTTGGTGATCTTTACCGGTGGTATTTCGGTAGGGGATTATGATTTTGTGAAGGAAGCGGTGGAGGCAAATCAGGTGCAGGAGCTGTTTTATAAGTTGAAACAGCGACCGGGAAAACCGCTTTACGTGGGACAAAAGGCAGGGAAACTAGTTTTTGGATTACCGGGAAATCCCGGTTCCGTTCTTTCCTGTTTTATGCAATATGTAAAGCCTTTGATTCGTACATGGCAGGGAGAACCAACCGCTTGGGAAGCCTATATCAAAGTTCCCTTGGCAGATGATTTTGAAAAGAAAATTCCCCTGACCCAATTTTTAAAAGCCGAGATGAAAGAGGAAAAGGCGTACATTCTACAGGGACAGGAATCCTTCAATTTGATTGCTTTTGGCTTGGCGGATGGCTTTGTGGAAATCCCTGAGGAAATCGAGTTTGTTCAGGCTGGAGAAAAGGTGAAATTTTTTCCTTGGTAATGGAGGATTTGATCTACTATGCCTTGTTTTTACTGATGCCTTTTGCGGCATTTTTATATGCTTCTGTCGGTCATGGAGGAGCGAGTTCATATTTGATGATTTTAGCATTGTTGGGTTTTGCACCTGAAGAAATACGGCCCACGGCTTTGATTCTCAACATGATGGTTTCCATGGCTTCTTTTATAAGCTATCGCAAAGCCGGTGAATTTCCCACAAGCTTGTTTTGGTCCTTGATCATTTTTTCGATTCCGGCGGCCTATTTGGGCGGGACGATTTTATTGGATGCCTCGATTTACAAAAAGGTTTTAGGTGGGTTGTTACTTTTTCCGGCTTTGAAGTTTGCGGGTATTTTTCCGGTTGCTGATGAGAAAATAATCCAGCGAAGTTGGTGGATGGGGCCAATTTTGGGAATAAGTATAGGCTTGCTATCAGGAATGATTGGAATCGGAGGGGGAATTATTTTGACTCCCATTATATTGATGTTGGGCTGGGCAGGAGTGAAGGAAACGGCGGCCTTGAGTGCCCTGTTTATATTTTTGAATTCTGTGTCGGGATTTCTTGGGGCGAGTACTTACGAGATACCACTGAAAGAGGAGTTGTGGATATTGGTTCCGCTGACTGTGGCTGGGGGAATTTTGGGAGCTTATTTAGGAGCAAAACGGTTTTCGGTCAAGTCTCTGAAGTACCTCTTGGCTTTTGTGTTGCTTTTTGCTTCGGTGAAGTTAATTTTGGGATAAGAAAAAAATGCTCCGTGCCGCTGGGACTCTGGGTTTGGATATTGATTAGAGTCTAGGGATTAAAATCCCCAGTTATAAATTGGCCGTCCCGCTGGGACTTGGTTGAGGGATTATTAATGATACTTGGCGCGGGCCTCAATGCCAGAGGCATGATCGATTTAATAACCAGCCATTTTAATGGCTGGATCAGTGATTAGATAGAAAAGGGAAAGTGCCAGAGGCACGAACGATTATTTTTTTTAAATTAAGGTGAAGTAAAAAAGTATATCCTATGCCAAATACCTACTCATCTCTTTATTGTCAAGCTATTTTTGCTGTAAAGTATCGGTCAGCAATAATCCATGAATCATTCAAAATGGAGCTTTTGGCTGTAATCGGTAATCTCATTAATGAGACAGGTTGTCAAACTCTGATAGTAAATGGGGTAAGTGATCATGTTCATTGTTTGTTTCGATTTTACCCAAAGCATTCCATTTCTGATGTTATGAAAAGCGCAAAATCAAAATCCTCTAAGTGGCTAAATGAAACGAGTTATTTGAAACACAGATTTGAATGGCAAATAGGCTTTGGATGTTTTGCGTATAGTCAAAGTCAATTAAGCCGAGTAACTAGATACATCAAAAATCAAGAGGAGCATCATAAAAAAATGACTTTTAGATACGAGTACATAGAGCTCTTGAAAGCTCATAATATCCCCTTTTTACCGGAGTATTTGTTTGAAGATTTGCAATAATTAATGCTCCGTCCCGCTGGGACTTGGTTGAGGGATTATTAATGATACTTGGCGCGGGCCTCAATGCCAGAGGCATGATCGATTTAATAACCAGCCATTTTAATGGCTGGACAAGTGATTAGATAGAAAAGGGAAAGTGCCAGAGGCACGGTTCATTTCATAGGAATGTTCCGTCCCGCTGGGACTCTACTCTCTGGTTGATGCTTAAGGTCTAGGGATTAAAATCCCCAGTTATAAATCGGCCGTCCCGCTGGGACTTAGTGATCTTATTTATAAATGCGTTCTATAAAATTTATTCAAATAGTTGACTGATTGTTTTCATTGGAAGAAACATTTTCCCACTGTCTGGAAGCTTGATGAACCCGTATTTTGTATAAAATTCTTCTGCATCAGGATCAATAGGGTCCACTATTACCGCAAAGGAACCTAAGGATTTTGAAATATCATGACATCTCTTTAGAGCATCAACTAAAAGTAATTTCCCTATTCCTTTGCCTTGGAATTGTATATCAATTGCTAATCTACCAAGTAAGATAGTTGGAATAGAACGATAGGTTTTTGGCAATTTTTTCTGAATTTCTGAAGGAATCAGATTCAGGGGAATGCTACTATTGGAAAGCGTGTAATACCCTTTTATAAGTTTTATTTTTTCTTGTGCAATTACAAAACAAGCAGAAAGTTTTCGTTTGATGTCTTGGTTTGCCTGTTCTTGGATATAGGAATCTGGCATTTCCTTTCCACAGGAAAATTCAGATTTCTTATGAATAGATTGTAAAGGTTCTGAGAGTTGACTCATTAGGAGAAAATAGATTTAAACTCAGCTGCTGCATCAGAAAGTGATTTATTCGGGCTTTTTGGATTCATTACCGCTTCAAAGAAGATTTCACCGTCTCGTTGTGAGCTGAGAATTCGCTCATTTTCAGAAATGATTTCTTTTGCTTTTTCCTGAAGTGTAAGTACCACAAAATCAGTTAAATTTCTGTAGCCACCGAGTCGAACTGCCTTTTCAAAAAGCTCCTTTTGTTCCTTGGAAAGCCGAGTGTCAAATCGTGCGTCTTTGGGATTTAATTCTTTGGTATCCATAAGTTAGATTTTTACAAATGTACGTAAATCATACGTACGTTAAAAATTAAGTACGTTTTTCTTCCGTACAAGATACCTAGAGACATTGAGATTGGATATTTGATCAGTTAATTAGCTAAATCGGGCATTGAACTTTAATTTAGTAGCTAGAATTAACTAAGTATGGAAAATCAGATTTCAGTAAAAGCTTTTGGGCTGGTGGCAGAGAAAATCGGAATGAATGATTTTCAAATGGATAATCCGGGAAACCCTGCAAGATTCAAACAGCAACTTTTTGAGCGATTTCCGGAGTTGAAGCCCTTGAAGTTTACTTTGGCAATCAATAAGAAATTAGCTGCTGAACAAACTGAAATTCCTCAAGGAGCAGAAGTGGCACTTTTACCCCCGTTTTCAGGAGGATGATTATGGATAGATTTGAGCGACAGGTGATGCTTCCCGGATTGGGAAAAGAGGGACAGGAAAAACTCCGGAAAGCTTCCGTTTTGGTGATCGGAGCAGGAGGCTTGGGTTGCCCGATTTTACTGTATTTGGCAGCGGCAGGAGTAGGCCGAATCGGAGTGGTGGATGGTGATGAAGTAAGTCTTTCCAATCTAAACCGACAGGTGCTTTTCGGGGAAAAAGACCTTGGGAAAAACAAAGCCGAGCAGGCTGTTGCTTTTTTCCAACATAAATACAGCGATATCAACTGGTTTGCTTTTCCGGAGTTTATCCGAGTGGATAACGCTTCTCAACTTCTGAAATCCTATGATTTAATTATCGATGGTTCGGATAATTTTCCCACCCGATATTTGGTCAATGACGCCTGTGTGCTAGCTAAAAAACCACTTATTTTCGGGGCAGTTTATCAGCATGAAGGACAGGTTTCGGTATTTAACTCCTTCCGAAACTCCTGTAATTACCGGGATTTGTATCCCAATATGCCGGCGGCGACAGAAATCCCCAATTGTGCCCAAACGGGCGTAATTGGTGTTTTGCCGGGAATCATCGGCAATTTAATGGCATTGGAAGCCATTAAGTGGATTACCGGATTGGGTAAAATTTTGGATAACCGAATCTTGTTTTTCAACAGCCTCAATTCCCAATCCTATGAGGTGGAGATCAGCCCTCAATATCAATCACGAGCTCAAGCCCCGCAAGATTGGGAGGCTTTCCAACAAATGAATTATGAATTGGCCTGCGAAGGAATCGAGTTGCTGGATTGGGATGAGGCTTTTCAGCGAGCTGGTCATGGGACTATGCTGGTAGATGTTAGGGAACTCGATGAACAGCCACCTTTGGTTTGTTCAGTCTTATTCAAAGCTCCTCTTTCAGAGTTTGAAGGATACTTTGATCAACTAGAAGAAGCGGAAGCTTTATTTTTTTTCTGTCAAAGTGGAATTCGTAGTCAAAAGGCCGCTTTACGATTGAAATCGGAATTTCCCGATAAGACGATCTTCTCTATCCGTGGTGGGATAGATGCATTAAAATCAAGTCAATTTCGAAATGGATAAAGTCAGAAAACCCAAAAATATATTTATTGAAGGAGCAATTTCACCCGAAAAAATCGCTCAGTCCATCGCCAATCACAGCAGTAAAACCGAAATCGGCGGACATTCCATCTTTTTGGGTCAGGTACGTGCCGACCAAAAAGAGAACGGCGCAGTAATCGGTATTGAATATTCGGCTTATGCCGAAATGGCTTTGGAAAAGGCGTTTGAAATAAGGGAAGCCATTTTTGAAAAATACCCCCTGACCTGCATGCACATCTATCACAGTTTAGGGGAAGTGAAGACAGGTGAACTTTGTCTTTTTGTATTCACCTCATCCAAACACCGGAAAGCAGCCATGGATGCTTGCGAAGAACTCGTGGAACGAATCAAAGCCGAACTCCCCGTGTGGGGTAAGGAGATCCTAGATTCGGACGAGCATGTGTGGAAAGTAAATACCTAAGAAACCCAAATGCACAGTTATGAACATAGAGATGAAGTATTGGAGAAAACTCTCTCCGGAAGAGCGCCAAGAGCGTGTACAAAAAGCCTTAAAGGCCAATGTTGATTTTTCCAAAGATGCCAATTTAGGCTATCCTGCCTCTAGATTGGATGAAAAGGTCTTTACCAATGAATCCCTTTTTCTTCGGGAAATGCCCGTTTTGAGCACCTATATCGCCAATCCCAATCATATCGGATGTCATACGTACGGTACTTCCGAATATGCTTTCAAAGGAACCCAAGATCTCGAGCGGGAAGTCTTGAAAATGATCGCCGTGGACTTGTTTAAAATAGAAGACGATCAGTTTGACGGTTACATTTCCCCCGGAGGAACGGAAGCCAATGTTCAGGCGATGTGGATTTTCAGAAATGAGTTTATGAAAAAACACAGAGCCAAATTAGAAGAAATTGTGATTTTGGCCTCTGAGGATACGCACTATTCCATTCCCAACGGAGCTAATCTTTTGATGATTGATTGGGAAAAGGTGCCCGTTCAAGAGGATACTCGAGATATGTCTCAGGAAGCAATTGAGGCTGCAATCAAACGCGCGATTTCTAACGGTAAAAAATACTTCATCGCGATCGCCAATATGGGAACGACCATGTTTGGCTCCGTGGATGATCCGGTACCATTAGCCGAAACGTTAAAAAGTTTTGGAGTGACTTTCCGGCTTCATATTGATGGGGCTTATGGAGGTTTTGTTTTTCCGTTTTCCGAGGACGAAAACCCCATCACCTTTGAAAATCCTGATATTTCATCCCTGACCATTGATGCGCACAAGATGCTTCAGGCACCCTATGGAACGGGGATTTTTGTCTGTCGAAAAGGCTTGATCGAAAATGTACTGACTAAGGAAGCCGAATACGTGGAGGGTATGGATTTGACACTTTGCGGTAGCCGATCCGGTGCCAATGCGGTGGCTGTCTGGACCATCCTGACTACCTATGGCCCGCATAAATGGTATGAAAAAATATCTGTGCTAAAAATGCGCACCAACTGGCTCTGTAAACAACTCGATCTGTTAAAAATTCCCTATTTCCGAGAACCGGAGATGAATATCGTGACGATCCGAGCCCATGCCGTGCCTGAACCGATTGCTATGAAATTCAATTTGGTCCCTCAGTCCCATGGAGAAGATAATGAATGGTACAAAATCGTCTTGATGGACCATGTGGAAATCGAGCATTTGAAGGAATTTATCGCTGAAATGAAAAGTTTTACAAAGGTTTCGAGTTAGAAAAAAAACCGGGACTGTTTAATACCTGTCATTTGTCACTTTGAGGGCCCACCTTTCTCTCAAGTGCTACCCATGACGGAAGGCTTTTGGACAACTGAGTGTGGTTCAGTCCGAGTCTTAACTATTCTTCGAACATACAAAAAGGAGATGACGAAAATTATGGTTTGAATCAAATTTTTGATCACGCTGAGCAGCTTGTCCCGATCAAGTTTCGGGAGAGTCAAAGCGTCCTCGTACCTTCAGACTCCCGTCTTTCGGGTGCTCGGACTGACCCCAATTTTGTGATATTAAGCATCTCTGTCATTGGTGGCGAAGTCGGGGACGTTTCGATTTCGAGACTCTCGTATTTCAAGTGCTCAGCTTGACAACGTCTTTTTAAACCAACAATACCGAATTACTCTCCGAGGGTTTTTCATCCCTCGGAGAGTTTGTTTTTAAGCTCTTCAAAGAAAACGGTTGATATTTTAGGCTTGTCAAAATTATCAACCGTTTGCATATTTTTTTCATGCTTTTTATTTGGAAAGACAGCTTTTGGCTGTGATAAAGTTTGTATGTTAGGTGGATTGAATAGGTGAGAATACTTGCTTATTTTCCTTTAAACCCAAAATGTCCACTCTTTTCTATGGCAAAACCACGCCTTTCTTTTTCCCAAATCATCAACATGAATGTTGGTTTTTTTGGCATTCAGTATAGTTTCGGTCTTCAGCAGAGTGCAGTCAATCCCATTTATGACATGCTGGGTGCCATGCCGGATGAGATTCCTATTTTGAATTTGGCAGGACCAATGACTGGTTTGCTGATTCAGCCGATAATTGGTGCGCTGAGTGACAATACTTGGAGTCCAAAATACGGTAGAAGAAAACCTTTCTTTTTTATCGGAGCCTTATTTTGTAGCATTACGCTATTCTTTTATCCTTTTAGCAGTTCGCTCTGGATGGCTGCCGGATTACTTTGGGTGCTCGACGCGGCAAACAATACTGCCATGGAGCCTTATCGGGCTTTAATTGCGGATAAATTGCCCGACGAGCAATACAGCACCGGTTTTTTGACGCAAAGTTTTTTCACGGGTTTGGGGATTACTTTGGCCAACGTCTCCCTTTTCGTCTTTCAAAAATTCATTACCGGCACTTGGGGTTCGCTGCCCTATTGGGTATATGCCTCATTTTTCTTGGGTACGGTTTGTTCGATTGGTTCGGTGCTCTGGAGTATTTCCAAAACCGATGAAATCCCCCCGAGTCCTGAAGAATTGGAGGCGCTAAAAGTGCGAACCAAAGGAATGCCTCATCCGGCGATTCAGTTCTTTTTATCGATTCTGACTACACTCTTTGCCTATCTGGTTTTCTTTGTGCTACTGATCCCGGCCATTTTTCAAAAAGGACTATTGCATCGTATTTTGCAGAAAACGAAAGCGAATTCGACCACCCGAATTCTATTTGCCCAGAATATCGAAATCATCGAATCCATTATGGTAATGCCTTCGGTGATGTGGAAGCTGGCTTTGGTGTATTTGTTTCAATGGTATGCCTTGTTTTGCTATTGGCAGAATGCCGCCAAAAGTATCGCCCAATCGGTTTGGAATACCTCACCTACTGCCGATCCCAAGCTGTTTGAGGAGGCGGTAGGATGGACAGGATTGGTCAATGGCTGGTATAATATTGTCACCTTTCTGTCCGCTTTTTTTCTGGCGGGAATGGCTCGGAAATTTGGACCAAAAAAGGTGCACTTTATCTGTCTCTTGTTGGCAGGAGCAGGACTTTTGGTTTTTCCATTTTTGGAAAATAAATATGCTCTTTTTCTTCCCATGACTGGATTTGGCATTGCTTGGGCCAGTATGATGGGAGTTCCTTATTTGTTGGTCGTCAATGAGATACCGAAGGAACGATACGGTGTGTACATGGGCGTGATCAATATGATGATTGTGATTCCGATGATATTGCAGACGCTTACGTTTGGGTTTATTTCGCGGACATTTCTGAACAATGACCCCGGTTTGGCGATCGTATTTGGAGGGGTTTTACTCTTGATCGCGGGATTGGCGACCCTCTATATCAAAGAAAATAAAAAGATAATCACTGAAGTCAGCGGGCTATCTGCGGGACATTGATTTTGAAGTGACATGAAGCAAGAAAATATCAATCAAAAGATATCAGGGTTTTATACCGAATTTAATCTGGATAAGGATGATTCAGATTATGCCTTTTCCATTCGGCTTAAAGAGGGAATGGGCTCGCTGCGGAAATTGTATGAAAGTATTTACGGAAATGAGCCCGAAATTGACGATTATTTTTACCGACTCCTTCGGACAATATTTGAGGCTTATGTGTCACGGAGTCCCAATTTGAAGAAAAGAGATAAGGATAAACTCGCAAAGGGAAACTGGTTTCTCAGCAATGAACTCGTGGGAATGAGTTTGTATGTGGATCGATTTTGTGGGAAAATCAACGATTTAAATGGCAAGCTGTCCTATTTGGAAGAGTTAGGCGTGAATTTTCTTCATCTGATGCCGCTTTTCGAAAGTCCGGAAGGAGAGAGCGACGGAGGATATGCAGTTTCGGATTTCCGAAAAGTCAGCCCTCGGTTTGGTTCGCTCAAGGATTTACAGGGATTGGTCCATACGCTACATGAAAAGGGAATGAACCTCATGTTGGATATCGTCCTCAATCATACTTCTCATCGCCATGAGTGGGCGGAAAAAGCCAAATCCGGTGATTCGTACTATCAGGATTACTACTATATGTATGACAATCGCTGGATTCCCAATCAATATGAAGTGGCGATGCCCGAAATTTTTCCCGAAAGTGCACCCGGAAATTTCACTTGGTCTGAGGAATGTCAGAAATGGGTAATGACTGTATTTCATGGTTATCAATGGGATCTTAATTTTAGAAATCCTCAAGTCCTTCGGGAAATGCTGGATACGATTTTTTTCTATGCCAATCTGGGAGTGGACCTCCTCCGAATCGATGCACCGGCTTTTATTTGGAAGGAAACGGGGACTTCCTGTCAGAATCTTCCTCAGGCGCATGCTATTTTACAACTGATCAAGCAGGCCGTGCAGATGTCAAGTCCGGGAATGGCGATTTTGGGAGAGGCTATTGTGGCCCCGGCTGCGATTATGGAATATTTTGGTGAAGGAGAGCAGGAGGGAAAAGAATGTGATTTTACCTATAATGCGACTCAGATGGCTTTGCAATGGGATATGCTGGCTTCCGGAGAAACTGAGGTGATGCTTCAGGCCCAGCCCATTTTGTCCCAAAAACCCTATGGCTGTAGCTGGATTTCCTATACTCGATGTCACGATGATATTGGCTTGGGTTATGATGATTACATGATTGCCAAAGCGGGAAAAGATCCCTTTTTGCACCGACGATTTCTGAAGGATTATTTTATCGGGAACACACTGGGAAGTCCTGCAAGGGGAGCGCTTTTTTCATCCAATCCCCGAACCGATGATGCGAGGATTTCCGGGACTTTGGCTTCACTTTGTGGTTTGGAAAAATCCTTGGAAGAAAATGATCAAGGACAGATCAATCTATCAATCCAAAAAATTCTGTTAATGCAGGCCCATTCTTTTTTTCTGGGTGGATTGCCGATGATATTTTACGGGGATGAATTGGGTTACACCAATGATTACTCCTATCAAAATGATCCTGGCAAAAGCTATGACAATCGCTGGATGCACCGTCCTCAAATTACTTGGGAAACAGCATTGAAAATTAAGGAAAGGGGAACTGTGGAGGAGCGGATTTTTTCAGGCACGCAGCGCTTAATTCAAATACGAAAGGACTTGTCAGCAATTGGAGACTATAATAATTTGCTCTGGCTTGGACTTCAAAACAAGCATATCACGGGATATTTGAGAAGTTTGGGTGAGCAGCGGATTTATGTGGTGTTTAATTTCAGTACTCAGTTTCAAGACTTGACCTGGTATGTATTCAAAGAGCAGGGATTGATTCCCCGTAAACTTTGGGATCATTGGAATGAAGAATTTCTTCAGGTTGGCTTGGATAATGAGTTCCTTCACTTGGCTCCGTATGAATTCCGAATTTTGGAGGTGAAGGACTGATGCTGATTTTTTTGTAAATCTGGACGAATTTGGAGCGGCTTGGGCGGCTGCTTGTTTTTAGTGTGTAGTTATTTATGCAAAAAAGCTGAATGACTATATTGAGAGCTTAGTCCAATAGTCATCCAGCTTTTTAATTCCTTTTTTCAGTTTTGAATCCTTAATCCATATCATCCCAATTAATCAAGGCATTCCAAACCAATGGAGCGTCATGGTGATTTAGATATCGATGAAGTGGATCAAAGGTAAAGGCGATGATTCTTCCCTTTCCAACGGGCACATTAAACAGTGTACCATGTCCGATAATATTTTGTTCATTTCTGACCATTCCTGATCTTACATAAGGAGGTGACTTTTCGGTAGATTCTTGTTCCTTGGTTTCCTCCTTCTTTTTATCCGGCATTCCCATAATCGGCCCGTCATAAGGTGTTTCGTCTTTCAATCCCTTCGTACCATATTGCAATACCATCATGTCCCGATTTTTTAAATCAACTTGGTAAAGAGGACCATTTCCACGGAAAATCGAGAAGATTTCCGGGTATCCATAGAGCAGTGGACTGGACGAATTTTTGGCTTTTACTGTCACTACAGAACCGGGATGAAACAAGCCACTGGCTGAATAAGGACTGAGTTTTCTGGTAATTCCTGTCTCGGCTACCATTGCGGTAGAATTATCCAATGTGATAATCATCCCTCCGTCTTCGGCAAACTTCTTTAGATTATCCATGCCCATAAATCCAGGTCCACCGGTGATATCCTCGCTACTATCTGGAAATCCATGCGAGGAATATTCTTCTGTTTTGGTATAAGCTATAGGTCCAAATTCAGTAGTGACACCATGAATAAACGTAGAAGCATTTCCTCTTGATCTGGGCACCAAGATTACGTCAAAGTTGGCTCTAAGATTTCCGTTTTTCAGATCATCTTTATCTATGGATGTATATGGGATTCCGCGTTGCTCAAATGTATAGCGGGACCAGCCTTCATCCTGTGTATTGAACCAGGTATGGTAAATGGCAATCCGTGGAAGATTCATCTTATGACCCTGATCACTTTGCGGTTTTTCGCTGCCTCTAATCAAATCCAAGCCATAGTTTTCGTTGAGACTTTTAGCTAGGCTTGAATTTATCCCCTCAAAATAAATGGAGCCCTTCGCTAGAGTATCATTTCCAACAATAAATTCCTCTTCTAAAATTAAAGCCTCGAAATTTTTATTTTGCTCTTTCATCCAATATAGCGCAGGTAAAACGGTGTTCTGAGCCTGATAGTTAAGGAAATATCCGTTTCCATTTCCAACTGTTTTCCCAGTGTATTTGGCATCCTCGTTTAGGAGTTTCAGTTGGTTTGACTCATAGACTAGGCTGTCTGTTTTCTCGACTTTGACCCCGTATAAATAGCCCAAAGTCCAGGCAATATCATCATAGGGTGGAAATTTCGCATCCTTAGGATAATTTTGTTCGGTAAGTAAATTCACCGCAAGATTGCGATAAGGTTGATCAAGAAGGACTACATAATCTCCTTCATTTTCTCCCTCAGTAGCCTGATGCACTTCGATCCGCTGGGCTCGAAGCTGATTGACCAAATAGGCAGCCATCACAGGATCTTTTTGTCCAGACGGAATGATAAAAGCCTTGGGACTTTCGCTCTTCCCTTTTTGGATGGAATTGACTCCTTTTTGATAGAAGTTTTTGAGTAATTGCTCTCCATTATGCGCAGCGTAGGTGAGGGATGCCAATACTCCCGCTTGCATGTAATTGACATTATTTCGGGCAGACCAATAGACTTTTTCTGTAGGCGGATCTGGACGGTACCATTCACGGGTGGTAGCTGGGTCTCCTGCATAGGATTGCTTGGAAAGATCCCTTAAGTAGGTGTTGGCGCCTGCGTTACCAAATGTCTCGTAAAAGCGTCCATTGGAATTATGGTTATTGGCTACCCAGATTCCATAACCCGGCCACCAACCGTCATAAAATGCCCAAGTAAATGCGCCAGGCATTCCCTGAGCAGCCAAACTTGCAATGTCACTATTGGCCATGATCTGCCATTCTCCTATGGTAATCGGATCCACCTGCTCATTGTAGGGACCGGTTCCTGTAGAGATGTAAAGCAAAGGAACAGACTCATGCAAATCCAGCATAACGATGGGATGCCAATCAAAAAAGATCTTGAAGATCCCTTTGGTGATTGCCTGCGAAACCTGAAGCCCGTCCCGGTTATTGTCATGAAAGACATACTTGCCCCAGTAAGGAGGGGATTTTGGAAAATCATTTTCCCACTCACTGATTTCTTTGGTATATCGATGATACCAATCCACTTGCTTGTCTCTGCCATCAGGCTCGGAAACCGGATTGATCAATAGGATTAGGTTTTCCCGGATATTGACAATAGCGGGATCTGAGCTACTCACCATTCGATAGGCTAGTTCCATCAGCATTTCCGGTGAACCCATCTCAGTGGAATGCATGCCTCCGTTGAGGTAATAAAAAGGTTTGGTGTCAGCAATGATGTCCTTCGCTTGGGCAGCGTCAGTAATTCTCGGATCGGCAAGCTTATTCATTTGGGATTGGTAATGATCCAGGCGCTGATTGCTGTCCTCATCGCCAATAATCACCAAAAATATCGGCCTTCCTTCTTCAGAAGTTTCGACTTGCCGGATACTTAGAAAGGGGGATTTATCCGCCAAAATTTTATAATACTCATAAATCTCCGCTGTGCTATGCATGATTTTTGGCGCACCTATTATTTCGCCAAAATGCTCCAGAGGGGAGGGGATTTCCGGATGTTTTTCCACATTCAGGACTGATTGTGGAAGGAATCTTGGATCGGTGGTAAACTCTCTGATTTTGGAGTTGTAGGTTTCGTCTATTTCTTGTGCTTGAGCTGACTGAAAGCCAACTAACAGAAGAAACAATCCTTTAAAAATGGATGATTTCATATTGGAGATGATTGGTGGTGGTAAGTGTTCGTATTTTGGGATTGAAGATTAGAAGTTAAGGGAATTCTTCTAAAGAAATAAAATAGGATGATGAAATTCTTCACAATGTACCTGTCAAACCAAAATTATTGAAAGTCCTTTTTACTAGGCGGGAATCAATAAGGTTATAAATCACTCGTGATCAGAGGAAGGGTTTATTTTAAAGTAGATTCACGAATAATTAAATCCGTTTCAATTTTGTAAGTCTCATGATTTCCTTGGGAGTTTTCTTTTAGCAAATTGAGCAGAATTTCCGCCGATTTTGCACCAATTTTAAAGCCATGCTGATCGACTGTGCTGAGGCTCGGGCACATCACTTCGGAAATTTTCCAGTTGCTGAATCCCATCACGCCTACTTGCTCCGGCACCTTGATTCCTGCGCTTTTGAGGTAATTCATGACACCCAATGCAACCAAGTCGGTAATACAAAAAATCGCATCCGGCCGCTGGGGTAAATTCATCAATTGCTTTGCAAATTCAAGCCCTTCTCCTTCACTGATTGATTTGCAATGCGGTACCCATTCTTCCCGGTATTCTAGACCATGATCTTCCAGGGCTTTTTTGTATCCCTTGAATCGGTCGATGGAATTCTGTACAGCCATCAAGCCATTGATATGCGCGATTTTTCGATACCCTTGATCTATAAGATGTTTGACAGCTGAATAGGCACTTTCGAAATCATCGGTAATCACTTTGGGCGTGTCAAGCAGTTCTGAAAACTTATCAAACTGGATTACTGGTTTGCCTTCATCCAAAAACTCCTGAATATGATCAATATTGGTGGTTTCATTGGCAATGGAAATCAGCAGACCATCTACATTACCACCTATCATACTTTGGCAGGCAAGGATTTCATTTTTTGCTTTCTCGTCAGTTTGACTAATCAGTAAGCGGTAACCTGCGGCATTTGCCCGACTAATAGCGCCACTAATCACTGCCGAAAAAAAAGGGTGCACCAATTCAGGGACGATCATCCCGATGGTCTGCGTTTTGTTTTTCCGAAAGTTTACAGCAATCGAATTTGGAACGTAATGGTGTTTTTCCGCGTAATCCTTCACCAATTTAATGGTGTCCGCCGAAATTCCAGAATAAGAATTGAGTGCCCGTGAAGCAGTGGAAACAGAAATACCCAATTCCCGGGCAATGTCTTTAAGGGTAATGCGGCGTTTGTCTGACATGGATTTTGGGTCTATTGGATTGAATATAAGTCAGATTCTACCCAAAATCCAAAGAATTGATCAATTTGTCAGCTTGTCGACTTCTTGACCTGTTTTGTCCAAAATTACCTCTTTCTCATCTTCGTCTTTTTGTAAGCGGACTTGATACCGGAATCCATTTTTGTCCTCTATG
Organism: Algoriphagus hitonicola; assembly: GCF_900113375.1. GTDB lineage: Bacteria > Bacteroidota > Bacteroidia > Cytophagales > Cyclobacteriaceae > Algoriphagus > Algoriphagus hitonicola. The sequence continues at coordinate 116,995 of NZ_FOPC01000010.1, read as the reverse complement.
AAACTTACTCTTCCCAATTGATATCCTGGGTATTTTTTGAGCAAGCTTGAGGCGATTTCTTCCGGTAGCTGATCTTCATATGGTATGGTGTTTTCAAATCGAAATTCCGGACCGAGTTCTCCCTTTTTCTCCACGAATTGATTGCGGCCATCCTCAGATTTGATCAATTCAAATGCATCATAAAGCTCTCCGATAGCCGTATAAGCTTCAAACTGGAGCTTGTTTCCTTCCACTGAAATCACCTGAAAAAGCTGGGTGTTTTCCGCTGCTCGATCCCGTTCCGCTTCCAGGTCTTCCCAGCCATTGGGGCGTAGTCCGTACATTTTGCCCCCACTGACGGATACCACGTAAACGGTTCCGGTCTGATCTCGCATATTAAGTCCATTGAGTACATTTTCACCGGGAGCTACCCGCCCTCTGGCATAGCTGTGATCATGGCCCTGAAGGGCTAAATCCACTGAATATTCATCAAAAATCGGTTTCCAAAGTTTGCGCAAATCTTCATTATCGCGTCCTGCAGAGGCTGAAAACAAGGGGTGATGGTAGCTGACAATGGTCCATTTTTTATCATTTTGCGCAAGCACCGATTTCAACCATTCGGCCTGAACCTCATGCTCTCGATTGCTATCCAGAAAAATAAATTTCACCTGGGGATAATCGATGAAATAAACCGTTTCTTCCAATCCCTCCGGTCCATTTTCGGGAAAACTGAATTGAGGTTTCCACTGTGCGGATAGACTACGTTTTCGATCTATTCGATCCTGGTCGTTGAGGTAGTTATATTCATGATTTCCTGGTACAGCTAAAGTCGGTAGCATACTATGGATAAAACCTCCTGCGGTAAACCATTCGTGCCATTCTTGTTCACGGTGGGCATAGTTAATCAAATCACCTGCATGGATGATAAAATCGGCATTGGGTGCTTTGCGATAGCCTTCTCGAATGAGTCTTGACCAAAGTTCAAGAATGAAGTTTTGCGCATCTCCTACGTAGAGAAAGGAGAATTTAGCTTCCGGGTCCGAATCCGGAGTGTTGAACTGAAACCATTCTGACCAGCGATCTCCATCTCCCACGCGATAAGCATAGGTCGTTGCCGGTTGGAGTTCATCGAATTGTACACTGTGGTAGTTGGCTAAAACCTCTGCTCGGGGGACATCAAGTGCGTTGAACCTTTCGGTTTTTGCTTTTTGGCTTATCGCATTTCTCCAAAACTTGGGTGCGGCAGTGGCAATGGCTATTTCTGCGTAGGCTTCTGTAATGGTACTGTCTGTTCTCCAGTTGATTCGAATTTCTTCCGTGGCATTTTGACCAAAAGTCAATACTATTCGGTCAGGGTGTTCGGAAGGTTTACTCCAGTCCTGACCAAACTGGGGCGCTTTGTACACTCGTGGCTTCTGGGCAAGTACTTGAAAAGTGAAAAGAAAAATCAGGGATAGGGACAGGATAGATTTCATGAGTTTGTCTTTTCTGAAAAATACCCATTTTTTGGGTGGAATTAAAAAGAGATAGGCTGACTTTTAAAAATTAACCAAAAGCTAATGTCGCGTTGATTTGTAATTAATATGAAAGCGAAGTTTTGAAATTAATTGGACAAGGATTGTTTTTTCCTAAAAATTCAAAGACCAAATTCCTGCCCGTTCGGCTTTCTGAGCATCCAAATGCTGCCCGTTGAAATAGGCCATGGCCTGCCCGTCCGAACCCAAATCCCATAGATTTCCCCTCAAAAATACATTCAGCGCCACTTTAGCTTTGGTATTGTTGATTTTAGCGGGTAGGGCATATTTATTCCATGCTTCCCATTCGCTGATTTTTTCAATGTCATTTAAGTCAGTGCCGACAGGAGCAGATGCCCCGGTATAACCCATCCATAGGCGGTCCATTCCTCTATCTTCGGCCAAAAAAGAGGGAACGAGGACAATTTCGACTTCTTCTTCATCCATTAGCTGGAAGAATTCAGGATACCAGCTGTCAGCACAAATTAACAGGGAGGTTTTTCCCATGGGAAGGTTGAAAATGGGAAAATCATCTGTAGTGGCAGAGCCTAAAAATGATTTTTCTGATTCGATTGGAAAAGCTTTGAGCACGGGCTGTCCTATTATTTTGCCATCAGGTCCGAAAATAAAGGAGGCATTATAAAGGGGTTTGGAATTGTCTATGATCAATTCCCCATCCGCGACACCGGGACCCGGCAAAATGATGGATCCTGCAGCGATATAGCATTTTTGCTCTTGGGCCATTCGGCTGAAGGCATAGTAGTATTCCCGGGCCATTTTACTGGATTTCATTCGGAAAAGGGCGCCCATCTTTCGATTTTCTTCCCTAGCCTTGAAATAGCTCAATCCAAAATCCACCAAATTGGAAATAATCAGGGTGGACATGGCATCTTCCAATTTCTCCTTTTCGGCGATTGCATGTTTTTCTCCGGATATCACCAACCAGGTACCGATGTATTCTGGGAATAAAATGAGTGAATTTCGCTTGACTAATCCCTCCTGATCGGCTGCTGTTAAATATCCGTTCAATTTGGAATAAAATACATCTTGATTGAGATAATCACGGGTTTCCATATAGGGCTGAATACCCAGAATATTTCGATTCAAGGTATCCGAAGGATTCAACTCCTGAACCAAATCCAAGTACATTTCAGGGGGAGGAAGGGGATAACCTCTTCCGGTGTTTGACCAGATAAGCCAAATAAAAATCAATAGAAGGACTGCTGAAATGATAAACCTCTTCATGTCTGGGTGAATTTGATTTAAGAATGGACTGACATGGTGAAGTGTTTCCGAGTATATTCCAATGCTACTTGATTGTCAACTTGAAAAGGCAAAATGTAAAAAAATTCTGATTAATTGGTTTTATTCCAAAATCAATGCGAGGGGTTTTTCAAAGTGGATTTTTAATTTAATGATTATCAATGGCTAATAATCTGGCTTTTCCCAGTTAAAACTCAAATTCCATTTTTTCACCCGCTTTTAAGTTCAGTTCCATTTCTGATCCTTCTGCAAATACAGTTACCGGTTTTCCCAGTGAAGAATGGATTTTTAACCAGCTGAGTTTTCCGTCTTTCCATTCGAAATCTAGCGTAAATCCCCCTCTTGCTTTGATACCATGCACTTTTCCCGTTTTCCAAGCTTTAGGCAAAGCAGGTAATACTCGAATAATGCCCTCTTCATGACTTTGAATGAGCATTTCGGCTACCCCTGCTGTAAAGCCAAAATTCCCGTCAATCTGAAAAGGCGGATGAGCGTCAAATAAGTTGGGATAAAGTGACTGACTGATGAGTTTTTGAATGTGATCGTGGGTAGCTTCCCCGTCAAGAAGTCTCGCCGAGAAATTGATCAGCCATGCCCGGGACCAACCGGTACCAGCCCCACCGTTGGCAAGTCGGAAATCCAAGGTCTTTTTGACCGCTTCCATTAGAGGGGGAGTTTGGCTGGGAGTGATTTGATTGGCAGGGTGAAAGGCATACAAATGGGAAAGGTGGCGATGTCCCTTTTCAGACTCTTCATATTCTCTGTCCCATTCTAGGATCCGCCCGTCTTTTCCCAGTATCACGCCGGATCTCAAACTAGGCATTAGCTTTTCTATTCGGTTACCTAGTTCAGATTTAGTAGGATTTACATCTTTGATTTTAAGATAAATAGTAAATATATCTTCAATTAATTGTTGATCCATAGCAGCACCCATGGTGGAGGCTGATTTTATTCCTTTTGGATTGATAAACTGATTTTCGGGAGAGGTCGAAGGAGCCGATACCCAGCTTCCATCCCGTGGATCTTTCATCAGCCAGTCTGCATAAAAAAGGCATAATTGTTCGATTGCCGGAAGTGCCCGCTCGCGAAGAAAAACCTCATCGCCGGTAAATAAATAGTGTTCCCAATAATGCCGGGCCAGCCAAGCACCCGAACCCATCCAACTGCCCCAGTAAGCTGTAGCTGCCTGTAAAAATGGGATTTTCCATAGATCGGTGGTATGCGGCAAAACGGATCCTTGCATACCGAAATTTACCCGTGCGACTTCTTTTCCGTTTTCGATTAATTCATCTGTGAAATCAAATAGCGGCATATGCAATTCACTCAAGCCAGTCACTTCCGCCGGCCAATAATTCATTTGCAAATTGATATTCAAATGATAATCCGCATTCCAGGGAGCGGCGATGTGTTGGTTCCAAAGTCCTTGGAGGTTGGCTGGATTGGTGCCCGGCCGACTGGAGGAAATCAACAAATATCGGCCATAGTCGAAAAGCAGTTTTTCGAGCCAGAGATCGGTTTTTCCTTCTTTTACTAGCTGGATCCGACGATCTGTGGGGATTTCATCTTGCTTATTTTCCCCTAGTTGGAGATCCATTCGATCAAACCAGGCCTTATATTCTTTTTCGTGCGCAAACAGCAATTCTCCAAAGCTTTTGAATGCGATTCGATCCAGTTGACTTTGGGCTACCTGCTCATGATTTTGATGATAATAGGAGGTAGCGGTGACCAATTTCAACGTGATTTCTGAGGCGCCATTAACCAGAAGTTTTTCCTCCTCGCTTTCTAAAGGAATATCCGCATCAACTTGTAAAATACTGCGAAAACGAACTCCATGGTAAATGGGAGCAGGCTTGGAATCAATTTGACCTCCGCGCTGGGTGACTTCTCCATTCATTTCCAATAATTGATTATGAATGGCCTTGGTCTCCGCAGTGGGTACGCCTTCGTCTTCGGGTCTGTTTAATCGGATTTTTCCCCGGAATCCTTTGGGATGATTGGTTATTAATCGGATAATCAAGGCTTGATCTGGGGACGAAGAAAAAACCTCCTGACTTACCTCATATCCCTCACTTTCAAACCTGGAAAAAGCCACTGCCCGCTCTAAATCCAACTCGCGGTAAATATCGCTCACCTCCTTCCACTCGAAATCTAAAAAAAGGTCGCCTAGCGTCTGATGGGATCGGGTAATTCCTTTTCTGGAGAATTTTAAAACCAACAGTGAGTCTGCTTTTTGATGCTCACCGGCAATAAGGAAAGCTCTAATTTGTGCCAAATCCTCCGGTCTTCCCTCGGCAAGCCCCCAATCTTTTGGTCCTCCCGGCCAGAGAGAGTCTTCATTCAACTGGATTCGTTCATTTCCCGGAATACCAAAGACCATGGCGCCTAATCGGCCATTTCCAAGCGGTAAGGCCTCTTCCCATATTTCAGCGGCCTGCTGATACCACAATTTCGATTGCTGGGCTTGACTATCAAAAAATACAGCAATAAAGACTCCTAAGAGGATAATAGCATTTTTCATCGGCTAGATTGGGTTTGCATCCGAAGAATACTACAAATCTTTTGTGCCAGCAAACCGAAATTAAAAAAGCGCCGAAACCAGGATTTGGATTTATTGGGAAATGAGAAAATCTCGAAATTCATCCGTGTTGAAATTGCTCATTCCTTCCTGATAAAAAACGATTTTTCCCTCTGAATTGACGACTAAGGTGGTGGGAATCGATTCGCTTTGAAGACTTTTATTAATCCCAAAGCTGGCATGTACGGCCGGGAAAGCCCAAGTCTTGGATTCAATCAGACCTTTGCTTTTCTCAAAGTCATTATCCAATCCAATCATGAGAAATTCAATGTCTTTCTCATCTTCCAAGGATTTATAGAGTTCGGAAATATGCGGCATCTCAGCTCTACACGGGCCACACCAAGAGGCCCACAGATTGATGAAGACCGTTTTACCTTTATAATCGGAGAGATTTATTCGATTTCCATCAAAATCCTGAAACTGACCTGAATAATCAAAATTTTGATCGGTCAGATCCACTCGTTCCAGTTTGGGTTGGATCAAACCTGTGGAAAGTAAGACGGACTGAATGGCTCCCTGGACCACGGGCAATAATCCGGTGAAATAGAGAAAGGCAAAAAATGCGAGAATCAGTCCCCAAGACTTGATTTCTTTTTTCCAATCCATTTTTTTCTTTTCCTCCATTTTTATCCTTGATTTTTAGCAGCTGATAATTGATCAATTTATTTTCAAAATTAATCCATCAGCTTCAGCCATTTAGTGACAAGTCTTACACATCAGCCTTTTTGTCTGACTCAGGACACGTATCTTGCAGCCTCAAGTTGGAAAAATCACCAGTAAATATGAATTACGAAGTAAAAATTTCTTCCGAACTGCAGGTTCGACCGGCCCAGGTAAAAGCGACGATCGAGCTTTTGGACGGAGGAGCGACAGTACCTTTTATTTCCCGCTATCGAAAGGAAGTCACCGGAAGCTTGGATGAAGTGCAAGTTGCTGCGGTCCGGGATCGCCTGCAACAACTGCGGGATTTGGATAAGCGAAAGGAAGCGGTAATCAAGTCAATCGAGGAGCAAGGGAAAATGACAGATGTCCTTCTACAGTCCATCGCCACTGCTGAGACGATGGCAAAACTCGAAGATATTTATCTTCCTTATAAACCTAAACGACGAACCAAGGCGACCATTGCGCGGGAGAAAGGCTTGGAGCCGCTTGCTAAACAGATTTTTAAGCAAGAATCTTTGGATATCGAGCAGACTGCGGCTGAATATGTGGATGCAGCTCAAGAAGTCAATAGCATCGAGGAGGCCCTTCAGGGTGCACGGGATATCATTGCGGAGTGGATCAACGAAAATGTGATTTTACGTGAAAAGATGCGAAAGCTTTTTTTAGAGCATGGATCCTTTACTTCCCGAGTCATCCCCGGAAAAGAGCAGGAAGCGATAAAATACAAGGATTATTTTGACTGGTCCGAACCCATTAAAACAGCACCCTCTCACCGAGTATTGGCGATGAGAAGAGGGGAAAAGGAATTGTTTTTGATGCTGGATTCTTGTCCGGAGGAAGCCGATGCTTTGGCGTTGATGGAGCGGGAAATTTTAGAAAATGCCGCTAACGCTTCGGTAGAGCAAGTTCACTTGGCGATCAAAGATGCGTATAAGCGATTGCTTAAGCCCAGTATGGAGACGGAGGTTCGTCTGATGACTAAAAAGAAAGCCGATGAGGAAGCTATCCGTGTATTTGCGGAGAATTTGAGACAGCTGCTTTTGGGTGCGCCTCTAGGCGAAAAAGCAGTGATGGCAATTGATCCGGGTTTCCGAACAGGCTGTAAATTGGTGTGTTTGGGGCCTCAGGGACAATTTTTACATTATGAGGCAATCTATCCCCATGAACCGCAACGGAGAACAGCCGAATCGGGCATGACTGTTAAAGGACTTGCGGAAAAGTTTTCTATCCAAGCGATTGCGATAGGAAACGGGACTGCCGGTCGGGAAACGGAGGCTTTTGTCAAAAATTTGGGATTACCCAAATCTGTTATCGTCACCATGGTCAATGAGTCTGGAGCATCGATTTATTCGGCTTCGGATGTGGCTCGGGAGGAATTTCCTGATTTGGATTTGACTGTGAGAGGAGCAGTAAGTATCGGAAGGCGTTTGATGGATCCATTGGCCGAGTTGGTCAAAATCGATCCCAAATCCATCGGGGTCGGGCAATATCAACACGATGTCGATCAAAGTGCGCTTAAAAATGCGCTGGATGATACCGTGATGTCGGCTGTAAATGGAGTGGGAGTGGAGGTAAATACTGCTTCCAAGCAGCTGTTGACCTACGTCTCTGGACTGGGGCCTGTCTTGGCGCAAAACATTGTAGAATATCGAAATCAAAATGGTCCATTCTCAAGTCGGTCCCAATTGCTGAAAGTGCCAAGATTGGGCGAAAAAGCCTACGAACAGGCAGCGGGATTTTTACGGATTCGTCAGGCCAAGCATCCCCTGGACAGTTCGGGAGTTCACCCGGAGCGCTACGAACTCGTCGAGCAAATGGCCAAGGATTTGGGTGCGACTGTTACCGATTTGATGAGTTCGGAGGAACTCCGACAGCGGATCAACTTAAAAAATTACGTTTCTGAGCGAGTAGGGATTCCGACTCTAGAGGACATTTTACAAGAATTGGCCAAACCGGGGCGAGATCCGCGGGAGAGTTTTGAGGTCTTCCAGTTTGAGGAAGGGGTCAATAGCATTTCTGATCTGAAAACAGGAATGAAACTTCCCGGTGTGGTAACCAATATCACGGCTTTTGGCGCATTTGTGGATATAGGAGTTCATCAGGATGGCTTGGTGCATTTGAGTCATTTGGCTGATCGATTTGTCAAAGATCCCAATGAAGTGATCCAAGTCAATCAAAAAGTTCAGGTGACGGTAATGGAAGTCGATGCTGCCCGAAAGCGAATTGGCTTGAGTATGAAGTCGGATCCCTTCGCTGAGCGTGGGAAAAAGATGGCCAAGCCTGAAGAAAATCGATCAGCAAAGCCCAACCAAAAAGAACCTAGCATGGCCGAGAAGCTGGCGATGCTGAAGGGGAAGTTTGGGGGTTGACTTTTATGAAATAAATTCAAAATTATATGAAATGCAGAATATATTGTTCGAAAATATCTAAATAATTCTACGACAATCTCTGTCAAATTATTAAAAACTTAAAAAATACCCTGTACTGGGTATTTTTTTTTGGATTGAAGTTCCTATTTTGCTCCTGAAACTAAGGAGTAAAAAAAGACGACCCCGAAAGAATGAATCTATCGGGGCCCTCTTAAATGTTTTCACAACGGAATAATCCTTATTGTGAATTGCTTCAAATTGATAATGCTAATATAGATTTTAAACTTTAAACTTTTATAAAACCATGAAAAAGATTTTGGGATTGGATTTGGGGACTAACTCGATTGGATGGGCTTTGATAGAGCAAGACTTTAAAGAAAGAGAAGGAAGAATTCTTGGTATGGGATCTAGAATTATCCCTATGAGCCAAGATATTTTAGGTGAATTTGAAAAAGGTAATTCTATTTCACAAACTGCTGAAAGAACGAGGTTAAGAGGAGTCAGAAGACTAAGAGAAAGACATTTGCTGAGAAGGGAAAGGTTGTTAAGGGTTTTAAATGTTTTAAACTTTCTACCTAAACATTTTTCAGATCAAATTGATTTTGAGAAGAATCTAGGAAAGTTTATTGAAGAGTCTGAACCTAAAATAGCCTACAATACGGAAGGGTTCATTTTTAAGAATTCCTTCGAAGAAATGCTAAATGAATTTAAGTCAAGTCATCCAGAATTAGTTAAGGGTGGAAGAAAAATTCCTTATGATTGGACGATATATTTTTTAAGGAAAAAGGCTATTACAGAAAAAGTTGAAAAAGAGGAATTGGCTTGGTTAATTCTGAACTTTAATCAAAAGAGAGGATATTATCAATTGAGAGGTGAGGAAGATGATGAGAAGGCAAATAAACTCGAAGAATTTTATTCTTTGAAAGTAATTGAAATTACAGCAGACGAAAGTCCTAATAAAAAAGGAGAAACTTGGTATTCTTTGATATTGGAAAATGGGTGGGTTTATCGAAGATCAAGCAAAGTCCCAATGGATGATTGGCTTGGAAAAACAAAGGATTTCATTGTAACCACTGATATTGATGAAGAAGGAAATGTCAAACTTGATAAAGAAGGAAATGAAAAAAGGAGTTTTCGAGCTCCTAGCGAAGATGATTGGGGACTAAGAAAGAAAAAAACCGAAAAGGAAATAAAAGACTCCAACAAGACGGTTGGAGAGTTTATCTATGATAATCTTCTTTCAAATCCCTCTCAGAAAATTAAAGGAGACTTAATTAGGACAATTGAAAGGAAGTTTTATAAAAAAGAATTAAAGTCGATATTAATTTCCCAAAAACGTTTTCATTCTGAGCTGAATGATGAAGGGGTTTTGTCAGACTGTATCAGAGAATTGTATAAAAACAATTATTCCCATCAAAGCCTTCTTCAAAACCAGGATTTGATTCATCTTTTGGTTGAAGATATTATATTTTACCAAAGACCCTTAAGGAGCCAAAAATCAACAATTTCCAATTGTCCATTGGAGAGCAGAGTTTTTATGAAGGATGGAATAGAAAATGTTTCACCAATAAAGGTTGTTTCGAAATCCCATCCATTATACCAAGAATTTAGGTTGTTGCAATGGATTAATAACCTTAGGATTATTGGAATTAAAGATGAAAAATATGTGACCGAAAAATTTCTTGGAGATATAGACCAGTATGAAGAACTCTTGGATTTTTTGATGAATCAGAAAGAAATTGATTGCAAAAATTTAATGAAGTTCTTTCTTATTAAGGAAGGGCTTAAAGGGAAAGAATTAAATTCAGAAATCCTAAATTATAAATGGAACTATGTTTATGATGTAGAGAAAGGCGAGTCAAAAGTATACCCTTGTAACCCGACAAGGTTTGAGATTTTGAAGAGACTTGAGAAAGTTGAAGGTTTTGATTTCAAGAACTTTACAAGCGAATTTGAAGAAGCATTATGGCATGTAATTTATTCAGTAACTGATAAAGTTGAATTTGAGAAAGCATTAAAATCATTTGCCAGAAAGAAGGATCTCGATGTTCAATCTTTTGTTGATTCGTTTAAAAAAATTCCGCCTTATAAGAGTGATTACGGTGCCTACTCTCTCAAAGCAATTAAAAGGTTGATTCCATTGATGAGGTTTGGTTCTAATTGGAGTGCAGAAAAAATTGAGCTATCTACCTTAGAAAGAATTGATAAAATACTAAATGGCGAGTATGATCCAGAAATCAAGGATAAAGTGAGAGATCTTTCAAAAGAATTCACCTCTGTTGAAGATTTCCAGGGATTACCTATATGGTTTGTAAATTACTTGGTTTATGGTAGACATTCTGAGGCTTCGGAAATCACCAAATGGAATTCAAGTGAGGGCTTGGAGTCATTTATTAAAGGTTTCAAACAACATTCATTAAGAAACCCTATTGTTGAGCAGGTAATAGTTGAAACCCTGAGAGTGGTAAAAGATATATGGCTTCAGTATGGGAATGGAAATAAAGACTTTTTTGATGAAATCCATGTAGAATTAGGTAGGGATATGAAAAATCCTGCTGGCGAAAGGGAAAGACTTTCAAAAGTGATTTCAGAAAATGAAAGCACAAATCTTAGAGTAAAAGCATTGTTAGTTGAGCTTTTAGAAGATCCTGATGTTGATAATGTCAGGCCTTTTTCGCCCATGCAGCAGGAAATTCTTAAAATCTACGAGGAAGGAATTTTAAAATCAAGTATTGATGTTCCAGATGAAATTTTGAAAATCAGTAAAACTGCCCAACCATCAAGATCGGATTTACAGAGGTATAAATTATGGCTGGAACAAAAATACATGTCACCTTACACAGGTAAAGTAATCCCTTTAAATAAACTTTTCACCTCAGCTTATGAAATTGAGCATGTGATTCCACAATCAAGATTTTTTGATGACAGCCTAAGCAATAAAGTTATTTGTGAATCGGCTGTGAACAAACTTAAAGACAAAATGATGGGGTTAGAATTCATTAAAAATTTTCATGGACAACGGGTTTCTTTGGGAATGGGAGAAGAGGTCGAGATTTTTTCAGAAAGTGCTTTCAAGTCATTTGTTCAAGATAATTATTCAAAAAATCCAGCTAAGAAGCGAAAGTTATTGATGGATGAATTACCAGAGAAAATGGTAGAAAGACAAATGAACGATACTAAGTATATAAGCAAGTATGTTACCTCCATTTTGTCCAATATTGTGAGGTCAAATCAAGATGATTCTGGATTCAATTCAAAAAATGTAATTCCTGGTAATGGTAAAATTACTAACGAATTAAAAAATGATTGGGGACTTAATGATATATGGAACGACTTAATACTTCCAAGATTTGAAAGAATGAATCAGATCACCGCGAGTAATAGTTTTACATCATGGAATAAAAAACATCAGAAATTTTTACCTACTGTTCCAATAGAGTATTCGAAAGGGTTTCAAAAGAAGAGAATAGACCACAGGCATCATGCCTTGGATGCTTTAGTCATTGCCTGTGCTACTAGAGATCACGTGAATTATTTAAACAATGAACATGCTTTAGGTAAGAAATATAGAGGTAAGGAGGAAAAGCAACAAAGAAGATTTGACCTTAAACACAAGCTTTGCTACAAAAAAACTAATTCCAACAATGCCAAGGATTTTGATTGGGTTTTTCATAAACCTTGGGAATCATTTACGTCCGACGCAAAAGAAAATTTGGGAAAAATTACTGTGAGCTTCAAACAAAACTTAAGAGTTATCAACAGGACTACAAATAAATATCAGAGCTATTATGACGAGGAAGGGAATATTAGAAAAGATAAAAATGGAAATCCTATAAAAGGACTAACCGCCCAGATAAAAGGTGATTCATGGGCTATTAGAAAGGCAATACATAAGGATACTGTTTCAGGTCTGGTAGAATTAAGAAAGGTGAAAACAGTTCCATTGAGATTAGCATTAGATATCCATTCGGATCTATTAGATAAAAAGCTCAAGAAGAAAATCGTAGAACTAAAAAATCTAAACTATGACAATAAATTGCTTTTAAAGTATTTTAAAGACAGAGGTTTTAAGTTTGAAGAAAAGGATATTTCAAAGGTGGATGTTTATTTCTTTGATAAAGATTTAGCAGCATCTAGAGTTAGCTTAGACACTTCATTTTCAGAGAAAAAGCTTCATTCAGTTACTGATACAGGAATACAGAAAATTCTACTTAATCATTTAGAGAATTATAAAGGGGTTAAGAATGACAAAGGAGAGGTTATAGATCCCGAAACATTGGCATTTACACCCGAAGGCATTGAGGAAATGAATAATAATATAATAAGCCTTAATAGAGGGAAATTCCATAAACCAATTTATAAAGTAAGGACTTATGAACCAAAAGGGAATAAATTTCCAGTAGGTTATATAGGCAACAAAAAGTCCAAATTTGTAGAAGCTGCTAAAGGCACCAACCTTTTCTTTGGAATTTATGTGAATGATGAAGGGAAAAGAAGTTATGAAACAATTCCATTCAATATTGTAATGGAAAGGCTTAAGCAGGGAGAGGAACCAGTTCCTCCATTGAATGAAAAAGAAGATAGACTTTTGTTTTATTTATCTCCAAATGATTTGGTTTATGTTCCTGATAAAGAGGAAAGTATAGATACAATCGATTTTAATAACCTTTCAAAAAATCAGGTTTGTAGAATTTATAAAATGGTTAGCTGTACTGGGCCAGAATGCCATTTTGTAAGAGCTGATATCGCAGCATTAATAAAAAATTATGATTCCAAATCAAAAATTGGTGAGCTCGGAAGTTTAAATAAGCAAGAATTAACAATCGAATCGGACAAAAGAATTAAGGAGTGTTGCATAAAAATAAAAGTAAATAGATTAGGAAAGATAAATAAATAGGAAAAACATAAATGGGACCATCTAAATACTTCGATACCTATAATGACGCTATTAGCATGGAGGATGGTTACCAAAAAAGGATTTTTATAAGTGCTTTCTTCAACTCATCCAAAGTTCTAAAACTTTGGATGAGTTTACCCTTAAGCTAGTCGTTATAAAATTAAATTTATGGAGCTAGGACGATCCTATCATATCTACAATCACGCAAACGGAATGGAGAATATCTTTCGTGACGAAGAGAATTATAGGTTCTTTCTTCAGCAATATGTCAAGTATTTGAGTGGTGTGGTAGATACTTATGCCTATTGCCTGATGCCGAATCATTTCCATTTGCTGGTGGGTGTGATGGATGAAGAGCAATTGATGTCAACTTTTCCAAAGTTCGAAACTTTAGAAAAGTTAATCTCTAAGCAATTCGCTAAATTCTTTAGTTCTTACACTCAGTCGTTTAATAAAGTTTATAATAGAAAAGGAAGTTTGTTTATTAAGAACTTCAAAAGAACCCCCATTATTGACGAACACCAATGGCAGGAGACTTTTATATATATTCATCTCAATCCAGTTAAACATGGTTTTGTCAAAGATCATCCTGATTGGAAATGGTCGAGTTGGCATGCTTACCAAAATTTAAATAAGACTTCAAATTTACAAAGAGCCTATTTTACAAATTTCTATGACGGTTGGGAACATGTGGAGAATATGATGAAAATGAAAAAGGAATGGTTAATGAATAAAAATTTGGAATAGTGGATCAGGTAACTTTTCCAAAGTTCTAAAACTTTGGAAAAGTTGACTCCTGCCAAAATTTAAAAACATGATCAAAAGAACCCTTTTCTTCGGTAATCCAGCCTACCTAAGTACCAAAAATGAGCAGCTGCAAATTTCTTTTCCCGAAGGGGATAAACCGGACCGTACTGTCCCTATCGAGGACTTAGGTATGATTGTATTGGAAAATCAACAGATCACGATCACCAATGGCCTTTTGGCCAAACTCACTGATCGTAAAGTTGCGGTGGTATCCTGTAATGCCCAACATCTTCCAGAAGGACTGCTTCTCCCGATGCAAGGACACACCGAGCAAACCGAGCGGATTCGATATCAATTAGAAGCATCACAGCCTTTGAAAAAAAATCTCTGGCAGCAGACCATCACAGCAAAAATCAAAAATCAATATTCCCTTTTACGGGAAAAAGGAAAGGAATCGAAGCGGATGGAATACCTCTATAAAAATGTCAATTCGGGAGATTCAGGAAATCACGAGGCCCAAGCAGCGGCTATCTATTGGCAAAAATTATTTGAGATTCCAGATTTTAATCGAACACAGGCTGGAGTTCCTCCTAATAATTTATTGAATTATGGCTATGCCGTTTTGAGGGCTGTTGTTGCGAGGGCATTAGTTTCATCGGGAATGCTTCCGGGAGTTGGGATTTGGCACCGAAATAAATACAATGCCTATTGCTTGGCAGATGATATCATGGAGCCTTACCGTCCATATGTGGATTTGGTAGTTTCTCATGTGGTAGAAACGCAAGATGATTTTGCCGAATTGACCACCGATTTGAAAAAGGAACTGTTAAGTATTCCCGCTTTGGATGTCAAAATCGATGGGCAAAAAAGCCCACTTATGGTAGCAGCTTCCAGAACTACCTCTTCTCTGTTTGAGTGTTTTGCAGGAATCAGTAGAAAGATCATTTACCCGGAATATGGATGAAAAGTACTTTTCAAGACTTAATCAGTACAGGAGTTTGTGGGTTTTAGTCTTCTTTGACCTGCCCACCGAAACTCGCAAGGATAGAAAAATCGCCACTTCTTTCCGGAAGAAGTTATTGGACGATGGTTTTGGGATGTTTCAATTCTCCATTTACATGCGTTTCTGTGCAAGCAGAGAAAATGCTGATGTGCATATCAAACGAACCAAAAAAAATCTCCCACCCAAAGGAAAAGTGGGAATTATGTCGATTACCGATAAGCAGTTTGGGATGATGGAGGTGTTTTTTGGAACTAGTAAGCAGGAGACCGAAGCACCTACGCAGCAATTGGAATTGTTTTGAACCTAAACTTTTCCAAAGTTTAAAACTTTGGAAAAGTTAAAACTTGCCCATTCTTAATATGGGACTTCCCAAATCCAATAATTTTTTAAATCCTAGAATAGTACATAAAAAACAGCATACCAGCCA
>NZ_FOPC01000010.1:0-99627 GCF_900113375.1 Algoriphagus hitonicola | reverse complement strand
GTGCTCATGAATCTCCCTTTGGTCGATTTGAAAGCAATTCACAACCGGCTCCTAAATTGCCGATTGTTCCCGATTTCTGTGATTTCCCTAGAAAGATTTAAATTTAGTTTGCAGTTTATCAATTTCTAAATTAGCTCATAAATTCACCTTCGGTCAATTTGATGATTTTATGATATTGGAATAAAAATAAAAACCAGCCAGGTTTCAGAATCCTAGCTGGTTTAACTCCTTAGATTTATTCTTTTAATTATTATATCTTCTGCCGCCTCTGCGGTCATCGCCGGAATCCATCAGATCGCGATAATCTTCTTCGCTGGTTCCTTTGGCAAATCGACGGATATTGTAAGAGAAGGTAAGCATAAAATAGCGCTGCAGTACATTTGACTGAATATCTTCGATATAAGTATCGGTAATGTTTCTACGGATATTGTTGTTTTGACGGAATAGGTCATAGACATTAACCGAAATCTCTCCGCGCTGATTGTTGAAGATCTTTTTACCCAAACTCATATTCACCAAGGTAAAGCTTTGGTCAAATCCCTCGGAAAGACCTTTGTTGACCTGGTGGTTGATATCAGTTCGGAAAATAAAACCTTCCCAAATGATCCAGTTGAAATTGATTCTCGCCCGCTGATTGAAGAAGTTATTATCCAAATTTGGGTTGAGCGTATTTTCTACATTGTTGAAAGACATCCGCGTCCAAAGGTTGAAGTCTATCTGATCACTGATATTGCTGCTTAGTGAGATTCCGGTGCTGAGTCTTCTCGAGTTGTTAAATCCATATTCGTTGTTTACCAGAGTCGGACGCTTGGTATATCCCGCACCGGCGTTGATGTTTAGATTGGACTTGATGAAGTCCAAAGGCATCCCGTAACTGGACCATGATCTGAAATCCCAATATCCATCCAAGTTGACCGGGCTGAAAAGCTGAGATCCGGGCTCCAAGATAATTCCAGACTGGATTTCAGTAGCTTCATCTGCGATAAAGGAACTGTTTGCTACGGTGTTGTTGACAAAAGATGAAAACGCATAAAGGAACCAAGATTGGTCAGTCTCAGGGTTATTGCTTCGGAATCTCATTCTGAATCGGTGTGCAAAAGACTGGTTCAACCCCGGATTACCGACGTAAAGTTGGAGTGGGTTAGAATTATCCACTACCGGCTGCAACTCCCGAAGTCCCGGTTCATTGGCCCGAGTATCGTAGTCGAAGTTTAGGCTTGTGTTTTCGGTGATTTGATAATTTAATCTAAATGAAGGCTGAATGCTTTCGAATCTTCTGTTGAGCTCAAAAGGATCAGGAAATCCCTGGGTATTGTCCAGCTTGGCATTTTGATATTGTACCTCAGCCTGCATTCGAACTTTTTCGGTCTGATATTGGTAGCCGAGTTCGGTTTCCTGAGTCAGGAATTTGCTTTCAAAGGTATTACTCAAGGTAGTATCAAGTACAAACTCCGGCTGGGTAGGATCTTCTTCAAACACATCAAAAATCAATTGATCCGAATCATTCAACCGATTCCCGATTTCGTACTCGAGTTCCAACTGACTTTTTTCGCTTAATGCCTCGGTAAATGAAACTCCGGTTTCCCAAGAAGAACCACTTCTATCCCGGTTGATTTGCTGGTTGATGATTTCGGTTCGTGAATCAGGAACAAAATACTGATTTGTTGCCAATCGGTTTGCCCGGTCTTCATTCCAGTTTTCACTGATTCTACCTCGGAAAGTAAATGTTCTTCCTGGTTTATCAAATTTGTGACTGTAGAAAATCCGGTTGAAAATATCAAAATCACGATTTTCTGCTGTCCGCATATTTTCTACTGAATTGATCAGGTTAGTTCCATCGGTAGTTTCTCCGAAAAAGTCTGAATTTTCCGTTTCGAATCGTGCAGAAAATCTCGGGATAAATACGATTCGGTTTTTCTCATCGATATCGTATTCCAAACGCATATCAAACTGATGCCTGTTGTTAAGTCGTACATCATTGGCCACCTCATCGTAAAGCTGATCAGAATCGTCGCTGGTCAAAAACTCACGAAAGCGGATTTCCTGGCCGATATTTTCTCTTGAAGAGTATAAATAACTTCCCGTCACCTGAATTTTGTCACCCCAAGTGTCAGTATAATTCATTCCTAGAATATTGGTATTAATGACTCCGTTTTGCGGGCGTGCATTATCTTGTGCATTTGGGTCGGAAGAAAAATCCGTTACGTTGACATTGTTGGAAAGACCAGTGATGGTAATTCTTCGATCATCATTGAAATCGTTGATACTTGCTCCTGCCAAATAGCGGTCATCGGTACCGTAGCCCGCCGATACTCTACCAAACTGACCTTTTCTACGGTTAGGTTTGGTGATGATATTTACTGTCTTGAGTCGCTCTCCATCATCAAATCCGCTCAGTCTGGCTTTTTCACTTAACTGATCAAAAATTTCGATCCCTTGGATCACTTCAGCAGGTAGGTTTTGAAGGGCAGTCCGAACATCAGTTCCGAAAAATGGCTTTCCATCTACTAAAATCTGACCGATATTTTCACCCTGAGCTTGAAGCGCTCCATCTTGTGAGGTGACCCCCGGGATTTTCTCCAATAAGGTTTGTGCACTTGCATCCTTCATGGTTTTGAACGCGTCGGCATTGAATAGGGTAGTGTCTGATTTATTTTGACTGGTTGATCTTCGAGCCTGGATTGTAACTTCCTCGAGATCGGTATCTTCTTGGCGGATATTGATTGTCCCCAGGTCTACATCTTGCGTCATGTTGAGCGACTTGAAATAACTTTCATAGCCCAAATACTGAATTTTTAAAATGTATTCTCCCTCTCTAATATCCTTGATTTCGAATTTGCCATCCAAATCCGAGATGATTCCATCGACTTGGCTGGAGTCTCCATCATTGAGCAGGAGAACGGTGGCATTGGGGATAGTACTGGAAGTTCCGGCCTCTTGGATTCTTCCCACGATCGAATAACGCTGCGAGAAGGCCGATATGCTTAGCGTTAAAAGAAAAACTAAGGTTAAATAAATTTTCATGTAGTTGGTTTTTTTTCATTTGGCGCAACTGAGTTTTTTTTCCGTTTCGCCACCACAAAACAAGCAAGTTGTAAGTAAAATGTTTTCGCTTTTTGGCTAAACGGTTAATAGAGCAAATGAATAGTAGACCGATCATGTAAAAGATGCTGAATATCATTGAGTTATAGAATTTTGAAGGAATTCTGAAGTTTTATGACAATTCTTGTCAGAAAATAATGTTTATTTAAGCATCATCAATATGTTTATTAAAACAACATTTTTATCTTAGTGTCCTGAATGATAGATGATATGAAAACAACTGAAAAAATTAACATCACGACCAAAAATCTGGCTTCCGGAAATTGCCAGGTTAAATTTTTCGTAGAAGATGAACAGAAGCCACAATATGGTTATTTGTTGATTTCTGAGCCCAAGCCGGTGGGAGAGATTATTTTGGAGATCCAAAATAGATTGGCGCAGAGGCAAGCGGCGAAACAGAATATCAACCCGCTTTTTCCGATCGAACCGGTATCTGAAGATCATAACTTTTATCTCTTTTCGGCATGAGTTACTTAGCTTCAAACCTTCGCTTTTTGCGAAAGCAGAAAGGCATCACTCAAAATGAACTAGCTGAGCAGCTGGATGTACAGCGAACGATGATTTCAGCCTATGAAGACGGGCGATCCGAACCCAAACTGGCAACTTTGAAGCGGATCGGTGAGCTATTGGAAATCGGGATTGAGGAGCTACTGGAGCATGATATCGAAAAGCTTGGGAGAAAAGCACTCCAAAATCGGGGAATTAATATTCTTACTATCGCCGCTGATGAAAATGATAATGAAAATATCACGCTAGTCGGGCAAAAAGCTTCTGCGGGTTATCTCAATGGTTTTGCTGATCCAGAATATATGGAACAGTTGCCGCAGTTTCATTTGCCCAATCTATCCAAACAAACTACTTATCGGGCCTTTGAATTAGCCGGCGATTCCATGCTGCCACTGATATCTGGGACGATAGTCATCGGTGCATACGTGGATCAGCTCAGATCGGTAAAAAGTGGACGAACCTATATCCTTGTGACCCAAACCGAAGGAGTCGTGTATAAACGGGTATTTAATTATTTGGAGGAAAACGGAAAGCTTTTTTTGGTTTCAGACAATGAGCACTACAAACCTTACGAAGTGAGAGGAGAAGATGTCTTGGAAGTCTGGGAAGCCAAAGCTTTCATCAGCACTGACTTTCCCAATCCGGGAGACAAAAAGAAAGCCTTGAGTCTGGAGGATCTGGGTGAAATGATCCGGGATATTCAGATCGATTTGAAGAAGCTGAGGAAATAGATGTTCGGTTGGTTCCTGGGGAGCTCGGCCAACTTGAATTTGGCCAAATTCAGCCTCTAACCGAGTAACATATCTTCAAAGCGCTGTTGGATTTTTCCTACTGCATCAAAGGCCGGATCGATATTGACCACTCCTTTGCCTAACTCATGCCATAGCCCATCCCCGCAGTCGATGTATGCACCCGGTTTCGTTCCAGGTGCTTCTTTTGCAATTTCATAATGATAATCCGGCGTAAAAATCAGTTTCATCAACTGAATTGAATAATCCCAGTTGAGCGCCTGACTTTTTTCTCCCTGATCTAAAATCACAGTTCGGTTGGAAAAATGCACGGTGATCGTACAATCCAGCGTATTTTCTTCTGTAACTAGTCGGTAATTAATATGAAGTGGGGCTTCTTTTTTGGTGGATTCGTAGATCGCCTGAATTAGATCTTGTGCCATCAGCTGCCAAACCTCCTGACTTAGTGGTGTTTTCGGAACAGAATCCTCATTGAGGTAAAGAATTATCCCGCCTTCGTCCAGTTGTCGAGGTGACCATTTGGTTTCAGTCAGTAACTCCTGTATGGGTTCGATCCAAATGGAGTTCAATTCTCCCTCATAATGATAATCGTCAGAAAGGGTAAAGCCCTCATCCAAAATTTCCTGCTCGCTCAATTCGTCCCGATCCGTATAATGCAGATCCAGTTTGACTTTCAGGATGGACTCACTCCAGTCCAATTCCATGTGGAAAACATGGCTGTAAGGTGGAGGGATAATTCCTGAATCGTATTCGAGTGTGAGTTTTTGGATATCTTCTTTAGAGAACTTCATTTTTTAAGCTTTGCACAAAAGTATATTTTTTCAAGCAATTAAGATCTTACTTTGCAGTCTAAACCCATTTTCATGGAAGATAATCTCGATCGTATAGTCAGTGGAATTTATGAAAATTCATTTGCAGTCATTGATGACTTTGTTGACGAAATTTTCCGAAAGGCACTTTTTGACGAGCAGACGGATCTGTTGGAGAGTGGGAAATTTCGAAAAGCAGCTATCGGTACGGGAGATCAAAAACAGGTGAAACCTGAAATTCGCAGTGATGAGGTGCTTTGGATGGAGCCTGACAATCTGAGTATTCTCCAGTCGGAATATTGGCATCGAGTGGATGCAATCAAATTGGCACTAAATCGAAGATGTTTTTTAGGACTTCAGTCTTTTGAAGCACATTTTGCCCGCTATCCGATCGGATCTTTTTACAAGCGGCATTTGGATCAGTTTCAGCAGGTTTCCTATCGGGCGGTGACCGTCATTCTCTACGTCAACGATATATGGACAGCCCAAGACGAGGGAGCATTGAGAATGTATCTGCCTAAAGAAAATGGTAAGGAAGATGTGCTGGATATTTTGCCGATGCCAGGCAGATTGGTTGTTTTTCTGAGCGGAGAGATCCCTCATGAAGTCCTGCCGACCAAAAAGGAACGGAACAGCATTACCGGATGGCTTAGGACGATTTCCTAGCGAAGTTTGATTTCTACTTTTTTGACCTGATTGGAAGAAAGCGAAACCGCACAGCGATCAAATTTTGGGATTGAAAATCTGTTGTTTGGATTATTCGAAAAACCGTATTTCTCCTGAGGATAACCGAGGGCGTTTTTCTTCATTTTGCCGTTTTTGTCTTGGTCATGAAATACAGAAATGGCGTATTTCCCTTTGGGAAGATTTTTGATTTGGGTAGAGGCCTGCCCATTTTCAATAGGTAGCGAAATCGCTTTAATAGCATGATCTCGATTTTCCGGAAATCCATCTGAACTGGAAAAAACTAAAATTCTGATGACTCCCTGATCGGATTCCACTTTGTCAATGGTCAGATGGATGCTGCCTTTTTCATTCATCATAAACGGATTTTGAATCCAAAGAAATATGAAAATTAGAAGGTAATTCATGTTGGAATATTCAGTTTTCGATCAATTTTCCCACTTTCTGTCTCTTTAAATTGAGCTATGAGATAAATAGCCTTCGGACATTCAAATGCGGAAAGATTCTTTTTCAGTTCATTAAGCAAATGCGTTGCCTTATTGCTGTCTGCTTGGCTTGATTCAATAAATAAGACGAGTTTTTCACCAAATTTAGGATCTGGAGTTCCTGTCAGAAAAAAGCGGGACCCGAAAAAATAGGTATTTACCGTTTTTTCGATTTTTGGCTCAATCAGCTCGGGATGGAGTTTTACTCCTCCTGAATTCACCACAAAGTCTATTCTTCCAAGCCATTGAAATTCGTTGTCTGAACGTAAGCGAACAGCGTCATTGGTTTGGATTTTTTCATTCTTGCTCATGGGACCTTTCACCCATAAAGCACCTCGATCATCTACTCCAATTTCTACCTTGGGAAGGGTTTGATAGATTAACTCTTCGCTCTTGATTTTGGCAATGGCAATGTGTGAAACCGTTTCGGTCATCCCGTAAGTTTGATAGGCTTGGATCTTGTTCAAAACCATTTCCATTTTCAGTTGAGGACTCAATGGCGCTCCACCGATGATGAGCTGCTGGACTTTTTTGAGTTTGGCAAAAGAAGATGGATTTTGGAGGCTTTGCTGTATTTGAAGGGGAACCATAGCTAAAAAATCAGGAATTTGGCTATCCTCAATTTCACTTAAGGGATCAGAACTGGGGTTTACAAGTACCATCGGACAGTTCCATTCCATGGCACGAACTAGCATCATTTTTCCGGCGATGTAGGCAGGATTGAGGCAACATAAGAGCAGAGATTTGGAATTGATCTGGAAAAAAGCTCCGGTGGCCTGAGCGCTCGCTTGCATTTGGATCCTGGTAAGGTTGATTTTCTTAGGCTTACCTGTGGATCCTGAGGTGTATTGCTCAAAGTTTTCTTTTCCCGAAAGCCATTCCCTACAGAACTGAATGGCTTGATCCAAAACCTCAATGTCAAAGGGTTCCACCTTTTCAAAATCCTGTACTGAGGAAAACCGTTTGTCTTGATATTGAAGTTGGAACATGGAATAATTTTAGAATGCAAAAAGGAAGCCGTACAGTAGATCAACAAATTTCGGACAAGCCTGTTATCTTGCAAAAAAATCGGATTTTTAACCAAAAAGAAAATCATGGAGTGGATCACTGCCAAAGAATACGAAGATATCACCTATAAAAAATGCGATGGGGTAGCCCGAATTGCTTTTAATAGACCTGAGGTGAGGAATGCTTTTCGTCCGAAAACTACGGCGGAATTATACGATGCTTTTTACGATGCCCAAGAGGATACCTCGATAGGGGTAGTTTTACTGAGTGGTGAAGGACCTTCGCCTAAAGATGGAAAGTGGGCCTTTTGCTCCGGTGGAGATCAGCGGGCACGAGGCCATCAAGGCTATGTGGGTGATGATGGCTATCATCGATTGAATATTTTGGAAGTGCAGCGGCTGATTCGTTTTATGCCTAAGGTGGTGATCGCAGTGGTCCCAGGCTGGGCTGTCGGCGGAGGACACAGTTTACATGTGGTTTGTGATTTGACTTTGGCGAGTAAGGAACATGCGATTTTTAAGCAGACAGATGCCGATGTGACCAGTTTTGACGGGGGATATGGATCTGCCTATTTGGCTAAGATGGTCGGACAAAAAAAGGCCAGGGAAATATTTTTCTTGGGAAGAAATTATTCTGCACAGGAGGCCTATGAAATGGGAATGGTCAACGCCGTAATTCCACACGAAGAACTGGAATCCACGGCCTTTCAATGGGCGCAGGAAATTTTAGAAAAATCCCCAACTTCAATCAAAATGCTGAAATTTGCGATGAATCTAACCGATGATGGAATGGTCGGGCAGCAGGTTTTTGCCGGTGAAGCGACCCGATTGGCCTACATGACCGAGGAAGCTAAAGAGGGAAGAAATGCTTTCTTGGAAAAGCGAAAACCGAATTTTAAGCAGATCAAGTGGATTCCTTAAAATAAAATTTCAGTCAATGCGACCTGCTTTCCGGTTACCTGTTCCGGTTCGATCGGTCAGCGCATCGCCCATATCTTGGCGGGCTAGTTCCGCGTAGCCTTCCAATTCCCGGAGAATATCAGGATTTTCAGCAGCTACATTTTTTTGCTCAAAGGGATCAGAAACCAAATCAAAAAGCATGGGTTCGGTGAGATTGATATGATCGTATTTTACAGGAATGCCATCATTACTCAATTCCGCATCATTGGGAATGGTCCGGTATTGATGTGGGAATATCAACTTCCATTTTCCAAACATGACCGCTTGCAATTCATTTTGATTATAATAAGCATAATAGGGTTTATGATCCATTTTTTCGCCCTGCGTCAATGGCCAGATATTTCGCCCGTCTATGGGTAAGTCTGGAAGTTTTGCTTGTGTGATATGAGCCAAAGTGGGTAAAATATCGATTGTCATTGCAGCTTGATCTTGGACTGTTCCAGCGGGGATGACTCCAGGCCAAGTCATGATGGCCGGGACTCGGATTCCACCTTCCCAAGAAGTGCCTTTTCCTTCTCTAAGACCTCCGGTCGATCCAGCATGACCTCCATAGGAAAGCCAAGGGCCATTGTCGGAGGTGAAGATGATCAAGGTATTTTCTTCCAGGCCTAGATCTTTGAGTTTTTTTCGGATTTCACCCATGGACCAATCGATCTCCATCATCACATCCCCGTAAAGCCCCTGCCGGCTTTTTCCCTCAAATTTTTCTGAAACAAAAAGTGGCACATGGGGCATGGAATGAGCGAGGTAAAGAAAAAAAGACTCTTCTTTATTTTTATCGATAAAATCCAATGCACGCTCAGTGTATTGGGTGGTGAGTTGATGCTGTTCATCCAGGATATCTATGGTTTTTTCATTTTCCATCAGGGGAAGGGGAGGATAATAATCCTTTGCTTCCGGATGATGAGGCCACATATCATTGGAGTAGGGTAGGCCAAAATAGGAATCAAATCCTTGACGGGTGGGCAGAAATTCCTCGAGATGGCCCAAGTGCCATTTTCCAACCATACCGGTTGTATATCCCTTCTCTTTTAAGAGATCCGCAATGGTCGTTTCCTCCGGGTTTAAGCCATGCTTGGCGGTATGATCCAAAGCCCCAAAAAGTTCAAGACGGTTAGCATAAGTACCCGTCAAAAGCGCTGCTCTCGATGCCGTGCAGACCGCATGAGGCACGTAGAATTGGGTGAATTTCGCTCCGTCCTTGGCCAACTGATCCAAGTGTGGGGTTTCCCATTCAGTAGCTCCATAGCTCCCCAAGTCCCCATAACCCATGTCGTCAGCAAAAACTAAGATGATGTTTGGAGGAGAGGTATTAGTTTTAATTTCTGTTTGATTTGTACAGGAAAAGAATGCAGAAACAAGTCCTAGGGAAAGGAAGGTTTTTATCATTACTTAATTATTTATAGTCAGGGTTTTTGGGGTATTTTGTACTTTATCTAAAATCATTTTTCCAATTCGGTCACCTTGTTTTACTCCTTCTTCAATAGCATCCCGGAAGTGGATTCCTCCATAAAGCCGGGAAATAGCTGCCTCTGCGGAAGCCTGAAAAAATGAGTCAAATTGCCGTTCAGGAAGGCCAAAATAAACCTCCGAAGTGTCAAGGAATGAAAAATCCTCCCCAAAATAGGAGGTAAGGATTACAGCTGAGGCCTGTGAAATGACGGAATGTCCTGAGGTATATTCCGGAAAGGGCGGGGTTTGTAGTAGAGGTTTCCAACGCTGATCTATTGTCCGATTGATCACGGTTTCCGGGCGAATCCGATTGGTCTCGTATTTGGCCTTCCAGCAGGAGATGAATGCATCATGAAGCGTCATCCCCACAAGAGAATGGATGTATGCGGTTTCCTGAAAATTGAGTTGTGCTTTCTGTGCTGCAATACCTGTGATCCCCATCCAATGTCCTCCGGGAGAGATTTTTTTGACCCCGATAGCCATGTGGCCCGAATAAGTGACCATAAAAGGGTTACAGTCCCAAAAGTTAGCAATAAGTTTTTGCTCTTCACTTAGACTTTTACCCACTTCGTACACTTCCATCAGTTGATTATGAAAGGAACTGCCTGCTTCCAGATCAAAATTAGCCATTGGATTGGGGGCAAACTGATCAAGATCATCGACAAAGAAAGGTTTTATCGTCCTCCACTCAGGTTCCACCGCGGCGATATAGGCTGGTGGGGTAGGATACCAATATCCTGGACCTTCTTTGGGCGTGTAGCGATTCAAAGCGGTCAGTTCTTTGTACCCGTCTTTTCCAGCAATAGCCAAAACCTTATTCGCAATTTGTTGTGCTTTTTGTAAATGACTATCTACTTCCCCTTTTTTTAAAAGTTTAAGCTTTATGGCCCGATCGATCCAGTTTTCCTGCTTTTCTTGGAGCAAATAACCTGAGGGCATGAGTTTCTCCCCAACCAAAAGCATGGTATAAATAGCTGCAAATTCCGGTGATTTAATCCCTGTAATTCCGGAAGTGCCTTGGATATGAAAGGGAATTTTCGGCTGATCAAAATTTGCGCCTTCGCTCTCCATCATCAGATAGGTACTCAGAGCTGCGTAGGCATAGATTCTGGCTGCCACTGGTGGACTAGCCACATCGGTGACCATGACTTCGGTCAAATGAAATAGTTGATCTGAGTAGATTTTTGGCCAATCGGGAGTTTTTTTTTCAACTGCGATCCCAATGGGACAAATCCCAACCATCAGGATATAAAGCAAAAGATATGAGACCTTATTATTCCACATACTCATAAAGTTCTAAAGCCTGACCATGAACTCCAAATAAGATGAATTTCTTTTCACCTACCTGAAACTCCAAGATGGATTTGATATCTCCTTTGATGCTGAATCCCGCATCTGCCGGACCAAGGATTTCAAAGCCTCCATCTGATTTTCCCTGTAAAACCAAGCCAAATCCAGCGTCGAGATTTCCTACCCGAATACGACTTTGTCGATTGTTTCCTCCCAGAACCAAATCTTGAATTCCATCTCGATTGACATCAGTAACCTGAATGGCATAGATCGGAAAAGCTTGGGCCAAAGTGGGTAATTTATGCGGTCTGAAGCCTTCCCTTGAGTTTTCTAAATAAAAGGAACTCATGGTATTGGCTTCAAGATATTCTGCCTGATCCAATTCATTTTGGCTAAATAAATCAGAGATTTTTGCTGTCGAATAGGATTCGTAATCAGTGAATTTACTTCGCATGCTGACCATTTGGTCCAAAAGCTCGTCTCTACTGGCAAAGGGATAATATCCGTCTCCGATATAGCATTCCAGAATCGGATCAATGGAACCGTTTTGATCAAAGTCAGCCGAAAAAAGTCGAAGTTTTTTCTCCTCACTGACCTCAAACTGACTGTTTTCTCCAAAATTCCCCACAATCAAATCCAAATCACCGTCCCCGTCAAGGTCAGCTTGGGCCAAAGATGACCACCAGCCGCTGAGCTGATCTGAAAAGTATTTTTCGGATTGATCCAAAAAGGATTTTCCTTGCTGATTGATGAATGCCGTGATAGGCATAAATTCTCCTACAAGGATCAAATCCGGATATCCGTCATCATTTAAATCCTGACTTTGAGCGGAAGTAACCATGCCCAGGGTCGAATTGGGAATATATGTGTCGGTCTGATCAGTAAATTGTCCCTGTCCATTATTGATTAGGATTTTGCTTTCGGGGATTTGAGGGTAACGTCCTGGAATGATTCTTCCTCCTACGAACAAATCTGGAGCACCGTCTTGATTGATGTCTAGGCTAATCGCTGTGCCCGTGCTGATGGTGTAATCTGGAAAAGAATTCGACCATCGGAGTCTTCCGGTTCCGTCATTGAGATAGAGTCTGTCCACCAGGGATTCGTCTGTCCTCAAGTAATCATGATAGCCTCCGCTGCCGATGAAGAGGTCCTCAAATCCATCTCCATTGAAATCTTCAAAAATTGCAATGGCGTCGGTAAATTCATCGGCACTTGAAAATCCGGAATATGGGTTCCATCTTTCACCATCAAAAGAAAAAATCTGTGCTGCCTGACCCTTGGTGCCTCCGATAAAAATCTCAGGAATTCCGTCTTGATTCAGGTCCCCTTGAGCCAAAACCGGGCTGATCGCAGAAGGCATAGTAATCATCAAGGGTTGCCGCTTAAAATCATTAAAACCAGAAGCCTTTGGGAGAAATTGGGGAGCAGAATTATGCTTTTTGAAGCTCGAATTTTTGGCAGTTTTTGACGAGGAATTAATTGAAGTACTTTTTTGTTTAAAGGTATTTAAAGAATTGATATCAAGGTCTTTAAAGGTAGATTGTGATTGATATGGCCAATGGATTAGAACGGAGTCGATGGATTTTTCCGCTCCCAGTCCGAAATGAAGGCGGTAGGTGCTGGAAGACTGGAATCCTCTCACCGGCTGAAGTTCTTGGACTTGCTTGGAATCATCACTAAAAATCTCTATTCGACTTCCGATAGCTAGCGGATTTAGATCAGTCCCAGTTAGTTTTATTTGCACCCAATTTCCTTTTTCGCCAGTGTTTTCATAAATACCGGCAACTTCATTTAAATGGTTGACTACCAAATCCAGATCTCCATCATTGTCCAAATCGGAATAGGCAGCACCACTTGAAAAGCCTGGTTTTTCAAATCCCCAATTCAAACTTTGATCTTTAAATTGAAGATCTCCACGATTTTCAAAAAAGTAGTTGTGCACCGGCGTGGAGCTCATAGTCGTAACGAGATGCAGCGTATCCGCTTTTTGATTGGCGACCGCTTGTTTGAAATAATAATCGCCTTTGTACTTGAGAAAATCCCGATTGGTGTAATCCCGGTAATAGCCATTGGTGACAAAAAGATCTTTGAAACCGTCATTGGTGGCATCGAAAAAAAGCGCAGCCCACGACCAATCGGTATTGGATATTCCGGCGAGTTGTCCGATCTCTGAGAAGTTTCCTTCACCTAGATTGAGGTGAAGCATATTTCGCATGTTTTGATGGTAAAATCCCTTTCGGATCATCAAGGCATATTGCTCGTAGTTTTCGGGGCCGTAGAGTAGTTTTTGACGCTTATTGTCTTCGGGAAGCATATCGAGCGTTAAGATGTCTTGCAGTCCGTCATTGTTGATATCAGCAATATCCGCTCCCATGGAAAAGTGGGAAATATGGCTGAAATAAGATTCCATTTCGTCTGAAAATGTGCCATCCTGCTGATTGATGTATACATAATCCGGCTCGATGTAGTCATTGGTGACCAAGAGATCCAGCCAACCGTCTTGATTGATATCTGATGCGATGACTGCAAGACCGAATCCTAAGGCGGAGCCTTTGATTCCGGCTTCTTCGCTGATATCGGTGAATTTTCCATTGTCATTTCGGTAGAACTTGTCTCCAGCATAAGGATGTCTGATAGACTTGGCTTCATCAAATTCCAACTCATTGATGACTTCGATGTGGTGATTGAGTAGAAAGAGATCCAAATCCCCATCTTGGTCAAAATCAAAAAATAAACCTTGGGTGCTATTGGAAGGATCAGCAATTCCATATTCTTCTGCTTGTTCACTAAATTGAAAATCGCCTTCGTTGATCCAAAGCTCATTTTTTCTACTTTCCGGTGTCCCTTTTCCCGAGTAGCAGACGTAAATATCCAAGAGACCGTCACCATTCACGTCAGCCATGCTGACTCCTGTCGTCCAGGTTGATTTCCCTTTTACCCCTGCTGATTTGGTTACATTTTCAAACTTGAGTTCCCCTAGATTTTTATAGAGTTGATTGGGAACCATATTTCCTGTAAAAAAAATATCGTCCAGTCCATCATTGTCCAAGTCACCCACAGCGACGCCGCCCCCGTTATAAAAATATTCGTAACGAAGGATATTGTTGATTTGGTTCTCGGTCAGTTGATTTTTGAAGGAAACTCCAGCTTTTCTGGGTTTTAACTGGACGAATTTTGCCTCAAAATTATCTTGTGAAAATCCCTCCAAAAAAGAAAAAGTCAAGAAGACTACCAGTAGGAGTCTTGCTTGACTAAATCGATTTTCACGGAGTAAAAACATTGGAATTGAAATTAGCCCAATCTGCTGATCACATCATCAAACAACTGTTCGTTGACCACAGCCATACCTCCCATCAAACCAACATCCTCACCTAACTTATACAGGGCTAGTTTCGATTTTTCGCGGGACTTGGCCATGCTGTAGATATTAAGTGCCTGCTGAATAGGAGTGATCAAATATTGGTTGGCCTCTGCCACTGATCCACCGATGATGATCAGTTCGGGATTGAGTAACTGAATCAAGATAGATATTCCCCGACCTAAGTCCAAACCGGCTTCCGAAAGAATCGTGATGGCTCGCTGATCACCCGCCAATGCGGCTTCTACCACGATTCCGGGTTCCAATTCGCCTTGATGATCACGGACCATTCTCGCCAGAATACTGTCTTTGTCTAAAAGGATGGCGGCTTCGGCCATTTTTACAATTGCCGTTCCTGATGCCACAGCTTCCAGGCAACCTTTTTTGCCACAGGCACAGGTTACATCTCTAGATTCGAAAATCGGGGAGTGGGAAAACTCACCGGCAAACCCGGAGGCTCCTTGGTAGATTTTGCCGTCAATGATGATTCCGAGTCCGATTCCCCAACCTACAAAAACCCCTAGAACATTTTTATACGAATGCTCTGAGCCAAATTTAAATTCGGCCAAAGTCATAGCCCGGGCATCGTTTTCCAGGAAAATCTTCTTTTCAAAACGTGATTCGAAATTTTCCAGAAGCGTTTTTTTACCAAACCTAAAATAGGTGTAGTTTACTCCTCCTACCGAATCCACCAATCCAGGCATAGAAATCCCGATAGCGATGATTTTTTCATTAGGAATCCCTGAGGATCTAATGTACTGATCCATCAGGTCGCAAATTCGATCAAAGGTTTCCTTTTCGTTATTGAGGGTGACCTTGAAGCTCTCTTTGGGAACGGCCTGCTCATGATTGCATGAATACAGTGCAATATTCATCGTGAATTTGGAGAGATCAACCGAAAGCACATAGAAGGCATCTTCGGCCAGTCGATAGAGATCCGGTTTTCTGCCGCCTTGGGATTCGGCGCGACCGTGTTTGATCACTTCACCCGAACTCATTAGGTCATTAAGCAGGGAATTGACCGTAGGTAGGGAGATTCCTACCTCGTTACAAATTTCACTGGCAGTATTGGCACCTTTGAGATAAAGATTCTTGATGATCTTAATCTTGTTGATGTAGCTCTTGATTTCGACAACACCGTCCATTTTGTCGATGACGGCATTTGGGTTTATTAGGTTCATGGCATTAAGATATGCCTGAAATACGGTATTTTTTAGGTTTCAAAAAATACTTTTAAAAAAAAATTGATAAACAGGCTCTTGATTTTCAATAATAACCCAATTTATTTCTTTTGATCGATGCTTTTGGTAAAAAGATTCAAAATTGCCAATTTGCTTTTCAATCCATTCCTTTTTTAATTAACTATCTATTAATCATGATTTTAAGTAATATTAATGCGCAAAACACCAAGGTTGAAGTTTCTAAACTGGTAGAGGAGTACTTGACTGATTTGGGTTTGAAGGTTCACGATCTGGATTTCTCCCGTCCCTGGGGAGGTTTTTTTGTCATCGAAGAGAATCAGATCAAAAAATTCAAGGAGTTGTTTTTTGATGAAGTTACCCTGACCGAGAAACAGTATGAGATGAAATTGAGTCCGAAGATATTGGTCGTATCACCGGCTGCTCGGCTTTCCTGGCAATATCATCACAGAAGAGCTGAACTTTGGAAATTGATCGCGGGGGAAGCGGGTATTGTGAGAAGTCAAACTGATGAGCAGGGAGATACTCAGTTGATGAAGACAGGGAAGACGGTTTCGCTTTCCCAAGGAGAAAGACATCGCCTGGTAGGTCTGGATACCTGGGGAGTGGTGGCCGAAATCTGGATGCATACTGATCCTAACCAACCCTCTGATGAATCGGATATTGTACGGGTCTCTGATGATTATTCCAGAAAATAAGTTTGAAAGGGATGCTAGTTGAAATTAGAGGGAAAAAATAATAGGCCCAGAAAAAATCCGGGCCTAAAAATTTCAAACAGGTTCCGTAGCTCAATCACCCTTAAAATTTGAATTTTCTGAATCAGAAAATACTACAGAATTGTTTAAAATGAAACTAAAGATACGATTATTAATCTGAAATACAAATAAATGTACATCAAATTTGTTTCTCTGTATAAGAAACTCGATTTATAATTTTTCTATTTTCTTGGCTACTTCCTCTGCTTCTGCCATTAGTTTATCAGCGGCAGTGCGATTGGAGTGCGAGAGTTTATGGGCTTCGGCAAGCATTTTGCTATACTTTTCCTGAAGTTTTTCTTTTTCTGATTTCTTTTTGAATAGACCAAACATAAATGCTTTTATTGTAGAACTCGTGCTCTTGTAGAAGGTTTAAAATTGAAATACAGTTGAGGCGTTTTCCTGAACGATTTCGTCCTCTTTGTAATTGATCAAATCCTCCAATCTACCAGCGGGATTGTAATATCTCCAAGGGCCTTCTCGCTTGCCCTCAGTCATATTTCCTTCGGAAGCCTTTCGGCCATTTTCATGGTAAAAAATCCAGATTCCATCTGCTTTTCCGCTTTTATAGTTTCCTTCTGATTCTTTTTTTCCGTTGATGTAGTAGGTGATTCGAGAGCCATCTCCATCCTTTAGCGTGCCCTTATCCAGTTTTTTGCTACCGTCGTAGCTCATGTAATCTCCGACATTCATTAATCGCCCGTTTTCCCAGTATTCCTCCTGGGTGAGTTGTTTGTTGTCATAAAAGAGTCCCCACATGCCGTCTTCAAATCCCAGCTTGTATGCTCCAACGGATTTCAATTGGCCTCCATCGTAGTAATACACCCACTGCCCGTTTTCCATTCCGAGGATGTATTCTCCTTCGGCAATTAATACGCCTATTTTGTTGAAATATTTCCAAAGTCCGGATTTCAGATCGTTACGATATTCACCGATGGAATATAATGCCCCTTCTGGATCATAACTTTTCCAGAGCCCTGTTTTCATCCCTGATTCGTATTGTCCCTGAACGGAAGGTTTTGCATTGCTATGGTATTCGACATAGTCACCGACCGGAACTCCGAGTTCATAGGTTTTTCGTTTGGCTACTTCTTTATTGGGGAAATACTCTTCCCAGGTTCCTACAGCAATGCCATTTTCATATTTTTCTACTCGGGCCAGCCTTTTGTTTTCGTAATAATACTTCCAAGTGCCGTCTGGTTTCCCGTTTTTATTGTAAAACTCCTCTGCTTCCAAAATTTTACTTTCAGGAAAATAGCGTTTCCATTCGCCTACTTTTTTTCCATTTTCATAAATCCCTTCTTCCTGTATGATATTTCCATAGGAGAATCGCTTAAACTCACCTTCGAGTTTTCCGAGACGGTAAAAAGCCTCCGTCATCAAGCCTCCATCGGGATCGTATTCCAGATAGGGGCCATCCTTGAGGTTGTTTTTATAAAACTCCCGGATATAAATCTCCCCAAACGGATGATAGGTAATCCATTGCCCTTCTTTATCGCCATCGGTATATTGTCCTTCTTTGTAAACCTGGTCAGGTTCTACGTAGCTAGGCTGGCCGGTTTTTCCATAATATTCCACGTATTTTCCGACCAATACACTATCCTGAAAAATCAATTCCCTCTTTAAAAAACCGTCGGCATCATAAATATCCGTTTTGCCAAAGAGTTCTCCTTTTCGGTATTCCACTTCCACTTGTTTTTTGCCATCTGGAAAGTAACTCGTCCATTTGCCGTCTTTTAATCCATCTTTGTAAGTACCTTCGGAAAGGAGTGTGTTGGTTTTTGGATTGTAAATTTTCCAGAGACCCTGACGGACATTGTCGATCGCGGGCCCAGTAGCCATCAAAGTGGAGTCCTTATTAATCTGTTTGACTAATCTAGTTTCTTGTGCTAAAAGTGTAGTAGAAAGGAATGAAAGAAGAATTAAGATATATCTCATATGATTAGATTTGCTTCGACTGTTTCTAAGAAGTACGAAGTGCCTATTTAATTTTGGACAATCGAAAGTATTTTACGCAGGATTACAATTCCTGTTTAAAAATAACTTAAATCTCTTGGATTCCCAGATGTTGGGAGAGGGTGTCAGTTAATTTTTTTATTTGAAAAACCCATTCGATTTCATTCTTTGAGGTCAAATTGAAGACCGGGATTTCTTTATACCATTGAAAAAAACCAGGGTCAGAATCTAGGGCTAGTTTTTCGTTTGAGACAATGAGTTTCTCATATTCCCAAGGACTATCCCAATTACATTTTTGAAAAGATTGCTCCCCTAAATCTAGTGATCCGAAATTTTCTTTTCCCAATAAAACAAAAAGATAGAGCCCTTTCCCAAACCAATTGAGGATTCTGATATTCAGTCCTTTTTCCAGGTCAAAATCCCGAATTATATCCAAAACCTGGTAGGGCAATCCCATCAAATCACTTCCTTGAGATAGCTTTTTCCCCCGAGATGGAGCATGGATTTTTTTTAATTCCTCCTGCTCAAAATGATCTCCTACTTTTCCTAAAAGTTCCCAAAATTGGTATTTGAGTCGGTTTTGCTTTCGGATCAGTTGTTCGTCTTTCCACAGGTCCAGATTAAGCTGAGTAGATGAATTGTTCATTTTACCATTGCAAAATAGCGGAAGCCCAGGTAAATCCGGAACCAAATGCGGCTAAGCAAATCAGATCACCTTCCTTGATTTTTCCCTGTTCCCAAGCTTCACTAAGGGCAATTGGGATAGTGCCTGCGGTGGTATTTCCCATGTGCATGATGTTGTTAAAAACTTTTTCGTCAGGTAGTTCCAGTTTTTTCTGGATAAATTGGCTGATCCTAAGGTTTGCCTGATGGGGAACGAGCAAGTCAATGTCAGATTTTTTCAGGTTGTTGTGGTCCAAAGCTTCTTGAATCACTTCCATAAAACGAACCACGGCATGTTTAAATACTGCATTTCCGTTCATTTTCAAATAAAAACTGCCCGAATCAATCATTTCTTGGGAGATCCGGACTTTTCGGCTACTACCGGGATCTTTGCAGTAGAGTTCCTCTGCATACTCTCCTTGAGAATGGAGATGAGTAGATAAAATCCCCGGTTGATCCGGCTCAACTGCTCCCAATATCACTGCCCCTGCTCCGTCAGCAAAAATCACCGAACTGGAGCGCCCTTCATCACTTTTGTCCAAAGCTGAAGACTGAATTTCAGCGCCTACGACGAGGATTTTTTTGTACATCCCGGTTTTGATAAACTGATCAGCCACTGACAGCGCATAGATAAATCCTGAACAGGCATTACGAATATCCAGCGCTCCGATCTCTCCAAAATCCAACTCTCGCTGCAAGAGTACACCATTGCCAGGCACATAATAATCCGGAGTAATGGTTGCGAAAACGATGAAATCAATTTCTTTGGCAGTGACTCCCGATCTTTCCAATGCCATTTCGGTGGCTCTCTTAGACAAGGAAGTGACCGTGTCGACATCCGGGGTAAACCAGTGCCTGGTATGAATCCCTGTTCGCTCTACAATCCACTCATTATTGGTGTCCATCATCTGTGATAGTTCCTCATTGGTCACTATCCGATCTGGGACACAGTGTCCTACACCAAGGATTCTGGATTTTTTCATTTGGTCGTATTTGGGTTTAAAAAAGAAAGGTATTCCAATATCGGAAGCTTCTTATTTTCTACAAAAATAAAATAAAGATAGTTCGTTTAACCAAACAGGGTATAGTTTCCATGCTGATCAATCGGAGAGGTTTTTCGGATAAGCGCAGGAGAATCATTTTTAACCGAATTGACCAAGGGCGAAACCGTAAAACTGGCCATCTGCTCGGGATCAAAAGGCTGGAGCAGGGGAAGCAGCTCTGCTTCGGTGCTGTAGGTATCCAACCATTTTTTTTCGGATTCTCGGGGCAAAATTACAGGCATTCGGTCGTGGATCTCTGCGACCACTTGATTTGGACTGGTAGTAAGAATCAGAAAAGTATGCTGAATTTCCCCATTGACATTTTCGAATTCCTCCCAGATACCTGCAAACGAAAAAAGCTCTTCATCGCGAAGGGTAAAGCGGTATGGGATTTTTGTTTTCTTACCGAGTCTTTTCCATTCGTAGAATCCATCCGCCGGGATCAGGCATCTCCGTTGTTTAAAGGAATTTTTAAAGGAGACTTTTTCATTGACTGTTTCTGCCTTGGCATTAATGAGTTTCTGAGCGACGGGTTTGTTTTGGCCAAATTCAGGAGTAATTCCCCAATAGAAAAAAGAGAAGCCTTTTGGGCTTTGAGAAGTGATCACGGGGACCAATTGAGTAGGAGCGATGTTGTATCTTGGATTAAAATCTGCAAGCATCTCGGCCTGAAACCGTTCCTCCAGTTCGATTTTACTTTTGCTCAGGGAATATCGTCCGCACATAGGAATAGAGATAATTTGGTGGAAGTTAGAGATCGCTGCTTATAAATTCAAATGCCCGTTGCTCAGAATAATAAGGGATGCCCTTTTTTGTTGAACTAAAGCCCACATGTCCTCCATATTTCGGAAATTCGAAGTAAACAGATTCAAGCTCTCGTGCCATTTTGGTAGGGAAACATTCCCTACTGAGAAAAGGATCATTTTGAGCATTTACTATCAGTGTGGGTTGTTGGATTTTGTCCAAAAAATAAAGTGATGAATTTTGGCGATAATAGTCTTCAGAGTCTTTGAATCCGTGAATCGGCCCCGTGAAATAATCGTCAAAATCAGCTAGGGTTTTAATATTTCTGAGAAAATGCACGGGGATTTCCTCCGGAAAATGCTGGGCTTTTCGGATAACTTTTTCTCTCAAGGTTTTCAGAAAACGCTCACTATAAAGTTTATTTTCACGGGAAGAAATTTTTTTACTGCTGGAAGACAAGTCCAAGGGAACCGAGATAGCCACAGCTTTTTTTATTGCAGGAATTTTTCCTTGATTTTCTCCCAAATATTTTAGGGTGAGATTTCCTCCCAAACTAAAGCCGATCAAGTAGATTTCCCGATAATCTTGTAAGCCACGCTTCACGACTTCCTCCAAATCATAAGTGGCTCCAGAGTGATAAAAAATAGGCTGATGATTAAGCTCGGTCCCACAACCCCGGTAGTTCCAAGTCATGACATCAAAGTGATTTCTCAAAAAAATCCGGGCCATGCCGAGCATGTAAGGGCGACTGCTGTTTCCCTCAAGTCCGTGGCTGATGATGATCAGTTTTTGGCTGTTTTGTCGATACCAATCCAAATCCAAAAAATCTCTGTCTGAAGTAACTATCCGTTCTTTTTCGGGTTGAATAAGTTCTACTTTACGAAATAAAGCTGGATAAATGGTCTCTAAATGTCCATTAAACAGCCACTTAGGTCTTTGGTAGTTGCTGGAGCTGATGATAGGCATGGTTTAGTTTAAATCTTTGCTGGGTAAACAGCCTTGGGAAAATACTAGTTTTAAATTTGAATAAAGACTTTATAAAAACTATTTTTGGACACTTTAAACAAGAATAATCGCGCAATAACCTATGGCCGAAGTAATCAGAATGCCTAAAATGAGTGACACCATGGAAGAAGGGGTGATCGCTGCATGGTTGAAAAAAGTTGGGGACAGTGTCAAGCCAGGAGATATTTTGGCTGAAGTCGAAACCGACAAAGCAACTATGGAGCTGGAATCCTACGACGAAGGTGTCCTACTATATATCGGTGTCGAAGAAAAAGACGCTGTTCCAGTAAACGGTATCATCGCAGTAATCGGAGAGAAAGGAGAGGATTACAAGCATCTTTTGAAAGAGGATGGAGATGATTCCGGGGAGGAAAAGAAAGACGACTCCAAATCGGAGAAGAAAGAAGAAAAATCATCCGATAAGGAAGACGAGGTTAAAGAAGAAAAAAAGGAAAAGTCAGAAAAAATAGATACCTCTTCTATCAATGCCACCCTCGTGACCATGCCAAAAATGTCCGATACCATGCAGGAAGGGACTATTGCGGCTTGGCTCAAAAAAGTAGGTGATGAGGTGAAGTCTGGAGAAATTATCGCCGAGGTAGAAACGGATAAAGCCACCATGGAGCTGGAGTCCTATGAAGACGGAAACTTGCTCTATATCGGTGTTGAAGAAGGCGATAGCGTACCAGTCGATGGCGTGATTGCCATTATTGGGGAAAAGGGAGCTGACTACAAGACCTTGCTAAAAGCACACGAGCAGGAATCCTCGGGAGGAGATGACGAACCAGAGGAAAAATCCGAGGAAAAGAAAAGCGAACCATCATCAGAAAAGAAAGAGGATAAATCGGCTGACCAATCTAAGTCTAATGGCAGTTTGACTTCCCCTTCCCCTGTCGCTACCAGTGGTGAGCGGGTGAAAGCCTCTCCTTTGGCTAAGAAAATTGCTGAAGATAAAGGGATCGATATTCGTCAGGTTTCTGGCTCCGGCGATGGAGGGAGAATCATTAAACGGGATGTGGAAAGCTTCGTGCCTACAGCCGCAGCTGACGCCTCTGCTTCAGCTTCTGCAGTCATGCCATCTATCGGACAAGAAAGCTATAAGGAGGAGAAAGTTTCTCAAATGAGAAAAGTGATCGCTAAGCGATTGGCTGAGAGCAAATTTGGCGCACCTCATTTCTACCTGACCATGGAGATTAACATGGACAAGGCGATCGAAGCGAGAAAAAGCATGAATGAAATCGCACCGGTAAAAATCTCGTTTAACGATTTAGTCATTAAGGCATCGGCAGTTGCTTTGCGTCAGAATCCGAAGGTAAACTCAAGCTGGCTGGGAGACAAAATCCGATACAATGATCATATCCATATCGGAATGGCAGTAGCGGTAGAAGAAGGACTTTTGGTTCCTGTCATTCGTTTTGCAGATAGTAAGTCTCTTTCTCAGATATCCAATGAAGCCAAAACGCTCGGCGGAAAAGCTAAAAATAAAGAACTGCAGCCCAAGGACTGGGAAGGAAATACCTTTACCATTTCCAATTTGGGAATGTTTGGTATCGAGGAGTTTACCGCGATCATCAACCCGCCGGATGCCTGTATTCTGGCTGTCGGAGGAATCAAGGAAACCGTCATCGTAAAAGACGGAGAAATGAAAGTCGGTAATGTCATGAAAGTGACGCTTTCCTGCGATCACCGGGTCGTGGATGGCGCAGTGGGATCGGCATTTTTGCTGACACTAAAGGGATTACTCGAAGATCCGGTTCGGATCCTTATTTAATATGCTGTCAAAAAGTCCTGATTTCAGGACTTTTTGCTTTTAGTATGGTTATTGAAATTATCGATGACTTCGCAAAGCTTTTTCTGTGAAGACGACTTAGCTTACGAAAACATCCTAAATCAGAAAAGCATTATTTAATTCCATGGAAAAAATCAAATCAACCACCGTTGTAGCCATCCGCCACAATGGTCAGACATTTATAGGTGCAGACGGGCAGGCCACTCTTGGCAATACGATAGCGAAAAGCAGTGTCAAAAAAATCCGTGTCTTGCAAGAAGGGAAAATTGTGACTGGATTTGCAGGCTCCACAGCGGATGCATTTACGCTTCTGGAAAAGTTTGAAGAGAAGCTCGGGGCATTTGGCAACAATATGAAACGGGCCGCGGTAGAATTGGCCAAAGAATGGCGAACCGACCGAATGCTCAGTAAACTGGAAGCGATGATGATCGTAGCAGATAAAGATGACATCTTGATTATTTCGGGGACTGGGGATGTCATTGAGCCGGATTTGGAGATTGCTACCATCGGATCAGGGAGTATGTTTGCACAATCTGCCGCCCGGGCGATGAAAAAATTTGCGCCACAACTTTCGGCCGAGGAAATGGTCAGAGAAAGCCTCCATATCGCAGCTGATGTCTGTATTTACACTAATCATAACCTTGTCATTGAGCAGGTTAGGGATTGATTCAGGTCAAATTAAGCGAGCCGAACTGAGAAGTTCGGTTTTTTTATGCAGTTGAGTTAAACCCAAACTCACTTTTAGGGGTTATCAGTTTGTAATTAAACCAGCGAAATGGAAACTACAACCACTAAAAAAACTACAAAAAAAGATTATCGGAAACTGATATTAGAAGGTTTTGTGACTCATGTGCTAGAGCATGGCACCATGCCTAACTCTGTTTTCAAATTTGCCAAAGAACTGAAAATGAAGGAAGGTGATTTTTACAGTTACTTCACTTCGTTCGATGCAATCAAATCCGCGATTTGGGTTCAGATTTTTGAGGATTCCTTGGCCCAGATTGAGGCGCAGGAAGTTTATAAAGAATATTCAGCACGAGAAAAATTCCTTGGTTTCCTATTCACCTGGATCGAGGAGTTAAAGAAAAATAGATCTTATTTATTAAGTCTCTATGGGGAAAAGCCCAAAGGGATAACAGCCTTGCCTAAAGAAGTAAAAGAATTTAAAGAGAAGTTTAAAGATTTTGCTTCCGAAATTATTTTGGAGGGAAAAGAAACCCAAGAAATTGCTAACCGTCCTGTCATATCAGACCGATACGATGAAGCCCTTTGGTTACAGGGGTGGTTTGTGTTCAATTATTGGTTGGACGACGTTTCTCCCCGTTTTGAAAAAACTGATGCTGCCATCGAAAAATCCGTCAATTTAGCGTTTGACCTGATGGGAAAAAGTGCCCTGGACAGCTTTATTGACTTCGCAAAATTCCTTTATCAAAATAAATAATTCATGGCAAATCAAGTGAAAGAGCAAGAAGCCATTCCGGTTTCGAAAGTGCAGCGGGCAGCCAAATTTATTTCCACAGGAGCAAAGGTGGGAGGGAATTATGTGAAGCATTACGCCAAAAAGATGGTTAATCCGGCTCTCGACAAAGAGTCTTTGCATCAAAGCAATGCAACCGACATTTATAATTCTCTGAGCCAACTCAAAGGTTCTGCCCTGAAGGTGGCTCAGATGATGTCCATGGATAAAAATCTTCTGCCGCGGGCTTATCAAGACAAATTTACCATGGCCCAATATTCGGCGCCACCCTTGTCTTATCCCTTGGTAGTAAAAACCTTCCAGCAACATTTTGGTAAAGGGCCTGAGCAAATTTTTGAGACCTTCACCCGATCTGCCGTAAACGCAGCTTCGATTGGACAAGTGCATCAGGCGACCAAAGGCGAAAAATTATTTGCCGTCAAAATTCAATATCCAGGTGTGGCTGATTCGGTCAGTTCGGATCTGAAATTAGTCCGTCCCTTTGCTTTGCGTCTGCTCAATATGAATGAGAAAGAGCTTGATCATTACATGGGAGAGGTAGAGGAGCGATTGGTAGAGGAGACCGATTACGTATTGGAAGTGGAGCGATCCAGAGAAATTTCAGAAGCTTGTGCGCACATTCCCAATCTTAATTTCCCAAAGTATTATGATGAGTTGAGCTCAGAGCGTATCATCACAATGGACTGGATTCAGGGCCTTCATATCAAAGAATGGATGGACACGAAACCGAGTAAAAAGTCCCGAAATCAAGTAGGACAAGCTCTTTGGGATTTTTATCATCATCAAGTGCATAATTTAATGCAGGTTCACGCCGATCCCCATCCGGGAAATTTCATTATCCAAGAAAATGATGTCTTGGGGATTATTGATTTTGGCTGTGTCAAAGTCATCCCGGAAGATTTCTATCATGGTTATTTTTCACTGATCAAGCGTGAGCTTTTGATCAATGAAGAAGAGCTTAACCAGATATTTTACACCTTGGAATTTATCTCAGACAAGGACAGCGAGGTAGAGCAAGCGTATTTTAAAGGTGTATTCAAGGAAATGATTTCCTTGCTTGGAAAGCCCTTTCATGTCGATCGTTTTGATTTTTCGGATGATGGATTCTTTGAGCAAATATTCCAGCTTGGAGATCGAATTTCTAACGACAAAATGTTTAAGAAATCCCGTCAGGCACGGGGGTCCAGACATGGTTTATATATCAACAGAACCTATTTTGGATTGTATAACCTGCTAAATCAGCTTCAGGCCGAAATTGATACGACGAAGCCGGATTGGTTGAAGTAAGATTTTGTTTTGTGATTTGTTTAGATGAAAAAATGACCTCTTTTGAAGGTCATTTTTTTTGCCAATTGATTTTCAACTCCGGCCATTCACTCTCCAAAACGCTGTAATAAATCGTATCTCTTCGTCTTCCAGTGCTGAGAAGTGTATGGCTCCGGAGAATTCCTTCTTCGACAATTCCCATTTTCAGTAAGGCTTTCCGAGCGGGAAGATTGAGCACGTCGGTTTTAATTTCGACCCGTTTGAGCTTAAGGGTTTCAAAGGCATATTTCAGCATTAAAAACTTCATTTGCGGATTGATCCCTTTTCCATGAAAATCACTTCCCAGCCAGGTCCATCCGATTTCTATTCGCTGGTCTCGTGCAGCATAATTGCCAAAAGCTGTTGAACCCATCAGCTGTCCATTGACTTTGTCTATCACTGAAAATTGGACACGATCGCCGGTGAATCCAGGTTCGGCCCATTTTTCAAATTCTTTTTCCCGGCTCAGATCATAAGTGAAATACTCCCAGAGTGTTTTGTCCTGACAAAGCTCCACCAATAAAGAAAAATCCTGCTTCATCAATGGACGAAGCAGGATGGATTCATTTTCTAATTCGATATAAGGTAACGGCATTATCCCAAAACTTCTTTTAGGGTGGTATTAAACATCGCGACTTCTTCCGGAGTACCGGTGGAGATTCTGCACCAATCAGTTAAAGGAGGGAAAGGTCTGCCGATGATGATTCCTTTATCCGCAAAAGTCCGTTCCAATTCTGAAATATCACGTCCAGATTGGAAAAAGACAAAATTGGCATGTGAATCAAGATAAGGCAATTTCAATTCGTCGAGCGTTTGCGTAATGGAGTTACGGGCTTCTACTGTTTTTTGTAATGAAAAATCGTAAAATTCTTTATCCTTCAATGCTGCTTTTCCGGCTTCGATAGCCATGATGTTGGTGTTGGCGACAACTCTTTCGCGGAGTTTTTTTGCCAATTCGGGTTTTGCAATCAAATAACCCAGCCGAATACCAGCGAGTCCATAGGCTTTGGAAAAAGTCCGGGAAA
Source organism: Algoriphagus hitonicola (assembly GCF_900113375.1). Taxonomy (GTDB): domain Bacteria; phylum Bacteroidota; class Bacteroidia; order Cytophagales; family Cyclobacteriaceae; genus Algoriphagus; species Algoriphagus hitonicola. The sequence goes on along the minus strand of NZ_FOPC01000010.1, from coordinate 72,263 downwards.
CAATCACATCCATTCCTTTTTTGACCAGCTCCACCATGGATGGATAGTTGGGTTCGGTGATGTAATCATAATAGGCTTCGTCACTAAAAACCACTGTTTTTTTACTGACCGATTCACAGAAGTCCATCACTTTTTGAGCGGGAAGAAGTTTTCCGGTGGGATTATTGGGATTGCATAGGAAAACCAATCCGGTGTCATTGGAGACCCGCTTTTCGATTTCTTCTAGATCAAAGTCCAAATCTTTGTTAAGGGGAACCCAATTGATTTCAGTACCCCAGAGTTCGGCATAGTCCATCAAAGAGAGGAAGGTAGGCGCACAGCTGATGATTTCGCCTCCTTGTCCAAATGTTAAACCAGCTACCTTGAGTCCTTCTGTAGAACCAGCCACCAAAACGATATGGTCTTCAGGTACGCCTTCTTTTTCGGAAAGCATCTTGGCAAGATCGGCATTGTATCCCCAGGGATATCGGCAGCCGAGGTCAAAGTGGGCAGCCATGGCTTCCCGCATTTTTTCGGATGGTCCAAATGGATTTTCGTTTGATCCCAGCCGAACAGGTCCGACGAGGGGTCTCGGATTAAATTTCTTGATTTCCTCGGCTGTTAAAGAATTGCTCAAATGAGTTCCCACCAGGGCAAGTCCAGTGCTAAATCCGGCTTTTTTGATCCACGATCTTCTTGATATTCCTTTCATTCTTTCTTCAATTTGTTAGTAAAATACCAAGTTTTTTTGACAATACTTATAGATTTTACATTTATGCTTAAAGATTCTTAAAATACTGTTTTTGTGGTGAAATATGGCTTTTGAAAAATTTCCTTCTAATTATTTGCTTTTGTGCGAAATTAATTTTTAAATTATACAGAAGCACAATAACCCTTAACCTCTATTTGTCATGAAAAAAATCCTGTTTTTCTTGGTTTGCGGGTTGCTATGGTCCACTGTCCTCAGTGCCCAGCAAACACGTTATATGGTATTCGAATTTATCAAGGTTGAAAACGATCAACTCTTCGATTATATCGAATTTAAGGACTTGATGGAAAAGGTGTACCGTCAGGCACGAAACGATGATCAAATAGTAGGATGGGACTTTTGGTCACTCCAATCCGGTGCAGATGATGCATCTTTTCAGTACATCATGGTGACTCATTACGATGATCCTGTCAAAATGATGAATGGATTGGATGAGGAGCAAATGGAAGAATATACCAGAATAGCCTATCCTCACCTGAATGAATCCCAAGTCGAAAGACTATTCCAGGAATCTCTCTCCATGCGGGATATGCCAATGCGGCTGTATATGAAGGAAATTGTAAGTACAGAGGATAATTTCCAGATGAAGCCAGGTGTCCTTGCTTCTTTCGATTTGATGAAAGCCAATGAGGGTAAGTTTAATGCCTACGAAAAGGCTGAGATGGAGGTGTTTAAACCCATCCATCAGCGTAATATCGAAAAAGGCCTCATGGGACATTGGAGTTTCTTGCGAACGGCTTTACCACTGGGCTCGGAGGCTTCCTCTACGCATCTCACATTGAACATGTATAAAGATTACATGCAGTTTTTCAATGCGCAGGCTTATGAGGATATAGAGCAGACGGATGAGCAGCGAAAAAAAGTCAATGAAGGGCTCAATTCCAGGGATCAAAAATGGGTGTATTTGGCAACACTAGAGAATGTAGTACGTTAACAATATAGTCCGGTTTGTGATTACGTAGAGAGATTCTGATTCAGGGTCTCTCTCTTTTTTTGAAAAAATCTAAATAAGAATATGCCCAGTGCTGGACCGATAAAAAGTGTGCTCATTACCCATTGTGTGGGATAATGAGCCAAAAGAAATTGACCGATTTGAATCGAAAATATGGTCAAGGCAAATCCAAGACAATTGACCAAAGTTAAGGCTGTTCCTCGGTAAATTGCAGGGGTGGCTTGCGCGACCAAAGTGGAAAATTGGGGGGAATCAGCTGTGACCAACATGCCCCATATCAACAGGAAAGGCAATAGAAAACCTTTTGGAAAAGAGGGAATCAATAAAACGAGTAAACAGCAAAGTCCACTTCCGAAAAGCGAAATCAACGCGATATTCTTACTGCCAAATTTATTGGCTAAAAGTCCCCCGATGGCACAAGAAATTGCGCCGACACCGATGATTAAAAACGAATACAAGCCGTTTTCAAATCCGGTTGTCTCATAATTTCCCAGAGCCCAGAGTAAGGTAGGGACAAAAGCCCAAAAGGTGTATAGCTCCCACATGTGACCAAAGTAACCTGAAGCGGCACTTTTCAAAGCCGGGATTTTACTCAGTTTGGGTAATAAGGCCCAATCAAACTGAAGATTTTTTTTGCAAAAAGGTCCATCCGGTACAAATAAGCCGACTAACAATCCACCCAAAATAGCTATTCCGGAGGTAATCCAGAAAATCAATTTCCAATCGTAATTGACGTCCAATGCTCGGATCAAATGCGGAAATGCCGTACCGAGTACCAACGCTCCCACCAAAAAACCCAAAGCAGCACCTAGGCCTTTTTCAAAATAATCGGATGCGATTTTCATTCCTACCGGATAAATTCCTGCGAGGAAAAATCCAACCATAAACCTAAAAGTCAAAACCAAGCCAAAGGATAAGGGAATTACAGCTATTAACAGGTTGAAAAATGCAGCCAAACAGGCACTGATCAAAAACACGAAACGTGGTGAATAGCGGTCGGGAACCGAGAAAATCGCAAAAATCAAAGTACCTGAAATAAAGCCCAACTGAACGGCAGATGTAATCCAAGCCGTGAGATTGGGTAGGTCGAGCAGCAGGCTAATCTGGGGAATAGCTGCGTTGCCGGCAAACCATAGTGAAGTGCCCAGAAATTGAGCGATTACAATCAAAATCAAGGCACTTCGTGGATTCATCGGTGGCTTAGGCTCCAATGATTTTTCTGATTTTTTGAAGTTCTTCCTCAGTGAATTTGGTGTTTTTAACGGCATTGACATTGTCATCAAGCTGCTCGGGTTTGGATACCCCAACCAATACTGAAGTCACCCGGGAATCCTTCAAAAGCCAAGAAATTGCCATTTGGGCTAGGGTTTGACCGCGGTTGAGGGCAATTTCATTCAGTGATTTGATCAATTCCAGTTTTTCGTCGCTGATTTGTTCGGGCTTGAGGTATCGACCGTCTTTGGCGGCGCGGGAGTCTTTAGGAATTCCTTTCAGGTATTTATCGGTCAACATTCCCTGTTCCAACGGAGAGAAGGCGATACTTCCGATTCCTTTTTCACCCATAACATCCAAAAGGCCATCTTCGACCCATCGATCAAGCATATTGTATCTGGGCTGATGAATCAGGAGTGGGGTGCCCATTTCCTTTAAAATCCGATAAGCCTTTGCCGTATCCTCTGCATTGTATTGGGAAATTCCCACGTAGAGCGCTTTTCCCTGTCTGACTAATTGATCCAATGCTCCCATCGTTTCCTCTAGCGGGGTGTCAGGGTCAGGACGGTGATGATAAAATATATCCACATAATCCAAGCCCATTCGCTGGAGACTTTGGTCGCAGCTGGCGATCAGGTATTTTCTCGAGCCAAAATTCCCATATGGACCGGGCCACATATCCCAGCCAGCTTTCGACGAGATCAAAAGTTCGTCCCGGTAAGCTTTAAAATCTTTCTGTAATATTCTGCCAAAATTTTCCTCTGCGGAGCCAAACGGAGGTCCGTAATTGTTTGCCAAATCAAAATGGCAGATTCCCAAATCAAAAGCTCTCCTGAGGATTTTTCTTCCTAAAGTAAAGTCGGCATTGTGGCCGAAATTATGCCAAAGACCAAGACTGATTTCGGGTAGGCGTAATCCACTATTTCCACAATATCGATAGTTCATCTGATTGTAGCGATCCGCTGCAGGTTGATAGGGAAGGAGTGGATTGTGATCGTTGATTTGCATGATTTAATAGGTTAATTGGATTTAAGAAAACCAAATTAAGGCGATAAATAAAGATATCAAACTAATTCCTAACAGCATCAGCCAACTTTTGATAATAAACCGAATCCAATCTTGATATTGAACCCCGGCTGCGGCGATGACCGCCATCATTCCTCCATTGGTAGGGGTGAGCATATCCATTAGATTGGTGGCGTATTGGGTGCTCAGTACGGCAAGTTGTCGTGAGATGCCGAGGAGATCCATCAATGGCGTCGCCAAAGGAATAGTTAGTACATTTTGTCCCGAGGTGCTGGGAACTGGAATATGGATCAAACATTGGCTAAAAAATAATCCGACTACCGCAATCTGATCTGGCAATCCTTCCAAAGGAGAAAATAAGGCAAAAATTACCGAATCGATGATTTGGCCCTTTTCCAAAATCAGATAAACTGCCCGAGCCAAACCTACAATCACCCCTGCGAAAATCATTTCTCCAAATCCCTCAGAATAGGTCTTTGCGGTGCCATTGATTCCCAGCTTTCCGATCAAACCACAGGAAATTCCGATGACCAAAAACAAGGCAGACATTTCATTGTATCCCCAGTCTTTTTGAGTGATTCCCCAGCCCATCGCCAAAATTCCGCCCAAGGATAAGGTGAGAATTAAGCCATTTCTCCATCCGATTGTGGTTGGCTTAAAGTTGAGTTGCTCTTGAGAGCTCGATTCACTTTTGCCTTTTCTGATCATCAGAAAGGTCCAAATGCTGAGTGCAATAACAAAAACAAGCAGTCGAAAAACCAATCCCTCGGCTACGTCTAACTCGGCTAGTTTCTGTCCGAGTAATCCATTGAAAGGATTGATCGGCGAAAATCCCGCTCCCAAAAGTGAGGATCCCAAGGTGAGGCCGACGATGGACTTGATGTCATATTCCAGTTTTTTGGATAAGACAAGAAGAACGGGAACCATAGCAATTATCTCCTCCTGCATGGCAATAGTGGCTCCTGCGATCGAAAATGCTAAGGAAATCAAAATCAGCAAAATGAAATTATTTCCCCTAAACCGATAGATCAATGCTTCGACTCCTACCTGCAAAGCTCCGGTTTTTTCGACCACGTAAAATGCTCCTCCGATGATCAGGATCAAGACTAGAATATCACTGCCTAGAATGATTCCCTCAGGAATGGAAACAACCATTTCTTCTATTCCCAAATGGGTCTTTTCTTTTTCCTGAAAACTATCTGCTACGACAATTTCTCGTCCGGTGGCTTCATCTAGAATCCGCTCAAACGATCCGGAAGGGATAAAATATGCTGCGATCCAAGAGAGCAGAATAAATCCCAATAAAATGACAAAGGGGTGAGGAAAGTTGAATTTCATGGTTTTTGATAAAGAAAAGGTTCCAATTTTTCAGCCAGTTGTTTTCTGAAATCAGTTTTGTCTGCCGTGTTGGACAAAATGACCAATCCATTACCCAACTCAAGATCAAAAAGCAGCAAGGAGCTAAATCCGTCCTGTCCTCCGAAATGCCCCCAATAAGTTTGATTTCCCAATTTTACTTGCTGAAAACCGGCTAAACCCGAATTCTCTTGCTCCAGCCATTCCAAATGAGGCTGTAAATATCCCAAATCTCCCCGGCTTAATTGAATCAATGCCTTGAGCAAGTCATGGGTACTGCTGATCATTCCAGATGCTGGATCCGGGAGTACTTCATAGACAAATGGATTATTTTTAAGCCGCTTCCAGAGGAAGGTTTTTTGATAACCTTGGGTGGTAAGGCTATCGGATTGGTCGGGAGTTTTAAAATAAGTTTGGGTCATTCCCAGCTCTACCTGCAGAAATGGATTCATAAGTTTTTCAAAAGAACTCTGGGAATTTTGCTCGAGGAGAAAAGCCAATAGCTCAAAATTGAGATCACTGTAGCTGGCGATGCTGTCTGTTTCTTGATTGACGCGTTTCGAAAGAATGTTTTTAATATGATTTTCAAGCCTCAGTGGTTTTTTGATTCCTAGCCAAGAGCCCAAATAGCCTTTGTCACTGAGTCCGGATTGGTGAGTTAAAAGGGAAGCAATAGTTATGTCTTCCAATTGGGGAAATTCCTTGACTATTGAAGGGAAATGAGAGGAAATGTTATCTTCGGGTTGAATGTCATTTTCTAAAAAATAGGAGGAAACGAGGAGGGCTGTAAATAGTTTAGAGACGGATGCTGTGGGAATTTGGGTAACAGAGGTCAAGCTATCTTTCGTTTCCAAATTAGAAAATCCAGCCGCTCCGGTATAAACAATCTCGGAGTCTATGATCAATCCCACCGATAGTCCGGCGAGTTGGTTTTGATTTAACGTAGTGATCAAGATCGAATCCATTCGATCATCAAATCCAAAAGTCCCCAGCGGAACTGGTAAATTGACTTTAGGATGACTTTGCCACCACTCAATACCAATAAAAATGAGCGAAAGAAAGGCAAATATAAGCAGCACTAACTTGAGCGATAGCTTCATAGCTCATGGGATTCATGGTCTTTAATTCGCTTGGGAGAGATAGGATCTCTTGAAATGTAATTTTTCGGTAAGTGCTTTTTCACGGCTTTGACGTAAAGATGATAATCTACCGTGATTGTGTGACGGGGAGTGTTGATTTGTCGAAAATGTGGGTTTTTGACCTCCTTTTCACTGAGATTAGCAATATTATCTGGTCTTTGCCACTTTCCAGCCAGTTCTTGGGCCATTAGTTTACTTTGCAGTTCAGCTCCAGGCCAGATACAGCCCAACGGCTGAAACATCCCGATAAAATAAAGATTTTCATACTCAGGGTGAAACATTCTTAAGTAGAGTTTCACTGGACCGTTGCTGTAATCGATAAAATTTTTGTCAAAAAAAGGATGGCTAAGCCAATATCCGGTACAAGCCACAATACTGTCAAAATCTTCTTTTGAGCCGTCTTTGAAAGTCACCGTTTTCCCATCAAATCGCTCAATGTCCACTCGAGGCTTCACTTTACCATGGCGGATTTTATGAAGCAATTCGTCATTGATGGTAGGGTGCGTCGCTGCGAAAGACTGGGTAGGTGGCTGAAGTCCATAATCTTCATTTTTTCCAACGATTATTCTCAAGAGCAAGGAATTTAAGGCCATTCGCATTCGGGGAGGGATCCATTTACTCCGCTCAGCTACTTTGTCGGTTGGCTTCCCAAAAAGGAATTTTGGTACAATCCGATAGCCACGTCTCCAACTAATGGCGGTTTTTCTGGATACGCGGCTTGTCTCTACCGCCACATCGCAAGCCGAGTTGCCTCCTCCGATGACCAGTACCCGTTTTCCTGAAAAAGGAGCCGCTTTTTTATATTGGTGAGAGTGTAAAAATTCGCCTGTAAATTCCCCGGGATAGGTGGGATATCGGGGTTTCCAATGATGTCCATTAGCTACTACCAAATGGGTAAAAATTTCTTTCTTGGATTCTCCATTGGTTTCGGTGGTGATTCTCCAGGTATGCTGATCAACCCATTTGCAGTTTTTGACCAAAGTGCCAAATCGAATGAACGGGTAAAGATTGAATTTGGAGGCATAGGCTTGAAAATACCTTCTTAATTCATCATGCGAGGGATAATCGGCCACTTCCGAGTCAAACTCATCAAAGGTGAAATCCTCGTACTGGGAGAGGGTTTTGGAAGAAATAATATGCGTGGTCTCAAAAACACTGGAATGACTTTCCTCTTCAGAATAGATCCAATTTCCCCCCACATCCTGATTGCGATCAAATGCGATTGCATCGATCCCCTGATCCAATAAATTCTTGAGGGCTGTAATTCCGGAAGGTCCAGCTCCGATGATGGCTACTTTGGGTCGCATAGGGTTCTATTCAGAATCAGACCTCAATTTATCTTTTTTAGCCAAACCTTTACCCTTATCCGGATTGAATAATCATTTCTTTGACTTTTTTCATTCCGGTACTGGCATTTTCTGGGATTGCAATCAGATTTTTGTTTGGTTTTGTCTCTGGAACCTGTGGATCTACCAGATAAATGGGGCTGTGATGGGGTACAAAATCCACCAAACTTGCCGCTGGATAGACTTGAAGAGAGGTTCCTACAATTATAAAGATGTCGGCTTTTTCTACGAGCTGAATTGCCTCCTCCATTTTAGGGACAGGTTCACCAAACCAAACTACATGAGGACGCAGTTGACTGCCCCTTTCACAGGTGTCACCGGATTTTATTTCCCAGTGGTCCAGTGGATAAATTAAATTAGGGTCCAATGAACTCTGGGCTTTATTTATTTCGCCATGCAAATGCAGAACGTCTGAGGAACCTGCCCGCTCATGAAGGCTATCGATATTTTGAGTAATAATCTTTACTTCAAAATATTTCTCTAACTCTACAAGAATGTGATGTGCCAGATTGGGCTGGCATTCCCGCTCTTGTTTTCTTCTTTGATTATAAAAATCAAGGACTAATTTTTGGTTTTTTTTCCATCCGTGTGGCGTGGCGACTTCCATGATATCATGATTTTCCCACAATCCATCACTATCACGAAAAGTCTTGATCCCGCTCTCAACGGAAATACCTGCTCCAGATAAGACGACTAATTTTCCTTTGGGCATAATCTAAATATCAATAATTGGGGACTAATAAATTTACTAAGACCTTTATTGGGTTTTTTTAAACAAATTGTAAGGATTTTAGTTTTTCGCTGTTTTTTTAACCAATAATTCAATAAAAGAGATAGAATTTTCTAAATAAGGGTATTTTTTTTATCATTTTTTAAAATTGCTTAACTTTATACGCTTATTCGCTAAAATCTGAATAGACTCAGGTTTTTATATACTTAAACTAAACCAATATGATGAAATCGTTACAGGTATTTGTCGCGATCATGTTTCTGTCCATTGGATTGATTCATGCTCAAACGCGTACAATTTCGGGTACAATTATCGCCCAAGAGGATAATTTTCCACTCCCTGGGGTAAATGTGACCCTTAAAGGAAAACAAGGTCAAGGAACCATCTCGGATGTAGATGGTAAGTATAGCATCGAAGCCGGTGCTGATGATGTGTTGGTATTTTCATTTGTAGGATATACTGCACAAGAGATTTTGGTGGGAAACCGTAGCCAAATAGACGTAAGCCTAGCAACCGATGAAACGCAACTGGGTGAAGTTTTGGTCGTGGGATATGGTAGTCAAAATCGAAGGGATTTAACTGGAGCCGTGGGTTCTGTGAGTGGGGAAGATATTGCAAGACTTCCTGTGGCCTCCTTGGATAATGCACTTCAGGGAAGAGCAGCCGGGGTTTTTGTCACTTCTCCCTCTGGTACACCCGGTGCTGGAATCACCATGCAGATCAGAGGAAATACTTCGCTCTCGGCTTCCAGCCAACCTTTATATGTCATAGATGGAATCCCAATCATCTCTGAGGACCTATCGGGATTATTTTCTGGAGGACAGTCTACCAATTCCTTAGCGGACATTAATCCTAATGACATTGAATCCATCGAAATTCTAAAAGATGCTTCTGCCTCTGCGATTTACGGTTCGAGAGGTGCCAATGGCGTCGTCTTGATCACTACAAAGCGGGGTAAATCAGGCGAAGCGAAAATCGATATTTCCGGATTTTATGGCGTTCAGAATGTGACCAATGAAATCGAGATGCATAGCTCCCAGGAGTTTTTGGAGCTGATGAATGATGCGATCAGACAGGATATCCGGGCAGGAGAAGATTATGGATATGATAATATCACTGATGTTTGGGGATTTGATCCCGAGGATCCCGACCTTCAAAACACCCGCTGGTTTGATGAGATTTTCAGAAGCGCGCCAATTCAAAGCTATGATATTGCTGCTTCCGGAGGAACTGATAAAACCCAATATTACACCTCCATTTCCTATTTTGACCAGGAAGGAGTCCAAATCGGAACTGGATTTAAGCGGATCTCAGGCCGAATTAATTTGGATACTGAGGTCAACGACTGGTTGAAAGTGGGTACCAATATGACCCTAAACCGAACAATCCAGAATAGAACAATCAATGATAATTCACTTTACGGAGTGGTGATTAACAGTATCGCTGGAGATCCGCTGATGCCTGTACGAGAGGAAGATGGTTCTTATGCAGATCCATTCAATTATTTTGGATGGTGGATGCTGGATAATCCAGTATTGATTGCGGAAAATTATTATCGCTATACCCGGACTGTTCGAGGACTAAGTTCTGTTTTTGCAGAAGCGACGATTTCTCCCGATTTGAAGTGGCGGTCATCTTTATCCATTGATTACACTAGTTTGGACGATGAATCTTACACGCCGATCATTTCCAGAGAGTCTCAGAATGGCAACTTCAATGGATTTGGTACCTATGGGTCTACGCAGGATTTTACCTGGCTGGCTGAAAATTACCTGACCTATACCAAGACTTTTGGTGAAGATCATAATTTCACCGGATTGGCGGGATTCTCTTATCAAGCCTCCAATCGTAATTTTGCTTCGATCTCTGCACAGGGATTTCCTTCTGATCAGTTTACAAAACTAAGTGTCGCTTCTAGGGTAACGGCAGGATCTACCTCAGGAACAGAATGGGGCTTGGCATCTTATTATGCTCGTATTAATTACGGGTTCAAGGACAAATACCTATTTACCTTCACTGGAAGAGCTGATGGAAGCTCTCGATTTGGAGAAAATTTCCGCTTCGGATTCTTCCCTTCAGGATCTTTTGCCTGGAGAATTGGTGATGAGGAATTTATGCAAGGACAGGACTTGATTTCTGACTTGAAAGCTCGAGTAAGTTATGGGTTGACCGGAAATCAAGATGGGATCGGAAACTTCGCCTCAAGAGGACTTTTTGGAGTCACTGCATACAGACAAACTCCCGGGTTGATTCCTACTCAACTTAGCAACAGCAATTTAACTTGGGAAAGCACCAGCCAATTGGATATTGGTTTGGACGTAGGTTTTTTGGAGGACAGAATTACCTTGACTGCGGATTATTTTATCAAAACGACCAATGATTTGCTACTAAACCGGCTTATTCCAGGTATCTCAGGTTTCTCTTCAGTAATTGAAAATATAGGAAGAATTGAAAACAGGGGCTTCGAATTCACAGTCGGTGGAGCGATTCTTACGGGTCCACTTCAGTGGAATTCATCCTTTAATATTTCCCAGGTGAGAAATAAAGTCTTGGAGCTGGAAGTAGATGATCAGATTTTAAATGATTCACACATCTTGAAAGTAGGAGAACCAATCGGTACTTTCTTTTTGATCGATCAGGAAGGAGTAGATCCGGAAACTGGAAACATGCGTTGGGTGGATCTGAATGAAGATGGAGCCATTAATTCAGCAGATAGAAGAATTGTCGGAAATGCCCAGCCTGATTTCTTCGGGGGTTGGAATAACAATTTCAGCTACAGAGGATTTGATTTGGGAGTGTTTTTCCAGTTTATCGTCGGAAATGATATTTTCAATCACAGCCGGGCTTCCTATGAAAACTTAGGATGGAGTAGAATTGGTACTGGATTCCCATTACCTGATGGCAACAATCACAAATTAGCCGATGAGCGGTGGATGGAGCCAGGTGATGTGACCGATATCCCAAGAGCTTCGCTAACTAATGTCAACTGGAGAGAATATTCTTCCAGATGGTTGGAAGACGGTTCATTTTTGCGGTTGAAAACACTATCCTTAGGCTATACATTCACTCAGCCAGTTTTAGATAGAATCGGATTGAACAGCCTCAGAGTCTATGTCCAAGGACAAAATCTGCTGACCTTCACCGGATATACCGGATTTGATCCTGAGGTCAATCAAAATGCCCGAAACCCACAGGTGGCAGGCTCTGATTTCGGGACATTCCCGCAGACTAAAAGTTTCAACTTCGGATTTAATATTGGCCTTTAATACAGAAAGATTATGAAAAAGATACTATCGTTTTTCTCACTAATTCTAGTAATGGGGGCCTGTAACGTCCTCGAACCCGATCCTCAGACTGCCTTGGATGCAAATACTGCTTTGGCAGACGGAGCATCGGCAAATGCGATCCTAAATGGAGCTTACTCCTCGATGGGATCAGATGCTTACTATGGGGTAGAATATGTCCTAAACAATGATTTAATTGCTGATAATGCGATTTATCAGGGTTTCTTTGATTCTCAGTTGGAGATTGATCAGAAAGCTGTGCCCTTTTCTAATCTTTGGGTAAGTTCAGCTTGGGTAGACATCTATCAAGTTATCAATATTACCAATCTTCTGGTGACAGAGGTTCCCGGCTTGGATGAGGCAAATTTTGGAAATAAAAACCAAGTGTTGGGTGAAGCGCATGCCTTGAGGGCTATGGCCTATTTTGATTTGTTGCGCGTTTATGGGGAGCATTATGACTTGGACTCTAGATTCGGCATGCCGCTTCTACTTGAGCCGGTCGAAAACAATGATTTCAATTTGATTCCCAATCTAAGTAGAAGCAGTGTTTCCGATACTTACCTTCAGATCAATAATGATATCGAAACGGCTCTTTCTCTTTTAACAGGAACAGATGATCCTGGTAGAATGAATTATTGGGCCACTTTGGGACTACAGGCAAGAGTTGCCCTATATCAGAAAAATTACGAACGGGCCTTTGCTGCAGCCGATGAGCTCATTCAGAATGGACCTGCTACGTTAGCTGCGGACCTCTCTGATGTGTACAATACACTGGATCCCAGCGAAGAGAGTATTTTCGATTTGGAATTCAATGATCAGGATCAAAGTGCATACAACACCTTTGCGATTCGCAGAGATGAATATAATGTGGATGAGAGCCTCTTGAATGCCATTGAAGCTGGTGATGCAAGAGCAGCCTTTTTTGGTTTTTCGAGAAATGCCAACAGAACGCTAAAGTACCCCGACGGAAACAACTCCAATAATGCCAAAATCTTCAGATTGGCCGAAATTTATTTGATTCGAGCGGAGGCCGCTGCAATGCGATCCGATGATCCTCAAGCTGGCCTTTCGGATATAAATGTGATTCGAGAGCGTGCAGGGTTGTCAGAAATAACTTCTGTTGCCAGTATGGATAATTTTATCGATGTGCTCTTACAGGAAAGAAGGATCGAATTAAACTATGAAGGACACCGATTCTTTGATTTGGTCCGGTTTGACCGGGTGGAAGAGGTGTTGGATATGCCGGACTTTAGAAAGGTCTTCCCGATTCCACGAAACGAATTGCAGGTTTCGGAAGAGGGAGCTTTAGAACAAAACCCAGGGTATGAAACTTTGTAATAAAATGAATAAAAAAGCAAAAAAGACTGGTCAATTGGCCAGTCTTTTTTTTGAATTTGATTTTGTTGAAATTACTTTTTCTTCGCAAATCGACCACCTTTTTTCTTAGGCTCTGGCTGATTTTCGATGATTTCTATTGTTTCTTGGTAGGTCAGCTCCTCTGCTTCCTTATCTTTTGGAATTTTATAATTGTTTTTGCCAAACTTGATGTAAGGACCCCATCTTCCATTGAGGATTTGGATCTCAGGATTTTCATCAAAACTCTTGATGTGTTTCTTAGCATCGGCTTCGCGCTTATCCTTGATGAGTTGGATCGCTTCTTCTTCGTTTATGCTCAGTGGATCCTGCTCTTTTTGCAAAGAAAAGAAATTGCCATCATGTCGAATGTATGGACCGAATCTTCCGATAGCTGCCACCATTTTTTTATCTTCAAACATCCCCACGTCTCTCGGTAATTTGAAAAGTTCAAGTGCATCTTCCATGCTGATGTTTTCGATAAACTGGCCTTTTTTCAGGCTGGCAAACTGCTTTTCCTCATCCTCACTGTCTCCGATTTGCACAAGTGGCCCAAATCGACCCAAACGTGCAGTTACCGGTTTTCCGCTGACCGGGTGATCACCCAGATATCGGCTGCTATTCACGTCCTGTCGGGAAACTTGCTCCGTCTCCTCGACACTGTGATGAAATTTGCCATAAAATCCATCAATCATATCCTGCCAATCCTGTCCACCTGCTGCGATATCATCAAACTCTTTTTCTACCCGTGCAGTAAAATTCACATCGATGACATTGGGGAAATGCTCCACAAGAAAATCATTGACGACCATCGCGATATTGGTCGGGAAAAGCTTTTGTTTTTCAGCACCCGTGATTTCGGTTTTGGAGCTTTCGGAAAATTCACCCTTCGAAATGATCATTTCCTGATAATTTCTCGGTGTGCCATCCCGGCTTTCCTTAATCACATATTCCCGCTTTTGAATGGTTGAAATCGTCGGCGCATAGGTAGACGGGCGTCCGATACCGAGTTCTTCGAGCTTTTTCACCAGAGAAGCTTCCGTATATCTCGGAGCTGCTCGGGTAAATGATTCCCGGGCTTTCATTTCGAGAAGCTTCAGCTCCTGTCCGATTTTCATCGGAGGTAGCAGCGATTTGCTGTTGCTTTCTTCTTCCTCGTTTTCATCATCCGTACTTTCCAGATAGACTTTCAAAAATCCGTCAAATTTGATGACTTCTCCCTGAGCGCTAAGGGTCAGATCCGAATTGGAAACGGTGATTGTTACATTGGTTTTTTCGAGTTCTGCGTCTGACATCTGAGAGGCGATCGCCCGCTTCCAGATCAGTTCGTAAAGCCGCTGTTCATTTCGGTCACCGCTGACTTCTGATTTGGAAAAATCCGTGGGTCGGATGGCTTCGTGTGCTTCCTGTGCGCTTTCAGATTTGGTACTGTATTTTCTGGCTTTGTGATATTGATTTCCAAAGTCGTTTTTGATTGCATCCTCGGCAGATTTCATCGCATCCTCAGACAGGTTGACACTGTCGGTACGCATGTAGGAGATTTTACCGGCTTCGTAGAGTTTCTGGGCTACAGACATGGTCTGCGCCACTGAGAAGTAGAGCTTTCTACTGGCTTCCTGCTGAAGGGTAGAAGTGGTAAAAGGCGGTGCGGGAGATTTTTTGGCTGGTTTTTTCTCCAGATTTCCGACAGAAAACTCAGCGCTTAGGCATTCTTTCAGAAAAGCTTCCGCCTCTTCTTTGGTCGGAAATTTCTTGGGCAATTCTGCCTGAAAACTCTTGCCGTCTGCCTCAAATTGGGCGGTGATTCTAAAAGAGGATTTTGCTTTGTGGGCTTCGATTTCACGCTCTCGCTCGACGATCAACCGAACAGCCACAGACTGAACACGGCCTGCCGAAAGTCCCGTTTTGATTTTTTTCCAAAGAACAGGAGAGAGTTCAAAACCCACCAAGCGATCCAAAATCCGTCTCGCCTGCTGTGCATTCACCAAATCATAATCGATTCCTCTCGGGTTTTCGATGGCTTTGGTTATGGCATTTTTGGTGATTTCCCGGAAAACAATCCGCTTGGTATTTTCATCCTTTAGATTGAGTACCTCTTTGAGATGCCAAGAAATGGCTTCTCCCTCACGGTCATCATCACTTGCCAGGTAAATCATCTCGGCATCTTTGACTAGATTTTTGAGGTTTTTGATGACTTCTTTTTTATCTGCAGTGACTTCGTAGGTCGGTTTGAACCGGTTTTTAATATCAATGGCTTTATCACCTTTAGGCAAGTCTCTCACGTGACCATAACTGGAGGTCACTTTAAAATCCTTTCCCAAATATCCTTCGATGGTTTTGGCTTTGGCGGGTGACTCGACTATAACAAGATTTTTTGACATAAAAAGGCAAGAGTTGATGAGCCTAGGGCTCGTTTTGAAAAGCTAAAAATAGAGGGCATTGTTTTCACCTCCAAATAAATGCTCGAATGGATTGATTCGATGAAGCTCTTATTGGCCTTTTATTTGCATAAAGTTGGGGATTAAATTAGCTACAAATGAAGAAGTTATTTCTCCTGCGTCATGGAGAGGCAGGTTTTGGGGAAGATACGGATTTTAAACGGAGATTGACTCTAAGAGGAAAATCAACCGTATTAAAAGTGGCCAAAACTGTATTGAAAACGCAAGATTCTATTGATTTTATGTTTTGTTCGCCAGCAACTCGGACTTTGGAGACTGCGGAGATTTTTGGAAATGTGGTCTTAATCAAGGCCCGTCAGGAGGTTGAGAAAATCTATACCGGGGATCTCAATCAGTTAATTGTACTGTTGGAATCTCTGCCCGATTCGGTCGAATCCTGCTTGATCGTCGGCCACAATCCTACGATCAGTTTACTGTTATCTCTGCTTTCGGAAAGCTCCTATATCAATCTGCAACCCGGGAATTTAGGAATCATTGAATTCGATTTTGGAATGTGGAAAATGGTCAGTAGGGGGTCAGGGACCTTGTTGGAGATCATCGCCTAGTTTATTTATAAAAAAAAGGCAGCTGTTGGGCTGCCCTTAAAAGGTTCTGAAAGTTTTGCTGTTAGTTCATCGTCTCTCCGAAGAAGACTGCATTTAAAAACAGTTTGTTGGTTCCGAACCAGGTTCCCCTGAAATTTGGACTATCAAAGAAATGAACCACCCGACCTTGACCAACTGGTGAGATGAGTACTCCGGCACTTTGCTTAAGCAATTCCAAATTGGCATCAGAAACATAGCCACCCAAATGGGGATTTTCGGAATACTTAATCGGAGTCAGGTATTTGTTTTTGCTTGGTTTTACAAAAATTGAATTGTTTCGATAGACTGGCAGATTTTCCTGATGGTAACCATAAGCGATTGGATGGGATAGATCCAACTTCGCCATGTAAATGCTACCACCGAGTTCTTTGGCGCCTTCAAAATCCCGACGAACAGCAAAAGGCAAGCTCTGTGGATCTTTGTTTTCCGACTCTATCAATTCCTCCGAAGTAATTTCATTTCTATTCAGCCAAAGGCTTGCGGTTTTAAAAGAAATGACCGTTCCGCCACGGTTGATCCAATCTTTGAGATGCTCCAGGGAATTCCCCTCAATGGAATTGTAATTTCCTGAAGGTAAAATCAGCGTAGTATAATCGAATAGGTTAACCCTTCCAAAATTATCAGAATTCACTTTGGTAATCGGCATCCCAACTTTGGTGTCCATCAAATGCCAGATTTCTCCGGCTTCATAGGAAGAAACTCCCGGACCGACGAGCATAAGAACTTTTGGCTTTTCTACCGCACCTACCAGATTGGAGCCCAAGTCGATTCCGCTCAGGTTTAGTCCAGTTTGCACCCCATAAATTTGCTGATGATTTGATTCAGCGAGATCCGCGAGTTTTTCTCGGATTTCTTCTTTTTCCAATTTTTGAAAGCCCATTGGTATCATCAAGGTTCCAGCAGAAAATTCGACGGCTCCTTCTTGAGTCTGTGCGGTAAATGGACGATTGATCATTTCTACATGAATTCCTGCTTCCTGCATTTCATGGAGCATTTTTGGGGCGAAATAATCCGTCCAATCCAGCAAGTAGGCATAGGCATTTTCGCTGGGAAATTCAAATTTAGGCAGGCTAACTTCAGTGATTTCGCTACCCGGATCAGCGGAAGGAGAGGCTCCAAACGGAATGCCGTAAGCTGCTGCCATGGTCCAGGCTGAGGCATCGTAAAATACCGAATCGGCAAATTCCTTTTCATATTCAAACATCGTCCGGACCATTCGATATTGCGGTTGATTGGTGGGAACTATCCAAGAAGATTCCTTTTTGAATTCCTGACCATTCAGATTCAAATCCTCCGAATTTTCATAGACTTTGATTTGGTGATCGATTAGAAATTGAAGAAAAAGCCGATTTCTTCCTTGATCAAATTCGTCTCCGAACACGTAGTTTTTAGCCGGGTCTTTCGCACCTTCAGCTACGGCAGTTTCGAAAAATTCGCGGAGGTAATCATGCATGTATTCCCGATTATCCAGTGAAGCTTCTAGCGTGGCCATAGAATTAACTACGTGGTTTCTGATGGTAAAAGCAAAAGAAATATCTCCCCGCTGACTGGCTTGCAGATGACCCCGGCTACTCGCAGTTTCAAATACCAATCCTAGACCGCCATGAATATCCGGATAGGTCGAACCATAGCCAGGATAACTGTTGTCAAAGACTTCTTTGGTCCAATACAGACTGCCGATTTCATCCATGTATTTGGCGAAATAGCTGGCGAAAAGGGGATTGATTTCATCGTAATTTTTTCTCGGAACGACAGGATTCTCTGAGCCATAGGGCTTGGTAGGTTCGAAGAAATAGGTACTATTTGTTCCCATTTCATGAAAATCTGTAGTCACATTGGGGTACCATTGATGATACCACTCTACTTTCACTTGAGATTCCGGATGTGCCAAAGGAAGCCAGTCGCGATTCAAATCAAACCAGTAATGATTGGTTCTGCCGCCTGGCCAGGCTTCATTATGCTCCCGATCGAGAGGATCAGCGACAGGAGGGAAGCCTTTGTTTGAATTTGCCCATAAACTGTGTCGATCGCGTCCATCGGGATTGAGTGTGGGATCAAAGTGGACCACAGCTTCTGCTCGGAGATTTTGCGCCAATTCTGACTGAGAGGCGAGCAGCCAATACGCAGTTAGCAAAGCGGCCTCCGCTGAGGAGGGTTCGTTTCCGTGAACTCCATAGCCTAATTGGACGATAGCCGGCATTTGGCTGACATCAGGTTTGGGCTGGGAAGGATCCGCGAGCTGAACTTGTCGCTGTCGGATTGTTTCAAGGTCTTCGATATTTTGGCCGGAGGCAATGGTCAAAATAATTTTTGGCCGATGCTCATGGGTGTATCCTATGGTTTGCAACTTTGCCAAATCAGAAACTTCATCTAGTTTTTCATAATACTTGACAATCAAATCGTAGCGGGTGTGCCAATCGCCAACAGGATAGCCCAAAAATTCCTCGGGTGAGGGAATTGCCGGGTCAAAGGTTTCGCCTGGGAAAAAATAATCAACCTGAGCGAATGCCGAAAATGCAGTAAACCAGGTGAATAATGTTAAGAAGTAATGTTTTTTCATAGGGTGAAATTTTCTGAAATTTAGGAAAGATGAAACCTTATACAATTAAAAATCCATCAATGGTTTTTTGATTGAGGACTTTTGGGTTTAATTTATTGCATTAAATTCTCATTCCTAATAATCTTTGCTATGAAAATGACATTAAAACCCATTTTAACCCTTAGTGCACTAGTGATGCTGGGATCTTTTGCCCATGCTCAGGAGAAGACTCCTCCGCCTTTGCCACCTGAGGCTACCGAATTTTACACCCCTGTACCTCCCAAAATCACTCCTGGAGCTCAGAATCATCAAGCTCCATCTGATGCGATCGTGTTATTTGACGGCAGCAGTTTGAATAATTTTGTTTCTGCAAAAGACGGCTCAAGTCCGGCAGAATGGAACATTGAAAACGGAGAGTTGGTCGTGACGGCTGGAAAAGGTGATCTTCAGTCTAAAATGTCCTTTGGCGATGCCCAATATCATGTCGAGTGGTCTGCACCTACCGAAATCAAGGGAGAAGGACAGGGTCGAGGCAATTCCGGTTTTTTTCTCATGGGTTTGTATGAAGTACAGATTCTCGATAGCTACGAGAGTAAAACCTATACCAATGGTCAAGCTGGTTCTATTTATAAGCAATATCCTCCTTTGGTCAATCCCCTTCGAGCACCTGGAGAGTGGAATTATTACGACATTATCTTCAAAGCGCCTCGATTTGATAAAAACGGTGTGCTTGCCTCACCGGCTACGGTTACCGTATTAATCAATGGAGTGGTAGTCCAGAATAATGTGATCCTTCGCGGACCAACCGAATACATCGGTATTCCCAACTATAAGGAACATGCAGAAGAATTGCCGATCAAATTGCAGGATCATGGCAACCCGGTCAGATTTAGAAATATCTGGGTCAGACCGCTATAATAAGTTGACAGGAATCGGTTTTCAATAAGCACCAAATCTGCAAACTGAATACTGTCACTGCCTACTTATATTTTATAACCATTAACCCAATAACCATTATGTCTTCTCGAAGAAAATTTATACAAAATACCATGCTTCTCGGAGCAGGCTTAAGCATGCCCAGCATCATGACCGCCGCAGACTTTGGCACATTTACCCGAAAAATCAAACCCTCCGATCAGCTGAACTATGGTCTGATTGGCTGCAAAGGGATGGGCTGGTCCAATATGAATGCCCATCTCAAGATGCCCAACGTTAACTGTGTCGCGCTGGCAGACGTGGACCAGTCTGTTTTGGATCAGCGAACGGAAGATGTGTTTAAACAGCGAGGAAAAAGGCCAAAGCAATACACCGACTATCGCAAAATGCTCGAAGATCCAAACATTGATGTAGTCATCATAGGCACGCCAGATCATTGGCATTGTCTGAATATGGTCGATGCGGTCTCCGCGGGCAAGCACGTTTATGTCGAAAAACCCATTGCCAATACCATCGAGGAATGCCAAATCATGGTCAAGGCTCAGGAGCGATACGGAAAAATCGTTCAGGTAGGGCAGTGGCAGCGTTCAGGTTCGCAATACGATGAAGCCATTAATTATGTAAAGTCCGGTAAACTCGGTCAAATCCGCCTGGTGAAATGCTGGGCATATCAAGGTTGGATGAAGCCAGTGCCGGTTTTACCCAATGGTCCTGCGCCAGCTGGAGTGGATTACGATATGTGGCTGGGGCCGGCACCGAAGCGGGAGTTTAACCCCAATCGCTTCCATTTCAACTTTCGCTGGTTTTGGGACTATGCGGGTGGATTGATGACGGATTGGGGTGTGCATGAGATTGACATCGCACTGTATGCGATGGGAGTGAGTGCGCCTAAATCCGTGATGGCTTCCGGTGGAAAATTTGCCTATCCTGACGATGCTTCAGAGACGCCGGATACCTTGCAGACCGTTTATGAATACGATGGGTTTAATATGCTTTGGGAGCATGCGACCGGTATAGATGGGGGAAATTATGGCTCTACGGAAGGGATTGCCTTTATTGGAAACAATGCCACCCTCGTAGTGAACCGTGGAGGATGGAAAGTCATCCCAGAAACCGAAATGGTCGAGGGAGAGCGTAAACCTAAAATAGCCGAAGTTCCTCATACCCGCCCGGAGGGACCAAGTGCCTTGGATTTACATGCGGTGAATTTTGTGGAGGCTGTTCAAGCCAATGATGTCAGCAAACTGAAGTGTGCAATTCAGACTGGCTCTGTCGCTGCTATAAACGCCCAAATGGGAAATATCGCATACAAAACCGGAAAAAAAGTCTATTGGGATGCCGGAAAAAACCAGTTTACCGATTCGGAAGCCAATGATTTGATGAAAGCCAACTACCACAATGGCTGGCAAGTCCCAATGGTTTAGCATCATTGCAAGGAGCAGTAAAAGGAACATGAGTTTCTGAGCGAATCTTTGATTCGACAAAGCAATCTCATTATCCATTACATAATTTCGATTTATTAGTAAGCAGCCCTCTGATTTTATTCGGAGGGCTTTTTTAATAAAAAGGAAAGAAAGAATGGATTTTATAACAACCTCAAAAAATAAGAATCAGAAGATCCTTTTAAAAAACGGTATATTACTTGCATTAAGAATGATTGGGATAGATCTATTTTGGATTTATCCAAATATAATTAATCATTTAAACGATCCACATTATGAAAAAATTACTTCTCAGTTGTGCTATGCTTTTTCTGTTTATTGGGGAAAACACCGCTCAAAATATATCCTCAGACCAAAATGAAAGTTGTGATTGTCAATATTCTTCGGGAAAGGTCAAAGTTAATGATTTAACATCCTGGCAGCCTTCTGCCTTTGCTGAAAAAAATATTCGTTTTGGATATGATCATTCTGTCAGTAATGAAGAAGATCGCTTTGATTTACCTGCAGGTCCATCTGGGTATCGAACAGCCATCGGGGTACGGGGTGGTTATACCTCAGGAGTGACCTTTAAGCATTTTGTGAATAGCAGGGCTGCTATCGAGGTGATTTTGGGAGCCAGTCGATGGAGAGGAACTTCCTTGACAGGGATTTACGAATGGCATAAGCCGGGAGCTTTGGAAGTAGCCGAACTTAGCTGGGTATATGGATTTGGTGCGAGACTGGGCTTTTTTGACGGGCGAAATTACTACGCCGGTTATGGCGGGCCTTGTAATGATCCCGGAAATCCCAAATGTCCTGCATATTGGGATGGCCGATCTTTCGCAGCCATAGGTTTAGTGGGAATCGGCGGATTGGAATACAAATTCAACGATGCACCGGTGACCATCGGGCTGGATTTGATTCCTTATATCTATTTTCAGCACTATCGCGGAAATTTCATCGATGGAAGTTTGTCTGTTCGCTACACCTGGTAAATGACCTTGAATACTCATTTAAAAATGCCGGAGTTATTTCTGGTATTTTTTTTTAAACTACAGCTTGCTCCGAATGGAGGCGGTTTTTGACCCCTTCCTATATTTTTTGTAAATTCCATGATGAAGTACTTAGCCCCAACCTTACTCATTTTCCTTATTCTGTCCTGCAAGTCTCCTCAACAATGGACTGGTCAAGGTCCCATTGAGGTGGTTCCGACGGAGGATCAACTTATCGAAAATCAGCCTTATCAGGATTTCGACCTTGGAGATGGCCTTTTTCTTTCCAATAAAATGGAAGGCGGTCGATTAAACGATGCCCGACGGATCAATGATACCTTAGTTGAAGTTCAGATTCTACCCGAAAACCAACCCATCAACTCCAGTCCCTGGTATGCTTTTAAGGTTTGGTCGGAAGAGGAAAAACCCATGTGGATTCGATTGACTTATCCGACCACGGGTTTTCATCGATACTATCCCAAGATCAATAAGCGTGGTCTTTTTTATAAAAAACTGGATTCTGCGGCTTTTCATCCCCATCCCAAACTCATGGAAGATGGGACTGAGCGAATCGAATTTGCCGAGGCAAAAGTTTGGGTGAGCCCGGACACGCTTTGGATTTCAGCACAGGATTTTGCGGGAACGGGCTATGTCGATCGCTGGAAAGATGAGATTTTAGAACATGATTTTGTGGAGTCTATCAATATTGGATCGAGTAAGGAAGGGCGACCCTTGGAAGTATTGAAAATTGGAAATGCGGATGACCAAAAAATGCTTATGGCGATTTCTTTGCAGCATCCACCGGAGATCCCCGGATTTTTGGCTTTGAAGAGTTTTGTGGAAACGATCTGCGAAGACAGTGAAATGGCTGAGAAATTCCGAAGCAAATACAATCTTTATGTGATGCCCATGATGAATCCAGATGGAGTGGCTCGTGGCCATTGGCGGCATAATGTAGGAGGGGTGGACACCAACCGGGATTGGATTAATTTCAATCAACCCGAACCCAAAGCTTTGGCGAATTTTATGGAGGAAAAGGTGAGGGAAACGAGCGGAAAATTTGTGTTTGCAGCAGATTTTCATGCCACTTGGGAAGATATTTTCTATACCATCAATGAGGATTTGGAGGGAAATCACCCGGGTTTAATTCCAAAATTGATCCGACGTTCTTCTCGGAAAATCCCCGGCTATGAGCCCAATATCCGACCTTCTGAGGGTATGGAACGGGGAGTCACGTCAAGTTCCTATTTCTTTTTTGTCCATGGGGCTGAGGCCATGACCTATGAAGTAGGGGACAATACACCCAGAAACCGAATTCGTCAAAAAGGGGAAGCGACCGCACGGGAGTTGATGCGGATGCTGAATCGGAGGTAAGGTGGGGTCAAAAAAAACCGATCATTCTATCACCCCTGAAGAAAGATCGGTTATTGAAAAAGTTTAATAAAGCCAAGCTTTTGCTTAACTGATAATCTAATGTAGGGAAATGAAAAGTGATTTCATGAACTGTTGAATAAGTGTGGCTTTTTGATGAATATCCGTTGAGAAAATCAGGATACTTTAAAATTCATTTTTTCAAAAACTGGTAAAATAAGCGCTTCTAAATCTACTGAAAGGAAGGGTCTTAGGGAGTTGGAACGAATTAGTTTTCTTCTTCACCTGATACTGAGGCTTTCAGATTCAGGTCTAGTTTTAATTTCTCCTCATCAATACTGATATTTTTAATAGCTAGATCAAGGGGGAATTCTGATCGATTTTCCTGTAAAAGTTGAATCAAATCCAGGTGGATTTTTGCGTGTTTCTTGTCCCAGATGATTCCTTCTTTTTCTATTTTTCCAAAGAACTTAATCAATTGGTTTACGAAAAAATTGGCGTTGTAACTCAAGGAAATTGAGCGTTCAGAAAATCGATCGATTTTACAATTTGCCGATAAAAGTCGAGAAACTTTTAGCTCAAATGAATTTGAACCGATCAAAAATATCCTGACGTTTTTCTTGGAAAAAGAACGGATCAAGGTGTTGATATCGGATTCGGTAAATTGGAGTGTCATAGTACCAATACAACAAAAAAACCTGGTTTTAATTCTCGCTAAGGAAGAAAAACCAGCTTGATAAATCAAAATCCCGGTAGTTTTTTGTTCTACAAAGCAGGCGCGTGGTATCCCTTTTGATTTCCTTTGGGATGCTGGGGGCAGGTGATCGAGGTTAGGTTGGCGATGGTATTGTTTGTGGTGCCGCAGTATTTGCAAGTGTACCTGGATTTTTCGCTTCCTTCATAGAGTTTATGTTTGCCCTTGTTTGCTCCGTCAGGATGGCGATAGCAGGGCATGCTGGTCAGATTGGCAACGGACGGATAGGTAGTTCCGCAATATTCACAGTAGAAGGTGGGCATGCTTTGATTAGTTATTTATATCTGAGGTTGGCATTTATTTAGCTAGTTTGGCGACCATTTTTTCAATAGCTGTTTTGGCTTTTCGGATATTCGATAAGGCTAGGTTGAGATCGATGTCATTATTTTCAATGTGATGAGGCTGAGCAAACCAACTTTCAGGATTATGTTTACCCTTGGACTGATTAATGACTCTTGTCGTCACTCCGACATTCTCCGGACAATTGACCACTTGGGCGATTTGTGCATCGCTGAGAAGGTGCTTATAGGTGGTATGCACCCATTCCGAACCGTAGATATGTTCATAGTCGTAGGGATCACCCCCATAAAGTGTTTTGCCGGTATAGCAGTCCTGATAGATAGCCTTACCATTGCCACGTTGTAGCGCTTCAGCATGCATTTCTGCTTTTACCTTGTTAAAGACCTTGTCGATTTCCAGGCGGGAGTAGGGGCGGGAGGGGTTCATAAGTTTTAATAGTTTAACTATAGCTCAATAGTTTTTCCTGTTTTGATTAATTCTGTCAGTTCAGCGATATTAGAAAATGGACTTGCGCTAATAACATTAGAAAGATTAGTTAACCCTGAAAGAATTATATCTTTATCATTTCTTTTAAGCCCCTCGTCAATTATCTCAAAGTTTTTGTTTATTACACTTGTTCTCTCTGAAAAAACTTTATCAAATAGCTTATGAAGAAGCTTGTATTTTTGTTGCAATTCTTCCATCAAAACTTTTTCCTTTATTTCTAGATCTTTACTTTGGTTGTCAAGCTGTTTGATTTCTAATTGCATCTCATGAATTCGTTTTATACCTTCCAAAGCCTCAAGAGGGTTTATATTTTTAGGAAGTAATGTCAATACTTTTGATATTTGATTATTCATTTTCTAATAATTTTGTGTCAATAATTTTTAAAATATATCTAGTTTGTTCTCCAAGCAAAGCAATTTTTTTTAATTCATCTTGTGAATAAGGATTTTTAAATAGTTTGAATTTAAACCATTTTATAATTTTACTTAGAATTCCAAATCTGAAAATTTCTCGATAAGTTTGCTCGAAAGAATTTTCAAAAACCTCTAAACCTTTATTAATACTTATTGAAATTTCTTCAATTCTTTTGTCAATCAGTTCAAAACTTAATAAATTCTTTTTTATTTCAGATAAGTGATTTGTTATTTTTAGATTCTCTTCTCTTATCATCTTGATTTTCTTATTTGCATTTCGATGCTGAACTAAAGCAGAAACGCCAATTATGGGAAGAATTACAATACCACCTAATACCATTGTTCCACCTGCAATACCTGCGCCGCCTGTAGCTAATGACCCCCCACCGAACCAAGCGAGAGTTGCATTAGTCGCTGCTGCTCCAGAAAGAGTAGAAATGGCGGTGCCTGTAGATGCAGTTCCAAAATAACCCGCAAGAGCCCATGTTCCAGATGCTAAAGTTGTTCCTGTGGAAATTCCTAAAAATGAACCTTTTCCTAAATTAAAAGCAGCTTCGTTTATTGATATATCAATTTCGATTTTAGTTAGGTTTATGCCTTTATCAGATAAATAATTTTGCACTATAGTTCTCTGCTTAATTGTTAGCAGAGACGTTATTTTTTTAATTTTTCTAATTTTTTTGACTGACCTTTTTTTTAGATTTATTAGTTTTCTTATCTCTTTATTTGTTTCTTCCCTTCTTTTCTCATGAAATGAAAATTCAACTTTTAATTTTTCTAGATTTCTTTGATAATCTGAATTTGCATTAACAACTCTGTTGTAAGCCCCAAAGGATATAATGTTTTTAAATATCTTTTCCATTTTAACATACTCTAATAATAATATAATTAAGAAAGTTATCGTAACTTTTATATTAAAAACTCCCCACCACCCCATTCCAATGTACATCCGCCCCCTTTTTACTGATAAACGTAAATTCGGATGCTGACTTTTGTCCCCCATTCTCCGGTTTGGATAACCAAACTTTCTTCGGAGTAGCCGGGAAGTAGCATTAGTTTTTCTCGAATTAGGAGGGTTCCCTTAGATTCATGTTGGGAATTGAGCTGATTTGAAAAACCGACCCCATTGTCCTCGACGGTGCATAAAAGTTGATTTGGGGCAGTGAGTTCAAAGCGAACAGTCAATTTAGGCTTGGGATGCTCGGGGGTGAAGGCATGTACGAAGACATTCTCGACCAAAGGCTGAATCAGCATGGGAGAGAGTTTGATTTCCTCGCTTTCCCCTTTCGCCATGTTGATGATCTCCCAATCCACGCGCTCGTCCATTCGTATATTTTCCACTTCAATGTAGCGAGAGAGGTAATCGATTTCTTCGGTGAGGGTGATTTCTGTTTGGGAACTTTGATCCAGAGTACAGCGGATAAGAGAACTGAATTTGCCGAGGTAAGTCAAGGCCTGATCGGTGTCGTTTTTTAGAATGAAATATTGAATGCTGTTGATGGCATTAAAAGTAAAATGCGGATTCATCTGCGAGCGCAAAGCCTCCAGCTTGATCTCTGCCAGTCGCTGATTGAGTTTGGTTTTGGCTTCAAATTGTTTCTTTCGAATTTTATAAACCCCAAAGAAAAGCCCGGTGCAGATCAAAATCAGAATCAGGATAAACCAGATTTTGAGATAGATCGGACGCTCGATTTTGAAATTGATAAGCGGAATCCTGGACATGTTACCAAGCTGATAATTCCAGACTTCTACCTCAAGCTCATAATTCCCCCAGGGCAAGTAAGGAAGTTCAATCACCGGATCATTAAAAAATTCCGTCCAGTCAGCTGTGGATTTCAATCTGTAGCGGAATCGTAATTTTTCCGTATTCAGGTTTCCAGTAGGTTTGAATCGGATAAAGAGTGTATTTTGATCTGATTCCAACGCTAAGTTTTTGGGCTGAAAGACAAACCAATCGTATTCTTTGGAGGAGAGTTTATCGTGATTGACCTTGATTTCGGTAATGCCCAATTGGATTTCTTGGCTACGATTCTGAACAAACTCTGGAAGATTGACTTGATAAAATCCCCTTGAAGTTCCAAGGTATAGTTGATCACCTAATCGCTTTGCGCTGAGAAATAGCTTTTGATAAAATCCCTGTTCCTGATCAAAAAAACTGTTTTTATCTCCTTCCAACACATGAATTCCCCGTTCGGTGACTACGATTATGGCTTTCTCGTAGGACTCTATTCGTAGGATGGATGTGCCTTGTAAGGCTTCATTTTCCCAGTGATTGATGATTTTAAAATTGGGATAGGGGGTAATTTCAAAGAGATCTCCAAACTCCGTTCCCACCAACAAATGCCCACTTGCCAGTCGATGAAGGGACTTGAATTTTTGTTCCTCCCAAATACCCTCCTTCAAATAGGATATGAATCGCTCTCCGTCCCATTGATAAAAGCCATGAAAAACGGACGCGAGGTAGGTATTCTTTTCGTCTGAAACGACTTTGGCGATCTGTAAGGGGGTGTTTTCCTCATCGGGATGAAAATAGGTGAAGGAAAACTGATCGGGATCATCATAAATTCTGACTCCGGCATAAGGATTCGTTTCCATCAGTTTCCCATCCGGAGTAAAACCCATACTAAAGCAGTGTATCGGAAGATAGGTGAGGATTTCTCCTTTTTCACTGAGTTTGAAAACGCCCAGATTATTGTTGATCCAGAAAAAGGAATCTCTGAAGTGAAGCTCATAAAATTCGAGATCTTCCGCAAGAATGGTAGGATCGAGCTCGAAAAAACCATCCATTTGATCGGGGATTTTTTCGGGATTTTGACGGTAATAATTATCCTGTACCGTCTTAAAAGCTGTTCTGTCTACTTGAAAAACTTCCGAATTGGCAGAATCTCTGATTTCCAGGCCTTGGGAATGAAGCAGGCCCAGGAGTCCTTTTCTTCCCGAAATATCCTTCACTTCTTTGTCCCCAAACCGCTCATAGATCAGATTTTCGTCCACACGAACCTGATAGATTCCTTTGTCTTGCGAACCCAGATAGAGGAGACCTTTTTCGGCATCGAGCGCAGCGGCCTGGATAAATTTGGAATCGATATTGAAGCGCTCATTAAGTGAAATCAATTTCCCCTCTTTCCATTGGAAAATTCCCCCGTCTTTGGTGAAAAGTCCCGCTGCCAATAGGTAGGATTCCCCGTTGAGCCCTTCGGTTTTTTGCCAAAAAATGGAAGAGGACTGAGAATGAGTGGGAGATTTTCCCGATTCAAAATCTTTTTGGGTGATCGTTTTAAGACTCCCTTTGTCGGCCAAGAGTAGTTTTTCTCCTTCCTGAAAAACCCCATAAATGGGCAACCAATCGTTGATTTTTTGGATTTGGGAATCAGTTTCGTTCCAAATGATTTCATAGGAACCACTTCGATACGTGCTGTAAAATAATCTACCCTCCGCTTTCCAAAACCCAGTGGTGTAATTCAAATCGGTATTATTGGTACTTTCTGGTAGTGTTGTAATTTCAAATGATTCAATATCGATCATACTCACCCCATCTTCGGTTCCTACCAGCATGTAATTTTCGTAGGGGTAAAAGCGACGAATCCGATCATCGGCCAATCCGTCTTTCATCTGGATTTTTTGAAAATTTTTCCCGTCAAAAAAAGTAACTCCGCCTCCGTAGCTCCCAAACCAAAGGTGATGATTTTTATCCTCTGCGATCGCCCAGCAGCTATTGAATGCCAGTCCATCACGTTCAAAGAAATTTTCAAAGCTACCATTTTCCAGTTTGGATATTCCATTTTCCGTCCCGATCCACAGGATGCCACGGCTATCCAAATGAAGCGCACGGATAGCATTGTTGGGAAGGCCATCGGCGGTCGTGTAGTTTTCGGAAGGCAATTGCTGACCCAAGACTTTCCCAAAGCCAAAAAAAAGTAGGATTAGAGTCAGCCGGATCAAGTTACTAAGCAAAGCGCTTGGTCAATGTGGAATTTTTTCGAATTGCAACAGAGAGTTTTTCTCCCGTCTTCATGATCAGGAAATTCTGAGCTTTGTCGTAGCGTAGAATTTTGGTCACATTCACCGAATAAGATTGATGAATGCGGATAAATCGACTTTCGGGGAGTTTCGTTTCAATCTGACCGAGTGCTTTTGAAATAAGCAGTTTGCGATTGTTTTCGAGAAAGATCGTGGTGTAGTTTCGGTCTGCTTCAAGGTATATGATCTCATCTAACTTCAAGAATTCCATTCCATCTGAAGTCGAAAAAGCGATTATCCCCAAGCCGTCAAGTTGTTGAGAGAGGGTTTCTAGCAAGGGTTGGATAGGATCTGACTTTTTGCTATCGAGGTAGCGAATAATGGTTTTTTGAAGTTCAAGGGAGTCTATCGGCTTGAGCAAATAATCAAATGCGGTATTCTTAATTGCGTGGATAGCATGATCTCTGTATGCCGTAGTGAAAATCACGTCAAATTCACGGTTTGGCATGACCTCCAGAAGTGCAAACCCATTTTTTTGGGGCATTTGGATGTCCAAAAAAACCAAATCAGGTTGATGTTTTTCAATAGCTGGTATCGCCTGGTCTACCGACAGGCAAAGCGCTTGAAATTCAAACTTTTCCGGGAATAGTTTATTCAAAAGTAATTTTAAAGATTCAAGTGCATGACGCTCATCATCCACTAAAATAGTCTTGATCATATCTAGTCCTCAAAAATTATAGAATATCTAATTTTCGAATTTTATTTCATTATATCCAAATAAATATACCAGCGTACTTAAATACGCTTAAAGTGAGGGTTTTTAAAGACCATCGACTTTCTCATAAATAGATTTGCGTTTTCTTTCGTCAGAAAATTTCACCAAACCCAAGTCCCAACAGCGCCTGGATTTAAGCTGCCTTTGAATTTGGTTTCATTTTCTTGGACTTGAAAGTCGATAGGTTCATCGCCATCGTTGAGTACAATCAGTACTTTTTTTCCTTTGGGAGTGAGATAAGCTACATTGGGCAATCCTTCAATAGGTGTGGAATCAATTCGTAGCGAGCCATCATCCACAAATTTACTGGCGTGGGCGATGGTGTAGTAGGCTGGATTTCGGGTAACTTGATCACCATCTATCGTCACCGCACCCAAACAGCGACTGCAGCCACCCCGATCGGTATGGGGTGTGAGTTCGGGATTGGAGCTTAGATTCCATTCCAAAACCGTCTTGGCCCAATTTCGGGGAGCGCCGATCAGGAGATGTTTGACATGCCAGTGAATATCTTCTTCCAGGTTTCCCGGTGCGCCCACCCACTGTTCGGTGAAGTAGAGATTTTTGTCGGGAAATGCCTGATGAACTTTCGAAAGTGCTTCGATTTCCCCACCATAAAGATGAAAAGCAGCGCCATCAATGTACTGATTGGCCAAAGAGTCACTCAGCACCGTGATCGGATAATCCGGTCGGTCCGCATTGTGATCGTAAACCACGATTTTGGTCTGTATACCCGCATCTTCGAATGCAGGTCCCAGGTGCTTACCGATAAAGCGGGCTTGCTGCTCAGGAAGCATCATAAGGGAGGGATTGTTTCCGGGATGAAGGGGTTCGTTTTGGATGGTCAGTGCGTCGATGGAAATTCCTTCAGCTTCCATTGCCTGAATGTATTTGACAAGATAGTGGGCATAGGATGGCTCAAATTCCTCCAAAAGTGAGCCTCCGCGGGTGTCTTTGTTGTCCTTCATCCATTTTGGGGGAGACCAGGGGGAAGCCATTAACTTGATGTCGGGATTGATCTCCAAAATCATTTTCAAAACAGGAACGACATCCAAGGTGTCATGGCTAAGACTAAAGTTTTCCAACTCGGGATCCACGGCAAGTGAATCCTGTAAATCATTGTAGGAAAACGGAAATTCATTCAAATCAGAGGCGGCTACAGAAAGTCTCAGATAATTGATTCGGATGCTGTTTTTCCCATTCCCAAAGAGTTCTTCCAAAATACTAGCCCGGGCAGAATCACTCATTTGAAGTAAATGCTGTGCCGAACCCTGACTTAGGGTATATCCAAAGCCATCCATGCTTTGGTACGTAGAATCCCGATTGATTTGAATTGTTTTGCTGGATTCACCGGATTCGGGAATCGCTTCTTGGGGTTCAAATAAAACTGAGGCTTTTGGGTCTGTAAGCCAAAACTCCGGGGTCTGGTTTTTGGAAGTACAAAAGCTGAAAAAAAGGAAAAGAAAGCTGAGGAAGATGAGGCTGGGGTTTTTCATCCCTGAAATTAAGAAAAGCCCTGAGAATTGTCCTCAGAGCTTTTATGAATTTTGCGTTGTCTTGGAAAAAATGAATGGAAAAAGACTTTTTGGCTAGCTTTATTTAAACAAACCTTTACCCATATTCATCAGGCCTCCGAGGTCCATTCCCCCTCCGCCTTTTCCACCGCCGAGGAGCGAACCCAAAATATCGGCTTGACCACTGCCTCCGCCTCCTTGAAGCGCTCCGATCACTGAATTCATAATATCTGAATTGTCCTGAGGTGCATCATTAACTTTCTTATTGAAGAAGTTCATCAACATGGGGAGCGCTGCCATGGCAATTTTCATGGCCTGACCGCCGTCTATCCCAAGTTTGGATTTCAAACCTTCCGAAACATCCCCGGCGAGATTATTTACCACCGGACTGTTGGGGTTTGTATCTGCCCCGGAAAACATTTCCTTCAAGGCATCCAAATCGCCTGATTGGGCTTTTCGCTGTAAAATCGAAGCCAGTGTATCTTCGATTGCCGAAGCATCTCCGGGATTGGCTGGTACATCTGAATTAGCTAGGAGGTCCCTCAGGGGTCCGTCTGCCATTTTTAATAATTGATCGATCATAATAGTAAAAGTTTGATTACCTGAATATCCTCAAAAAATAAAACTAAAGCCAAAAAATGATGGATGAATTAAATTATAATTGTTAGGATTGGAGAATCCGCTTAATATTGGTTTCCCCTTTGATTACCTCCACGGCTAAATGTTTGATACTTTTATTGGTAAGCATGTGATCGAGCTTTTGTCTGATCGCTACTATTTCAAAATGTAGGGGGCAGGGATTTTTTTCAGAGCATTTATTCAATCCAAGGCTACAACCCGAAAAGAGGCTATCTCCGTCCACAGCGCGGACCACGTCCTTGAGGGTTTTGTTGGCGTGTGATTCATCGGCGTAGAATCCTCCATTGGGACCTTTGACCGAACCGATAAGCTTTGCACGGCTGAGTTGCTGTAGGATTTTGGCAGTAAAAGCCTCAGGAGCATCGATTGCTGCTCCGATTTCCTTAGCACCGGCTTTGCTGTCTTGAAGACTTTGAGTCCAAATATAGATGATGGCTTTGATGGCGTATTGGCTTGCTTTGGAAAACATATAGGAGAATTTTGTCCTAAATATATTCAATTTCACAAAAGCAAAAAAACCGAATCCAACTGGACCCGGTCTTTTACCCATTCAACCATATTTACTTTTGCGTTATTTTGGCAATAATACTTGATCAACTACGTGGATGATCCCATTGGAAGCCGGTAAGGTGCCAATAATTTTAGCCCCATTTATTTTGACTGATCCATCTTCTCTTTTTGTAACTAAGAGAGATCTTCCATCGGCTGTGCCCAATTTTCGATTATCCACAAAGTCCTCTGCCTTGTAGACGCCCAAAAGCACATGATATTCTAAAATATCACGTAATTGTCGTTGATTTTCGGATTGGGTTAGGTTTTCCAAAGTGCCTTCGGGAAGCTGATCAAAGGCATCGTTGGTTGGTGCGAAGACGGTAAATGGACCTACATTGGTCAGCGCATCTACGTATTCTGCGGCCTGCAATGCTGATACCA
Source organism: Algoriphagus hitonicola (assembly GCF_900113375.1). Classification (GTDB taxonomy): domain Bacteria; phylum Bacteroidota; class Bacteroidia; order Cytophagales; family Cyclobacteriaceae; genus Algoriphagus; species Algoriphagus hitonicola. Next base: position 39,044 of record NZ_FOPC01000010.1, on the reverse strand, counting down.
GTGTGCTGTGATCTTCCGAACCCACCGCTACTTGTACCACATTAGGATTGGAATCTGAATCTTGGACAGATGACTGGCCACCAAGCTTCGCTGCTTCGGACTGAGTGACATTTTCGGCAGTGCTTGTACTTTCTCCACATCCCTGTATAAACCAAGGAACTAGGAAGGTGATGAGGATTGCTATTTGCTTTTTCATAAGCTGTGGGATATGGGTTAATTAGCTGTTTTTGAAGCCATTTTACGGAGATAAAAATACAATATAATTTTGCAAATAAAGATAAGTAGATCTTTTATTTTTAATAAAAAAATGACCCCGATTGGGGCCATTTTTTAACATTAAGAAAACCTATGGAAATTTGTAACTGATCATCAGGAAGAAATTTCTACCCGGTGAAAACATGGGGCTTTTATCGGCTCCAATGGGTCTGCTCAGATGCTCATAGTATGCTTCATTTAGAAGGTTTTGTGCACCGGTTTTTAACAAGAGTGAATTTCCAAGTGGATAGCTTACATCCGCATCGATTAAAGTAAAGCCAGGAGTCTTTTGTTCGCCGAATACTTCAGAAACTCTGTTTTGTGTAGCGACTTGACGGAGGGTAAGTCCAGCGTGAAGTTTGTCTTTGACGAATTGTCCTTGGATTCGATACCGAAGGTCAAAAGGTGCTATTTCCGGCAAAGCAGCGTTGAGGCCGAGGTCTTTACCATAGGTATAGGCCAATTGCACCGAATGCTGTACTCGCTGAGATATTCTTTGCTTAAAAGCCAACTCAAATCCTGTTTTGTATGCTTCATCGATATTGACATATTGTCGGACTCCTGGACTGGAAGGCAGGCGTGGCTTCAAGTCTGTTTTGACAGAGGAAATATAATCTGTCAAATAGGAACCAAAAACAGTGGCTTCCAAGGAGAATCCTTCAATGTCATAGCCCAAAACGAAGTCGATTTCGTAATTGGTTTCCGGCTTGATCTGTGGGTTGCCGACTAACTCAAATGGATCCAAGCCCACTGGAAGGTAATTGATAAAACGCTCGAGTAAGCCTCCACTCCGCTGCACTGCCGCTGCCCAAAGACCTACATTAAATGATGATCCTAGCGACCTTTGCGCTCCAATACTCAGCCCTGGATTGAGTTGGGTGTTTTTAGCTTCGGGATGAAGGAGTAGGAATTCCTCCGCAGGATCGTTGGCGATGGCTTGATTGACATCCAATCGACCTGAGGTGGTCAGAATGGTTTGGCCTACCGGGAAAGTGTAATTGGCAAATACGCCAGTTTTGCTGATTTGGGAGTTCTGCCATAGGTTATCGTAAACGGTTTTCCCAGCCATGGGTCCCATGAGCATTTCACGAATTCGGGTGCCCTCTGCTGCCTCCACTTTATGGTCCATTCCTGCATAGAGTTTTCCGGATTTGAACTTCCATAAACCCTCTGTTCGGATTCCCCAATTCTCGGTAATGGCTGGAGTGGATGAATTGACCATTCGGGGGTCTATATCCCGAAGCAAATTATCCATAAGGTGATCTACTCGAGTGAAATAAGCGGAGCTCGTCCAAGAAGCTAAAGAGCCACCTTTGAAATTTCTGGTGTGTTTGATACTTCCCATCCAGGTATCATCAGTTCTGAGATCCATATTGAGGGAGGGGAAATCCACATCACGGGCAAAATTTCGGTTGATTGAGACTTGTACCAAATCTTTTGGGCTGATCCTCAGGTCTCCGTACATACCCACAGTGCCTCGTGTAAAATCGGAAGGAACAAATTGTCCAGTTCCGTCTTTGTAATCGCTTCCTTTGGCCCAACTTCCTAAAATCCCAACATCGTAATTACTTCCTTGAAAACCTATTCGGCCTTCATTTCTACTGACGTTTCCGTTGGATTCGTAGAGGGAGGAAAGTCTGCCATAGATACCTGATTCCGAACTGAAATCAGGGGATTCCTGGATGTAATTGATCGTGCCGCCCAGTCCAATTCCGTACCGAAGCGCATGCGGGCCTTTTAGGATTTCTACTTCTTTGATACGGTTCAGGGCAACTTGACTAGTCGGAGGGTCCATGCGATTGGGGCAAGCCGCATTGGCGCTTTGCATTCCATTTATGACGATATTGAGCTGATCATATTTGAATCCTCGCATGACCGGGTCAAAGGCAAAACTGCCTCCCTTACGGATACCCGCCACAGCTGGATTGAGCGATAAAATCGCCCCGGCATCGTGATGAAGCCGTTCTTGATCTGAAAGCACGATTTTTTTATCTTTTTCCTCAGTCATCTTTAAGGAAATGACTGAAACGGGCGAAAGCTGAAATATATTTTCACTTCGCTCAATTCTGCCAATTTGATTTGCTTTCAATATTTCCTCGGGACTCAGGTCCCAGTTGCCATAGCTGATATGACGCAGGAAAAGCCTGGTTTCGGACTTAAACTGGAATTGAATAAATCCATCTGTATCGGAAATGCCCTGTACATCGGCATAGCGATAGCTGACTCCCGGAATATCCAAACCTTGTTCGGGATCGATGAGTCGAAAACGTATAGTTTGTTGGGCTTGAGCTTCGTTTATGATGCCAAAGAAGATCAGAAGTCCAAACAGTAACAGTCGGTTTATTTTTGATGATGTGTTCATTTTTAGCTGATTTAGAGAATGAATAGACATGATTCCCCCTTCCTTTTGTCTCAAAGGGGAATTCAAGCTGTTTTTATCTGAAAATCAGCTACTCTGAGGTGGGTGAAATACATCCAAGTGAAGGGATGAAATCAGTTCTGTGGGGTGAAGAAAAGATTGTTTTTGACCGATAAAATCTGGAGAACTCAGGTTGATTTTGGTGAAATCCTGGACAAGGAAAGTGAGCTGAAGTTCCTCCAGCGTGATTTCTTCACCCTGTTCATTTCTTTGATTTTTTGTTTCGGCCAATCTTTTGCCCAATTCGCATTGGCCATCGCATTGCAGTTCGGGTTTGTCCTTATTAATGCAGTAAAGCGCCGTGATTTCTTCCCGATCCCAATAAAAATGGAGTTGAATCAGACTGTACCCCATTCCGTTAAGTAGAATGAGTAGGACAAAGGCAATATGTAGGACTGCCCTAGGCATTGATTTCGAAATTTAGCCCTACTTTTTTTTGCCTATTGTGAGCGATATCACTTTGTGATGTTTTTGTCTTTTTGTCAAACCTTTTCTTCCAAAGGACTATGGCAGCCATCGTCATGAAAATCACTAGAATGCTAAATCCATTGACAACAGCAAAACCTCTTCTTTCATCGATCCGAAACATCCAAGAACTGAGAAATCGCCCAATCAAACTCACTTGAAAAATCGCCCAAGGAATCCACAGGATCGAGTGAAAAGGACTTTCTTTGAAGCCAAAAATCAAAGGGAAAATAATCGGTGCATGCGCCCAAATCATCGAAAATACAAACCCTAAGAAGAAGCTGTGCAAAAGCAAATCGTAATACAGCGGATGGGAGGAAAGAAGTAGGATCGTCAGCCCGAATATCAATAGCCAAACATAACCGACCAAAAGTCCGAGTCCGATGTATTTGAATTGGTTTTCCTTTTTTACCGAAAGCTTGGCCATGTCATAGCATAAAAGCCAACCGGCAATTAAAAGGGCACTCGAACCCATAAAGTACGGTCCACTTCCATGAAATGGGAAAATCAGTCCCAAAAGAAACATGGCCAAAAATGCCAAAAGGAGATTTTTGATGGAGTTTTTGACAGGAAGAAATTCACTTAATTCCAATCGCTCACCCACGATCGTAAATAGCAAAAAGCCAATCCACCACGTCGCTCCAGCAGCAATTAATCCTTGCTCATAAGCCATAAAATTGCCCAAAAACCAAAGCACTGCACCTCCATAAAGCAGGAAGGTGTGGATTTTGGGATGCTTGAGAGACTGGAGGTGCATGATAATGACCAAACCCGAGGAGGCCAAAAGCAACAGTCCATAGCCGATTTCTGTCAAGTCAAGTAGGAAAAACAGGGTTGAAATTCCTGAGGTAAAGGGAACAAGTAGCCAAGCCTTTTGCTTCATGACCATCGCCCGCTCAATCGAAATCAAAGTCCCCAAAAACCCGCCAACCATGTATAAACCATGCGCTGCCGCACCAAAATCTGTCAGCGTACTTCCCACACGAATAAAGCCTCCGGAAATACCAGATAGTAAACCCAAAAGCACTAAGGGAAGAAGAAATGCAGGATCGGCTAGCGATTTCATTTTTATCTGGATTCTATTGAAATCTCGTTCTCAGGATAGAGGAGGTTTAGGGTTTCTTCGAAAAGGATATTCCGCTCGAGATGCATGTGTTTTTGCATGGACAAGTCAAATTCCTCCAAAAGGGAATAGATCAACTGAATACTTTTTGGGCTGTCTTCCGGAAGAGAATAATTGTCTGTGATTGACCGGATTTGAGTCAAATATTCGCCCTCTTGCTCGTGGTCAAGCATGAGGTTTTCAATATCCCGTTGGATTTTTGAAAAGTCCTTGCTCAGCATCAGCTGACGGGTTTCATTATTTTTGAAGACTTTTTTGATATAGGGGAAAAGAATGAGTTCTTCCCGCTTGAGATGCTGGGCGAGTTCCTCCGCTGCTTGGTCAAAGATCAAACTGATTTCATGTAGCTGAAGAAAACCTTTACCATGTCGCCTAATCCCGCGCTCCAACGCAGCTTTGATCAAGGGGACTTGCTTTTTGGCGAGTTTGTGGAATTTGGTTTCAATGTAGGTGGCCAAAAGATTCAACGGCCAAAATTTGAAATCAAAGTTTTGCTCCAAAGGTCGGGTATAAGCCTCGCTGAGCGAATCGTAAATCTCCTTGGAGCTAAGATCATTATCTGTGCAGTATTCGGAGATGGTTTTACTGCCATCACAGCAATAATCAATTCCAAATGCCCGAAATACAAATGCAGCCCGAAAATCGGCTGTAACTAGGTCTGCGATGGTTTTATCAGTACTTTCCATATTAATATCGGATAAAATTATCCTCTTTAAGTTTGAAAGAAATGGGCTTTCGCCCAATTCCCTATACAATATTATAGATATTTCTAATAAAAGACAAAAACATCCTTAATAAATTATTCAATTTTCAATGCTCAATCGGAGAGGAATCAAACCAAAACTTCCTTTAGTTCTAGTTGTTGAATTTCTTGATAAAGCTTGTGCAATTCCTCTTTCATGGAAGCGAGCTTTTCCTCAGTATCCACCTGAACTTCCCGGATCAGATTTTGGTAATATTCGACCCCATGGGTAAGGTTTGATCTAAATTTTTCCAAGTAAGTGATTTGCCTTTTATTTGCCGCATCACTGACTTTTTCAAACTCATTTTTCAAGTAGCTGACATAGAGTTGCGCTTCTTTGATTATAACATGTGGGCGCTCGGGTTCGAGGTTCAGTTTGATCTTTCCGTAGATATGTCCTACCATTTCCTTGAGGGAATAGATTCCTTTGAAATAGGCCAAATTAGGCCCCGGACAAATAGTCACTGCACTGAGATTTCGCTTGGGTATTTCTCCACTGGCCAAAATTGCCGGCGCACTTAGTCCCTCGCAGAGACAATCCTTAACCAGCGTTTCTTGGAGTTCTTGATTGGAGATTTCTCCCTTTTCAAATCGCTCGCTTTGAATATTTTGATATTGTCTGGATGCGGTGCAAATGGGTTTTTCGGTATGATCGGTATTGAAGGACAGGAATTTTTTATAGCAAGGACTTCCCGGGCGGTTTCGGGCAATTCGGTCTTTTCGTTGCTCTTCCGCACTGGAATTTCTTAGATTGTTAAAAGGAACCCCCAAAGGCGAAGCATGACTCAGGTAAAAATCAGCTTGCTTGGCTTTAATAATTCGCTGAAGGGTGTCATCATCTACTGAAGTGGCTTCGGGAACCAACAAAAAGGGACTTCCCCATCCGGTACCATCGAGTTGATAATGCTTTTGTAGGAAACTGTTTTCTTCCGCAGTTCCAATTCCTCCCTGATAAGTGACTTTGAGTTGGGGAGGAGAGGAGAAAGTTGAGATCCCTTTTTGAAGGTGAGCTTCTGAGCAAATTTCGAATAGGGTTTGAGTTAATTCTGCTCGGTTTGCTTTGAACTCTTCCAAAATGGGCCCGATCAAAAAACCATCCGTGGCAAAAGCATGTCCGCCACAATTCAGTCCGGATTCGATTCGGAATTCGGAAACCCAGATTCCTTTTTTGGCCAAGAATTTTCCCTGAATCAAAGCTGATCGGTAATCGCTTACTTTCAGGATGACTTGTTTTTTCAAATTTTCTTTTTCAGCCGGGAAAAAATCAGAAAACTCCTCTAAATAGGCAAATAGAGCAGGATTCATTCCCGCTGAGAAAATTACGGATCCCGAAAGTTTGCTTTGGGCAAATCCCCGCAAAGCGGAAAGGGCATCCGAAAACTCACGAGGTAGAAGTTCCCCATTTTCATCACTGTTGAGTTTGTCCACCTTGGTCATGATGTTGACATCTACACTGCCGGGTTGGATCATTGATTGGATTTGGGCTCCGATTTTTTCTTTTTCCTGAGCTGAATTTGCCTCAAAAAATTCAAGGAAAAGCTCCTGCAAAGGATGATTTTCAGGAAGTAGATCCACATAGGTTTTGAGCTGAGCAAGTCCATTTTGGCTGAAAACATCAATTTCCTGCATTTGAACCTGAATCAACTCATGCATCAAATCCAAATAGGCCTGAATTCGTTTTGCTCGATAATCAGCTTCTTTTTCACTAATCGGGATAAAATCGAGTTGATTTTTATTGCTATAAATCTCCCGCATCCGCTCCAAAAGCTGATCATCCATAATGGACACGACACTGGAAATCCCATATCGGGCTACTTTGATCGGTGTATCTACGGTGTAACCCAGACCCATGACCGGGATATGAAAAGAATGTGGAGAAGAGAGCATATGTAATTCAATTTATATTTAAAGACAAAATTATCGGGCTTGGGAATTCATTCCTAGCTGATTTCCCTGTGTTTTGTCTTGCGAGGAGCTGATTTTAATCATAGAAAGAAAATTGCCGAACGTAGATATTTGCTGGGATTTGAATGTAGTGGAACCTGTTAAAGCAATTATGAGGATTGAATGAGTGATTTTAGAAGTGTAAGTAAAGTCACCAAAAAAACGGCTTCGATACTTCAAATTTGATTTCTGATCCTATTCATCATGTCAAAAGCCCACATCAATTATTGGGATTTCATCTACGATACCAAAGACAGTACGCAAGTTGGTTGGTATCAAGCCCTGCCTGCCAAATCTCTTGCGGCGATTCAAAAAGTCGATTTGAAATTGGATGCTGATATTTTGGATGTTGGTGGTGGAGATAGCCTTCTTGTAGACAAATTGAATTATTTAGGATATCAAAATCTCCATGTGCTGGATTTGTCCAAAAATGCCCTTGAAAATGCCCAAGATCGATTAGGAGAAGCAGCAAAAAATGTCCATTGGTATCCTCAGAATATTTTAGATGGATTTGCTGTCGATCTGTACTTTGATTTTTGGCACGATCGAGCAGCTTTCCATTTTTTAACCGATCCGATGGAGCAAATTCTCTATCGAGAAATTGCCGCAGCCTGTATTAATCCTGGTGGTTATTTGATGATCCATACTTTTTCTCCCGACGGTCCCAAAACTTGCAGCAACTTACCCGTTCGGCAATGGAGTGTGGGGGAATTGACTCGTTTTTTTGAGGCTGATTTCCAACTTTTCGAAGGGTTCAATTACGATCATTTCACTCCTGCTGGAAAAGCTCAAAATTACTCTGTGGTGATTTTAAAGAGGAGATTGGAGATTTAAACTTTCGGAGAAAGAAAGATTCCGTTCGATTTGGGGCTGATGCGGGGAAAGGCTTAACTTAGATGATCCATTTCAAATTTACCTCATGGTCGATATCACGCATAAAAACTCCACCCTCCGAAAAGCTATAGCCCAAGCGATCGTACAAGTAAGTCTTCCCGAGACCATTCAAGCAATCAAAAACCGAACAGTTCCCAAAGGAGATGTCTTAGAATGCGCTCGCGTGGCAGGACTTTTTGCAGCCAAGCGGACAGCAGACATGATTCCCGATTGTCATCCGCTTCCCGTCGAATTCACCTCGGTGAGCTATGAAGTAGGGGAGATGGAGGTTAAAATTTTGGTGGAAATTCATACCATTTACAAAACTGGTGTAGAGGTGGAGGCCATGCATGCTGCCTCGGTCGTCGCGCTGACCATGTATGATATGCTCAAGCCGATCGATAAAGGCGTGATGATTGAGCAGATTAAGTTGGTGGAGAAAAAAGGGGGGAAATCAGACTTGAACAAAAAGCCCTTGGGGAAAGATTTAAAAGCGAAAATAGTGGTCTGTTCGGACTCCATTTCTGCTGGAAAAGGTGAAGACAAAGCCGGTTTGGCGATTCAGTCCAAATTAGAAAAGCACGGCATTTTAGGTTTTGATTATGTGATCATCCCTGATGAATTTGCTTTAATTCAGAAAACAGCAATGGAAGCGGTGGCAGAAAAATTTGATTTGGTGATTTTTACAGGTGGCACGGGTTTATCCCCAAGGGATGTCACTCCAGACGCTTTAGAAGGAATTATCGAACGGCGAATTCCCGGTATCGAAGAGGCTATTCGAAACTATGGTCAGCAGCGAACTCCCTTTGCGATGTTATCTCGGTCCATTGTGGGCTTGATCGGAGAAACCTTAATAATGGGCGTTCCCGGCTCAACCAAAGGTGCTGAAGAATCTATCGATGCGGTTTTTCCAGCAGTGCTACATCTTTTCAAAGTGATGGAAGGGGCAAGTTTTAGGCATTAAAGGGGTTTTGGTACCCTTTCAAAAAATTATTTTCAAAAGAAGGACCAATTTTTAGAAGCTTTTTCTAACTTTGTTAGTAAATACTAACTAACAAAAAAAATGATCTCCGAACGTCAAAAAGAAATCATCGATGCGGCGGGCAAAATCCTGACCGAATCGGGTATTGGAGGTTTGACCACCAAAAAGCTGGCACTTGAAATGGGATTTTCTGAGGCGGCGATTTATCGGCACTTTCCCAGCAAGGAAGCCATTACGTTGGCCATGCTGGAGTTTCTCCGGGAAAATATGCAGACTCGACTTTCCTCCCTTGAGCCAAATTTGAGGGTTGAGGATCGATTCAATGCCATTTTTTCTAGCCAGTTTTCGTTTTTTACCCAGCATCCCCATTTTGTAGTTGCGGTGTTTTCGGATGGACTTTGGGAAGAAAGTGATCAAATCAATCAGGCTATCCTAGCGTTGATGCAGACCAAGATGGGTTTTTTGCTTCCGCTGATTTCGGAAGGTCAGTCCAATGGGACATTCATGGCGGATGTTTCAGCTGAGCAAATGGTACATTTGGTGTTGGGGGCTTTTCGTCTTCAGATGTTCAAATGGAGAGTTTCAGGATTCAGTTTCGACTTGAATTCATCGGGTACTCAACTCATCGAATCAATTTTAACTATGATTAAGCGTTAAAAAAATTTACCTAAATATGTTAGTAAATACTCACAAACAAATTCTCTTCTCTTTATTTCTCTTCTTTTTGGTAGGAGAAATCAAAGCGCAGGAGTGGACGCTACAGCAGAGCCTCGATACGGCTATGGTACATAATCGTACCCTTCAGGTTGCCCAGAATCAAGTTGCAGTCGGAGATTTGAAAAATCAGGAATCGAAAAGTCAGCTGCTACCCAAAGTCATGGCGACTGCAGACTACAAGTATTTCACTCAGCTGCCCTACCAGATTCTTCCCCAAGCGGCATTTGGTGGACCGGAAGGCGTGTATCGGGCGGTGCAGTTTGGCGTGCCCCATACCATCATGGGCAACCTCAATCTCCGAATGCCGATCTATGACCCGCAGGTGATGGCAGGTATTCAGATTTCGGAATCTTTTCAAGAGCTGAGCGAATGGCAGCGGGTCAGGACTGAAGAGCAGATTCACTTGGAAGTGTCCAATTTGTATTACAACGCCCAAATTCTGAAAAATCAGCGGGCTTTCCTCCAAGCCAATCAAGTCAACGGTCAAAAACTCGAGCGAAATGTCCGGCTGCTCTACGAGCAAAAACTGGCCATCCGTACCGATTTGGATAAAGTGATTCTTCAAAATCAGCAGCTGGAATCCCAGATTTTTCAGCTGGAAAGTCAATACGCGACGATCCTCCAGCAGCTGAAGTTGGTCATCGGTTTGCCGCTCGATCGAGCCATCGAGGTGGAGTCGGCGGTTCAAATCGAAGAATCGGGTATTCCCAATCCAAGCCTGACCTCAGACCTTCGGATTCAGGAATTGCAAGAGAAAATGATTGCGCAAGAGCTCAAAGCCATCAAGAAGTCAAGGATTCCAAGTGTGAGTTTCGTCGCTAATTATGGGACAACCGGTTTTGGATACAATGGTTCGCCGAAGTCTTTTTTGGATTTTTACCCACAGAGTTTCCTGGGTGCGCAGGTGAGTTTTCCGATTTTCAACGGGACAGTCACTTCCAAGAAAATCAGCCAAAAAGAACTCGAACTCAACAATGCCAGCATTCAAAAATCTCTCATTGCCGATCAGACTCAAGTTCAGTATGAGGCAGCGATGCGACAGCAGGCTACCGCCAAAAAGCAGATTCAAATTACTCAATCCCAGATCACTCTAGCCGAGTCGATTTATGATAAATCCATACTACTGCAGCAAGAAGGTCTAGCCACGCTGACCGATATTCTGCTGGCTGACCAATCTCTTCGGACTGCACAGCAGGCCTACCTCGATGCGATGGTCGAGTACCTCAAAGCCACCCTCGAACTCAAAAAATCATCCGCTACTCTTCTTGATTAATTAAGCACTATGAAAAAGATCATCATTTACCTCATTCCTCTGGCCCTAGTCGCAATCGTGGCGATAACGCTGGTATCGAACAAAAAAACTTCTCAAGAGCGAGTCTATATCTATGATAAAGAACAGACTGTTTCGGTTTTTGCTATGAAAGTGTCCGAAGGTCAGCTGGATAATCAGCGGGGATTTTCCGGTGTGATCGAACCGATCCGTGAAAGTAAAATCAGTGCAGAGGTACAGGGAAAAGTCACCCGGGTGGCCGTGGAATTGGGACAAGTCGTAAGTGCCAATCAGCTTCTCCTACAGCAGGATGTGGCTTTACTCCAGCTTCAGCTCAAAGCCACTGAGGTGCAAAAAGGCGGTCTCGAAGCGGATCTCAAGCGCTATCAGATTTTGGTGGAAAATGAAGCCATTCAGGGTATTCAGCTCGAAAAAACGGAGCTGGCCCTCGCAGGATTGGAAGTCCAAATCGCCACTCTGAAAGAGCAAATCGCCAAGTCCTCGATCCGGGCTCCTTTTGGAGGAATCGTGACGGCAAAAATGACTGAAGCAGGAGATTTTGCAGCCCCAGGCAAGCCACTTGTTCAAGTCACCGACATCAGTCGCGTGAAACTGACCGTGCAGATTCCTGAGAATGATCTGAATTACTTCCAATCCGGCAGCACACAGCTGGTTACGATTACTTCCCTATCGAAAGAAATTGCTGCAAAAGTGACCTTGGTCGGCAGCAGGGGATCGATTGGGAATAGTTTCCCGGTTGAACTGACCTTTGAAAATACGGCGGACTTAGCGGTAAAAGCAGGGATGTTTGGTGAAATTACGGTCAACGCAGAGCTGGATACCAAAGGAATTGTACTACCCGCCTCGGCTTTGGTAGGGTCTGAATTACAGCCTCAAGTCTATGTGATTCAGGATGGGAAAGCAAAACTTCAGGCCGTCGAAATCTCCAGACGGGTTGGAGATCAATTACTGCTGAAAAGCGGAATCAAACCGGGCGATGTAGTCATTACCGGTGGCTTGGTCAATGTTTTTGAAGGTGCAAATGTCGAACCCAATTTTTCCCCTGAGCGATGAACATTACTTCCATATCCATCAATCGGCCTTCGTTGATCATCGTATTGTTTAGCTTGTTTATCCTCCTAGGATACATCGGCTTTACCAATTTGTCCTATGAGCTGATGCCAGATTTCAATCAGCCGGTACTGGTCATCAAGACAGGCTATCCGGGTGCTTCGCCTGATGAGGTGCAGTCTTCGGTGTCAGAGAAAATCGAGGACGCTCTTTCCAATCTGGAAGGAGTCGATTTTTTGGTCACCAAGTCCATGCCCAATGCATCCGTCGTGATCGCCAACATGAATTACGGGGTCGATCTCGATCAGGCCATGCAGGATGCACAGCGCTACATCGACAATATTTCCAAGGATCTGCCGGAGGATGTGCTCTCACCGGTGATGTCCAAGGTTTCACCCAATGATCTACCGATTATGTCCATCACCTCGACTAGTAATTTGGAGTCCAAGGTGTTTTATCAAAAAATGGTGGATGATTTTATCCCTCAGATTCAGCAATTAAAAGGTGTGGCTGAAATCACTGTGCTCGGTGGAGAGGAGCGGGAGATTCAGGTGAAAGTGGATCCGGAAAAGTTACGTTACTACCAGATTTCGCTTCAGCAAGTGGTTGAAGCGATCAATCGAGCGGGATTGGATGTACCGGCTGGCAATGTGCAGACGGATCAAATTCAAAATGCCGTCCGGCTAAGTGGCAAGTTTCGTCACCTCGCCGAAATCGAGCAGGTCCAGGTTGCGATGCCGTTGGCAGGTGCTCCGGTTTATGTCCGTGATTTGGCCGTGGTCAAAGACGGCATGAAGGAAATCACCTCGGTTAGCCGATTCAATGGTAAAGAAGGAATTGGCCTTTTGCTTAAAAAGCAAGGCGATGCCAATGCCGTTGATGTGTCAAAAGCTGTCCGTGCGAAACTTTCCCAAATCGAAGCCCAATATAAAACAGCCGCTGTATCATTTGTAATCGCCGATGACAGTACGGACAATACGATTGCGGCCGTAAATGCGGTGGTTTTCGACCTAGTTTTGGCAGTGATCTTAGTGGCTTTTGTTATGCTGCTCTTTTTGCGCAGCTTCAGAAACTCCCTAATCGTATTAGTTGCCATCCCAACTTCCTTGGTTACTGCTTTTGCTGTGATGTGGCTTTTGGGCTATACGCTCAATCTGATGACTTTACTTGCCATGTCTCTGATTATCGGGATTTTGGTGGATGATGCAACGGTTGTTTTGGAAAATATCCAGCGGCATTTGGATATGGGAAAAGACAAGAAGTCGGCGGCAATGGATGGACGGATGGAAATTGGATTTTCAGCCTTATCTATCACGCTGGTGGACGTGGTGGTTTTTCTGCCGATTCTTTTCCTTCAGGTTTTTGTGGCAGATATGCTCAAGCAGTTTTCTGTAGTGGTGATTACCTCGACTATGACCAGTTTGCTGGTTGGGTTTACGCTCACGCCTTGGATGGCTTCCCGCATCGGAAAGGCTGAAGATCTAAAGCCGACCAATGTATTCAACCGTTTTTTGATAGGTTTTGAGCATCAATTGGACCGATTTATTGCTTGGTATGGTCGGCAATTGACTTGGGTTTTGAATCATAAGTTGGCTTTCACGGGTATCGTCATTCTACTTTTCGTAATGACCTTGGGCATTTTGCGACAGGGGATTATCGGGAAGGAACTGATCGCTACTGGAGATCAGGGGAAGTTTAGGCTGTACTTGGAATACGATAAATCGACCAGTGTCAAAGAAAATAACCTCCGCACCTTGGAAGTCGAGCAATTTCTTATGCAGCAGCCTGAGGTATCTACACTTTTCGGCAATGTGGCAGGTCCTACAACAGGCATCGGGAGTTTGGGGGTAGGATTGCCCTACAAGTCAGAATTGACCGTTCAGCTTTTGGATAAAAATGAAATTGGGGGGCTTTCTACCGAGAAATTTATGAAAGATGTACGCGAAGAACTCAAGCGTACTTTCCCAGGAATCAGTTTTTCGATGACTGCATTGGGGCTGGTGCCTCGTTCGGCTCCAATCGAGATGACTTTGAATGGGCCTGACCAAGAGCAGGTGATGCAGGTAGCAAAGGATTTGTCCTTGGTGGTGGAGAAAATCCCCGGTGCGGATTACGTCAAACTTTCCGTGGAGGACGGAAGTCCCGAGTATCAGGTAATCCCCGATTCCGATAAATTGCAGCGGTTGGGCTTGTCCAATGCTGTTTTGGGATTGACCCTTCGAAATGCCTTTGCAGGGAATGAGGATGCAAGCTTGACCGAATCCGGTACGGAATATCCCGTTCGCATTCAGCTGGATAATTTCAACCGGCAATCTTACGAGGATGTCAAAAACTTTCAGCTGATCAATCCCAAAGGGATGCCGATTGTTCTTTCGCAAGTGGCAGAGGTAGTTCAAGCGAATTCCCCATCGCTACTTGAGCGTAAAGATCGACAGCCTGCGGTGACCTTGACTGCGGATGCTTTGGGAAGACCTTCTGGCACCGTAGCGGATGAAGTTGTGGCATATCTGAAAGACAATCCTCTTCCTGAAGGAATCAGTATGGTGTGGGGATCGGATATCAAGCGGCAAAATGATAGTTTTGGGGCTTTGGGTCAGGTTTTATTGATTTCCTTTTTGCTAGTCTACCTGATCATGGTTGCGCTGTATGACAGCTTTGTGTATCCATTTGTAGTGTTGTTTTCGATCCCGGTGGCAGTCATCGGAGCAATGCTTGCACTTAATCTGACTATGAACAATCTGAGTTTGTTTGCGCTGTTGGGATTGATCATGCTGATGGGGTTGGTCGCAAAAAATGCGATTTTGATCGTGGATTTTGCCAATCAGCTGAAGGAAAAAGGAATGGGTACCCGTGAAGCTTTGCTAGAGGCAGGGAAGGGGAGAATGCGACCCATTCTGATGACTACCCTGTCCATGGCAATCGGGATGCTGCCAATAGCCATGGCAAGTGGTACTGGAAGTGAATGGAAAAATGGACTCGCGTGGGTGATTATCGGTGGATTGATTTCTTCTCTAATTTTGACTGTTTATCTCGTACCGATGGTCTATGAGTTTATTGAAAATATAAGATGTAAATTGAGCTTGGTTTTTAAATCCAAAAAAACAGAACCAAAAGCAAAATGGAGACTGGATTGAATCAACTTAAATCAGAACTGGATGATTTAGACTGTGAAATGATTGAGGAGGTAGAAAAGCGTATTTCCGAAGCAGGCGAAATTGAACCTCGAAACTACAATTCCTGGAAAAATTTAATCCATTATTTGACTTTAAGAAATGCAGACCGACGGGACCTGCAGCTCAGTCTGCACAATGCGGGGCTTTCTGCACTTTCCAATTCCGAAAGTCATGTTCGCTTTCAACTGCAGGCGATTCAGCGAAGATTGGGTAAATCTTATGCACATAAAGATTTGGCAACCTGCACGTATCCTTTTGCCAAGGCAATTCTGGAGGAAAATGTAAATCGCTTATTTGGCCAACAAAAATCCAAATCGCATCATGTGATGGTTACCCTAGATGGCCAAAATGGGACAAATGCTGAAGAAATTGCTGATTTTATGAAGCGCGGAATGCGGATAGCGCGAATTAATTTGGCTCATGATTCGGAGCAAGATTGGCTGGCTATTATCCAGGCCATCCGACAAGCTGAGCAGATGAACAATGGCAGTTGTAAGATTTATATGGACCTCGCCGGGCCAAAGATCAGGACTCAATTTCTAGGAATGCAAGTGGATGAAAGCGCTCTTAAAATCGATAAGGGAGGATGTTTTTATTTGACAGATGATGCCGAGGGATTGGATCAGTCCAAGTTGGTGATGATCAGTCCTACAGAAACGTCAATTCTACCTTTTTTGAAAAAAGGGGAGCGGGTCTTGATTGATGATGGAAAGATTCAGGGGATTATCGAACGAAAGATTTCTGATTTTCGTGTGGAAGTCCGTGTTACCCATATTTTTAAAAAGAAGCCCACGGTCAAGCCTGGTAAGGGAATCAACTTTCCCGATTCCAAACTGAAAATTGATCCATTGACTGACTATGATCTCAAAGTCCTGCCTTTTGCCGTAAAACACGCGGATCTTATCGGTTATTCTTTTGTCAATCGACCAAAAGATCTGGCGCATTTGATGGAGGAAATGAGGAAAATTTCGGAGGAAATTCCCCCTGCCATCTTAAAAATTGAGACAGCCCTTGCAGTAACTAATCTTCCTGCTTTACTGATTGAAGGAATGAAAATGCCTTTTGTCGGTGTAATGATCGCCCGCGGGGATTTGGCCGTGGAAGTCGGTTTTGAACGGATGAGTGAGGTGCAGGATGAAATTTTGTGGATTTGTGAAGCTGCACACGTTCCTGTGATCTGGGCGACCCAAGTCATGGAATCACTCCATAAATCCGGTCTTGCAACCCGTGCCGAAATTACCGATGCTTCAAAAGCAACTTTGGCGGAATGTATCATGATCAATAAGGGGGCACATACCGCGGCAGTGTTGGAATCACTGGCCGAAATTGCCAAACGTATGGAGGGTCATCGAGATAAAAAACGCTATACCTTCAGAGCTTTGTCTATCGCTCAACGGTTTTTGTCAAAAAAATCAGGTCCACTTTGAAATATACTTGAGTAGTAAATCTTCCTATTTTTCAAGTTGGGTTTCGCTTAAAATCTCTTGCAGGAGAGACTCCTGTCTGGGTATGGAGAGTTTATTAAATTGCTCCAAAACTGCTGATTCTTTGAATGTATCTAGGATTTGCTTTTTCGAAAGTTGCTGCTTCTTTACATGCAGATATAAAGTGACCCGTACTTGGTCTCCGCCGGTTTTGCCTATACTTTTTCTTATTTCGCCGTTTACAGCTAGCTTTTTGTCATTTTCTTTGTCCGGTCCCAGATTTTTGATTCCGATCGGATAATCATCGATTGTTCCCGAAACTTTAATATCACCCCATTTCCCTTTAATGTCTTTGGTGTTGGGTATTCGAAGTTGGTAGGTCCATGCCCCGTTGCCAGGGATGTAGAGGAGTTCCAAAATTTCGTTTTCAATGATTAGCTTCTTCATATTTCCTGTCAACCTATATTTCCATCCTCCGGTTTGATCCTATGATTAAACATGAATTATCATTCGGCCACAATAAATTTAATTCAGTGCAGGAAATTTTTAAAAAAAATAATAAAAGATATTTTTATCCTTTATAAAATTCTTCTATATTTGATCCAACAAAAAAAAGGACCATGTTTTCCAAAGCCTGCAAATACGCCATCAATGCCATGATCTATCTGGCCACTTTGCCTAAGGGGCAAGAGCGTGCCGGCTTAAAGGAAATTGCCGAGGCGATCAATTCTCCAGAAGCATTTACGGCCAAAATCCTGCAAACGCTGGTTAAGGAGAATCTACTAATATCTATTAAAGGTCCCCACGGAGGATTCTTAATCGAAGATAATGGCAGAAAAACCAGTCTTTACAAAATTGTCCAAGTCATCGATGGCGATCAAATCTTCACGGGTTGTGCATTGGGGCTTGAAAAGTGCTCTGAAGACCATCCTTGTGCGGTACATTCCAAATTCAAGTCCATTCGTGAGCATCTCAATGGGATGATGCTTACCACGACCTTGAAAGACATGGCATCCGGGATTCAATCTGGTATCAGCTATTTGAAGTATTAAAAAATTTGATAATAAATAAGATAAAAAAATCCTTTAATCTGAATTAAAATGGAAACATTACTCGAAAAAAAAGTAGGAGGGATCGTAGCGGAAAATTTCCGTACCGCCCGTGTATTCAACCAATATGGTATTGATTTCTGCTGCAAAGGCGGCATAAAACTCACCGATGCCTGTGAAAAGAAAGGCGTATCTGCCACTCAAGTAGCTGCGGAACTCGAGGAGGCGATCCGAGAAACTGATGCGGTCGATTATCGACAGTTTAGCTTGAGTCAATTGATTGATCATATCGTGACCACACACCATAAATATGTGGAGGATACCATTCCTGCTTTGAAGTTTTTCACCGAAAAGATTGAAAAAGTACATGGAGATCGACATCCCGAATTGTCGGAAATCAGAAAGGAATTTGCGCAAGCAGCTGATGCATTGACTATCCATATGAAGAAGGAAGAGTTTGTGCTTTTCCCATTTATCAAAGCCATGCAAGATGCCAAAATGAGTGGTTTTCCATTATCCGAACCGCACTTTGGGCATATCGAAAATCCCATCCACATGATGGAGGATGATCATGAAATAGAAGGAGACCGCTTTAGAAGAATTTCAGATTTGACCTCAGAATATACTGCTCCTGCAGATGCCTGTCAAACCTATCGAGTGGCCTTTTCCATGCTTCAGGAATTCGAGCAGGATTTGCACAAGCATATTCATTTGGAGAATAACATCCTATTTCCCAGTGCTTTGCAATTATTTAAAGAATTAAATAACTTGAATTAACCCAGTAATGACCAGCACTTTTTCACATATCGCGTTTAAGCAGACCTGGACCCGGTGGGCCTTAGCTTTCTTTTTGATTGCGGCCTTGCTAGGGTTATTGATGCGTTCGTTTCATGTGATGGAGATGCCAGCGGTTTTTGATTACAAAAACATTCTCCATACCCATTCACATTTGGCACTATTGGGTTGGGGGTATTTGATGATCACAGGAGGGATTATTTTCAGTTTGGAATCGCCCAGTGAGCTAATTTATAAATACAAAAAGCTCTTTGTCCTTACATTGATTTCCCTGATCGCAATGCTGGTCACTTTCCCGCTGCAGGGCTATGGAGTTTGGAGTATTTGCTTTTCGACGCTTCATGTGCTGGTTTCTTATGGCATAGCGGTTAAGATTCTCCGGACGCTTCAGATGCAATCTTCCGGTCTAGGTATTCGATTGATTCAAATTGCGATTTGGTTTCAGTTGATCTCCACCTTGGGACTTTGGGCTCTCGGCCCTGTGACAGCTACTCTGGGCAGAATGCATGAATTGTATTTCATGAGCATTCAGTGGTTTCTCCACTTTCAGCTGAATGGTTGGTTTGTGCTGGGTACGCTGGGGCTCTTGATTTATCGTGTTGAGCAGGTAAAGGGAGCGATTCACTGGACGGTCTTTCGGATTTGGGCAATGATCCTTTCGGTAGTGCTCACTTTTGCTTTAGTCATCACCTGGGCGGATCCGAATCCGCTGTTTTTCACAATCAACGGTTTCGCAGTCGCACTTCAGGGATTAGTCTATTTCTGGATTTTCCTAGAATTATTCATTGGAGTCAAAAGCTTGGAAATACCCAGTCTAGTCAAGCTATTGATTTATGTGGCATTGATCAGTTTGGCAGCCAAAGCTTTCCTTCAACTTTTACTGCTGCTTCCTTCAGTCGCGGTGATCTCCTACACGATCAGGCAATTTGTGATCGGGTTTCTTCATCTGGTGCTTTTGGGAGTCATGAGTTTTGGGTTGGGAGCCGTGGGTATGATCAATGGAGACCTTTCGCAGGAGCGGTCGAGTACCATAGGCTGGCTTGTCGTAATGACTGCATTTCTCAGCACCGAAATCCTGCTTTTCACCCAAGGGCTATTGCTCTGGTTGGAGCTTGGTTTTATTCCAGGGTACAATCTGCTCCTATTTCTATTCTCCATTTTATTTCCCTTGGGATTAGCCATCCTTTGGATTACTCAACTTGAAAACAATTCCCAGTATAATTCACAATTTAATTTAACCTCAAAAAATCCAAACCAAAACACTAACCAGTCTATGAAAAAGTCACTTATCTGGTCTTTGGGAATCCTAGGGATACTCATGACCGCATGCGGAGGAGGAGAGACGCAAAATACTGCAAGTTCTCCACAGCAAGAAGAAGCCACTCAAGAAGTCAAAGCTGATCCAAAAGGAATCGGTGAAATCAAAAATGTGGAGCTCGACGAATCCATCGATGAAAATCTGGTGAGTACCGGAAAAGCCATCGTAGACATGAAATGTACAGCCTGTCATCAGCTCAATGATAAGCGCCTCGTCGGTCCGGGCTTCCAAGGCGTGACCAATCGCCGTCGTCCCGAGTGGATCATGAATATGATTACCAATGTGGACGTGATGCTGGATGAGGACCCTGTGGCTCAGGAGCTTTTGGCCGAATGTCTTACCCGGATGCCCAATCAAAATATCTCAGTGGGTGATGCCCGGGGGATTTTAGAGTTCCTCCGAAAAAATGATTTAGAAAAAGCCGGTGAGAAAGACGGCGCACTATAAATAACCCAGACAAAAAAAATAATCAAATGAACAAACACACATGGCTGGTTGCCGCTGGCTTGATCGCAGTGGCACTGGCACCAGGATGTAAACCCAAAGGAGCACAATCTGCCATTACGGGAGATGCTGCCTCCAAGGTCTATGTGGCCCCGGGTGAGCACGATGAGTTTTACAACATCGTCTCCGGCGGCTTCAATGGACAGATGTCCGTAGTCGGTCTTCCTTCGGGAAGGGTTTTAAAGATTCTCCCCGTATTTTCTGTTCACCCGGAAAATGGATGGGGATATTCCGAAGAAACCAAACCTATGCTCAATACTTCTCATGGCTTTGTTCCATGGGATGATTTGCACCACATAGCCATCTCCACAACCAATGCCGAGCATGATGCGCGATGGGCTTTTGGCAATGCCAATAATACTCCGAGAATTGCTAGAGTTGACCTGAACACCTTCAAGACCGTGGAGATCATCGAGATCCCCAACTCTGCAGGAAATCACTCTTCACCCTTCATTACTCAAAATACCGAGTATGTCGTGGCTGGTACCCGTTTTTCAGTGCCAGTTGGTGATAATCAGGACGTTTCCATTGACTCCTACAAGGAAAACTTCAAAGGACATATTTCCTTTATCAGCGTAGACCCTGAGCATGGAGATATGGACTTGGCCTTCCAAATCGAAGCACCTCCGTTCAATTTTGATTTGGCGAGAGCCGGAAAAAACAAATCGCATGGTTGGTTCTTCTTTTCCACTTACAATACCGAAATGGCCCACACACTTTTGGAAGTGAACGCTTCGCAAAAGGACAAGGACTTTATCATGGCGGTAAACTGGAAAAAAGCTGAAGAATACGTCAAAGCAGGTGAGGGAACTACCCGAAAAGTAAAATATGCTCACAACAAATGGGATGAAGCGACGCACTCGGCAAAGTCTGAAATCATCGAAGAAGTACTGACACTTGATCCTACTGTGCTCAAAGACATTGTCTATTTCATTCCATGTCCCAAGTCTCCACACGGCACGGACACTGATCCGACGGGTGAATACATTATCGGTTCCGGAAAATTGGCGGCGATCATTCCTGTATTCTCCTTTACTAAAATGCTGGCTGCAATTGAAAATGAAGATTTTGAGGGAGACATCAATGGAATGCCTGTTTTGAAATACGAATCTGTCCTTCATGGAGAAGTCGAAAAACCTGGATTGGGTCCTTTGCATACTGAATTTGACGGAAAAGGAAATGCCTATACCTCCATGTTTGTATCCTCAGAAATCGTCAAGTGGAATATCGAGACTTTGGAAGTATTGGACCGAGTACCAACTTACTACTCCGTAGGTCACTTGAGTATACCCGGTGGACCTACTGGCAAACCTCATGGCAAATACATGGTGGCCTACAACAAAATCACCAAAGACCGCTATTTGCCCACTGGACCAGAATTGGCTCACTCAGCACAGTTGTATGATATCTCAGGTGACAAGATGCAGTTGCTATTGGACTTCCCGACTATCGGAGAGCCTCACTATGCAGAAGCATTTCCCGCAAGCTTGATCAAAGATCGACAGGTGAAATTCTATCCTATCGAAGGAAATGAAAACCCGTATGCCCTTAAAGGAATCAATGATGCCCGAGTCGAGCGAAATGGCAATGAGGTTCACGTGTACATGACTTCTATTCGATCCAATTTTAGACCGGATAATATTGAAGGAGTACACGTGGGTGATGAAGTTTATTTCCACGTTACCAACTTGGAGCAAGACTGGGATGTACCTCACGGATTTGCCATCAAAGGCGCCAATACGGCCGAGTTGCTGATCATGCCGGGTGAAACTTCCACGCTGAAGTGGGTACCGGATAGAGTAGGGGTTTTCCCATTCTACTGTACCGACTTCTGTTCGGCCCTGCACCAAGAGATGCAAGGTTACCTCCGGGTATCTCCAAAAGGTGCCAATGTGCCGCTTACCTTTTCCACAGGAGAAGCTGAATAAATTCATTTAAAGAGGAAAATCGCCATTCAAAAAAGGCTGGCGGTTTTCCTTCCTTCACTATGAAAACGTTATCCAACTCCAACCGGCTTTTGATTTTGATTGCGGCTTTGGCGATCATTCCAGCCTATTTTACTCCACTTTGGCAAATCAGCCTTTGGGCTCCACAGTATCCTGAGGGACTCAATATGAAAATCTGGATTGACCATCTCAGCGGGAATGTAGATACCATCAATGGAGTCAACCACTATATCGGCATGAAACATATCGGGGAAGAGATGTTTCCTGAATTCATTTATCTCAAATACATCATCGGTGTTCTCATTGCTCTCGGAGTGGTGGCCGCATGGGTTGGGAAGCGGTGGTCCCTTTATGGGTTTTTGACATTGATGACTTTATTTGGCTTGGCAATCCTCGTCGATATGTACCTCTGGGGCTATGATTATGGGCATAATCTGGACCCTAAAGCTGCCATCAAAGTACCTGATATGACCTATCAACCGCCTTTGATCGGGTACAAAGAGCTTCTCAATTTTCTGGCTTATTCTGGCCCCGATACCGGCAGTTGGATTTTGATGGGAGGAGTGGCTTTGCTCTTCGTCGCCATCATTCGAGATAGGTTGAAAAATAAAAATCAATAAGTCGCCTAATTCCACCCTTAACCCTTTAACCATAGAAATCATGAAACGAATCCTTTCACTCATCAGCTTTGTTGCCTTACTGGCATCTTGCTCAGCAGATCCTAGGTCGATTAATTACGGTGAAGACGCCTGTCATCACTGTAAGATGAAATTGATGGACCCCAAATTCGGAGCTGAACTCGTTACCGAAAAAGGCAAAATTTACATTTTCGATGACCTCAATTGCATGGTGGATTACCTACATTCCGAGGAAGGTCAGAAGCAAAGTTTCAAGCATATTTTGGTGACTGATTACCTCAATCCCGGGACTTTGTTGGATGCCAATTATGCCTTTTACCTCAAGTCAGATGAATTCAAAACGCCCATGGCAAGTCAAGTGGTGGCTTTTCCTGACTTTGATCTACTTGAAAATCATAAAATGGAAAAGGGAGGAGTTTATCTCGCTTGGGGAGAATTGGTCACCCAATTCAAATAGTTGAACTGGATTCAAGAAATTATGAAAAACTTAACAAAACTCACTTTATTCCTTTTATTCTGCTGTTCTTCACTGGTTTTGAACGCAGGTCAAATTCGGATTAAAGCAGGTGAATCTATTCAAAAGGCGGTGGATCGAGCCGTTTCTGGCGATACTGTAATTTTGGAAAGTGGAAATTATCCCGAATCAGGAATCATCATCCGCAAGTCCATTTCCCTTATCGGAGAAAATTATCCGGTCCTTGACGGGCAAGGGAAAGGAAACGTGATTTTAGTTGCTGGGAAAAACATTCTAATCGAAGGACTCAAAATCATCAATACCGGTAAATCCAATATGGATGATTCGGCAGGGATCAAATTCTTCGATTCGGAGGATTGCATCATTAGAAATAATATTCTCGAAGAGACTTTCTTTGGGCTTCACTTTTCTAATTCAAAGCGACTTTCCATTCTCGACAATAAAATCAATGCCACTTCCGAGCGGGAATTTGAAGTGGGAAATGGCATTCATCTTTGGAAATGTTCCCATTCGGTCATCGCCAATAATCAAGTTTCCGGACACCGGGATGGGATTTACCTGGAATTTGTGACGGATACTCAAGCCAAGGAAAACCTGATCGAGCGAAATATGCGCTACGGATTACACTTTATGTTTGCGCACGACAATAGCTACATCCGCAATACCTTTCGTCAAAATGGAGCTGGAGTGGCGGTCATGTACACTAAAAATGTCCTGATGCAGGAAAACCGTTTTGAAGAAAACTGGGGAGCGAGTGCCTACGGTATACTACTCAAGGATATTTCGGATAGTAAGGTAATTGGCAATATTTTCCTCAAAAACACCATCGGCATCTACATGGAAGGAAGTAGCCGGATTGATTTTGAAGAGAATACCTTCAATGAAAATGGTTGGGCACTCAAACTCATGGCATCCTGCGATCAAAACCTCTTTCAAGCTAATAATTTTACCAATAATACTTTCGATATCAGTACCAATGGATCCCTCGTCCTCAATACACTGACCGAGAATTATTGGGACAAATACGAGGGATATGACTTGGATCGGGACAGCATCGGCGATGTGCCCTTTCGCCCGATCAATTTATACTCAGTCATCGTGGAGAAAATCCCCGCATCAGTCATTTTGTGGAGGAGTTTTATGGTCAATCTACTGGATAAAATGGAGAAAATCCTCCCGACTTTGACTCCCGAAGACATGATGGATGAATCACCTAAAATGAAGCCTTATGATTTCAGTTAAACATATATCGAAGAAGTTTGGGAAGTTGGAAGTACTCAAGGACTTTTCTTTGGAATTTGAATTGGGAAACAGTTATGCCATCATGGGGCCAAACGGGAGCGGAAAAACTACCTTGATCAAGACGGTTCTGGGAATGGTGATTCCCGATCAAGGTGAAATTCTAGTCAAGGGTGTCTCTGTCAAAGGTAATCATCAGTATCGGAGTTTGATCGGATACATGCCTCAAATTGGGCGCTATCCCGCCAATATGAAAATTGGACAGCTCTTTTCCATGATGAAGGATATGCGTCCTGAGATCAAAGTCTATGATACCGAACTGGTGGAGCAATTTGAATTGGAGGGAATGAAAGATAAGGCTCTGGGAACGCTTTCAGGAGGCACGCGACAGAAAGTTTCTGCAGCGCTGGCTTTTCTATTCAATCCGGATATTTTGATTTTGGACGAGCCTACTGCAGGATTGGATCCGATTGCAGTGGAAATCCTCAAAAAGAAAATCAAAAAGGAGCGGGAGGAAGGCAAATTGATCCTGATCACTTCGCACATTTTGAGTGATTTGGAAGAACTGACCAACCGGGCGATTTATCTATTTGAGGGAGAGGTGTTCTTTGCCGATACCATCGAAAGCCTCAAAGAAATCACCGATGAGGATCGCTTCTCACCCGCCATTGCTAGGCTTATGCAGTGGACTTTAAAAAAAAACACCGCTAAAAAATCCATGAGTCATGTTTAAGTTACTGAAATATGCGCTGTACGATATCGTGAAGTCTCGATTTGCACTGCTGTACACCCTCTTTATGGTTTTGGTTGCCATATCCATTTATCAGGTTTCGGATGATTTGGGCAAAGTTTCCCTGAGTTTGATGAATATTATGATTATGATCGTTCCGCTCATCGCAGCGGTATTTGCGACAACCCACTTTTTCAATAATCTGGAATTTATCGAGTTGATGCTTGCGCAGCCAGTCAAGCGTATTCATGTATTCCTGAGCCAACTCTTAGCGGTGATTTTGATGCTGAGTTTGGCGCTGATTGTTGGATTTGGACTACCCATGGTCTTATGGGGAGCAGACTCGAGTTTGATTACTTTGCTGGTGGTCGGAGTGGTGTTGAGTGCTGTGTTTGCGGGCTTTGCATTTCTGGCTAGTGTGTACACTCGGGATAAGGCCAAAGCGATCGGTATAAGCCTTTCGCTGTGGATTTATTTCTCACTGGTGTACGATGGATTAGTGCTGTATATCATTTATAGCTTCGCTGATTATCCTTTGGAAAAAGCTACGCTTGCACTGATGATGCTCAATCCGGTGGATTTGGGAAGAGTGCTGATGCTGATGCAATTGGATATTTCGGCCTTGATGGGCTATACGGGAGCATTTTTCCAGGAATTTTTCTCGGAATTTATGGGAGTCACACTAGCTGGGGGAATGTTGCTGCTTTGGGTTTTGCTTCCGGCTATGCTGGCAATGATGAAATTTAAAAAACGTGATTTTTAGGGTTAGATAGGTTAAAGACACCCCAAATCTTCGGATTTGGGGTGATCTTTAATTGTCTTTTGCCTGATGGATTGGAGAGTCTAGTTTTTTATTACCGATTTTTTCAAGCGATACTCAAAAACATACCAAGTCAGCCAAGCGATCAGTCCCAAAGTCAGGCTTATTATGGTAAGGGAAGGCCAAGAAAGGGAATATCGCATCAGCATAAAGGAATACATAAATCCAACGACCATGAGCGCAATTCCCCAGTTGATATACTTCCAAAAACCCAACACCACTTCACCTTCTTTGATGACTTTTTTCATTTGCCGCTTAAGGGCAATCCAAATGCCAGTCAAAACCAATCCCGAAAGGGATAATCCCGCCAAGAACCAGATGACTTTGGTAATTAACCCGCCCCAGTTTCCAAAGTGTATCGGATCTGCGATGTCATTGAGATACATCACGGTTGGGATTTCTTCTGCTTTTTGCACTTGCGCCACTTCATTGGTAATCGGATCTACAAAGACTCGGTTTGATCGCTTTCGGACCAAAGCAACATCGCTTTTTCCTCTAATATAAATCCCATTGATAGTGGTATTGCTAGGAACAATTCCCCCGATTTTCAAATTCGGGATTTCTTTTAAAGCCATTGCAGCGGCTTTGTCATAATCCCACTGGTAGGACAGTGATTTTTGATCGGAAACCTGATCGTTTCGATCTTCTAGCTTTGGTGGTTTGGGGTTGGAGATCTCGGAAACAGAACCCAAATTGGTTCGCTCAGTGAAATACCAAATACCTGTAACCGAAAAGACAATTGCAAAAGGAATGGACCAGAGGCCCACCACCCGATGCAAGCTCCGGAAGAAAACCAATGGGCCTTTTCCGGTTTTGAGTTCCCTGAATTTTTTCCACCATTTTTTATAAAAAACCAATGCGGTTACCATGGAAATCAGAAGGAAAAAAGCAAATACCAAGACGATGAAATAACCAATCTGGTAAAAGGGCATAAAAAGGTAATAATGAAAATCCCTGAAAAAGCGCTGGAACGTGACGGTGGTACTTCCGGTGACTTTGGCCAGATAGGGATCCACAAAAACGTAGTGTCGCTGATCACCGACTTGGACATAGGCGATGTCATTGAGGTAAGGCTCCTCAGGCATAATCCAATAGCTCAAAATTCCATCGGGAAAAGCCTGCTCGACTGCAGAAACAATCTCGTTGTAAGAGGCCCGTTCTTCCTGCCCACTTGCACGCAAACCCGGGTAAAATAACCAATCCATCTCATTGCTGAGCGTGGCCAGAGTACCAGAAAAGCATACTATAAAAAATAGTATGCTTAACTTGATACCTATCCAGCTATGGATCTGAAATAAAACTCGTTTATTCAGCTTCACTGATTTTGCTTTGGTTTAGAAGGTATAGGAAACGGTAGTCATAATGCTTCGGGGACTACCTGGAAATGCTCTGATTACATCATATCCACCAACCCAGTAGATGTCATTGAAGAGATTATTGACATTGACTTGAAACTGTACTTTGTCCAACTTGTAATACAAGGCCGCATCTACAATCCCGTAGGAGGGGAAGATATCCGGTTGATCTCCTGAAACGATGGAGCCAAATCGGTCTGATACATAGTTATAACCCAAACCTACTCCCAATCCATTCAACGAGCCATTTTCGAAAATGTATTTTGACCAGAAGTTAGCGGTGTTTCTTGGAGCGTTCGGTTTTTGTCTTCCGATCACAGACTCATTGTCCGCTTCGGTGATTTTAGCATCGTTAAAAGCATATCCTGCCACCAAGGACCAGTTAGGGAGAATATTACCCGTTACATTCAGTTCCACTCCACGGGATTGCTCCTCGCCGAGCTGCACCAATCGCTCTGGATTTGCCTGATCATTAGCATTGTACAAACCACCTCGCTCTACAATTTGATAGAAAGAAAGCGTTCCACTGACTCTTTTATTGAACCATTCAGATTTGGCACCTATTTCAATCATTTCACTGGTCAAGGGGTCAAATGGCCCTCCCGCTTCAGGATTGAACACGGCAGCGGCATTCTGCGGTTGATATCCCTGAACCCAAGTTCCGTATAGATTGATAGATGGGTTAAGTGTATACACCAAACCTACTCGAGGCAAAAGGGCTTTCTGGTCTACCACCACTTCTCCGGGGCTGTTGTAATTGAGGTAATCGGTAAAATACTCCTGTCTCAATCCAAGCAAAACTTTCAAGGCACCGATTTCAGACTGGTTTTGGATATAAACCCCATGAGACTGCTGGAGGAATTGATTAAAGGTTCGGGTAGTGTAAATGTACTTACTCATATCTCGGATGCCATTTGCAGTAGGGGAGGTCAGGTCAAAATGAGCTACGTTTGTCGCCGGATTTCCTTGAGCGTCCAAGACGTAATTGTTGGCATTTGCAGGATTGAAGAAATTAATGGTTCCTCCATTTTGAAGCAAATAGCTTCTGGCTTCTAATTGTGACCCACCGGGAAGCTGCTCTTGTCTAAAGTAATCATGCCCTACCAAGAGTGTGTTTTTGACACTCCCCAGATCAAAATCCGCATTCAGGTAATTGTTGATTGCATTGTTATTCCAGGATCTTTTGCGGATAAATACCCGCATGGCCACTTTGGTATCATCGATACTTCCATCGCCCAAAGCCGCAAACTGATTGGAAGTACGGTGCTCTAAGAGATCTTCAGTGTAGCTGGAAAGCTGATAGGAACTATTGAAACTGATTCGATCTGAGAAATTGTGACGCAGAGAAACTGTTGCGTTGAGCGTATTTTCATTAAGGTAATCATTTGATGCACTCAAGGACGTGGTGATCGGAGTGGTGAACAAATCCCGATTCCCAAAAGCTGCCTGCCCACGATCCAGTCTCCCCTTTGAATCCTGATAGACGATATCAAAGTTTAGGCTGGTATTTTCTGTTGGTAAAAAGGCAAAAGATGGCGCGAGAACCAGATTTCTGCTGAATTGCAAATCCCGGAATCCGTCTGTGTTCTCAAATCCAATATTCAAACGGTAAAGTAATTTTTGGTCTTCTGTCATGGCGCCGGTAAAATCGCCTAGAGTCCGAAGGGTATTGAAGCTACCCACAGTCGTGGTGATGGACTTTCTGGATTCGGCCAAAGGTTTTTTGGTGACCCGATTGATGGCTCCTCCCGGAGAGGCATTTCCAAAAAGGGCCGATGCTGGTCCTTTGATTACCTCAACTCGCTCAATATGAGGAATGAGTTGGGGCTTCCAAAAACTGGTGAAAGTCCGCATACCATTAAGTAAAGTTCCAAAATTTCTTTGTCCCGAAACCCGAAATCCCCGAATGGTAATGTCATTATAAAAACTGTACTGATTTACTCCCGCCACGTTTTTGACCACATCGTTTACCGTGAAAGCTACCTGATCCAGCATGAGCTCTTTGGTGACAAAATTGATCGATGAGGGAACATCCTTGATCAGAGAGGCAGTTTTGGTCGCCGAAAAGGTTTTTTTATTGTCGTATCCTACTTCTCGTCTTCCGGTGATTTCTACGGTTTGCAGAGCTTGAAGCGATTCAGTCAGGGTAAAGTTGAGCTCCAGTGTCTGACCCGCTGCCAAAGTATAATTTTGGCTTTCCTTGGAAAATCCAATGGATGAAACACTGATGGTTCCTTCTCCGCTAGGGACATTTGTGATCGAAAATTTGCCTTCCATGTCAGTAATCGCACCTTTTCCGGTTCCGATCAAGCTGACATTCACAAATTCCAAAGGTGCCCCCGCTTGGTTGGTGACACTACCTTTGATGGTGCCTGTTTGGGCAAAAACACTCTGGGCGATGAGGATTGACCAAATAAACAGTATATATTTTTTCATCTCTTTTATTTAGATTGATTTTAAACAGAGGCAAATATAAATGAGCAGATCCATTCGCTCCAAAGTTTATCTGGATTATTTCCAAATAAATTTTTCTACATTGAAATCAGTCATGGGATTGACTATTTATGTCTCCATTCTGGGAAAAAATGAAAATTCTTCAATTTTTTGGTACTGAAGAGGTTTAATAATGAAGGATTCATTTTCCGGTAATTTACTCCGGTAATTTTCTCAGTAGTTTTGCCCTTGTTAATGATTTAGCTATGAAACCAATTTTACTTTTAGTCATCCTTTACTCCTTGTTTTTACCGGGAATGGCTCAATCTAATTCGGGCATTGAAGGCACAGTAATCGATGAATCGGGTGCACCTTTACCAGGAGCATTGGTGCAGATTCGGGAACTCAACAAAAGTGCGATTACCAATCCCAATGGACAGTTTTTTTTCGAGCAGATCCAACGAGGATCCTATATCCTTGAAGTGAGTTTTATAGGGTATCAGCGATTTGAAACTTCGGTAGAGCTCAGCGAAAGTCCAAATTTGGAACTGGAGATAAAGCTGATACCTGATGCAATTCAGCTGGAGGGATTGGTGGTGACCTCTCAGCGAAGAAGTCAATTGATCAAGGATGTGCCCATCGCCGTCACTTCTTATGGAACTGATTTCCTGACCCGGACCAATACCTTTGAGTTTGATGCATTATCTGAATTTGTGCCCGGATTGCAGGTGCAGCTGCAAAGCGTCAACAATCCCGGTTTTGTAATCAGGGGAATTACCTCTGACGACGGAGATGCCCGAGTGGAGCCTCGAGTTTCGGTGTTCCAAGACGGAGTATCAATCAGTAAATCCAGGGGATCAGTGGTAGAGCTTTTTGATATGGAGCGTGTAGAGGTACTCAAGGGACCACAGGGCACGCTATTTGGACGAGGAGCGCAGATCGGAGCTATCCATTTGATCCAAAATAAGGCTAAAAACAGTTTTTCATCCCAAATCAGATTAGGAGCGGGAGATTATGGTCAGCGATTGGCCACGGGACATGTGAATGTACCGCTGACTGATCAGTTCTTTTTGCGTGTAGCGGGAATATATAATGCAAGAGAAGGCTATCTCGAAAATCTCTCAGGAGGAACGTTAAACGGAAAGGATACCAAAGCCGGTAGGATTGCAATGAAATACCTTTCAGGAAAAAACACGGCCATTGATTTTATTTTTAATTATCAAAAAGATACTCCTCCGGGAACTGCCTTCAAGAGTGGAACATATGCTCCATTCGGTGGAGATGTCAGTCCAAATACCTTCGCGGATATGGAGCGGGGTAATGAGTTGGGAGTAGATCGTTCCGTTTGGGGCGCTACTCTATTAGTCAATCAGACCTTGGGATCGACTTGGGATTTGAGTTCGATCACGGCGTATCGTGAATTCGATTCCTTTGAGACGTTTGATTCGGATGGGACAGTGGCCCCGACTTTGTTTCTGGGTGAGGAGGCAATTGGAAAACAATTCAGTCAAGAGCTCCGATTTAACTTTGCCGATGAATCCCGATTTAGAGGTTTTACGGGTTTAAGTTTTTTCTATGAAAACGGCTCTCAGCGAATTCCTTATGAAGGCGACGAACGAAGTTTATATGCTTTATTTACCCCTTTTGTTCGAAGTGGAATTCAAGGAGCTTCGCTCCCTGATCCAGTGAAGGAACAAGTATTGGCGGCCATCCCATTTGAGCCCTTGGTTATCAATGGACAGGCCAATTTAGTCAATAACTTACCCAATGTTCCTGCGATTTTTGGACCTTTGGCAGGAGCTCCACTTAAGTCCGTTCACCGCGAGGTCAGTACCAATTTTGGGCGAAATTACGCGTATGAGGTTTTTGCAGATGGAACTTACGATTTCAATTCCAAATTGAGTGTGACCGCCGGTCTTCGGGGAACTTATGAGCAAATTACAGGCGCCTTGGATGTGCCTGAAGCCGAGGAACGGGGCACTTTGGGCTTTATCTTGACCGGAGGATCAGCGAATAATATTTTCACCCCAACCGATGGAAGAAAGGAAACGACCGAAGAGTTTTTTTCTGCCGTGGGGAGATTGGCAGTGGATTATAAAATGAGTCCCAATACCACATTTTTTGGCAATGTTTCTAGAGGACGGAGACCTAATGTGGTGCAGGTTCTGGCTTCCGAAACCAATGTCCTCAATGCGGAGACTGTTTGGAGCTATGAAGTAGGGATGAAGACACTGTCATCGGATGATCGCT
Organism: Algoriphagus hitonicola; assembly: GCF_900113375.1. Classification (GTDB taxonomy): domain Bacteria; phylum Bacteroidota; class Bacteroidia; order Cytophagales; family Cyclobacteriaceae; genus Algoriphagus; species Algoriphagus hitonicola. The sequence goes on along the minus strand of NZ_FOPC01000010.1, from coordinate 7,034 downwards.
TAAGTTTTGATCTGAATGCGTATTACTACGATTATTCTAATTTTCAGACCAGCATTGCCGTTGCTGATCAGGATGGCCTTCGAATTGATACTCGCGATGAAGGAGCTTCCACGGCCCTTGGGTTTGAGACAGCTTTACGCTATGCGGTTGTGAAAAATCTCAGTTTTTTTGCCAATTATGGCTTTATCGATGCCACGTTTGACGAGGTAGATGCTGAGGGAAATGCACAAAATTTAGCTGGAAATACTTTTAGATTGACTCCCAAGCACAGTGCTTCGGCTGGTTTGGATTTTGGTATTCCGATTTCCCAAAAAGCTTTACTTTATTTTAGACCCACTTATAGCTATAAGTCTAGGGTGTTCTTTGAGGAGACCAATCTACCCGGTATTGAGCAGGAAGGCTACGGGATGCTAAATCTCCGATTGGGATTCAATTTTGGTCAAAAATATGACCTGATGCTTTTCGCAAATAATGCCTTGGATGAAGAGTTTATCATTGATGCGGGCAATACAGGTGGGGCTTTTGGAATACCTACTTTCATCGCCGGTCCTCCTCGAATGATTGGTGCTCAGTTTACGGTGAATTTTAGATAAGATTGGGTGGACATAGATTTAATTAACCTAGAGGGGCTTAGGGAAGGAGCAAGTTTTCCGTCCACGGGCTGCCGCCCGAGGGAATGAAGAGTCCTGCCCTTTCATGGCTTTCAGAAATCAGTTCTTTTCTAATTTATTGTGGATTTTCCATCCTTAAAAACCCGGAGGGTTGGCATTTTTCATGACCCTCGGCGTAGCCGGGGGAAAGTGGTATTATATATACCTCAGAGCCCTGAAAGGGCGAAACTTTTGACAAAAAAAACCTGCTGAATGGTCCATTCAGCAGGTTTTACCACAAAATCTAAATCCTTAATTTCCTTTCGGTCTGAAATATCTAATCGGAGGTGCCGGTTCGGGTTTCAGTTCAATTCCCTCTGTTTCCAGCAATTTCAATGCTTCTTCCACTGCTTTTTCCAGTTGTGGATCGCGACCTTCAATCACATCTTTTGGCGTTTGCTCTATCGGAATATCCGGAGAAATTCCAACTCCCTCTACGGCCCATTCGCCATCGACATCATAGAATCCTCCCCGCGGAGCCACCATTCGGCCTCCATCTACAAAAGGAGGGGTGTCCCAAGTCCCGACTAATCCGCCCCAGGTTTTGGTGCCGATCAGCGGTCCAATTTTCATTTTGTTGAACAAGTAAGGAAGCAAATCACCTCCCGAACCGGCTCTCTCGTTGATCAGCATGACTTTTGGTCCCCAAATCCCCGACATCGGAGTCGTGAACGGACGGTGATCATTGGCTCGGGAATTGAAATAGCCGTGGAGTTCTCTAGCCATGATATCCACCATGTAATCGGCGGCCGAACCACCACCGTTGTTTCGCTCGTCGATTACTGCGCCCTTTTTGTCTTGCTGCGCAAAGTAATAGCGATTGAAATAAGTGTAGCCTGGCTGTCCTGTATTGGGCAGGTAGACGTAGGCTAATTTTCGATCGGAAAGCTCATCTACTTTTCGACGGTTTCCTTCTACCCAATCCATCATTCGGAGCGGTCCTTCATTGGCGACCGGAACGGTTGAAATCATCCGTGCGCCTTCCATTCCAGGCTCGCTATTCAGGTGAAGGGTAGTGTATTGGTTGGCGGTCCCTTCGAAATAGGTGTAGAAATTGGTATTGGGCAATACTTCTTTTCCATTGACTGCTACCAAATATTCTCCTACCCGTGCTTCATTGCCCGGATGGGCAAGGGGAGCGGTGAGGTTGGGGTTCCAGCTTTCACCATTGTAGATTTTGCTGATGCGGTAATGTCCATTTTCCACTTCGAAATCCGCTCCCAACAATCCGATCGGTACTCGCTCGACCTCCGGGAAATCCCCTCCTCGGGTATAGGAATGTCCAACTGCCACTTCTCCTCCGATGATATCAATGATGTAATTCATGTCCGTGCGGTGCCGCACGTGATCCACCCAGGGCTTATACCATTCGTAGATCTCATCCCAAGGCGCTCCGTGAACATTGTCCACATACAAGAAGTCACGCTGATAGCGCCAGCCTTCGCGATAGATTTGCTGCCATTCTTCTTGAGGATTTACTTTTACTTTCATGGAGGAAATGGCTTTTAATGCACCATCACCGACCTTCTTTCCTGCTCCGCTTGTTTCGATGATCCCCCAAGTCGAGCCAGATTGATAAAGCATGGATTTTCTGTCTTTGGAGATGACCACCTGATTGACTCGAGGAAGAAAGTCCTCCGATTTTCGTTTGGCCAAATCATATTTTTTCAAGGCAGTGCCTTCATTGGGAATGCTTTCCATGTAAAAGACCGAACCCGAAGGACCCGCTGCCAATCCGGTGTAATTCCGCGCCGGAATATCCACGGCTACAATTCGCCGATTCAGATTTTCAGGATCAATTTTTACCGTGACTTCCTTTTCAGCCTCCTTCTTTTCCTCGGCATTGGCTTTTTCTTCATCACTTTGAGGCAATAGTGGAGATTTTTCATTGGCATCTAAGATGGCAAAGTAAAGGTTTCGGGTCACCGGACGATCGTAGCTACTCATGTCCAACCACCCGGTATTCAAGCCAAAATTGGTAGAAGCGAGGAAATACAAATACTTTCCGCTTTCGTCCCAAACGGGTGAAATCGCATCAGCCATTTGATCGCTGACTTGGATTTTCTCCTCGGTTTCCACATTCAAGACAAAAATGGATTTGAACTGATTATCCATCAGTCGGGCATAAGCGATCCATTTGCCGTCTGGCGACCAAACCGGATTCATTGATCGGTTGGGATGGGCAAAGCGCTCAGTTTCCACATTTTTGGCATTTCCACTTTCCACATTGACCAACCAGATGTTATAATCTGTATCGGTGAATGCCAAATGCTTTCCGTCGGGAGCCCATTCAGGTTTGAAGAAAAAACTCGGGTCAGGTATGGAAATGGTTTTCTCTATTTTGCTTCCCGTTTGATCGGCTATGACTAATTCATATTCCCCTGAAGAATCTGAGAAATAAGCGATTTTCTGCCCGTCAGGTGACCAAGCCGGAGAGCGTTCTGCTGAGCTGGAAGTATTGGTGATATTTCTTCCTGCTCCATATTCTTTTGGGACAGTTATGATTTCTCCGCGGAATTCAAATGCCGCACGCTGTCCGGTGGGGGATAGGTAAGCGTTTTGCAACTGATTGGCTGAGACATCCACCCATCGCTCGCGTGCCCAATGAAAATCTCCATTAACCTCTATTTTAACCTGCTTCAGCGAGCCGTCTTCAGGATTATAAATATGCAAATAGCCTCCTTGCTCCAAAACCAGTGCATCGGGTCCCGCGTCAATTGTTTTAATATCAAAGTCCGTCAGAAAAGTCTCCTGCTTTTCCTGTCCCGTTTCGGGATCAAATGACCAAAGGTTGGCTAGGTAATCGCGCTCAGAAATGTAATAAACTTTTTCGCCGAGCCAAACCGGGTCAGTATGGCGTTCATTGTCTGTTTGCGGGGTCATTTCCAACGAATAATCTTCCATATCCACAATCCAAATGGGCTTGGCCTGTCCGCCCCGATGATTTCGCCACTCCGGATCCCAAAAAGAAATCTGCTGGTAGGCGATATGACTGCCGTCGGGGGAAATCTCACCCGTCACGGCACGGGGAATTGCTAAGGATTCAGGCATGCCGCCATCTTTGGAAATTTGGAAAAACTTGCTTTCCTCTGTGGCATGACCATCACGGCCCGAACTGAAAATCACCGATTCTCCATCGGGACTCCATCCGGTGACCATATCGGCTCCAGGATGCCAAGTCAGTCGCTCGGGTTCGCCCCCACTGGCGGGAATCAGATAAACATCGGTATTGCCATCGTATTCTCCAGTAAATGCGATCATGGATCCATCAGGCGAAAAATGAGGAAAACTTTCTTCGCCTTCATTGCTCGTCAGACGAATGGCCTGACCGCCCTCCCGTGAGACTTTCCAGAGGTCATTGGCATAGACAAAGACGATCTCAGACTGACTGAGTGTGGGCTGTCGGAGCAATTGGGTGCCTTGCCCAAAAGCTGAGACACTGATTGCGCCACAAATCAATAGGGTGATGAGTTTTTTCATATTAAGATTGGATTTGGGTTTGGATAAAAATAGGTCAAAAATTAGAAGAAATCTAACCATCGATGGATTACGCCTTTCATTCAAATGGTATAGAAAGGCAGGATTGATAAAATTAGCCCTGAATGCCCAAACGGGAGTCTAATAAAATACGCGTGGTCTCCGACAAGAAAGTCTACCTCTTGTTTTTAGGACTTAGAGGCTCGATTAAGACCAGCAGTCAACTTTCCTTTTTTACCTTCAGTTCGATTCTTTAGTTTAATGCACCAGAAAAAATCAGCCCATGGAACCCATCAAAATTGCCACTGCCCAATTCGAAAATCGAAGCGGAGATAAGGAATACAACCTTTCTGTAATTGATAAACTTTCCGCCCAGGCGGCAAAAGAAGGAGCGCAGGTCATTACTTTTCATGAGTGTTGCATCAGTGGATATTCTTATGCGAGAAAGTTGAATAAAGCCCAACTCCTAGGGGAGGCGGAACTGGTTCCTGAAGGAGAATCAATTCAACGCCTAAGGGAGATTTCAAAAAAGAATGGGATTGTAATCCTTGCAGGATTGTTTGAAAAAGATGGAAATGGGCAGGTTTACAATACCTATGTCTGTGTCAATCAGGATGGGTTGCTTGCCAAATACAGCAAGCTGCATCCGTTTATTCATCCCGATTTAAGTCCGGGAAATCGCTACGTTGTTTTTGATTTGTTGGGCTGGAAATGTGGGATTCTAATCTGCTATGACAATAATATTATCGAGAATGTCCGCGCCACCAAACTCCTCGGTGCGGATATCATTTTCATGCCCCATGTGACCATGTGTACCCCGTCAACCCGACCTGGGGCGGGTTTTGTGGATCCCAAGCTCTGGAAGAATCGGGAAGCAGATCCTACCTCACTGCGAATGGAGTTTGATGGACTGAAAGGAAGAGCTTGGCTGATGAAATGGTTGCCAGCCCGAGCTTATGACAATGCGGTATATGCCATCTTTTCCAATCCTATCGGGATGGATGACGATCAGTTGAAAAATGGCTGCTCCATGATTTTGGATCCTTTTGGAGATATTTTGGCCGAATGCCGGAGTTTTGAAGACAGTTTTGAGATGGCAACGATCGTTCCCGAAAAGCTCACCCAAGCCGGTGGGCATCGCTACCTCCAAGCTCGCAGGCCGGATCTCTATCGGGATATCTTAAATCAGGATCATCAATCCGAACAGAAGGTGGCTTGGTTGGCGTCAGAAGATTAGAAATAGCCTTTAGTAGGAGGCCGGAATGGGAATGGTTCAAGGTCTTCAGATTTACCTGCAAAAGGTAGGCTTGGACCAAGGTTTATTTGTATCATCAAAGACAAAAAAAACAGACATTTCCCGTCAATCCCCCATTTCCCCCTTTTTCTTTTCTCCAATTCCCATATCTTTAACAATTAATTATCAATTGAATGAATAATGCCGAAGTTAGTGTCATCATTCACTTTAATTCAATAAAACCCTTTCTCGATAGTGCTATTCCAAAACTCAGTCTTTAAAATGAACGACCTGACTCAAGCCTCCGCCCCCCAAGCCGACATCGATCGCCTCGACCGCGAGATCGACGCCTTGGTCTATGAGTTGTATGGATTGACCGAGGAGGAGATTAGGATAGTGGAAGGGGGTGAGGGATGAGTGAAAATGGTATATGTAGACTTTGTTTACAGGAGAAGGAACTATTGAAACAATCTCATATTATCCCAAATTTTATGTTTAAAGAGATTAAAGATGAGAAGAATAGATTTTTTCAATTTGAAAGCAAGGATATTATTGAAAAAAAAGATAGAAAAAAGGCATTACAAACAGGATATTTTGAATCAAATCTCTTGTGTAAGAATTGTGATAATAGTATATTAGGTGGCTATGAGAGATATGGTGCAAATTCACTATATAGTCCTAAAATCAAAAACGGACCAATTGTCGAAGGTTTAGTTGATACACATGGCAACAGGGCATTTAAGGTTTCAAATATTGATTATGTAAAATTTAAATTGTTTTTACTTTCTATTTTATGGAGGGCGAGTATTTCTTCTCATATTTTCTTTTCAGAAGTAAATCTAGGTCCACATGAAGAAAAGATCAGGAAAATGATTTTAGATCATAATGCAAAATCTGATTTAGATTATCCCATTATTTTTGGTTCTATACTTGGGAATAATACACATTTCGAAAATTATATATCACAGCCTAGAATGTTTAAATTTAATGAGCATAAATTAGTTTTATTCGTTATTACTGGAATTTATTATGGTTTTGTAGTGTCTTCATATGTAAGAGACAAGGAATCATTAAAGTCAAGATTAAATCAAAAAAATGAATTAATCATGTCACATATACCTAAAGGAAAAGATGTTGAGCATTTTTTAAAAATTATTGGAATTAAATAAATTCTTGTTTGAGTCTAAAGTAAATATTTGTTTAAGCGAAATTACAAACCCGTCTGAGTGTAGATTAAGCGTTAGTCTAAACGGAGTTTGCCTTCCCTGCAATCCGGCCTAAGCCTAAAATGACCTTTAATGGGTCATTTTTTTACGCCTTGTCCTGCTTTCCTATCTTTTAGGAATTGTGGATTTACTACAAAAAACTGGACAATATTTTTAAGCCTGTTTTTGAATTGATTTAATGCCGCCTGCCGCGGGGCTACTCAACTAATCAGTGGGATTTAGAAAAAAAATCCCCCTGATTAGTTCGAGTTCAGTTTTCTTCATGCGGCCTTTGTTTTTGTTGTTTCTCCGAACTGCTCAGGAGTGAGGTAATTCAGGTAGGAATGTTTTCTTTCTTTGTTGTACCAGATTTCGATGAACTCAAAGAGTTCAACCTGTATCTGTCTAACGTTCAATACCGGAAGCTGGTAGATCAGCTCAGATTTGATGATTTTAAAGAAGTTTTCT
>NZ_FOPC01000011.1:6529-169479 GCF_900113375.1 Algoriphagus hitonicola | reverse complement strand
TCTCTGAAGGTCTCTTTTTAGGATATATTAAGGCTGTGAATGAGGACACTCACAGCGGCGAACCAAACAAACAGATTCTAAATTAAAAACCCTCCAAGGGACTCAAAGCCGTTGGAGGGCAAAATCGAAAGACATTATCCGATAAACTGTCTACTGCCGCTGCCTACTCCTTAGCCTTCGACTTATCTCTATTCTCTTGGTTCTTAAATCTTGATTCTAAATACTTGATACTCATTACGCCACCGCTTTCTCATCATTCAGGATTTTTTCGAGTCTTTTTTTCAAGACAGAATCTTCGACATCAATTCGATATTTCATTTTCAAATATTGCTTTACTTCAGCAAGATCTTTGAATTCGCTGACATTCAGTCTTTCGAGTGCACGGTTTATTAGGCCTTTTTCCATGGGTTAGGGGTGTTAGTCTTCCTAATATACAGAATTTTAAAATTCCTTGTTTCAGCCAACTACAAATTTTTAGAGCCGTTCAGCAATTATTATGGTTTTCCGAATGGTCTTCTGACGCCCATCCAAATCAAACAACTCGACCAACAATACATAATACCCGCTTCGCATCCGACGACCTAGATTATCTGTACCCGTCCAGGTATAAAGTCCTTTCGTTGCCAAAATTTCATTCTCGGCAAGTGAGGCTAACCTCCGACCTGCCAGATCATAAATCCGAAAACTCCCCACCCAACCCGGCTGCTCCAGCTCGTAGCGAATGCTTACAAAGGTATTCCCATTGCTTCCCTCCGGATCAAAGGCCGCCGGGTCAATTTGGATGATTTCACTGTCAAACTCCTCAGGAATAAATTGGGAGTTTTTCATCCCCGGACTTGCATATCCTACAGCGGAAGAAGCCGAATGCCAATTATCCAAGATATCCGCGGAAGTTTCAATGGAAACTCGCTCCAAAGAAACGCCTTTGGAATCCTGGAGCAAAGGATGGTGCAGGTCATCAACGTAAGAAAACTGCTCGACCACATTTTCCTCAGAATCCAACAACAACACCGTGCCACCTGCTATCGGATAACTGGGAAGCGAACTGATTTCATAAAATTTACCTCCTTCGGAAAGCGGGTAATCCAACTTTACTCCATTGGTGTCCGTGGAAATTGCCAAAAAAGAATTGGGCTCCATGACCAAGGATTCCTCGGAAAGCATTCGAAGCTGATCAATATTTTCTTGATCATCTAAATTGGCTAGGCTCCAGGAGCCGATTTCCAAAAATTTATCGGTGGGATTGATTAATTCCACAAATTTCGGACTGCCCGTTTTTGGATTGTAAAGCAATTCATTGAGGAAAATTTCTCCAGCCTGAGCAATCGAAGGTCGAATAATATCCAACTCAAGGAGATTCATTTCATTGCCACTGCAATCTAAAAAACCTTCGATGCTTACTCGGATCAATTCATTTTCAGGAAAAGTTTCCGAGACATTCACCCTCAGCAAATCTTGTTCAATCCAAATCGAATCCACTTCTAGTTGCGACTCAAAACTGACCTGATTCTGAGTAAAAAATGGCTGAATCAATTCAGAAAAGCGAATCCTCAATTCATTTGCTTTAGTAAAAAAGTATTCTTCAAATCTTGGCGCAGTAGTGTCAAGACTGGAATCAAAAACTGAATTTTCGGATCCGGGACTTCCTCGATTTGGATTTTCAGAAGGACGCAAATTCAAACTTTGATCACATAGCAAATCAGGATTGACTACTTCCAAACTATAACCGCCTCCACTGAACTCACTGCTTCCCCAAGATGCCGTCGAATAGCTTATTTGATCAATTAGATCTTCATTATCCGATTCCAATTTCAATTCATCACCTCCATTCAGTAATGTAGGCCAAGAAGAAATTGGAATCAGCAGACCAAATTCCTCCATTAATTCCGCATCATCCTCGGGCACCAAAAGGACAAATTCCCCCGGCTGAATCCAAAAATCCTCCAACTCCACGGAAATTCGGGAATTGGACCACAGCAACTGTCCGGTCCGGATTTCCTTTTCGCCTCTGTGAAGAAGCTCCACATACTCCACATTGGGTAATGCATTTTCCTCTCGCGGAGCAGGCATTATCTCGTTGATGACCAAATCTTTAAAGGCAATTTCTGTCGGATCAAAAAATTGGAAGTTTACGGTTGTATCTTTTATGACATTTCCTTCCAAGTCTGAAATCTGACGAATAGAAAGTGAATAATCTTCAGATTCCTCCAAGTCTTTTCCAAAAGTCAAAATCACCAAACTGTCCAACTTCAGTTCCGCATCGATGGGTTCGTCCCCATCTAATCCAAAATTCAACTGAATCTGAGAAAATATCGGGTCTAATCTTTCGGAAAATTGAAGTTCGAGCTGATTGGCATCAAATCCCCTAACCCGCTCCACCCGAGGCGGCTCTTTATCTTCCTCAATATCGCCAAACACAAAATCATCCATTAGCCAGCGAGCGCAGGTTCCCGATCCCGCCCCATAGCGAACCGATATTTTCAAAAACAAGGTATCCTTACGCTGCTGATTTTCACTTAAGTTGATTTCAAATTTCCGATAATCCTGATCTTCATTGGCAAATTCTTCTTCCGAACCCAAGCCGCTTTCTTCACCATAATTCCCCTCCAGAGATTCTGAAAAAGAATAAGAAACTACAGCCGCTCGATCACCGGATCCATTCTGAAGGGATCGGGCCCAAAACTGAATATTGGGATCGACATAATCTGAGGGGAAAAGGCGGACAATCAGTTCGCCATCAAAGGTAGAGATAGGCTGTACTGCCAAAGCCTGCGAACTTCCGACTCCGGCTGCCTCAGCCTGAAAAATACGGGAAGAACCGGACTGAACTTCATTTCCATACCAATGAGCCAAAAACTCCTCGGGGTAATTTTGAGTTTCAAATTCGGCCTCAAAATCTTCCTGATAATTTTGCGCATTGGCGACTAGTCCATTTACAGAAAAGGTAAATGCTCCAATAAGCCAGGTCAATATAAAAGTGAGCTTTTGCATCAAAAAACAGGAAAAGCATAGGACTAAATTTATAAAAGTATTTAAAAAATCAAAATCGATTGGATTCCCATTTTCAAAAAAGGGAATTTTTATAAGAAATGTCTGAAAATGAAACCTTCTGCCTTACTTTTGCATTTCGATTCATTAACCTATTCAACCCGAAAAATGAAAATTGCAGTGGTAGGAGCGACCGGACTGGTTGGCTCAGAAATCCTCGAAGTGCTCTATGAGCACAATTTCCAATTCGACGAACTTTTACTAGTTGCTTCCGAGCGATCTAAGGGTAAACAGATTGAATATAAAGGAAAACCCTATACCGTAATTGGATTGGAAGATGCGGTAGCTGCAAAACCTGAAATCGCGATTTTCTCCGCCGGAGGAAGTACTTCCTTGGAATGGGCTCCGAAGTTTGCAGAAGCGGGTACCACCGTCGTGGACAATTCATCCGCTTGGAGAATGGACCCCAGCAAAAAATTGGTGGTGCCGGAAATCAATGCAAAAGAGTTGAGCAAAACCGACAAAATCATCGCTAACCCCAACTGTTCCACCATTCAAATGGTACTGGCATTGGAGCCTTTGCGACAGCGCTATGGAATCAAGCGAATCGTGGTATCCACCTATCAATCCGTGACCGGAACCGGGAAAGCCGCTGTGGATCAAATGATGGCAGAACGAGCGGGAGAAGAAAATCCTCCGATGGTATATCCGCACAAAATTGACATGAATGTCCTTCCTCATATCGATGTATTCCAGCCCAATGGCTATACCAAGGAAGAGATGAAAATGATCAACGAAACCAAGAAAATCTTCTCTGATGATAGCATTGCAGTGACCGCCACGACAGTTCGCATCCCCACCATGGGAGGACATTCGGAAGCGGTCAATGTGGAGTTTAAGGAAGACTTTGATCTGGAAGAAGTAAAAAAATTACTCGCCTCTGCTCCTGGAGTGGTGGTGCAGGACGATCCGGCCAATTTTGTCTATCCGATGCCCATCACCGCACACAAAAAAGACGAGGTTTTTGTCGGTCGACTGCGCAGAGACGAATCCCAAGCAAACACGCTCAACATGTGGATAGTTGCAGATAATTTGAGAAAAGGCGCCGCCACCAACGCGGTTCAAATCGCTTCCTATTTGGTGGAAAATAAACTCGTTTGATGAATCCCAGCGAGTTTCATAGCGCTGAATTCAGACAATTTGTGCAGGATCATCTCAATGAAGATCCTGCACTTTTGCTTTTTAAATACCAGGGGAAAGTTTCTTTTGACCTTAAAGCGGCAGTTCAACAGATTTATGCTAGGCGAAGGACAGAAAAAAAACTTCCAGAATGGGCTTCAAATCCCGAACTCATATTCCCCGCATCCCTTTCGTTAGAGCAAAGCTCCAGTGAGGAAACTGCTAAATTCAAAGCTCAAGGGTTTGATGGAAAAATTATGATTGACATGACGGGAGGATTTGGGGTGGATTTTTTTTACCTGAGTCAGAAATTTGCAAAAGGGATTTACTGCGAAAGGCAAAAAGAACTTTTTGAGATCACAACCCATAATTTGCAGCAACTGGAACTCTTGGAGGGTCTTGCAAGCAAGTTTGAGTTTTTCGAAGGAGATGGAATGGAGTTTTTGGAAAAAACCAATCATCATTTTGACCTGATTTATATCGATCCGGCAAGGCGTGGCTCGGGAAATCAAAAACTCTATAAACTCCAGGATTGCGAACCCGATGTGGTTGGTTTATGGACTCTTTTGAAAAGCAAGGGGGATCAGATTTTGATCAAATCCTCTCCGATGTTGGATATTTCGCAGGCTTGGGTCGAGCTACCCGAAATTCAAAAAATCACCATTCTCTCGATCAAAAATGAAGTAAAGGAGCTTTTGCTTTCTTGGAAGAAAGAAAAGAACCTAGCTTCAAAACAGATCGAAGTGGTGGATTTGGGGAGTGGTTTTCCACAGTTTTCCTTTGACCCAAAAGAAGAGCAAAACGCCGTTTCACAATTAGCGGAAGCCGAAAACTACTTAATCGAACCGCTGAGTGGAATCCTAAAAGCCGGAGCATTTAATCTTTTTGCCGCCCGATTTGGCTTGAAAAAGCTGGAGAAAAACAGCCATTTTTACACCTGTTCCGACTTACCCAAGGAATCCATCCCAGCTCGGATTTTTGAGATCATTGATGAGATTCCCCCGAACAAAAAAGTAATGAAGGCACTTTTCCCCGCTGGAAAAGTCAATGTGATTTGCCGAAATTATAACCAAAGTGCCAATGAACTTAAAAAGAAACTCGGATTGAAGGATGGAGGAGAAGAGTTTCTCATCGGAACGAAAAGCCAATCTGGATTTAAGCTTTTTTGGTGTAGGAGAATAAGCTAGCGGTTTTGCTTATTTTTTTACAAATTTAATGGTGGAGAAAAAGAGGCTCTATATAATCGCAGGTTGCAACGGTGCCGGAAAAACCACAGCTTCCTTTCGCATATTGCCAGAGCTTCTAGGCTGCAAGGAGTTTGTGAATGCGGATGAAATTGCTCGTGGACTATCACCTTTCCAACCCGAAACAGTAGCATTCGAGGCAGGACGCATTATGTTGGAAAGAATTCATGATTTGATTGAAAAAGAGGAGGTTTTTGCCTTCGAGACTACCTTATCAACGCGATCGTACCTTGGGGTTATCAGAAAAGCTCAAAAGCATGGATATTTTGTGTCGTTAGTGTTTTTCTGGTTAGAGTCTGAAAACTTGGCCATACAACGAGTTAAAAAACGAGTTTCTGAGGGCGGACATCATATTCCTGAAGAAGTAATTCGAAGAAGATATCAACGCGGCATTTATAACCTTTTCAAACTTTTTTTTGATATAGTGGATTATCTGGTAATAGTTGACAATTCAGGTCCTATTCCCGATTTGGTTGCCGAAAAAGATATTACTCTTCAAATAGTAAATATTTATAAATTTGAAATGATCAAATCCCATTTGATATGAGTTCCGAAGAAAAAGAAAAGCTTAAAGTAGAATTGAAATCCGCAATTCTGAATTCCGCCGAAGACTTCCTTACTATGAAAAAGCGATTGGGACAAAAAATCGTGGCCCAAATCGATGGGAAGATCGTGACCCGAACTCCGGAATATTTTTTACGGAAAATGAAGGAGAAAAAATCTCTCAAAAATTAAATGGGATGACCACTTAACCAAAAAGCCCGTGCGAACACAGGCTTTTTGATTATTCCTTCACTTCTTCATAGTCGACGTATTCTCCGCCCTCTATATCTTTCTTCCGTTTTTCTTGGTGCGTTTTGGGGATGTAATCCACATTGACGCCTTCTTTTGGCCTAGACGCCTCTTGCTGCTCTCTTCGCTGTTGTCGCTCCATCTCCGAAACTTGCTGGGCAAATTTAGCAAGCTTTGTCCGTAGAAAATAACGGATCAGCTGTCCCAGCAACCAACCTACACCCAAAAGAATTACTACAAATTTTAATAAACCACCCATTTACACCTATTTTTTCTTAGTCAGCAGTTCCCTTTCAAACCTCGGTAATTTGAGGATAAAACCGACTACCTACGATATCATTTTCAGAATACAGCTCTTAATTCTGCTGCATTATGCCTTATCGGCTGAGATACAAATTCCGCTCGGAGTAAATCTTTAAGAAATAATCGTCCATCAAATCATCGATAAAATAAATTGACTCGCCGGTTGACTTCATTTCAGGACCGAGTTCCTTATTGACATTTGGGAATTTGTGGAAAGAGAATACCGGCTCTTTGATCGCATAACCTTTTTTGTAGGGTTTGAATTCAAAATCTGTCACCTTTTTCTCACCTAACATCACCTTTGTGGCATAGTTTACATAAGGCTCACGATACGCTTTGCAGATAAATGGAACGGTTCGAGAGGCTCTTGGGTTGGCTTCGATGACATAAACCTTGTCGTTTTTGATCGCAAATTGAATATTGATCAAACCCTGCGTACGCAAAGCCAGAGCAATCCGCTCGGTGTAAGTTTCGATCTGTCTAATCACCAAATCGCCCAAATTGTAGGGGGGAAGTACTGCATAGGAATCTCCGGAGTGGATTCCAGCGGGCTCGATATGCTGCATGATTCCGATGATGTACACATTTTCTCCATCACAGATTGCATCCGCCTCGGCCTCGATCGCTCCTTCCAGAAAATGGTCCAAAAGAATTTCATTATTTGGAATATCTTTTAGCACATTGACCACATGCTCTTCAAGTTCCTTTTCGTTGATCACGATTTTCATTCCCTGACCTCCGAGGACGTAGCTCGGACGTACAAGTAGTGGAAAGCCCAATCTTTTGCAAAGCTCCAAAGCCTCATCGGTATTATGGATCGTGCCAAATTCAGGATACGGCACATTATTTTCTTTCAAAAGTGTGGAAAATAAACCCCGATCCTCGGCCAAATCCAAGGCTTCAAAGCTTGTCCCGATGATTTTGATCCCGTACTTATCCAGTTTTTCGGCAAGCTTCAAGGCCGTCTGACCACCTAACTGCACAATGACTCCTTCCGGCTTTTCGTGGAGGATGATTTCATAAATATGCTCCCAGAATACCGGCTCAAAGTAAAGCTTATCTGCCACATCGAAATCTGTGGAAACCGTCTCCGGATTACAATTGATCATGATGGTTTCGTAACCGCATTCTTTGGCGGCCAAAACCCCATGCACGCAGGAATAGTCAAACTCGATCCCTTGTCCGACCCGATTTGGACCGGAACCCAAAACCACCACTTTCTTTTTTGGTGTGCGGATGGATTCATTTTCCTCTCCAAATGAAGAATAATAATAAGGAGTCTGCGCTTCAAATTCTGCCGCACAGGTATCTACTAGCTTGTACACGCGCTTGATTCCCATTTCTTCGTAGCGCTTGTTGAAAACTTCACTTTCCAAGCAGCCTAGAAGGTGTGCAATTTGGCGATCAGCATAGCCTTTTTTCTTGGCCAAATCCATCAATTCAAAAGGGATGGTATCCAGGGTGTACTTATCAATCTCTGCCTCAAGATGAATCAGTTCTTCAATTTGCTTCAGAAACCATTTGTCAATTTTGGTCAAATCATGGATCGTCCGAAATGAAATTCCCAACTTGAATGCATCGTACACGTGAAAAAGTCTATTCCAGCTCGGGTTGGCGAGCGAGTATAAAATTTTGTCTTGATCCCGAAGCTCTTTTCCGTCAGCGCCAAGGCCATTTCGTTTGATTTCAAGTGACTGACAGGCTTTTTGCAAGGCTTCCTGGAAGTTTCTTCCTATTCCCATCACTTCACCTACGGCTTTCATGGATAGTCCTAGCCGTCGGTCGGAGCCTTTAAATTTATCAAAATTCCATCGAGGGATTTTGACAATCACATAATCAATCGATGGCTCAAAATAGGCCGAAGTCGTGCCGGTGATGGAATTAGGCAATTCGTCCAAATTATACCCAATGGCCAATTTTGCTGCGACTTTAGCAATCGGATACCCGGTGGCTTTGGATGCCAAAGCGGAAGAACGGGAGACCCGCGGATTGATCTCGATACCGATGATCTCCTGATTGTCTGGACTCACCGCAAACTGCACATTACAGCCTCCGGCAAAATTGCCAATCGAGTTCATCATCGTAATGGCATAATTCCGCATCTTTTGATACACTGTATCGGGCAAGGTCTGAATCGGAGCAACTGTGATTGAATCACCGGTATGTACTCCCATCGGGTCAAAATTTTCGATGGAACAGATCACGATCATATTCCCAATATTATCCCGCATGACCTCCAGCTCGTACTCTTTCCAGCCCATGATACTTTGCTCGATAAGCACCTCATGTACCGGTGAGGCCTGCAAGCCAGCTGAGAGCAAACGTTCGAAATCTTCTGCCTTTTCCACAAAGGCTCCTCCTGCTCCTCCCAAGGTATAGGAAGCACGAATAATCAATGGAAAACCGATTTCTTGGGCAATCTCTTTTCCTTGCAAAAAGGAAGTGGCTGTCGCGCCTTTGCAGACACCCACACCAATTTTTTCCATAAGAGCCTTGAATTTCTCCCGGTTTTCGGCCGTGTCGATCGCATCGATGTCCACGCCAATCATCTTCACCCCAAAATGCTCCCAAATCCCGGCTTTATCACAATCGATGGCTAGGTTTAATGCAGTTTGACCACCCATGGTCGGCAGTACAGCGTCGATATCCGGGTGGTCAGTCAATATTTTTCGGATTGATTTTTTTTCCAGGGGAAGCAGATACACATGGTCTGCTGTCACTGGGTCGGTCATGATCGTCGCCGGATTGGAATTGATCAGGGTTACCGTGACCCCTTCTTCACGCAGGGATCTAGCAGCTTGGGAGCCTGAATAGTCAAATTCGCAAGCTTGACCGATGACAATGGGACCTGAACCGATGATGAGAATGTGCTTGATGCTACTGTCTTTTGGCATTTGAGAGGAGGGTTGAATCGAAAATTTTACTGATGTCCAAATTGGGGCAAAATTAGAAAATTATTCCAAAGGGACACGGAGAGATCCCGATAAATTGAAAAGAATGTCATTGCCACACTTCAGAATTGCTTCAAATCTTCCATTTACTTTTGTAATCGTGTATCTTCCCTAGGTCCACCAGCCACACCCCTATGAAAATTCTCATCATTGAAGATAACCCCGAGCTGACTCAAAATATGGTCAGCTATCTCCAAGGGGAAAATATCCTTTGCGAAACTGTCGCCAATCTTTTTGACGCCCAGGACAAGTTATTAAGCTTTCAATACGACTGTATCGTTTTGGACCTCATGCTCCCCGATGGGAATGGATTGGAGATTCTGGATTTTATCAAAAACAAAAAACTCAGTACTAACGTCCTGATCATCTCGGCCAAAGATTCGCTGGATGACCGACTCAAAGGGCTTGACGAAGGAGCGGATGATTATCTGCCCAAACCCTTTCACCTCTCGGAGCTTCTTGCCCGACTCCGTGCCATCTATCGCCGGTCCCGACTGGGAGGCTCTGACCAGCTTGTATTTAATGAGATTAGCCTGGATACGGCGTTGATCCAGGTGAAAGTAGCTGAAAATATACTCGACCTGACCAAAAAAGAATTTGACCTGCTCCTTTTTTTCATCACCAACAAAAACCGGGTGATTGGAAAAGAAGCGATTGCCCAACACCTATGGGGAGATTACACCGACGATCTGGCCAATTTTGACTTTGTCTATCAGCATGTCAAAAATCTTCGAAAAAAAATCTCTCAGGCAGGTGGAAATGATTACATCAAAACCGTGTATGGCATCGGTTACAAATTTGACCCTAACGTTTCATGAAGCTTATCAACCTACTCACCATCTGGTATACTCTGATTACCATGATCGCGCTTTTTTTAGGGGGGCTATTGATCTTCAAAAAGTTTGAATCTGAAATCGATTTTGAGCTGGGAAGAGAACTTGACCGGCAGATAGATGCCTATGCAGAGCGGATCGAATCCGGAGCTCCGGCTGACCGACTGATTTATGATAAACTTGAGATTCGCGAAATCCCATACGAATTGCCTCTCGAGGAGCTTTACCTCCGGGATACGGTCGCCTATCACGATCCGATGAACCGGGCAGAAAATCAGCTTAAAGCCAGCAAATCTTATAAAATCGATGGAAAACACTACCGGATTTCATATTACAATATCGTAGTTGAAACAGAGGATATCACCGAAACTGTCGTGATCACCATGTTCTCGGTTTTTTTGATTCAGCTGCTATTCCTTGGCTTTTTTACCCGGATTGGTTCCAATAAAATCCTTAGACCCTTCCATAAGACTTTGGATCAAATCCGAAGCTTCAACTTTCAAAAAAACGAGCCACTCCACCTTCCTGAAAATTCTATTGCCGAGTTTGAAAAGCTCAACAGCTTTTTGGAAAAAATGTCTCAAAAACTACTCAATGATTACCGTCAGATCAAGGAGTTTTCTGAAAATCTATCTCACGAAATTCAAACCCCTTCCGCGATCATTCGTGGCAAACTGGAGCATTTGATGAATGAACAAATCAGCGAAAAACAAGCGCTGATGATCCAATCGGCCTATCAAAGCAATGAAAAAATCAACAAAATCGTACGCTCTCTATCTATGTTGGCCAAGTTGGAAAATGAAGAGTTTGAAGCTCCCGAAAAAATTGACCTCAGCCCTATCGTACAAAAAATCATCGAAGGGATGACCGAACTGATCGAGTTGAAAAATCTGGAAGTAAAAACCCAGATTCAGGAAAATTCCAGCGTAAAAATCCACCCATTTATCGCTGAAGTCCTCATTCAAAATCTGATCAATAATGCGATAAAGCATAATGTCGAAGGCGGAAAACTTTATGTGGAACTCAACGATTACAGCCTTCGAATCGAAAATAGTGGAGCCCTTCCAGAAAAAGATCCCGAAGAATTTTTTGACCGATTCTCCAAAGGAAATACCAATTCAGACTCCATCGGCCTTGGATTATCTATCGTCAAACAGATTTGCAGACGATATAATCTTCGTCCGATCTACCGAATCGAAAACAATCTGCACGTTTTGACGATTTTGTTTAAGTAATTGCTTCAAAATCTCTACAGAATCTATTTGTAATCTTGTATTGAAAATTAATACAAACCAACTATGCATCTTTTAATGAAGTCTATTTTTCTCAGTGCCTTTTTCGGATTGTGCTTCTCAGCTGGACTGATGGCTCAGGAAAAATCAGTCAAAGGAAAACTGATTGATCAGGAAAATCAGGAGCCCCTAGCCTATGTGCAGGTAGCTCTATTTAAGTCCCTGGATGATTCAGATCCGGTCTCATTCTCCGATACCGACGAATCCGGAAACTTCAATCTTTCCGCCCCTGAGGGTACTTATTTCCTCAAAGCCTTTTTTCTGGGTTTTGAGGATTTGGTAGTTCCGGACATTGATTTGAGTCAATCGCAGGAACTAGGTGAATTAGAAATGGTGAGTGAAAGTGCGGCTTTGGAAGAAGTGGTGGTGCAGACTACCAAAATGCCTGTCAGATCTACTATGGAGGGTATTACTGTGACTCCAGAAAACAACCTGGCTAATGCGGGTGGTACACTATTGGATATTCTTCGCAATACTCCATCAATTTCAGTATCTGAGGATGGTTCTATTTCCTTGAGAGGAAGTACCGGAACCAATATTTTGATCAATGGCCGTAATTCTTCGCTGACACGAAATTTGGATCAATTGCCAGCCTCCGCCATTGAGGAAATCAAAATTATCAATAACCCAAATGCCCGATTTGATGCAGAGGCAGAGGGTGGAGTCATCGATATTATTTTGAAAAAAGGACAAGACTTCGGTACTCACGGTAGTGTGGAAGGAACCTACGGTACTCGAAACCGATCCAATATTGGTGGAAGTGTAAATCACCGAGGTAAGAAGTGGAATGTGTATGGTGGGTACAACTATCGAGATTGGAAAAATGTCGGAGAGCGAACTTCAGTTCGTGAAATTTTTGACCGAAACGAAATACTCGATCAGAGTACACGAAGCTCAAGCCGAAGAACAGGACATAATGTAAACTATGGCGCAGATTATTACTTCGGGAATAATGTCATCAGTTATGAAGGAGTTTATCAATATGGAATAAACTATCAAACCAACACACTTTTTGCGGAATTGGACCGAATTATCGACGGCGAGACGGATTCTTTTGATTATGTAAGAAGAAATACTGAAGATGAATCCGACGAGGGATTTGATAATGCCTTGATTTTTGAGCACTCATTTAAAGATAAAGGACATACCCTACGTGCCTTGGTCAGTCAGTCTTACACCAATCAATTTAAGACCCAAAACATTGACATTTTCAGAAATACACTCAATCCTGATCCCAGCAATCTAAACGGGCAGGAACGAGCTTTCACAGACGAAGTGAGAAATACCTTTATTTTCCAGGCAGATTATATCAAGCCTTTGGATGAAGACAGAAAAATTGAGGCAGGTTTAAAATCCAATCTAAGGAAATTCGATAATGATTACAGCTATGCCCGACTGGATGAGCAGAGTCAGGAGTTTGTCGAAGACCCCGCTGTAAGTAATGTCTTCCTTTACGAAGATCAGATTCACGCCGGTTATTTTATATACTCCAATGCCGGTGGAAAATTTGAATATACCTTGGGTTTAAGAGGTGAGATGACTTTTGTCGATACCTACCTTGCCAATACAGATGAGCGAGGATCACAGGAATATTTCAATTTTTTCCCGAGTGTACAGACCATGTACAATCTCAATGACAACCATTCATTGAAATTTACCTATAGCCGAAGAATTGATCGTCCTACTGCTTGGAGATTGAACCCATTTCCAGATATCACGGACTCCTTAAACGTCCGAAGAGGTAATCCAAACCTTCAGCCTGAAATGATCGATTCCTTTGAGTTTGGACATTTGGCCAACTTTGACAATTCAAGTTTTGCGACAAATGTCTTCTATCGTCAAACCGAAGGTCAGTTGGATTACATTACCATCATTGAGGATGGGGTTTCTTATTCTCAGCCTGACAACTTGCTTTCTTCCAGTTCATATGGGGTGGAGTTTGTCGGAGTGAGCGAAGTGAACAACTGGTACACGATTAACGGTGGTGTGACTTTATTTAGAATATCGGTGGATGGATCCAATATCGGTGAAGAATTTACCAACTCGGGTTTCTCATGGAATACCAAATTGACTCAGGATTTTAAACTTCCCTATGGATTCAATTTCCAATTGGTGGGTAATTATGAATCACCGGAAATCGAAGCTCAGGGTCGTGACTTATCACAATACTATGTCGATGCCAGTTTGCAAAAAGGATTTATGGAAAATCGCGGTTCGGTAACCTTGAGTGTTCGCGACGTATTCGATACGCGAAGATGGGCTGGTTTTGCACTAACCAATACCTTTAGCCAAGATTTTTACTCCAAAAGAGAAACAAGAATTGCGCTCATCAGTGCTCGCTATAGCTTCTAAAAAATTAAAGCCAAACCAACCATTGAAAGTCCCCTCAGCCGAGTGGGACTTTTTTTATTTTCTGTTCAGCATCAGCCAAGCTTTGGGATCTACTTCGGGCTCTTCGATGGCTTTAACCATTACTGATTTTTCCCCCAACTCGATTTTTTGAACCCCCGCCTCCGTTTTTACCTCTACCGGTAGAGTAAAATCAATTCCCTTCAGGCTAATCGCCCAGCCCTTCTTTCCTTTCTTCTTTATTACCAGCTCAGGGAGCTGGGTGCTATAGAGGTAAAAATCAAAAAAAGCATCCAAATCCCGCTCAGCATAGTTTTTGACAAATTCGGTGAAATCACGCGTATCGACCCGGTTTTGATACCCAAAACGCTCATCTGCGACAAAACCTTTGAGCATGGGAAAGAATACTTCATCCCCTAAAATCCCCCGCAGGGAATGAATAACCATGGCCCCTTTGCTGTAAATCTCCGGATGGTAAGCCTCTTTTTCAGTGCTATTGGGACGACTGACCACCGGCCTATCATGGGGAATATGTCTGGACTCCGCAGTTACTTTTTCGAAATAAGCGTCTTCTCCTCCATGCTCCCAATAAAACAACCAATCTCCGTAGGCGGTCAAGCCCTCATGAATCCACATATCCGCCCAATCCCCCACCGAGATTTTGTTGCCAAACCACTCATGCCCGAGTTCATGATGCAGCAGCCAATCGTACTGGGTATCCCCGAGCGGTACAAATTGGAAGTTGTTTCCGTAAGCATTAATAGTCTGATGCTCCATACCCAGATAGGGTGTCTCCACGACGGCTATTTTATCCTCTGGAAAAGGGTAAGGTCCAAAGTACTTTTCATGGGTACTTGCACTCTCTTCCAAAACCGAAAGCAGGACTGGCGCTTTGGCTTTATTTTCCTGCAACACATACACCATCATGGGAATCTGCTGTCCGGAAGATGATTCAAACCATTTCTCCTCCCCGTGAAAAATTCCCACCGTGAAATTCACATTGTAATTATTGATGGGATAATCCGTCACCCAATGATAAATTGATTGGTCGCCTTCAGATTTTTCGCTTATCAATCGCCCATTTGCCGCAACGAAATAGGGCTTGGGAACGGTGAATCTCAACTCAACCCCCTCGCTTGGTTCGCTCGATGGATGGTCCAATGCGGGCATGAAGATTTTTGCTCCCTCCCCCTGAGAGGAAAGCCCCATCCAGTGATTGTCCAATTGATCTTTTTCCCAAGTGAAGCCACCTTTCCAAGGTGGATTTTGTGCGATGGGGGTTTTCCCTCCGTAAAACACCTCTACTTCATTACAAGTACAGTCAATCGGCAGGATATCAAGTACATCATTTTGATGAAAAAATTCGACTTCTTTTCCATCCATCAGCACTTTCTCCACCTCATACTCGTCGATTAATTGCAATCGGAGCGTATCGAGTTTTTCCTTAGCTTCAAACACAATGGTATTCGAACCACGAATGGATTGCTCGTTGGGCAGGATCTCCAAGTCGAGCCGATATTGAACTACCTTAAATTTGGTTTGCAGGGGATCGATGGGACCGCCCCAGTCCCAGGATTGGGCTTGCAAAGCAGAAAAACTAAAGAGCAGTAGGGTGATAAGATTCAGGTGTTTTTTCATTGGAGTTTGGAATAGCTGAAGGCTAAAACTATTTGTTTTCTAGTCTAAAAAGAATTTCCAAAATATTGACGCCAAAGGTCTTGGATTTCATTTGGGAGATTTTTTTGAAACCAAATTGCTCATAAATTTTTGCTGCGGGTTCCAAACCCAAGGTAGTATATAAGTAGGCCCCTTTGTAGCCCTTTTCTTGATAAAAATCCATCCAATCTTGCATCAGTTTTTTGCCCAGTCCCTGACCACGATAGGGCTTCTCCAGGATAAAATAGCGGAGCTGAGCCTGCTGATCTTGTCGGTGCATCAAAAGCAGAAAACCCACCATTTTCCCCTGATCTTCCACAATCCAAACCTTATCTCGCTGAGGATCATACTGTCCATAAAACTCCAATAGGCTGTCCATCACATAGGCTTCAAAACCTAATCCAAAGCCATGTTCATCCGCGTAAATCCGTCCATGAAGTTCGACTACCTGGCCCAAATCCCCCGGTCTCAATTCATGACGGATCGTAATATTTTCCAACTGGTTCATCTTTTTGGTCTAAAAACCCTTTCTGAAACTAAGAAAAATTGGTGGATTATCGAAACACAAATTTGAATTGGTTTTACAAAACTGATCGGTGGTGACCAAGGTTATCTTTGGATAGGGAAAAATTCACAAACTTCAACCCACGTTGTCTGAGTCATCGCCGCTATGGGTGTCCCCACTCACAGCTTTTATTTTTCCTGCTTTCTCATCAAAGCCTTGGAACAAGAATTTTTCTTAAAAAGTCAAGATAGACCCGTGAATAAGCCAGCAATCAAAAAATCAACCTTTGACCTAAAGGCCTAATCCATATTTTTCTAGTTAATAGTCTTCATTAAAAGTTACTTGAAAAACCACCTAATTACAAAAACTCAGAAGGCAATTCAAAAACTGCTATACCCGGATCTTCATCCGTGGTTATGCCGTATATTTTCTGAAGATTTAAGTCAACGACCACTCCTCTTATGGAAATGTCCAGATTTAATTTTCCCACCACATCGCCTGAATGTGTCAAAATATAAATGGTTTTGGCAACTTCATTTGTCTTTTGTATTTCTTCTTCGTTAAAACCACCATATAAATCATAAATGTATTTATCATCGATATAGACATCCCGATGACCGTATTTGTTTTGTATGTCAAAAATAACCACTGAATTTGCTCCAGAAGGCACTATTTCAAATTTTGGCAGTTCCAGTCTCGGCCCTTCCACTATCGTAAACTCTTTATCGTTGTAGTCAAATATTTCTAGCCTGTCCCGATAGATGCTTGCCTTTACAAATAGTCCAACTTCTCTATTTCCCCTAAACCAGCCCTTATTGATTTCCCCTAAATGATAGTTTACGATAGGATCTGTATAATCTATTAAATGATCAGTATCAGGGATTTTTTCCCAGTTACCGTACCCTGCTAACTTCTCCCCATCCTTCAAGGAAATTTCCACCAATCGATTTTCGTCTATGGACTTTATCCCTAAAATGGTACTATCTGTAGCATGAAACATATTAAACACTTCATACATCCCTTCTGGCTGCTTATATTGATCAATTCCTAACAATGATGTGTCTGTCAGTGAAAAGTCAGTGAAGGTTTTAGCCATCCCGCTGTACACGGTAAAAGTAGAATCATTTTTTCCCGGCTCAACCAAGGTCGCATCCGGAATCTCAAAGGGTCCAAATCCTGATTTCCCTTTCGATGAATGATAGCCTAAGGGTGATTTTTTTAGGATTCGTATAAGTGGGTACTTTGGATCATTTCGCCTATTTTCTGAAATGATCAAATAATCACCTACTGCATTAATAAATAAGGGATTAATGATCTCAGGAAAATAGAATTTCTCACCCTTAAGATTAAATACCTTATCACTTTTTTCTATTTCTAAAAATTTGTTTTCTTCACGGTCAGAACAACAAGAGACATATAATAATGTAAAAATTAACACTCCCCAATTAGCTACTTTTTTCATACTAAAATGTAAAAATCCTGACTTAGAAAGCCAGGATTTTGTTTTAAAATAACGTTGCATTTACCTGGTACAAGTTACCGCATATCTTGATTCATCAGTTGGCCAATAACCACCTCCCAAATCAGTACATCCTGATGAATTAGATTGGCAACAAATATGGTGTGGCTCGCCCATTCCGGGATCATCCTGATCCTCCTGAGCAAATGAAGGGTTGATTGAAAAAAAGCCAAAGGACATTGCAAAGACCCCTAAACCAAGACCGAATACTTTAATTTTGTTTTTCATAATAAATTTGTTTTGGTTGTGATGAAAATTTAAACTAAAAAATACCCTAATCCGGTGCGAATAAAAATACAGGGGCGGTGTTTTTTTTTGCAAGCGGTAGCTAGCCTGTGAATGCTGAAAAAATACTTGTTCAGTCAGGACTAAAGGATGATTTTGTTTATAGATTGACATTGATGACACAATAATTCCAGCTTCTGGAGAAGCAGGAAAACCAAAAGTTTACCTCAAAGCAGAAACTCACCGATTAAGCCCATCATATCTACAAAAAAGCCGCCATTTCTGGCGGCCCATTCTTAATCCTCGGCGTAGTTGAAGCTGTCCACCTGCTCCTTGACCCAATCCCTATACTTTTCTTTTCGGTATTCATTCCATTCGGATTTATACTTAGACTCATCGATCAGAAATTTAAAAGCTGTCATGGACTTGGGTTTGGTCAGGGAATTGACGAGCTCTTCGGCTAGATTTCGTTCTTTTACCTTCCGGTCGATAAAATCCTGCATAATCTGGTGCTCTTGGGCCTGCTCCATTTTGGTGAATTCGGCAAAATTGTCCGGTTCGGCATCGATTTCGTCGAGGATATCTTCCTCCTCTTCGGTCAGATCATAATTGAAATAATCCTCATCATCAGGCATTTGATGGATCTTTTTCTTATCGATCTGATAGAAACAGACCATTCCTTTGAGTAATTGGGCAGCGATGTGATCTACCTCTTTTTCTGTCAGCGAAAGCATTGGTGGTTTAGAAAATTTTAGGAAAAATAATCAAAGTCAGTTGGGTTACAAATTGTTTTAGCAAAAGCAACAGTAAAGCCAAAAATTAACCGAATCAATCATTTTTTGAAAAATTTTTCCAAAACCGCTTCATTTAGCTCATGTCCTCCTTCAAAAGTGATTTTCTCGGGCTTTTTCTCCAAAATGCTAAGCCATTCCTCCTGTTTTTGAATACTTTCCGGAGTCAAGAATTCATCCTGATTTCCATAAATCATCGTAATTTTTGTGTCAAAAAATTTTTCTTTGGCGCCTTCGATCTTCATATCATGGGCAAATCCCCCCGCCCAGAGGACCAAGGTTGAAATTTTGCCCGACCACTGACTGGCCCATCGGCTTGCCGTAGCTGCTCCCTGAGAAAATCCCAAGACATGAATTTTTGGTAATTTCTCAAAGCTTCCCAAAATCTCCTCCATCAACTGATCCAAATAGCGCTGATTGTTGGCAATGGCAGTTTCCCGCTCGTATTTCGTCATCCAATTGGCCCCCACCCGACCCTCAAATCCGGACAAGTACTGGTAATTGGTTCCTTCCGGAGCCAGAAACAAGCGCTGATCATTATCAAAGAGCAAGAATTTTCGGATAAAAAATTCGGAAAGTTGCCCATATCCATGAAAAAGTACCCACAAGTCAGTTTCGTTTCCGGCAGGTTCATGCGAAAGGGAATACTGCGCCTCGAAAGGAAATTTAATGGATTTCTTCAATGCTCAGCTGGTCAAATCGTCAAATTTCAGTGGCAATAGGTGCTTGATTCCCTCCATTCGGTACACCAGCCCATCCGGTCTCAAAAAAACCATCCGAATCGGTGATTTAAACCGTTGCTCTACCTCATTGATATTTTGCCTACAAATACCGCATGGGGAAACTTTGGCCCAAACTTCATCCCCTGTTCTCCGTGCGGCAATGGCCAGAATTTTGACCGCCTGGTCCGGGAAATTTGCCCCGGCATAGCCCAGTACCAGTTGCTCCGCACATACTCCTGCCGGAAAACTCACATTTTCCTGATTGCTACTCTGTAGGATTTTACCGTTTTCCAAAAGCACCGCAGCTCCCACTTGAAAATTAGAATAAGGCGCATAAGCCTGCACACTGATGGCTTTTGCCTTTTCCAAAAGTTGCAGTTCCTCCTCGGTCAACTCCGCCAGGGTCAGCACTTCAATTTCATTTGATTGTGTCAATTTTTCCATTTTTAAGTAGAAGATGGGTGAAATCGAACGGATAAAGTAAGGAATTGTTTGCCAAAAGAAGATCATTTGCCTTTTTTGGGCCGGTTTTATTTTCCAATTTAGCTTACTAATTCTTCTTCTATGCACCGAATTTTGATTATTGGAGCAGGCAAATCGTCCACTTATTTAATTGATTTTCTTGCCGATAGCTGTAGTTCCAAAGACCGAACGCTAACTTTGGCTGACCTTGATCCCGATTTAGCCAAAAAAAGGCTTAAAACCCGTAAAAATACCTTTGCCAAAAAACTGGACATCGAGGATGCGGAAAACCGAAGAATGCTTATTCAAGAGTCCGATGTGGTGATTTCCATGCTTCCGGCCATGATGCATCCCATGATTGCCAAGGATTGTTTGGACTTGGGCAGGCACTTTTTCTCTGCTTCTTACGAATCCAAGGAGCTCCGCGCCATGCGATCAGAAATCGAACAAAAAGGCCTGCTATTTCTCAATGAATGCGGGCTAGACCCGGGAATTGACCACATGTCCGCGATGAAAATCATCAATGAAGTCAAAGCCAATGGAGAAGAAATCATTTCCTTCAAGTCTTTCACGGGAGGACTTTTGGCGCCCGAAAGTGAAGACAATCCCTGGAAATATAAGTTTACCTGGAATCCCAGAAATGTAGTTTTGGCCGGAAAGGGTCTTTCCCGGTATGTAGAGCAATCCCAGCTTAAATATGTCCCATATCATCAACTATTCCGAAGGATTGAAAAAATTCAGGTGGATGGAATTGGGAATTTCGATGGCTATCCCAATCGGGACAGTTTGGAATATCGGGAAATCTATGGGCTTCTTGACATCCCGACATTATTGCGTGGAACGCTGAGAAGGGAAGGCTTTTGCAAGGCTTGGGATGTTTTTGTACAATTAGGAATGACCGACGAAAGTCTCAGCCTTACTAGACCTGCAGAAAGTAGTTTACGTGAATTTTTAAACAGTTTTCTTCCCTTTGACCCAAATCGAAGCGTCGAAGAAAAACTGACCTCACTAATTCCCGAAATGGATTACGAAACTTTTGAGAAAATCCAATGGCTGGGCTTTTTCTCCGATCGAAAACTCCCCAGAACCACGGGAACACCAGCTGAAATCCTTCAGGATATTCTCGAAATCGACTGGGCCCTGGATGAAGATGATCGGGATATGATTGTGATGCAGCATCTTTTTGAAATCAAAAGTCAATCGGGAATTCGGAAATTGACTTCCAGTCTGGTCTGCAAAGGAGAAAATTCCACCTATACTGCAATGGCAAAAACAGTCGGCCTTCCTCTTGCCATGGCCGTAGATTTATTTTTGGATGGAAAAATCACTGCAAAAGGCCTTCGCCTCCCTATCTTAGCGGAAATTTATGATCCGATATTGCTGCGATTGGAAAAAGAAGGCATTGTCTTTACCGAAAAAACCGAAGAGCCTCCTTTAAGGCTTTAAAATCAGGGGTTCCAATCCGCCGGAGGATTTAGTTGGGCGCCTTCTACCTCTCTACAATCATCCGGAATAATGGTTTTGGGCTGGACAAAGTCAAGCTGGGCTGCATCGATATAAATCCTCCTGACCGATTCCGCTCCGGCGATAAAATAGCCCAACACGACTTCATCAGGATCTTCCAAGTTGATCATATTACTGCGGATGTTTGCCGGGGGAGGATCAAATACAGAGCCGCTGATCTCGGTCTGCTGCTTGACCAAGCGTAAAAACCGATAAGCCTCCTGAGAAATACTAATCTGCCGTAAATCCACCCGATAGGTATTTACAAATCGAAGCCCATCATCTTCAATAAAGCCAACGGGTATCCGAGTAGTCAAGCCATTGAAATTGTCATCATTAGCAATAAATATCCCCTGATTTCCGACCATTTCGGAGCGATAGCAGGTAATGCAGCATTCCTTGGGCTGGGGATCCCGGCTGGGATTACTATCAGATGGACGGGGAGTGAAAAGATCCGGACGGGTTTCCAATACATAAACGGAGGGGCCATTTCTCCAGAAATAAAAATTATTCTCCTCCTCCGGATCCGAGATTTCCGCTAAAATCTGTACTCCCGAACGGTCATTTTCCTCCCCTTCCGCGGGAATCCGAATAGTTTCCAGCTCCACAGAATTGATCTCCGGCACGGCATTGACTTGCTCTGGAAAAGAACTGTAAACCGCACCTTGGGAAGTTTGAATCTGCAAGGAATAAGATCGACCCACTTCTGTTGCGAAACTGGGATCGGTAAAGTAAGAACCCCGCTCATCGGAATCCTCCTCGAGAAAACTCACCTTTCCCAAATCATCCCTCACGATCACCGTGGCACCGGTCACCGGTCTGACCAACCCTTCAAAGACAGACCCATACCGATCGCTTCTCGTCAATCTCACCCGTTGTCTTCCCGGTTCGGATGTGAGGACTGCCTCCACGGTCAGCAGTTGCTCCTCGCCTGGGATTTCCACCTCAAAAGGATCCACACATGCGGAGGAGATCAAAAGAAAGGCAAATAAAAACTTGGTTAGCTTTTTCATCAGAATGCAATCGAATAACTTAAACTTGGAAGCGGCACTCCCAATATGGCCAATCGGTTAGCTTGGGGAGGTGCGCCGGTTTCATCCACAAAAAAGAGGGAGAATGGATTTCTTCGCCCGTACACATTCAAGACCGAAAAGGTCCAGTCTCCATCGGCAAATTTGCTTTCTCCTCTGAATTTGAAATTGACGGAGAAATCCAATCGGTGAAAATCCGGAAGTCGTTGTTCATTTCTCCGATCAAAATAGGCCAAGGAATTGCCGGAATAGTCAAATTTGGCCTCAGGAAATGTAACCGGCCTTCCTGTGCTATATCCGAATGTGGCGGATATGGACGTATTTGTACTTACCTTGTAATTTCCGATCAAAGTGATGTCATGGGGTTTGTCAAAATTGGAAGCAAACCATTCCCCATCGTTGATGATCTCCTCTTCGAAAGCAGTAATCACCCGACGGAGACTTCGCGAATAGGTATAAGAAATCCACCCGGTCAATCTCCCCAGGTTTTTCTTGGCATAAAGCTCAATTCCGTAAGCTCGTCCTTGGGCAGGAACCAGCTCGGTTTCCAGGAAATTCTGCATGATCAGATTTGCGCCATCCTTGTATTCTACCACATTTTGGATGTCCTTATAATACACTTCTATGGACGTTTCAAAAATATTCCCTTTGAAATTATTATAGAATCCAAGCGAATATTGATCGACGATCTGAGGGGCTAGAAATTCATCACTCAGCTTCCAAAAGTCCGTGGGAGCTATGGTCGCCGTATTGGAAATCAAATGGATAAACTGATACATTTTGTTGTACCCTGCCTTGATCGAACTCGCTTTGGAAAGGGAATACCGAATCGATCCACGAGGTCCCAGTCCGGAGTAGTCGATGATTTTTTCTCCCTCTCCGTAGCCCTGCTCACCGATTGCCGATCCGTCGGATTTGGCTTGATTTTCGGCGTATTGCCGGACTGTCCGAGGACCTAGGTAACTGTACATATCGTAGCGCAATCCATAGGTCATTCCGATCTTTTCCCCAATTTCAAATTCATGTTGAACATGGGCCCCTGATTCCAATCCGTATTCATTTTGGACTTTTTTGGGTAAAATTCCAGATTCCTGAGAATCCGATGGCACCAATTCCCCAGGCTGGATCTGAAGGTTTTTAATATCTCCTCCGAAAGTGAATTTATGGGTAGGATTGAGTTGATATTGGAAAAATACCTTTCCCCCAAAATCAATAATTCCCGAATTCAGATCAAAGTCACTGATTCCCGATCGGTTAAAAATACTGTAGTCGTACTGGGTATAATAGCCCAATGCCTCCAAACTTAACCTTTCGTTTATTTTGCTTTTCCACTGCAGGGAATGGGAATTATTTTGCCAGGAAATGGTCGTATCCGAGGCAAAAGCAAAATCAT
Source organism: Algoriphagus hitonicola (assembly GCF_900113375.1). Classification (GTDB taxonomy): domain Bacteria; phylum Bacteroidota; class Bacteroidia; order Cytophagales; family Cyclobacteriaceae; genus Algoriphagus; species Algoriphagus hitonicola. Next base: position 145,741 of record NZ_FOPC01000011.1, on the reverse strand, counting down.
CATAAGAAGTATAAAAACTGTAGGTAAATTCATTGGAGTCGCTGATTGGTGCAGAAATAACTACATTCCCATCATAAAAATTGGCTTGCGAATTCCGCAGATCAGGATTACTTAGTGACTTTAAAAACCAATTGATATAGGAGGCTCTGAATCCACCCCGGAATGAGATTTTATCTTTGACCAGAGGTCCATTGATTCCCACTTTCCCCGAGATATTACTTAGCATCAAATCTCCTCCCCAGCGGTCTAGCGCACCGGTTTTGGGGAGAATGTCCAAAATAGAAGAACCCCTTCCTCCAAATCGAGGAGGAATCACCGATTTGTATAGCGTCACGTCGTTGACCACATCTGGATTGAAAGAAGTAAACAAGCCAAATAGGTGCGTAGGATTGTAAATGGGAGCTCCGGCATATTGGATCAGGTTTTGATCAGCCCCGCCTCCACGGACATTGATACCGGCAGCTGCTTCACCTACCTGGGAAACTCCAGGAAGTGTAGCCATAGACCGAATGATGTCTACTTCTCCTAAAAAAGGAGGAAGTTCACGCATGGAATTCACGCTCAAGGTAATCGCACCCATATCCGTAGATCGGATGTTTTTCTCCGGATCACGACCGTAAATCACCACATCGTCGAGTTCAAAATCTTCCTGGATCATTCGAATCGACAGTCGCCCATCTCCGACTGCAGTGATCGGATAGCGGATGGTTTCATATCCTACAAAACGGAATTCCAGATTGTACTCCGCCCGGTCCAAAACCAATTCAAAACCTCCATTGGGATCGGTGACTTTCACCTGATCCAATTCAGGTACCGTTACCGTTGCCCCGACTAATGCTTCTCCAGTAATCTCATCGATAATCCGTCCGGATATTCGGATATCCTTCAATTGCCCGATGTCCCGACCAATAACCAGTCGCTTGATGGTTTCCTGCGCAAAAGCAGCTTGGAGGATGAATAGAAAAAAGAGTGGTAAAAATTTCTTCATAGTACGTTGATTAAATACCCTCCGGATCATATCGATACATTTCCATCGGGAAATCGCCCTGCAAGTTGATATCGGGAACCCGCATAATGTAGAGAAAATCATCCTTTTGGAAATGACCGACTACCACCCCCTGAGGAATAGTGGGTAGGGAGTTTTTTGGCTCCCATTCTAAGGTCCCCAAATCAAGTTCCCAAAGCTCACCGCTTCTCCGATAAAGCCCAACATAGGCCTTTTCGCCGATGACCTGACCCATTCCATAGCCCAGGCCCAAAGTCCCCGGATACTGACCCACTTCAGCCCAAGTTTGTGATTGGACATGGTAAGTCCAGAGTGCATGGTTGGAGCTGATCAAATAGACCATTTGATCCTTAATAAAATGCACATGAGAGGCATTAAATAATTCTGGAGGCGAAGGCAACGCTAACCAGGTTCTACTGGAGGGGTTGTATTTTCTAAAATAGGGTGGTCCTCCGATTTGCGAACCCAGCAGATACAGTTCGCCATTTACCTCAAAGGCCTTGGAATCCCGACTCATAAAATCCAAATCTTCCAATCTCTGAAAACCATCCTCCGTAATCTCATAAAAGCTGTATTCTGGATCAAACTCGTCCCGGCCAACTTCTATCACTCCGCCACCCAGGTAATGCTCCGTGGCAAAAGCAAAGGATCGAGGAATACCGGGAAAATTTATCCGGTCCCATTGATTGGTTGTAGGTTGATAGCGCTGAAAATAGGAAATCAACTCTCCTCCTTTGGCTAAGCCCAATCCAATCCAAAATCCTTCGGAATTTTGAAAAAACACATTTTCATAAAGCCGAATCGCCTCAGGAAACTCAGTCATCAGTTCAAAACTTCCAGACTGATATTCAAATTGATCTCCAAAGACTAAATCATTCCCCTGAGAAACAACCCGAATAGTAACCAATCTCTCTTGAGAAGTTGGAATACGTACGCGAATAAGACTTTCCAATCTGATTTCGAGTACTTCGGCTTTATTCTTCCCAAAAAACACTTGCGTATCAGAAGTAAAGTTCCTTCCTAAAATCACCAACTCCTCACCGGGAACCGAAAAATCAGGGGAAAAGGAGTCCAAATCGGCATTTAAGGTAGAAAACTCCACCACATTCCCGAATACCACCTCTCCCTTGAGATCCATAAATGATTTGATAAAATAATTTGCTCCGGACTTTAGACCTGCCGTTTCACCGATAAATCTCCCCGGTCCATCTTTGGCTCCTAGGGAAATCACCGTCGGATTCGAAAAATCACTATCCTCCGAAAGGTAAAATCCATGATCTGCCAAAGACACTGCCTGACCGCTGATTACTCTTCCCGATGCCCGAACTTGTTCACCGCTGACGAAGAGCAAGTCCTCCGTCTGAACGACCAATGTTTCATCTATCTCCTGATCACAGCCAATACCTAAAAAAAACACGGCCAAAACCGCTACTGATAAAATTTTCCTCATGAGTTGATCCCTAAAACTTAATTTCAAAAATAGAGATTAAAAGTACTTCAGCAACAGCCCTTTTGTTTTTTAACAAAATATATTTGAAATCCGGTTTTGAAATTGTCCGGTAAAATCAATATCCCAACAGAAATCCTGAAATCAGCCTTTTATATTCATCGGAATACGCTCCAGAATCATTTTTCAGACAAAGGGGAAATTGGGAAAAACTCCCCGATTGGAATTCAAATCCCACCGCCTCCCGATGAATCGGCAGATCAGATCGATCTCTGATTAAAAACTCAATAAAGGGAAACAGCCCCAATTTCTCCATTACTACTTTCAATTCATTCATCTGCCGAGGAGGCAAAATCACAAAAAACCGACCATTGGGTTTCAGCAATTCAGAAACCGCTTTTCCCAAATCCAAAAAACTCAATTCTCCCGTGTGCAGCGCTCGATTTCGCTGGGGATCAATAGACTTAAGATGATCTGGAAAAAAAGGAGGGTTAGACACGATCACCTCAAACTTTTCCTCCCTTCTAAAATCTTGGACGGCTCCATGGACAAGTTGTATCCGATTGGAAAAGGGACTTTTTTGAAAATTATCAGAAGCCTGTGTAGCCGCTTCAGCATCCAGCTCCACAGCGGTAAATAAGGAGCCTGGAAATCGCTGAGCCAGCATCAAAGCGATGACACCTGTGCCGGTACCAATATCCAAAATTTGATCTCCATCAATTGCCTCCACAAGTGCTCCCAAAAGCACAGCATCTGTGGAGATTTTCATCGCACAGCGATCCTGCTCCACCCGAAACTGCTGGAAATCAAACCAGGAATTTCCCATCAAGCACGGGCTTTGCTAAAAAGTCTGGTTCGGAATCGCGGCTTATCCTCCATGACATTCAAATCATCCTCCGATACCCGTTTGACACTTTCTATGGTATAAAACGCTTTCTCATCCACGGATTTTACTTTGGCGATAAATTCTTTGAGATTCTCCCGTTTCATCACGGTAAAAAGCAAATTAACTTTCCCAAATCGACCTTCGGCACCCACGTTGGTAAATCGATAATTCCGATCCTTCATAAACTCCATCAGTTCGTGCTGGGTTGCGGGAGTGATTACACGGACCAATACCCGGCCTAAAGCCAATTTTTCTTCAAAATACATCCCCACGTACGTACCCGTACCAAATCCAGCAGCATAAGCCACATAGGACATCGGGTTATTGATATTTTGAAAAATCTGCCCAATCGCCAAGAGCCAGATCAAGGCTTCAAAAAAACCAAGGACGGGAGCGATATTCTTTTTCCCGTTCATCATGAACATGATCCGGAGGGTATTGATCGAGACGTCACCTACCCGGGCAATAAAGATCAGGGCAGGCATAATCAGGTAATTAAATAGCTGTTCTGACACTCCCAAATTGTATAGAAAATCTTGCATGGCTTTTTTAATTCTGATTTGAGCCGCAAAGGTACGAGAATTATGGATGGCCTTTTCGATTTCGCTTGAAGGAAGCTAGATTTTACGGTCTTTTCCGGCAGGAATACCAAAAAACAAAAACTGTACGCTCATCAGCAGCAAAAACCAAATCAGCAAATCCCAATTACCGATGAAATCGAGGGAAATTCCAAAAAGCAAGGGACCCAAAGCAGCTAATACATAACCCGCCGACTGAACCATACCGGATAGCCGGGCGGTCGTTTGATCTTCGGCAGTTCGCAAGGAAATCAGGGTGTAAGCGATACTCAAGCTGGCTCCACTACCGATCCCAACGATGGTCAATGCAGTAAAAATTATTACACTTTGACTGAAAAAAAGCAAACTAAATCCCACAAAATATCCAATTGCCACTCCGATGATAACCACAGATTGCTGCTTAAGGCGCATTAGAATTTCGGGGGCAAAAAATGTTCCGATCAGGGAAATCATCTGCATGTAAGACAAAGCCAAACCGGCGTGCGTTGGACTCATGCCTTTGGCGATCAGCATATCCGGTAGCCAAGTTACCATGGTAAAATACATCACCGACTGTGCTCCCATAAATAAGGTGACTTGCCAGGCCAGTCTGGATTTCCAGACATTTTTTCCGGGAAAAATACTGCGCTGTGCGGCAGTAGGTCTTGGGTCCAATTGTGGGATCCAAAGCACCAGGGCCAAAACCATCAACACTGACCATGAAGCCAATGAACCTCTCCAGCCCATACCCAGGTCCAAGGCCAAGGGAACGCTGATTCCAGATGCTATCGCAGCAAACAGGGACATTCCGGTGGACAATATCGCCGTCATCAACCCGAGTTTGTGGGGAATTTTTGCCTTAAAAAAGGGAATCATCAGCACATTGGCGATCACGATCCCAATTCCCGTAAGGGCGGTACCAAAGAAAAGCAAATTCACTCCACCCAAAACCCGAATTACCACGCCGATCGACAAAATCGATATCCCAAGAAAAATCGCTCGTCCATGGCCCAAATACTTGCCGATACGGGGAGCAAAAAGGGAGAAAATCGCAAAGGTGATCAGGGACAAAGTCGTCAGAAAACCAGCCAATCCATTGGAAATCCCCAAGTCTTCCCGGATAAATGGGATCAAAGGCCCCACGGAGGCAATGGAGGTCCTGAGATTAATCGAGATAAAAACAATGCCCAAAATCAACAGAATCTGGGTTTTTTGTGCTGGTGTCAAGGTGATGGTTTTTGGGTAATCTAGATAGGAATTTTTAGGGTGAGAAACTAAAAAGAAAAATCAGAAACAGGACAAAAACTGTTGCTGATTTAATCTTATTTTTTGAATGAAGGAAGCCCAATTAAGCTCGGCTTTCGACCAGATCTTTGACACAGTTGACCCAGGTATCGCTTGAGTTTAAGCTCGGCACCAAATCCCAATGCTCTCCTCCCAATTCTTCAAACTGCTCCTTGTACTCCTCTCCCACTTCCACGGTAGTCTCCAAACAATCCGCCACAAATGCAGGTGAAAATACTAACACCTTTTTGATCCCGTCCTTTGCTAGTTCCTTGATTACGTCTTCGGTATAGGGCTTGACCCAGGGATCTTTGCCAAGCCGGGACTGAAAGCAAGTAAGTACTTTATCATCAGGTAAACCCAGCTTTTCTGCTACCAACCGGGTAGTCTGAAAACACTGCGCACGATAGCAAAATTGATTTTTCAATCCATATTTATTGCAGCATGCTCCTAGCTGACAGTAGCCATCCACGGAACCCTTTCTGATTTGTCGCTCCGGCAATCCATGGTAGGAGAAGACAAATTTGTCATAATCCTGCTTTTGCATGGCTTCCCGGCCTAACTCGGCCCAAGCTTCCAGAAACAACGGATGATCCACGTAATTGCTTACAAAAGTCATCTCCGGAATAATCTGCCAAGTTCGCGCGATCTCCATCACCCGATCAATCACCGAACCATTGGTGGCCGATGCATATTGAGGGAAAAGCGGCACTACGATGATTTTTCGGACTTTGGCATCCATGAGCTCTTTGAGTCCTGACTCGATACTCGGAGTTTGATAGCGCATGGCCATACTGACCAGGTATTCTTTGGGGTCCAATTTGGCAACCAGTTTATCTTTCAAATCTTGGGTGTGGAACAATAGCGGAGAGCCTCGATCCGTCCAGAGTTTACGATATTCTCCAGCGGATTTTGGGGCTCTAAATGGCGCAATTATCAGATTGACCAACATCCAGCGCGGGATAAAAGGAAAGTCAATCACCCTACCGTCCATTAAAAATTCGCGGAGGTATTTTCTGACATCCCCGGTTTTGGTGCTATCGGGTGTTCCGAGGTTCACCAGCAATACCCCAATCTTTCCTTTTGCTTTCGCCATGAGACAATTATTTTTTTGTTTAAAAGCCAAAAATAGAAGCTTTGGTTGCAAATATCGAATAGAAAGTATCGAAGAGCTTTCGATAAAAGCAATAAAAAAGCCCCAAAAAAGGGGCTAATTGTTTAAAGCTTGAGCATTAATCTTGGCTCACAATGTCGAGTGAAAATCGATTATTGATCTTTTTTCAAGAGTTTATCCACTTTCTCTTTTACTTTGGGACTCGTGTTATAAGCCATATAAATCGCTTCGAATTTTTCTGCGGGCATATCACTTTTTTCGATGATTCCCTGGACCTCTACCTGCATATCCTGCTGTAGTTTCATCACTTCCTGACCGATCGTATTAAATTTTTCGATTTCGTCCAAGTCTTCAGTTGCCTCTCTTAACGTACCGGCAGACTGTGCTTGTGCCAATTCCTGAAAGCGGGGCACTTCCATGCCATTATCCTGGATAGTTTTGACCATGTTCTGCTGGACTTTTTCCTGAACAGGCATAATTTCTTCGTTGATTTTTACAAAGGATTCAATTTCAGAATCAGAGAAGTCATCCTGAACCGGTGCCTGAGGGGGAGTCATTTGCTGTGCAAAAGCTGAAGCTGATAAAAAAACAACTGAAAGAACTAGAAAGGATAGAGATTTAATCGTGATTTTAAAATTCATAATGTAATAGATGTTGGTTTCAATTACTTAAAGTTAACAAATTCTATGTAAGGTCCCCAACAATATCCAAATGAAGGGTTTTCTTTAACGGTAATTAACCAGAAAATATAAAAATATTACAACCGAATGTAGATATAATTAAGGAACCTTTTCTGCTTTTAGGCTCCATTTCATGAGCGGTCCACTGGACATACTCGTGATAATTGCCATAATCACCAAAGCCACAAAAAGCTTTTCATCTATCAATCCGTTTTCCAAAGCAATTAACCCCAGAATGATTTCCATAGCGCCGCGCGCATTCATCCCAAATCCCACTGCCAAAGCTTCTTTTTTAGGATATCCTGAGCGTAAAGCTCCGAACCCGCTTCCCACGATTTTTCCCACAAAGGAAATCACCAATACCGCTAGGACCAACCAAAAGTCGAAATTGGTAAAGAAGTTGATCTTCAATCCAATCGACACAAAAAACAAGGGGGCAAAAATATTATTGATAAACTGATGGATAATTTCCTTGGCTCGCTCTGACATATGACTCGAATCTCCCAATGCTACCCCCAAAAGAAAAGCTCCAAAAATGGAATGGATCCCCAGCCACTCGGTAAAGGCTGCCGCCAAAAAACAAAAGGCCATAGAGAGAGAAAGTAATCCTCCCGGCCAAGCGAGGTTTTTATTAATCCAAGGCAGCACCCGATTGATCATGCCTTTGCCTAGTGTCAACATAAATACCGTGAACAACAAGGTGATTCCTATGGTATTGAAAAGCGACAAGCTCCCGCTCTTTCCCATAAAAGACAAAATCACCGAAAAGATCAACCAGCCAATGATATCATTGACCATAGCGGAGGCCACAATGACCATTCCCATCTTAGTTTTGAAGAGATTCATATCCATCAAGATCCTGACCACCACCGGCAAGGCCGTAATGGACATCGCAGTCCCCATAAATAAGGAAAACAGCAGACGCTCCCCATCGGCAAATCCAAAGAAGGAAGCAAAGAAATAGGGAAATACAAAGCCTAGGATAAAGGGGACAACCAAACCCAATAAACTGATATTCAGAGCCGATTTGCCTTGGGACCAAACCAAATGCAGCTCTACCTCAAGCCCAGCGATAAACAGGAGCAGAATGACCGCCATTTGGACGATGCCATCCAAGGCGATATTAGCAGAGGGATTGCTTTGAAAGAGATAGTCAAAAAAGTCTGGATTAATCGTCCCTAAAATGGTGGGACCGAGGATAATTCCCGCCAAAAGCTCCCCAACTACCGCCGGTTGCTTAAATTTCTGTGCGATTTCAGCAAATACCCGAGCCAAAATCAACATGCTGGCGAGTTGAAGAAGTAGGTTGATGACTTCCTTGTGAGCTAAACTTTCCATAAAAATTATTTAATGTAGAGAAAGTTAGTTGGAAGATTTTCAAGGATATTTTCCAATTCGTGAGGAAAAATCCGGTCTATAAAAGAATAGTCTTTGTTGTCACCCATGATGAGCAGATCCGCTTGGATAACTTCGCAGTACTTGGCAAGTTCGATAGACCATTTTCCAGCGGTAACTTTAATATTGATCCGAAGGTCCCCTTTATCCAGCCCGTTTAGGATTTGCTGGACATATTCGATTTCGTCCTGTACCAGTTTTCGTCGGGTATTGGCAACTTCCTCCTCCGAGCCCTCTCCCGCTGTGGCCATTTGTAATCCATACAGCTTGATTTCATTCAAAATATGTACTTGTTGGACCCCTGCGATTTTACAAAAATCCAATCCATATTCGATCACTTTTGGCGTCACTTCCAGTTGGGTACCATTGATGACTACCTTCGAAAAACTCCCTCCGTCGATTTTAGGACTAATCAGGGTAAGAACCGAACAGGGTGCCTTCCGGATTATTTTTCTTGCCACCGATCCCAGGTAATAAGTCAGGAAACCCTCTTTTTTCAATGCCCCCAAAACCAATAAATCAACGGATTCGTCCCGGCATGTCTGAAGCAGCATTTTCACCGGCTTACCCTGCTTCCAAGAGACCCTCACGTTGGATTCATTCAAGCCCTGATTGATCAAAATTTCTTTCAATTTATCTTCCAATTCAGGCGTTTTTTCTCCAATGTGAATCAATAATAATTCTGCATCAAAGAGCAGGACCAAGCGTTTAGCTTCTGCTATCAAGGCTTCTATTCTTGGAGAAAAGGCAATGGCTAGGCCGATTTTCTTATACATGATCGAGGAGAGGATTTGCCTGAAATAAGCGAAAATTCACAAACTCTACAAATAAATAAAGACCCACCCACTTATCCACAGCTAATCCCATTCAAGCAGATATGGGACATTCAAAAAAACTACACACCATATTTTCAAAGATTTTTGATAAAATTCATGAAATATTTGATCAGCTTGTGATCATTATTCGGAATTAAAACTCAAAATATTTATGAAGAAAATCGTACTAAGCTGCTTGCTGGCAGGAAGCCTTGGCTGGTCCCAATCGGTGCAAGCACAGGGCGACTATCCGACGCTCAGTCAGCTCAATCAACGACTGCAGACGCTTGGAAACCAAGCCTCAGCCGAACTTAAATCCCTGACCAAAACTGCCGGCGGAGAAGACATCTGGGTGCTCAAAGTGGGTACCGGTGATCTAGATCAAAAACCAGCCATAGCGGTAGTCGGAGGCGTGGAAGGATTTCATGTACTCAGTGTAGAACTAGCCACCCAGTTTGCCGAGAAACTCGTCAATGAGCATGCGGAAAAACTTGAAAGTACCACCTTTTATATTTTCCCCAATATGTCTCCGGATGCCTATAAGCAATACCACGCCACGTTGAAATACGAACGTCGGGGTAATGCTGCCTCAGTGGATCATGATCGGGACGGCAGTCCAGGAGACAATGGATACACCGACTTAAACGGTGACGGAATGATTACCTGGATGCGCGTAGAAGACCCGATGGGGGACTACAAGGTTTCCGAAGAAGATGAAAGAGTCTTGGTCAAAGCCGACCGAAGCAAAGGAGAAGCCGGAAACTACCTGGTTTTCAAAGAAAGCAAAGACGATGATCTGGACGGTAAATTTGCAGAAGATCTCGAGGAAGGAATCGCTTTTAACAAGTCCATGACCTTCAAATTCCCGGTTTTTGAGCCGCTGGCTGGGGATATCCCAGTTTCTCAAGTCGAATCCCGTGCGATGCTGGATTACCTTTTTGAGCAGTGGAATATTTTTGCGTTTGTGACCTTTTCACCGGCCAATAATCTATCAAGTCCACTCAAATACAATGCACAGAACGCGCGAAAGCGGGTGGTCACTTCCATTTTAGAAAAAGATGAAGCGATCAATGCGATGGTGTCTGGCATTTACAATGAAACCATTTCCCAAAAAGCCTATCAGCAAACCAATCAGGGTACCGACGGGGATTTTTTCCAGTGGGCCTATTTCCATTTTGGGCGCTTGAGTTTTGGGACACCGGGCTATTGGACGCCGGATTTCAAAGGCAAGGACAATCCTGAAGCAAATTACTTAGCATGGGCAGACTCCCTAGGATGGAATGAGGTATTTGTCCCCTGGACAGAAATCACGCATCCCGATTTTCCCGGTAAAAAAGTGGAAGTAGGTGGTATCAAACCCTTTGTGATGGTCAATCCACCTTTCGAAAAAGTAGGGGAAATCGCCGAAGAACATACCGAATTTATCCTTAAACTGGCCGAAATGCAGCCCAAACTGGAAATTCAAAATTTAAAAGTCGAGTCGATCGGAAATGGGCTGACTCGGATTTCTTTGGATTTGTTTAATAATTCACCCTTGCCCACTCATTCGGAAATGGGCGAACGCTCGAGATGGCTTCGCAAAATCAGAATTGACCTGAATGCTCCTGATGACCGATTGATTTCGGGTGAAAAAATCCAATTGGTGGATTCGATTGATGCCTTTGGAAAAACCAGTCTCAGCTGGATCATCCGAGGAAAGGGTGACATTAGCCTGAAAGCAGGAGCTTCCCATGTGGGATTCATCAACAAAACTTTCAACCTCTAAGCCATGAAAATTATGAAGACGAAGAATATCATCCTTGCATTGGCTTTGAGTGCAGCTGGCCTTGTAAGTACTCCCAGTAGTGCACAGCAAAAGTTTTTCCAAGCGGTGGGTTCACCTCACATGCCCAAAGTAGAAGTAGCTTGGAATCGCTACTATACCTATGAAGGCCTGGTCGATGTAATGCAGAAAATTGCTGAAGCCCATCCTAACTTGGCCAAGATCGAAACGATTGGTCAATCCTACGAAGGAAGGGATATCATGACCTTGACGATTACGGATTTTTCCACCGGAAAAGATACCGACAAGCCTGCCATGTGGATCGATGGAAATATCCATTCCAATGAAGTGCAAGGGGCGGAATTTGCCCTTTACTCAGCCTGGTATTTGACCGAAATGCATGCCGATACGGAGTTTATCCAAGAGCTTCTTAGAGATAAAACCTTTTACATCACGCCAACGATCAATCCCGATGCCCGAAATGATTTCTTTCTAAAACCCAACAATGCCAACACCCCAAGATCAGGAATGATGGTACTGGATAATGATGGAGACGGGGAAGCCGGGGAAGATGAGATGGATGACCTGAATGGGGACGGTCACATCACGCTGATGATTCGAAAAAGCCCAACCGGCCGCTATATCAAAGATCCCTTGGATCCCCGCCGATTGATGCCGGTGGGACCTGATCAAGTGGGAGAGTATGAGATGCTCGGACAGGAAGGAACGGACCTCGATGGTGACGGGAGAATCAATGATGACGATGTCGGCTATTACGATCCCAACCGGGACTGGGGATGGAACTGGCAACCGGACTACGTGCAACGAGGAGCGCTGAGATATCCCTTTACCCTATCAGAAAACCGTGCCGTGATGGAATTTGTGATGAAGCATCCCAATATCGCCGGAGCGCAGAGTTACCACAATTACGGCGGGATGATCCTCCGTGGACCGGGGGCGGAGGAAGATATAGAAACCTACAATCGCGAGGATATCCGAATCTATGACGCCATTGCCAAAAAAGGCGAAGAAATGATGCCAGGCTATCGCTATTTGACCGTTTACAAGGACTTGTATTCCGTCTTTGGTGGAGAGTTGGATTGGTTTTATGGCAATCGTGGGATCTTCACCTACTCCAATGAATTGATGGTTTCCTACCTTTATTTCCATCAAAATGCCGGTAGAGGCAATCAGGACGAGCAACTCAAAGTGGATAAATTATTGACGTTTGGAGATGCTTTTGTGGATTGGGAAAGTTATGATCACCCGCAATTTGGGGAGGTCGAAATCGGAGGATTTAAGAAAACCTTTGGACGGGCTCATCCCGGATTCTTGATGGAGCAGGATGCGCACCGCAATTCGGCCTTCACGATTTATCATGCCTATCATACGCCCAAGCTGTCTGTGATGGATGTGAACGAAGAAGACCTTGGCGGCGGATTGAAGGCAATCACAGCTACCATTTTCAATGAGCGGATGATGCCTACCCACTCTTCCCAAGATCTGAAATACAATATTGAGCGGCCCGACTATGTGAGCATTGAGGGGGCAAAAGTTGTCGCTGGATTTGTGGTAGAAGACGAGGATTTTAAACGCTATCAGGAGCAAAAATTAAGACCTGAGCGCATTGCTGTGGCCAATATTCCCGGGATGAGTGCTGTAAAGATTCGCTGGATCGTTTCTTCCGGATCTAACTATAGCATCACGGTCGATTCTGCCAAAGGCGGAAAGGCGAGTTGGAGTAAATAAGCATTCCTTTGCTATGATTCAAAAATCCCGCTAGCGAATGTTGGCGGGATTTTTTTAGGAGCCTTGGACAAATCCAATCGAAAAGATGAAATGTGAAAACATGCTTGCTGTAAAAAGCATCATCTTAAAGTGGTTTTTGAAAAAAGTATTTTGAAAGGGAAAGAACCATGGCATATCAAAACCAATTGTCAAAAGCAGTTAGTTTGTCGTTGAATCTAAGCCTTTAAGTAAGGGCATTTGATTAAATTAATCTTAACCCATTCCCGCTCAAGGGTGAGCAATTCTAAATTTTGGAGGATCAACATTCAATTAAACTTGAATTTCACTCAAAACTCGACTTTATAAATCCCAAATCGCATAAAGTCCTCTTCTTCATCGGGATTGATCAGGCGGATAAGTAGCCGATTTTCAGGAAGTGCCAATTGAATCTCGCCATAGGGAATCGGAATATCCCCTGAAACCTGCTTGCCATCTTTGAATAAAATCAATCGGTGATAATCAGGATCCCTCGAAGTGTCATAGGATCCTTGCTCAGCCAACTTCTTTTCGAAAACACCCAGAGAGATATCCCGAAGATATTCTAGGGCTAAATAACCGTTATCCCAAGCATGGAGGGCGAAGTTTCTCCCTGATAAAATTCTATTTTTAAACTGAGGTAAATTGGATAAGGACAATTTAGAGCTTTCCAATGCATCAAATGATTCATGATCAATTGCGATGTGATTCTTTTTCTCTAAGGTCCGGGAATCAAAAATGGTGATTTGATCATCAAAACTTGTCGTCACAACTAATTGCTTTCCATCCGGACTTGCGGTATAGATTGCAGATAGCATATTTTTCATATTGATATCCATTCTGGAAAAAATCGGGATGCTGCGAGCCGGAATAAATCCTGTTGAGATACCGGATTTCAAATTAACTCCATCAATCAGATTGAGGCTTTCAAAATTCCTGGCAAAAGAAAAAGAATAGGTATTGGAAATAGTTGATAACACTACATTCTCGCCTGCAGGATTTTTTAGTGTAGTCAGTTTCTTCGGGAAATAAATGGTAGAGGTAGTGGACGGACTAAAACGAGTCTTTTCGATCAAATTCAAATCCCGGTCATAAAGCAATATTTCAATGGGAGTTTTACCCCAAATATTACCATCTTCAGAAAAGGCAAGACCACTTAAAGGGGAAACATGCTCATTGGGACCTTCTCCATAAAGATTTTTAGAAATAAGTTTATTCCCTTTGGCATCAAAAAGGCTGATTTCCACACCGTCATCCTTACTTTTCGTATATCCCAAATAGACTTGATCTTTTTCGTAGTAATCCAGTATGCCAACCTCAAAAAAGCTGTCAATTTTGAATTCAGAGACTTTCCTAAGGCTTATTTGAGCAAAAGTCGAGGAATGAAGAAAAAGAAAAGAGAGTGCTCCAAAGAAAAATTTTTTCATGTGTCAATAATTGATTTTCAAAGGTCATAACTTGTCCCGAGTTTCGGGAAAGCCTGCCCCGATCTCAGGGAGAATCTCGCATCGTTGCCCCGATAGATCGGGGCATACTAGTGTGTGACTTTTAAGTTATGCTCGATTTCATTTGAATTGGAAATTAGGCTGTCAAATAACATCCTGATCTCTTGAGATTCTGGTTTTGGAGCATTTGGATGAATTAATTTTCCTTCCGAATCAAAAAGGAGAAAACGAGGGATAAAATCAACTTTCAATTCTTTTAGAAATTTAGATTCTGCTAGATTCATCGCAATAAAGGATCGAGCTGGAAAATCAATATGGTATTTCTCCACCACTTTATCCCAAAATTTATGATTTTCGTCCACCGAAAGGTATAAAATCTCAATCCCTTTGTTTTTATAATCTTCCTGGAGGGATCGTGAATAGGGGAATGATTTGATACATGGCACACACCAGGCCGCCCAAAGATCAACATAAACAACCTTCCCCCTTTTTTGCGCTAAAATATTCTCAAAATTTATCCTTTCCTCTTCCAAAGATTTTACTAGGATATCTTGCTCGACTTCAAGCAGTTTTCTATTTCTTTCCTTAAGATATTCCAGCCATTCAGAATTTAGGTGGCTCCCATATTTTTCAAACCATAAATCTGCTTCTCCATAGGAGAGTTTGGGGAGCTCTTGATCCAGGAATTTGAATAATAGGCTGGCTTTAAACAACCCATTCTCGCTTTGAAGTAGGTGAATTGGAAGTTTGGAATATTCTTTGGGATCCAATTCCTTAATTAAAAAATCCCCAAACTCATCCGCCTGCAAAGCCGAAATCTGACTTTCTATGGTAGCTTGACTAGCATTAAAAAAATCGAAAGCTGAGAGAGCATTAAATGATCCTTGATCACTATCGAAATATTTTAATTTTTCGATTTGGAATTGATTCTTTGCCAGATAAAAAGCTGCCATTTCTTTTGAAATTTGACCAGCTTTTTTAAGGGAATCCAACCATTTCGCTTCCTGCTCTAAACTTTGCTTGGCGAGCTTCTTTTTCAAGAATAGCTCTTCATTCAGGTCTATTTTTCCTACCTTACTTTTGGAGGACTGCCAGAGAAAATAAAAATCATCAATTGGGGCATAGGTAGCTTTAAAAAGCTGTTTGTTCCGCAAAAATTCGAAGTTGTCATCGTATGTCAAGACTTTTCGATTTACCACATCCAACATTAGATTATTATCCCGAATTGAAATCTTTACCCTGTCACCATTTTGAAAAAGAAAAGAATAATTTTGCCCTCCGCTATATTCACTAATAAGTTCAAAATTCTTTTTCTTAGTCGTAAAAACAAGAGAATCTAGAATACTATCATTTGGAAATTGGATTTTCTCGGCTATTCCAATTTCACTTAAATACCTCAATTGAACTTTTCTTTGGTCAAGAAAATCAGATACAGATTCATTTTCGAAAACTAAGGTGACACCTTTTTCAAGAAATAAATCATTAGATGATCGATCTGTGCAACTATTGAAAATAATTACAAAAACTCCCCAAAAAAGAAATTTTATCGTTAGGAATGTTTTAATTTTTCCCATTACTTCCAAATTGCTCATCTAGGCTTCTAAATCTTTCCAAACTTTTGATTATGGCTGAATCCAATGGATGATTTTTTAAATACTGAGAATTTTTCCAACTCACTGAATCATACACAGAAGGATTTAAATCTATCCTAGAATCTCGTAATTCTTTTTCCCAATTTCTTATTTTTTTCAATTTTCCTGTTTGGACTTCGTCAAAATAAAAAGTCTGTATATCCATTTGATGGCTACCTATGTTACGATTAATAAACCGAATAACTTTGTGGATGAGTTTTTCAGGGTAGTATTTTTGATTAACTTTTTTGTATTTCATAAAAAACTGTTCATAGGATTCTCTTTCAGGATCCATATATCTAGTTACTTGAAATTCTACTATCGCAAAATCCCGGCTATTGATCTTAATATAGGAAGTTCCTATTGGAGGATCGGTAGAACCATAGGCAATCTGGTAAATCGTATCTTGGTCTACGAGCTCAAACCCCATTAATTCTTGATAGACTGGTCTTTCAATAATACCAAAGAATTCATTCATAAATCCATTGATATTTAAAGGACTCCTTTCTAGGTAATTTTTTCGAATAAGATTGCTTTCATACAATTGAATAGGTTGATTTTCAGCTACCGAATTTTGATTTTCTGCTTGTTGCGAATTTTGAAATTTCCTTAGAAACATGATGTAAGTTGAATCTTTTTCTGCTAGGTCATCACTTTTTCGCAATTCTTCAATCTTGATTTTAGCGCTCCCAATAGCCTTGGTATATCCCACATCCTCAATCTTCACCTTTGCTTCTATTAGTTGGGTAAATTCATCGTAGTTTGTAGAAACCTGCCTAAATAGCCCATTCAATTGATGTCTTTTGCTGGGATAATTCTCAGGGATTTTCAAAACCGCTTTCTGCAACATTTCTTTTAGCGCCTTATCTTCAGGTACTACCAAAATTTCCTCCAAACCAATCGTTCGCTCTTTCAAAATTTGGGTGTTTGGCGATCTATTTAGATTGGCTAGTGAGACTTCAATTTGTTCATATCCGATATGTGAAATGACCAGCGTATCATTTCTTAAATTCTCAGGAAATAGTAGGGTATACCGTCCTTCTGAATCAGATAAGGTATTGAAATCCGGATAATTTTTTAAAAAAATGTATGCGTTTAAGACCGGCGAGGAATCATTTCTTACAATTCCTGATATTTTATTTTGTTCTGAAAAATTCTGAGAAAAAAGCAAAAGGGGGACTCCGAACGTAAAAAGTATGGCAAATAAATACTTCATCGATGAGTTGTTTCATGAAGATTTGGGGATAGTGGTTTGATATCCCCAAATACTAAAAAGGAGAAGTCAATAACTATACCAACTGGTGTCACAATCATCCATGCTGATTCCTTCCAAGGAGACTTCCTCCCAATAATTAGCGCCTCCTGAAGAATTACATCCGTTACTGGTCCATCCATATTGAAAACCTGCCATCTGAGCATCGTCTAGTTCATTGCATGATCTGATCATGTACATTTCGGCACAATAAGACATTCCAGATCCTCCTAAAATATCTTTCATTTCATTTCTGTTAAGAAGTTCCTCTGAGGTGAGCTTCAGTTTTTCTAAAATTAAGCTTTTCATTTTTCTTTTAGTTAGGTTTCTAAAACAGTTTTTCTGTTTCTTTTCGAAAACAATTTCCACAAATGGATTTCATAATCCTATACCAATTTTACTAAATTCCAGTAAAATTTTACTGAACTATCTATCCACGATTTCCCTCAGAATTATCACCCCACTGTAGGCTAAAAAGCGAATCTCTTCCTCCAATCGTGACTATTGCAGCCGGTAAAACACTATTTGTGGATTTTTCTCTAAGCCATTCTCCTTATTCCTAAGAATGGAATAATACCTATCCCCTTTAAAAGGCCTTGGAATCATTTCATCTGTCATCTCTTGATCAAATAATTTTTTTAAATGAATTAGGGGACGATTTCTTTCTAAATCAATTACTAAAAAATAGGGTCGGTTGTCATAAATGAGCCGGAGAAAGACATATTTATCAGACATCACTATTTGGCTTATCCTCAATTGAAGTATGGGATCAAACCCCTCAAAATTAATTTGATACTCAGGCAGCAGATGATCATTCACTTTTCTAAAAATCGTATCTCTTTTGCTATGAGAAGAAATCTCTCCCCGAATGATTGGCATGTAAAACAAGCTTGCGTTGTTTACCCGACTTAGTAACCTTGGGATTTGATGGATAGTGGTAAAATCAGAATGATAGCCGTAAAGTGGCCTTTCCCAGTTTTTAACTTCAAAGGTTTTGGGTTCAATTGAGCTCACTAATACCTGACGGGGTTTTTCTTTGGTACCATTAATCGTCTCTTGAACTACCAATAGGTTATCTTTGTCTTCATAAAAGGAGATCGGATACCCGGAAAATTTACTGCTAGTTGAATAAAATTTTCCCCCGAGGTCATAGGAAATTACGGTCATTTTTTGCCAATCTGCCACTAAAACAACATTTTCCTTTTCATCTAAGTGAATGGCATAGGGCATAGCATATTCATCGGGCCCTTCTCCTATTTTTCCTATCTTCTGGAGAAGTTTCCCATTGATGTCAAATTTTAAAAGCCCCTGTTTTCTATCTAAAAGAAGAATAAAATCCTCGGAAAAGGCCAAATCTTGAATGGATGTAAGCGGAGGGTTTCCAGGAACCTCAAGGTTTATAGTGTCTAATATTTCAATGATAAATTCCGGTGAATCACCCCTCAATAAATCCATCTTGATTTCTATTGTTTTAGTAGATTTAAGTGAATCTGGGTAATCTTTATTTCCACAATTCTGAAATTGGAAAATAAATATGATAAACACTATCCGAGTAATATATTTCATGATCGAGATGAGAATTTACAATTTTCACTTTAACCTATAATCTATACCAATTTTACTAAATTCCAGTAAGAATTTACTGAAATAGGTGTTCATTATTTCCCTCACCCCTCACTGTAGGCTAAAAACCTTGTTTCTTCCTCAAATTAGGAGTGCTCTTATTTTTCAAAACTCAGCTTCGCACCGATGGTCTTAAACCCCATCCCATCCGCGGCATCATTGAGTTTTAATAAGCTGCTTCCTTCCCGAGTCGTCTCCGATATTTCACGGATTTCCTTGAGGGAGATCAGCTTTCCATAGTGCTTGGCAATTATACGCAGGCAAGTGGGCCACAGTCTTTGGAATCGGGTTGTTTGTAGAGGGTGAAGCCGGTTTTCAAAACAAAAACAAATATCTCCTTAATTGCCTGATTTAATCAATTCATATACGCCAAAGCGGATAAAATCCTCTTCAATAGTTGGGTCAATCAACTGAAATAGAAGTCTATTCTCTGGCAAGGCAGTCATTAATTTACCGTTGACTGGAAGTTTGATGTCACCTGATACCTGGGTAGTCCCTTCAAATATTATCAACCGGTGATAGTTTGGGTCTTGGAAATGATGGTAGGTTGGGTCCTCAGCAATCTTCTGTTCATAGATGCCGTAGGGGATTTCTTGGATATAATCCAAAACTATTTTCTCTCCTCCTAGAGAAAATAGTTTATGATTTTTAGCCCCCAAGGCGATTCTCCCATTGGTTTTAAAGTCATTTCTTGAAATTTTACTCTTTTGAAGTATTGGAAACTCTCCATGGTTTATTTCAATTCTAGAATCCAAACTTTTATTTATCAAATCATAAACAAGTATCTCACTATCTGTCTTGGTTGTTAAATAAAGCTTTCGACTTTTTGGATCAAGTTTATAAATGATGAAAAAGAGGTCTGCTAACAAAGATTTATCAAACCTTGAATACATAATCCGATCCGTTACTGGAGCTAATTTAAAAGATTCTTCTGTTCCTTTCTGGAAAACCTCTATTAACTCGGTCTCAGAATCATTTCCAGGACGAAATGAATTCGTGTCAGAAGGATTGGTAATAAATGAAATATTGGAATTTGAACCAGGTAATTTGAAATAAGAAAAAAACTCCATTCGCCCAAAAATTCGAATAGATGTGCTAGAGGGATAGCTGAATTTGTCAAGGAGGTTCAAATTTTGATCATAGCGATAGATAAACGAAAAGGATTGAAGATAGATAGTACCATCCTCTGCAAAGGACATCGCATTGAATGGGGCCGAGGATTTATTTGGTCCATCGCCTTCCAAAATCTTGTTGCTGATAAAATCCCCCTCTTCATTAATGAGTACAATCCTTTTTCCTTCTATAGAATTAATATAACCAAGATAAAGCCCATCCTTTGGGAAATAATCGACTATTTCCACAGGATAGAAAGATTCAACAGTAAAACTCTTGACTTCTTCCAGTTTATATTGAGCATTGGAAAATGAAGGCCAATTAAGAAAGGCAAAAAAAAGGATGTAAATTATGAGCCGATAACTATTTATATTAACCATAAAGTAACTTTTGGAATATTTGTTAAAATAATAAAAATCAGAATTAGAAAAAATTTTAAACTTGTATTTTGTAAGTATCTGCTTGTACCCACTCCACCGCAGTCACAAAAAACAGTTACAGCAGAAAAATGGGAATTAGTTACTTGCATAGGTCTATGGCTTTGCCAATTATCACATTGTAGATAGCAGGAAGCCCAATACCCCCCTTAATCTTCTTCATCTTACTTCTTTCCAAAATCTCATTGGTGCTGGGTCTGAGCATTTCTAAGCTTATTATTTTCATCATGGCAGATTTATTGAGGAGAATGTACTTTAAATTCGACAATTATAATTTTAGAACTATTTAAGCTTTACTATGCCGATAATAGGGTTTAGTTCTATTTTTGATCCTTTTTCATATTCAGGTTTTTTGATATAATAAAAAGTATCATTACTTAATTTTATTGGTCTTAAAACAACCAAAGTTCCGTCATTGTCTTGAAAGCCAGTTTTTAAATTATAGGATTTAGATACACCCCTTTCCTCCATATAAAACATTAAGTCCGCATCCAATTGATATTCGCAAATAATATAAGATTCTGAATGAGATATATTCAAAATTACTGGGTTGATTCTTCCATTTGGATTAAATTCTTTAGCTCTTTCAAAATCAAACCCTTTAAAGGGAGAGAAATCCAATCCATTCAATCGATATAAGGTGTCGGGTTGTAAATGTTTCTTATAGAATGAAGGTTTATATAAATAATTTTCTGAGTCATTTACAGAAATATAAAATTTATACCTATAATAGGATTCAGCCCTAGTGTCTATTTTTTCATTTCTAAAAGTTGTGCTATCCGTGATTGTAAGTTTTGAATTAAGTTGATATAATTTTGTCTTTCTCGTTAATTTATTTTCTGAATTGCTCTCAACCTCTTCTGATATAGCCACCAAACTCCCATCTATAAAAGATAAATAATTTAATACGCTTGGCAGTCTTCTTTCTCGAATAAATTTATGATCTGAAGAAAAAACAATCAATTTTCTCAAAGAGGAGACATAAATTAAACCCGAATTCCGATCAATTTCAAAAGAATTAATGACGCCATATTCTCCAGGCCCATCGCCTTCTTGACCTAATTTAAAAAGAAAATTCCCCTTATTGTCAAAACCTAGGATCTTAATTCCATCATTAATATAAATTTTATTTTTATAGAACACCACATCTTTTATTACACTTAATAATGATTGCTCATTAGTCTCTAAGTGAATTTGAATTATGGAATCAGCTATATCACTTAAGTATACATTTTGATCTACCCTATCTGGAATTATAACCGTAGGAAAATCTTTATTTTGAAGTGGGGATGAGCACGAAGAAATAACAACAATACATTGAAAGCACAAAAAAAAGTAAATATAAAATCCATTCGTCATTTCTATTATTTCATAATTAAAGCAGAACACCCAATTTGGATGTTCTGCTATTGATTAGCTACCAAGTCCCGGGAGGGTCACAAAGTATAACGCCAGAACAATCAAACATTGCGTCGTGTTCACCAGGAGAAGTATCATCGTAGATAAAAACCATTGCAACTGTTCCGTCGGGGCAAGTACAACGCCATACTCCATTATTTCCAGAGTCACCACTTGAACCGCCTTAAATATTGGCCATTTGATTTCTGTCAAGCACTTCTTTTGAGAAGGCCTTCATTTTTTCCAAGGTTAAACCTTTCATTTCTTTTAAGTTAGGATTTTTAAAACAGTTTTTCTGTTTCTTTTCGAAAACAAGTTCCATTAATGGATTTCCTAATCCTATACCAATTTTATTAAATTCCAGTAAAATTTTACTGAATTATCTATCCACGATTTCCCTCAGAATTATCACTCCACTATAGGCTAAAAACCATATTTCTTCCTCAAAATAGCCGTGAACTTGTTTTTTAAAGCTTAACTTAGCACCAATCGTCTTAAATCCCATCCCCTCCGCTGCATCACTTAGCTTCAATAGGCTGCTTCCTTCCCGAGTCGTCTCCGATATTTCCCGGATTTCCTTGAGGGAGATCAGTTTACCATAGTACTTGGCAATGATTCGCAGGCAAGTAGGTCCACAGTCTTTGGAATCGGGCTGTTTGTAATGGGGAAAAGAAGTTCTCAAATTAGCTTATTAATTGAATCTAAATTTTAATCGAAAGATGGAAAAAGGCTTAGATAAGGATCAGCTAATTATTTTCCACTTTTAACCCTACCCTAAACAGCCTAAAGTAATCCCGTTCCACTTCCTCATCAGGCTTTTCCATCATCCAGAGTTGCCCATCTCGCAAAAGCATGCTGTTTGGTTCAAGTCCTTCTGGATTTAAAATTGTCAATAGATTTCCTAAACTATCAAAAACTGCCAGCCTTGTAGGGTACTTTTCCTTCAGTCTCTCTCTGACCTCAATTGCTTCGTTTCGATCTTTTTTCTGTGCAAAGAATATTTCTTTGTCGGAATCCTTATATCCTTCAAAATATGCAACCAAAAATTTATCCTCGATTTTTTTTATATTTTCAATCCTTCCAGATGATAGGAACATCCCCAAAAAATCATGTTCTAAATTTTCATTTTCTGAACCCTCAAAATATCGATAATCTTCTAAATCCAGATTAATTTTTGATAATAACTGAAATGGTTCATTAGAACTGTATATATATATTGCTGGTTCGCCACCAAACACAATAAAAATCAAATTTTTATTTACTGAAAAAACTGGTTGCCAAGCATACCTGAAGAAATACTTTCCACTCCTGTAAATACTTGAATTAGGGAATTGAATAATAGGTTTAGATTTCCCTGTCTTTGGATCTAAAAGATTGAACAAAAAATATTCAGGATGAAGATTAATTTTGTCATAATTTACAGTTTCACGTGAGCCTCCTTCTATATTAAGATATTTGTCTCCCAATTTTTCCATCCCAAATCCCATAGCCAATCTATTTTTAAAATTTGGAAATTTCAATTCACTAATTTTGACTTTTGAAATTAAATTACCTTGATAATCATACCGAATAAAACCATTTGTCCCATACACTAAAACCTCATTATTATCTAATAATATTGGTGAGGCTAATAATTTTCCATAACCATCAGGTATATCTCCGAATTTAGAAAATGAATTTATTTTATCTCCATCAAAATCCACAAGATTTATATCATTAGAAAATTGATCAAATTCCATAAATAATATTGAGTTGGTCTTAGGATTAATATCATGAACAATAGGATTTCCAAGATAGGGTATTTTTACACTATCCATAATATTCAAGGAAATTGATTTGGTAATGGAGCTTCCATTCAATAAATCTAATTTATCTTTAGAATTGCAACAATAGAATGAAATTAATGTAATCGATAAAAGAATTAGTTGTTTTATTTTCATAACTTTTTAATTAATAGGGTTTTACCCCCAAGTTAGTGAGGATATAAGTTTAAGCCTCCGTGAAAAAATAATATAGCACTTCTAAAATTATCAAAAGTACGATATCCTCTCCCCACAGTTTTGAGTTCTTGTAATTTAAAGTTTAATCGTTCTGCCATCCCATTGTTTAGGTTGTTGATCAATGCAGCGACAACACCGGAAACATGGTTTTGAAATATGGTTACAACTTTATCTACTTCCTTGATTTTCCGCTTTAGTGCATCTGAGACCCAACGGTTGAACAGGTGCCATGCTTGCACCTTTGATTTGTGAAACAGTTGCTTGAAATTTTCCCGCACCTGCCAGGCTCTACTGACTTCATAGCTGGCTCCGGCGATTGCCTCAAAATGGATCCTTTGTTTCTCGGTTTGGTTGTCAGGGCTCTTGAGCAGAGCATATCTGCTATTCTTCAATTCGTGGTGCTGTTTGACCTCTATCCTTCGAATTTTGTCGATGACCTCATTGAGATATTTGACCAGGTGAAACCAGTCGTGTACAATCAAAGCATTGCCCAGAGACTCTTTAGCGGTATACATGTAGGGTTTCCACATGTCCATGCTGATTGCGTTTACCCGGCTCTGCTGGTCTGGAGTCAAGGCTTTATCAAACAGAGCCTTGCAGGACTCCTTGGCCCGGCGTTCTCCCACGTCAAGTACACAGCGAGACGTGGGGTGACTGAGTATGGTGACATAGCGGTGGCCTTTCTTGAACGACTTCTCGTCAATGCTCAGGTGCTCAAAAATGATCTGGGAAAAGTTCCGTCTCTCCATGCCTCTTTGGGTACTCAGGTGTTAAATCCGGTTAATTACGTTAAATCCACAGCGCATGAGTGCAGCTGTTTTTGTCTGGTTTTTACTGGCTTTCAAAAGGTCTAAGACAGCGTGCTCAAACAAGAGTGTTGCCCCTTATATCCGTAAGCCCAATTAGGCTGAACCGTCTTAATCTTGCCGTTGGATGACTTGATCCTGGGAAGCCGACTCTTGATATAAGTCCTGTATTGCATCGTGTTTAGATGCCTCCAAGAGCGCTCTGGGGCAAAGTCGTAAACCTTACAAAGCTCATCAGTATCAACATCAATAATCTCATCCAAAAGGCATACTACATGAATGTAAATCTCACCCTTGTTTAAGTTGGTGTCAACTTATTCAACTATCCAACGGTCCTCTAGATTAAGCAGCTTGGTGAATAAATTCTAGGTGAACATTTTTTCCCTCAAGTTAGCATTTTCATTAAATTCGTGGTGAATGGTTAATAAAGGCTGGCTAAATAATAGCCAGCCGATATTTCAATTATTACTCTGGAGCATTTGATTCTTCGTTGCAATAACTTGCTGTTGAACAACTATCACAACACCAATGTCCTCCGTATTGATTAGCGTATCCTTCCGCTTGTTCTCTCGTAAGATTGCATACTGGATAACCTGTAGTATCCAGATATCCACAAGTTCCGGATCCACTTCCTCCACCTCCTAAAATAGTGGACATTTGACTTCTCTGGAGGAAATCCTCCGGAGAAAAACCCAATTTTTCAAAAATAATCATAGTTTTATTGTTTATGATTGTATGATATTCTCTGAACATTTTGGTCACTCAGAGACTGCGACCATTCATCGCGACTGAATATCGTTTCTGCACCAGCAGATTTTATTTTCTTAGTGTAATACATATTTCAAGTCATCTACCGCATAGGTGGATGGCAACTCATAGCCATTGATGAAAATCGTCGGCGTATGGGTAATCTGCTCCTTCTCTGCCCAGTCCTGCATGGCTTTGATGTTGGATTCCTGCTTTGTCAGTTCTCCGTTTAGTGGATAGTTTGTTGCAAAGGCTTCATAATCTTTCTTGTCCTGACTATACCAGTCATCCAAGGCTTGGCGGGTTTTTTCTAAATCACCTTGAGAAGCAATACCCAAGAGGTGCCGGATAGTCTTGATTCTGACCTCATCTCCACCTCCGGGAATAAATACGATCTGCAAATCAATATTCCCGGTCTCATAGAGCTGCTCTAAGAGAGGATGCGTACGTGCACAGGGTCCGCAGTAGGGATTGCATACTTTTAGTACGTGATATTTAGCCTTTGTCCCCTTTAGGAATACCCCCAGTCCTTCGGGACTGGAAGTAATCTCCCTGGAGTTGGCTAGGAAATAGTCGAAAAGCTCCTTGTTGGACATGACCTTAGCCAACTTGCTTTTGGTAGCATATAAATCTTTTTGAGCAGTCAAGTAGGGTTTTAGGCTGATCCAGGTTAGGTAAATACCCCTCACCCAGTAATCTTCTTCATCTGAAACTTTCCAAAACTTCATTGGTGATCACCTTATAAGGCTATTAACTAATTTAAAAGAATAAATACCTATTTAATCGGTGTTACCTCTGAGATTTAAATATAGTCCGATCCTCTTCTCTCTAATTTAGACCTCATCGATTCTTTCCGCCTTCGATACTTTTGAAGACCAAAAGTATCCAAAAGTCTTGGGCCTCGTTATTTTCTTGCCGCTGATAGTGCTTGCAGTATCTTTAAAACTAATGCACAGCGGCATTTTGTCCTGCTTTGCCACCCTAAAAATGACTGGATTCCCGAAACAAGTTCGGGACTAAGTCATTTTCTTCACGGGTTTGCAAAGCATCCCAAAACCGAAAATCCCGTAAGGCCCAGTCCACCGAAGATTATTAGTCCATTTCATTGAACTGTATTTGCCAATGGATTCATTTTTGATTCAGAAAATCCAATTATCCCATTTCCAATAAACTCGAGACCGTTCCTCCAACTCAAAAGCTTACTAACCACACAGGGCAAGGGCAGTTGATCCAGTTTATCTTCGGTGAGTTGGATTGCAAGACTCTCTAGATTATACTCAGCCAAAATGTCCGAGATAGCCAACAAGGACTCCGGTTCTGGATGAGTGAGCAATTTTTTCTTTAAATACCCTGTAGTAAAAGGTACATTAATTAGTTCAAATAAATTTTTAATGCAAATCAGACTATTTTCCATAAGCAAAAAACTAAAAAATCTTAATTTCTTTTTGATTTTAATTGTTGAATGCTAATTTGAGGCATCTTAAGGTTTAGACCTAGTAAGATATTTCTAATTTTTAGTAAATTTTTACTTGTTTTTAGTATGGAATTAGGATCTCGACTAAAAAAAATCAGGGAAGAAAAAAAGCTTTCGCAGCAGGAAGTTGCCCATCTTTTGGAAGTTTCTCAAAAAACCCTTTCCAATATCGAAAGTGGAAAAACAATTCCCAACATCCTTCAAATAGCCAAATTTGCATCTATTTATAATTTGGATATGGTCAAATTTCTTGAAAAAGAAAATATTCTTTTAACTAAATCCCCCCCCATACTCAAAAAGCAATCCAATCACTTAACCTTGAGACTGACGAAACTGAATTAAGGCGGATAGAAACTTTACTCGTGGAAATTTTAAAAGGTAAGAGTTAAGAGGTCTTTGCATGAAGTTCATGTGAGTCATGAATCCAACGGCTAAAAATTAATTAAAAGCGGAGTCTTTGAAAAGTTTGTAATTAATGAAACAGATTTTCCGGGAAGTGATAACATCAAATTTTATCTTAGTTCAAAAATCCCATATCGAGTAAAGTCCTCCTCTTCAGCTGGATTTAACAACTTGATCAAAAACGTATCATCAGGCAAAAGCATGGAAATCTCTCCATAGGGTATTTCAATATCTCCTCCTATTTGCCTCCCTCCTTCAATGAAAATTAACCGATGATAATTTGGGTCTCCATAATGATGGTAATTCTTGTCCTCAGCAAGCTTTTGTTCATAAACCCCAGGAGAGATAGCTTTTATATATTCCAAAACTATACTTCCATCCGATAGCACATAAATATTTTTGTTTTTCGCTCCTAGGGTAATTGGACCGGTTGATGGAATATTGCTCAAGGAAATTTTAGAGGATTTCAGCACAGAAAAATCTCCATGGTCAACCTTGATACTTCTAGGTACATCTTGAGATTTTAAATCAATAATGGAGATTTCATCATCCAATGTAGTGGTCAAGTACAATTTTCTTCGGCTTTTGTCTAACGAATAGACAGGCGAATAAATAGACTCAATAGAAGGATCAAGCTTTGAAAAATTAGACCTCTCAGAGACAGGAGCCATTTTGTATAGACTATTGCTTTTTGGATTAAATATTTCTATAAGGTTTTCTTTCAAAAAATCCGAGAATCCAAAAAAAGTAGAATGCCCCGAGGGTTGACTGATAAACGAGTAATCTCCTTTAACACCTGCTTCATAGAAGAAATTTAGCTTTTTAGGACTGTATAATGTGACGTTATACTGAGAGTTAAAAGGCATTTTTTTTAATTTCCTCAGATTTTGATCGTATACGTACAGGTTTTGGCTGGAATGAATCCAAATAGTTCCTTCTTCGGAAAAGCCTATTTGGTTAATAGATTCTACGATCTGATTGGGTCCTTCCCCTTGTAAAAATTCAGAAACAAGGACTTTTCCGGTTTTTGAAAACAAAGTTATTTTATTCCCTTTGCTGCCTTGACTGATATATCCCAGAAATAGTTCTTTAGCAGGATAGTAATCAATTAGTTGAATTGGATTTAAAAGATCAATTTTGAATTCAGCAATTTTCGAAAAGGTGGTTTGCGCATTAACCACATTTCCAAAAAGAAGAAATATCGCCAGCAGTAGAATTTTTAGCCCTTTACTTAGAATTCTGATCATATTTTTAAGTTTATCTTTTTACCAATCCCAATTAAATTAAAGAGGAGGCATTGGATGAAACTAGTGATTTTTAGGTCATTTCTCAACTTGGAAATCAACCCGAAATAATCTAAAATAATCTTGTTCAATCTGATCATTGGGCTTTTCTACCATCCATAACTGATTATCTCGAACTATCATACTTCCACCTAGTAAACCATTTTTCTCAGGAGTAAAATCTTTAACAAAATTTCCTAGTGAATCAAAAACCGCTAACCTATTGGGATATTTATTCTCCATCCTTTTCCTAAATTCAATCGATTCTGTGGTGCTTTTATTTTCAAATCGCTCTTCAGTGTCTGCCAAATCATAACCCGGAAAATACGAAATCAAAAAGTACCCTTTGTAGAATTCTATATTTGTGATCTTCCCTGACGTTTGTACCTGACCAAATAATCTTGGATCAGAACGATTTCGATCTGAGCCTTTAAAATAGTGGTAATCTGGTAGGGAAAGAGGAAAAGAATTTAAAATTTTATCAGGATTCACAGCGGAAAGAATAAATAGAGTAGGCTCTATTCCAAATACCACATAGATATATTCTTGATGGATGTCAAATACAGGATTCCAAGCATTTTTAAAAAAATTTTTCCCATTATGAAATAGGGTTGAAGTTGGAATTTTTGAAAATGATACTTTTTCACCTGACGTTGGATCCAGCCAAGCAAATGGCTTAATGTCCGGGATTGACTCTATTCCTTCGCCTAGATTGGCAAATAAAAATTTATCCTTGAATTTTTTCAACCCATTTCCCATTCCGATTATAAAAGAATTTGGGGGTTGAAAATTTTTTAATTCTTGTTTTGAAACAGTTTGTCCTGAAAAATTATAGGAGATAAATCCATTGGTCCCAAAAGCAAGAAAAGTAGAGTCCTCTTGTATTAAAAGCGTGGTCCGAAGTGAACCATAAGAATCAGGAATGTCTCCTATTTTTGAAAAAGAACTTATTTCATTTCCCTCAAAATCAACGATATGTATTATTTCCGATGATTCTTTATAATCTACAAATAAAATAATTTCTTGACTCGGGCTGATATCATGAACTGTTGGATTCCCTAAAATAGGAACTTTAACTGAATCAATTTTCACTAAATCAAATGAACTAGTTAATCTCAAATCACTGCTATCTTTCCTTTTGACTCCGCATGAAATCAGGAAGAAAACGATAAAATGAAATTTATATTTTTTTAATAGAATCATAAATTAATTACTGTTTTTTACTGGCAGAAAAGCGGAAATGCGTATTCTTTAAAATGGATTTTCAAAAATCAAGAAGGCCGGTTCATCTTCAAAGGATGCAGCCAGGTAAAAGGTTGACTCGCTAAGAAACATTTTCTTTGGTCTGATTTTTATTCCATCCAAAAACTCCTCCCTAGTCAAATTTAATTTCAGGTCGTATTCAAACAAGTAATTATCATAAGTAACTCCGTCCGAAGCCAGTTGATAGCCAAGTCTATAGACTTTTTGTTTTTTGTCATCAACTACCGGTCGGAGAAAGTTTATCCGTTTTTCTAGCTCTCTTTTGA
Organism: Algoriphagus hitonicola; assembly: GCF_900113375.1. Taxonomy (GTDB): domain Bacteria; phylum Bacteroidota; class Bacteroidia; order Cytophagales; family Cyclobacteriaceae; genus Algoriphagus; species Algoriphagus hitonicola. Next base: position 115,891 of record NZ_FOPC01000011.1, on the reverse strand, counting down.
ATTCTTTTTCTTCTGTTTCATTTTTTGCACGGAAAATTTCCTCAATAGGTATTACTTCTTCGAAAAACTTTGAATTATTGAATTTAGTATTTATGGTATCTCCATTTCTGAGATATGCAGTCATATTGGGCAAGCCTCTGTTTACTACAAGGATTCCATTAGGAAAGTCATTTATGACATAGGCCGGAGAAGAATAAAAAGTAAAGGATTTGACCATGGAAACCACAGCCCAATTTTTTATCAAATCGATTGAAGGAATTTCTCTCAGAAAAAAAGAGTCGCTTTTTGGATCATAGCTAAGCACTTGAGATTCTATAGTACCTATTTCTCCTGTCGTGAAGTGGAATAGCTCATCTTTATACAGAAATCCTATATTAGAAAATTTTCTAGCCAATCCAGGATTCAAATAAAAAAGATGATCCACTCTTATTTTATCCCTTATTTTCCCTTCCAGATTAAAAAAATAAAAAACATTGTCACCTTGGGCAATAAAACTACTATCATTGATCATCTGAAAATCAATCAACCAGTCTCCAATTCCATCCGGGCCTTCAGAAGGCATTTTTAAGGCGGACAGAAGTTCCTTAGATTTTATGTCCAACGTGTATAAATATCTCTTTTCAAGGTTAAAAATATAATAGGTCGAGGCATCATCAGACATCGCGGAAGAAGTCAAGAATTCTCCTTCATCTCCCAACTCGATGACTTCATTTTTGGACTCAAAAATAAGTGTATCAATTTTAATTGAATCTTTTGATGAAATATTTGTCGAACTCTCACTACAAGAGAAAAACAAACTAATACAAAGCAGCTTAACAACTAAGAATTCTTTCCTAAGGACAGGAAAAAAAGACCCTATCGTAATTTGAGAATTAGCATAGGATCTTTTTAAAGAAGTTATTGATTGATTTCTGTACATTGAGCTATACCTGATTCACAATGTCCCCCTCCAGCCGCTTCTGCTGTAGCTTGATCAGAATAAGTTCCTGTCCAGCTACCTTTACTGTTGTAGCAAACACATCGAAAACTTCCACCACCTACGATTGATTTCATCTGACTGCTCCCTAGTACATCCTCGGAAGTAAGTCTAAGCATTTCTAAACTTAGTTTCTTCATGATTTTTACGATTTAAATGGTTAATAAATTGATTTTGAGTTTGTACGCTAATCCTCCGACCTTTTGTGTCACCGGAGTCTATGACCATTCATCGCGATTGAATATTTTTCTGTAGAGTCCTGCATGGCTTTGAATATAGATTCCTGCTTTGCCTGTGCTCCATTCAGTCTATATGCTGCAAAAGCTTTATTATACCTACTATCCCCCAGATCAGTTGATAGAGTCAAATCCTTTCTTCCTTTGGTTTTTTAGCTTTCCCTTTTCGTCCAAAAACCCCATTGCATCTCTTGAAAATTGAGACAAACCTCAGAAATACGGCTGAAGATTTTATTTTCTTGAGACTAATTTGAGATATCTTTTGATTTACACCTAGTAAGATATTTCTAATTTTTAGTAAATTTTTACTTGTTTTTAGTACGGAATTAGGATCTGGATTGAAAAAAGTCAGGGCCAGGAACCTTATCTTTTTCGCCTATTTCAATTCAAATGCATAAAGAGTTCCGGCCCTACCCGGTATCTAATCTAAAATATGCCCCATGTAGGAGTTAAAACAGACAATTACAAAACAGGCCACTCCCCTTACTTCCCAAGATTATTTTTATTTGATTCACCAAAAAGCATTGCTTTTGGTGAATGAATGAATCTAGGATCCTTAGGATACTTCAAAGTAGGATTTCTGCGAAGCTTTTTAAAAGGAAGACCATCCTACTGATTGGAGCTAGGTAGGTCGGCAAAACAACTTTGATTCGCGAGATTCTTAAAAGTCGAGCATTTTTGTTTCTGGATGGAGATGAGCCTTTGGTCAGACAGCAATTGACCAATCCCAATACCAGGATTTCTGCTACATTATAATCCTGAGACTGAATTAAAAAGCAAAAAAACAACCCCGCCTCAGACTAAAGCGGGGTATAACCCGAAATATGCATTAGAGCTTCTATTCCGAGCTTATCCGCCGCGGCGGACAAAATCAATCGCTTCGCTGCATTTAGCTCAATCACCGTAGCGGTGCTATGCTTTATTCGCTAAATGTTTGATTTTCTTGCATTTTAAACTCTCATGACGTAGTCTAATACATAATCCGGGTTTAATTCTAGTTGGTTTGTCCAATTAAAGGGCTGTCAAGTATTTGTTGAATCCACCTGCGGTCGAAACTCGGAAACTGATCTCGGAGGACGGTCTTTTGATGGAATAAATCTTGTGCAATCCCTGCTCATCTGATACTCGTTCAGTGTGAATCAACTCATCCCCATCATAGATAGAAACGGTGATTTCGCTTGCCTCCAAGTTACTGACTAACAAACGATATTTGTTATCATCTATTTTGGCCACTCTGGAATATACAGAAGGGGTTTCGGCGATGAAGTTTTCAAAGGTTGCTGTTCGCAATACCCCGGATTGATCCATCACTTCTACTGAATAAGTCCCTTTGGGAAGGGCTTCCAAATCGTAGCGCTTAGCAAAAGCGTCGTCTTTAACGATCCGATCTCTAAGCACCAAGTGGTTGTCAGCATCCTTGATCTTGACGATCACTGTTCCCTCAGGAGCCTCGCTAATCGCTACGACTACTTTGGAAGCCTCACTTTTTCTGATTTCTACTGTTTTCTCAGTGCCTGCGGCAAAAGCTCCTGTTGCCATCCCGGCAACAAAAAGCATCGTGAATAATTTTTTCATTCTAATAATTGGTTTAATAGGTTCTTCTTAAAATTTGCAACCCGGAACGGCTGATCCGTCCTCGGAGGTATTTTGGGCTACAGGGTCCATCGAGTCTGATGGTATTCGAAATTGTCTTTTGACTCTACAAAGATACCAAACGGAAGTGAAATTGAAAATGTTTCAATAAAAATATATATTTTTTTAATAATCCTCAATAATATTAATCTTTTATTAAAAATATCATAAAATTATCCCGCAATCGATAGCGAAAGCCCTCTAATTAGGCAAATTTAAGAGATACCAAAATTATATGCCGTTTTTTTAATTTTTACAGAATATTGTCATTACATCGAATTAAAAATATACTGCTTCGCAATCGTTTGTATGGATTAAAAAAAATTCTCACATTTTAAAAGAAATTCAAAATTCATCAGAAATCAATCCTCATATAGGCGAAAAAACCCGGAAAGAGTAAATCTAACCGGGTCTCTGCTTGAATAAAATTACAGGGATTACTTCCGCTGAGCCATGGCTTTTTCCACCATTTCCTGGGCAAAACTTCCCTTGAGTTCGACAACCATCAAGTCTCCCTCATCACCACCGACCAGGACCACCAAATCAGAAATCGTCCGGGCTCCTTTGGAATATACCATGACGCCGGTTTTGCCTTCGGCTGCTTCCATCAGCAAGTCGTATCGCTCCTTTTGGAGGCCTTTTTGAAGGGCTCTAAATTCCGCATGATCGGCATCTGATCCTTCGGGTAGCTTGAAGAAATTCATTTTTTCGAGGGATTTAGCCACGGTGGCCATATCATCCTCATCCAGATCAATTTTAAAGCCTTCGGCAAAGTTGAGGAAATTCCCTCCCAATTCCATATTGAAGAAATCCTCATGGCCTTGGTATTTTTCTTTGAGGTGGGCCACAGATTTGCTTTGAGCAGAAACTTGGAGTACAAGACCTAAGAAGGCCAAGGTGAATAATAGCTTTTTCATCTGTTTATAATTTGTTTTTTAGAGGTCATAACTTGTCCCGAGTATCGGGGTGGAATCTCGCACAATTTACAATCATCCCAGTGTGTGTCGCTTGCGTCGTGCTCGATTTCATGTGTAGGTTTAGTTTAATACGTTATTTAATTCAACTTTGAGATTTTGGTGATTTTTGCCGGCATCTGGGGAGTAGGTAAAATGAAGCAATTCTGCCTGTTTGCGGTTTCCGACAAGCAAATAGACTTCCTTTGGCTGATTTTTTTCTGCCTTGGAATACATCAAGCAAAAGTCTTCTGATCCGACTTTGGAGAAATCTTCCTTAAATCCCGAAGGAATTCCTGCCGTAAATCCTTCGACCAAGTCCTTGGCGTTCAACTTTGATAAATCGTACACGCTGCTCTCGAGCTTTTCGAATTGGCTGAAATTAAAGGCTAGCTCAGAACCCTCAGTTAGAAAAGGGAAGGTATATTTCAATTTCAAGGCTTCATCCTTGACCGGTATTCCTTCCAAATCCATGGGCCAAAGTAGGCTTGGTTCTTGGGCTTGGTTAGCCAGTTTTTGATTGATGGAGGTGTAGGGATCATTTTGAGCAGAGGCTGTAAACGCCAAAGCCAAAAAGCCCAATGCCAAAAAGAAAGTATTTCTCATTTGTTTATTCATTTTAATCACTAATAATTGTATATCCTCATTTTACCCTGTAAAACCCAACTTCCCAAAATCGGGTAAGCTTAATGGTTCTCCCGCCTTCGGTCTCCCGTCTCCCGTCTCCCACCTTTCGTCTTACTTTATTCCTTTAGGGCCCTTTGATCCTTTTCCATATTGATCCATTCCCGGCAGGGAGGTTTTTTCGGCCAGGAGATTTAGATCCTCGTAGGTGAAGCTCCCGAGAAGAGATATCAGGGAGAATTCCTTCCCGCTGCCCGATACCATCATCAATTCCTGAATCAGGCCATTTCGCTCCCGAATCATAAATTTCAAACTACTCCCCTTGTCCTGCACATCCATCAACTCTTCGTACTGGTTTTTGGTCAGGGTACCCATCGCCTCTTTATACAGTGTCATCCCGTCCACTTCCTCGGAAGACAAAATCCGAATCCCCTTTATCTTGGAAATCAGGCTGCCCATCTCCTCCGCATCTTCATCCTCTCCTGCGTTATTTTTCAGAAAGCCACCGGCCATCTGCATCATTTTGGGCGAAATGTACACCCGGCTGAAGCGGTCATCCTCCATGTATTTGGAGAAAAATCGTTGGATTGCATCGTCTTGGGCAAAACTCTGGGAAAGTATTCCCAAGAAGAAAATCAGTAATACTAATGTCTTTTTCATTTTTTAATTGTCTAAATCAAATAGCTCCTGAGGTTTATTCAGGTGCTGTAATTCTTTCAATGGTTCTAATTGATCTTTCCCTTTTTCCAGGTTTCCCTGAACTAAGGCCAAGGCCTGCATGACTTCCAGATACGCGGCCTCCTCGGCACGGCTTTGGGCATTTTCCTGATAAATCCAAGTCCCCGCCAAACTCACCAAAATCACCGCTGCCCAGCCGATCCATTGGATTCGGATCGTCTTGGAAGACTTACTTTGAGGTAAGATTAACCTCTCAGGCTCTTCGTCTTTGGCTTGATCCAATCCCTCAAAAAGCAAGTTGAGCTCATCAAACCCATCCGCACTTTTAAGCAAATCTTTCAGTTCCTCCTCCTCCTGCAGGGTGGTTTTGGCTTGCCAATATTTTTCAAGCAATTCTTCGATTCTCGAATTCATTAATTTGGTTTGATTAGTTGGTTCCTAATGGCTTGGCGGGCACGGAAAAGGTTGACTTTAACCTGTTCCAAGCTGATTTCCAAGTATTCTGCGATCTCTTCATAAGTCAAGCCTTCAATTTCCCGGAGCTGAAAAACCTCCCTTTGTTTTTTCGGAAGAGATTTGAGCATCACATAAACTTTTTCCAACTTTTCGGCGGTCGCATTCTCCGATTTTCCTTCGCTAGGCAAATCTTCGAGCTCTTCTAAGCCCGTGATTTTGGATTCTTTTCGGAAGTGCATCAAGGCTTCATTTTTAAGCGAACGAACCAGCCAACCGTTTAGATTGGGATGCTTTTCGAGTTGATCCTGTTTTTGAAAAGAACGCTCGAAGACATTTTGAAGCAGATCCTCAGCCAAGCTCCTATCCCGGACCCATAAATAGACGAGACGGTATAGGCGACTTCGCAAAGGCCAAATATGTGCTTCAAAAAATGACTTCATTCAGGTAGATGATGCATGGGTTTCTAAAAAGTTACAGCTTTGTCAGAAATTTTTTCAATTTTTTATCCACTTGAAAAATCAATACCTCCCAACAGTTTCCGATACAAACTGTTAATTTCATAATTGAAAATGCTCCAATTTTAGATTTAATTTAAATTAGGTAAAAAATGGTATGCATGCAGACTATTTTATATTTTGCGAGCAGTAAAGAAAAACAAATGACTGGATCGAAAAACCATAAAGGCATAAAAAAAGCCCCGAATTGCTTCGGGGCTGGTGGTGATGAGTGGACTCGAACCACCGACTCACGGATTTTCAGTCCGATGCTCTACCAACTGAGCTACATCACCGTTTCGTAAAGTGATGCAAAGGTAGGTATTTGGTATTTCGATACAAATCATTTGAAGAAAAAATTATTAATACAAACCCAAATAAAACGCTAAAATAATCACTATGAGCTTTTTACCTCAACTCGCATTTTTGATCATTTTGGGCGTGGCAGGCTATATTCTGAGTAAGCGGATCAAATTTCTGAAAAGAAATATCCTGCTCGGCAAAGCCGAAACCCGAAATGACCAAACCGATGCACGCTGGAAAACCATGCTCTTGGTAGCATTTGGACAGCAAAAGATGTTCAAACGTTTCATTCCCGCATTCCTCCACCTTTTGATCTATGTGGGTTTTGTTGTCATCAATCTGGAAGTTTTGGAATTTATCCTTGACGGGATCTTAGGCACCCACCGGCTTTTTGCCCCCGTCTTGGGCAGTGCCTACACGGTGGCCATGAATATCTTTGAGTTTCTGGCCGTGGCGGTGCTGTTTTCCTGTGTGGTATTTCTGATTCGAAGAAATGTCACCCAAGTAGAGCGACTCCAAAAACCCGAATTAAAAGGTTGGCCGGCTCTAGACGCCAATTTGATTTTGGTCATAGAGATCGTTTTGATGGTTGCGATTTTGACCATGAATGCTACGGATCAGATTTTGGCCCAGCGGGGAGATGAGCATTACATCGCCTTGGGTCCCCTGTTTTTCAGTAGTTTAATCCAGCCTCTATTCGAAGGATTTTCCAATGGGACGCTGGTGTTCATAGAGCGTTTTGCCTGGTGGTTTCATATCGCAGGGATTTTAGCTTTTGCGATTTATGTCACCTATTCCAAGCATCTGCATATTTTCTTGGCTTTTCCCAATACTTGGTACACCAATCTCAAGCCCAAGGGAGAAATGATCAACATGCCTGAGGTGACCAATGAGGTCAATATGATGTTGGGAATTCCAAGCGAAAATGTTTCCGAGCTTCCTGCCGAAATCGCCCGATTCGGAGCCAAAGACGTCAATGACCTTTCCTGGATCAATATTCTCAACGCCTATTCTTGCACCGAATGCGGGCGCTGCTCAGCAGAATGTCCTGCTAACCTGACTGGGAAAAAACTTTCCCCCCGAAAAATCATGATGGATGTCCGTGACCGTGCGGAGGAGGTTGGAAAAAGTTTGGATGCAGGTGGTCCGGGTTTGGAGGACGGAAAATCCCTTTTGGGCGACTACATCACCAAAGAAGAACTTAACGCCTGCACCTCCTGCAATGCCTGCGTAGAAGCCTGTCCGGTCAATATCGATCCACTGGCCATCATTCTGGAAATGCGGCGCTATGTCGCCATGGAAGAATCCGGTACACCAGCACAGTGGAATGCTATGTTTCAAAATATGGAGACGAGCTTTTCCCCTTGGAAATTCAGCCCTCAGGATCGATTCAATTGGGCTGATTCTGTAAAAAATGAGGAAGTAAAATAAAGTCCGATGTGGGATGACCGATGTCCGATGTCTGACCATTCTGAATAGTTTGCATCTAATCATTGAATTATTGGTGACAAACTTCTCAGCCACTCGTAAATCCAAAATCTTAAATCGTAAATCAGAATTATGTCAACCTATAAAGTACCCACCATGGCCGAAATGGCCGCAAATGGCCAGGAGCCTGAAGTCCTTTTTTGGGTAGGCTGTGCCGGTTCATTTGATGACCGATACAAAGCCGTAACCCAGGCTTTTGTGAAAATATTGAATAAGGTAGGAGTTTCGTTTGCCGTTTTAGGACCTGAAGAAGCCTGTACCGGAGATCCTGCCCGACGTGCGGGCAATGAATTTTTGTTCCAAATGCAGGCCGTAGCCAATATACAAGTACTCAACGGCTACAACATCAAAAAGGTAGTCACGGCTTGCCCGCATTGCTTTAACACGATCAAAAATGAATACCCTGCACTAGGTGGCGAATACGAAGTGATTCATCATTCCCAGTTTCTCCAGCAATTGATCAATGCCGGTAAAGTCGCTCTGAAAGGCGGTGGTGAATTCAAAGGAAAGAAAATCACCTTTCACGACTCCTGCTTCCTTGGCCGCGCCAACAATGTCTATGAAGCTCCTCGGGAAGTCATCAAAGCCTTGGACGTGGAGTTGGTCGAAATGAAGCGCTGCCGCACCAAAGGGCTTTGTTGTGGTGCAGGAGGCGGACAAATGTTTAAAGAACCTGAACCGGGCAAAAAAGACATCAATATCGAGCGGACTGAAGAAGCCTTAGCGACTGGAGCAAGTACCATTGCCGTGGGTTGCCCTTTCTGCTTGACCATGATGAGCGATGGGGTTAAAAACAAAGAGCAGGAAGAAAAGGTCAAAGTCTATGACCTCGCCGAAATGATCGCGAAAGATATGGGGATTTGACGAAGTAGAATTGAATCAATTCCACCCTTTTTACCGTTAGGTAGGAAGGGTTTTTCAATTTAAACGAAAAGAAAAAATGTTTATCCCATTTGCACAGATGCCAGAAAATTCCCGAGTGTGGGTTTATCAAGCCGAGCGGGAGTTTTCAGACAAGGAATTACAGCAAATTCATCAGCGGCTCAGTCAGTTCTGTGAGGGATGGAATGTGCACGGAAATCCCCTTCCCACTTCCTACACGATACTTGACCAGCAACTCATTGTTTTGGCTGTGGATGAAAGCGGTCCCGGCGCAAGCGGATGCTCGATCGATAGCTCGGTTAGAACATTGAAGGAGCTGGAAAGCCAACTCCAAGTTAATTTGACAGATAGTGGAAAAGTCAGCTTTAAGCCTGCTGAAGGAGGCAAAATACAAGTTACCAAGGCCTTGGGAATCAAATCAAAAATCCAAGCCGGTGAAATCCAAGCCGAGACCTTGGTCATTAATCCTCAGGTAAATTCTAAAATGGACCTCGAAAAGGTTTGGATTTCGGCAGAGAATAGCTGGTTAAACAAATACTTTCCAAATTAATTAGTAATATTCAGCTCAGATCATCAAAGAACCCTCCGATGAAAAACCATTTTTTGTGGACACTCTTCCTAGGCTTGATTTTACTCAATGCCTGCAAAAGCCTTCAGGAAAAAGGTACCGAACAGTACCTTTCCGGGGAATATCAGTATGCGATCAACACCTTCAGTCAGATTCTGGAAGAGGATCCTGAAAATCAAGAAGCCAATCAAATCGTTGCTGAAAGTTACCGCTTATCCAATCGGGTTGAGCGAGCGGCTCCCTACTATGAAAAACTGGTAGAGGAAGATCCGACCTTTGAGAATTACTTTTTTCTTGGACAAAGTTTAAAAGCCCAGCAAGAAGACGAAAAGGCAAAAGAAGCCTTTGAAAAAGCCCGGGAATACACTCAGGATGAAAGCCTTTTGGCCCGAGTAAACCAAGAGCTATCCGGGATAGAATTCGCCAAAGGAATCGAAAACTACTGGCCTTACCATGAATTGGTCAACTATCGAGAATTGAATACCTCCGGTCCGGATTATGCCCCGATTGTCAGCGAGCAGTTTTTATACTTTACCAGTGCTAGACAGGCTTCTGGCATTTATCCGGCTACGGGAACACCTTATACCAAGCTCTTCCGTACGCGAGCCGAAGACCTCCGAGTGGATGTCAGTGGGATTCAACCGCTTCCCGAATTCCAAAACGAGGAAGGATTGAATCAAGCCGCAGCGGCAATCAGTCCAGATGGAAATACCATTATTTATGCCCGAGGTAATTCAACTTCCCCACGCGACCTTCCTGAGACCGCCCTTTTTGCTTCTTATTTTCGTGGATCCGGATTTTCTCAGCCTATTTGGATGCCGGTAAATGAAGATGAATTTTGGTGGAACTCCACCCCTTCTTTTAGTCCCGATGGAGAGGAACTTTATTTTGCTTCCAATCGTCCCGGGGGTTTTGGGGGAATTGACCTATACAAAGCCACAAAACTGGCTAATGGAGATTTTGGAAATGCAGTGAATCTCGGCCCCAATATCAATACCGCCGGAAATGAGCTATTCCCAAGAATGGCTCCCGACGGTAAATTTTTCTTTGCTTCTGACGGGCATCCCGGGTTTGGAAAGCTTGATCTTTTCGTAGCCGAATCCAATGAAGATGGCGAACAAGTCATCAAAAACCTTGGAGAAAACATCAATAGTTCGGCAGATGATTTCGCCATTTTCTTTACGGATTATCCCAAAGAAGGCTTCCTTTCTTCCAACCGTGAAGGTGGAGTAGGAGACGATGATATTTACTATTTTGAGGATAAAACCCCTACTCCAAAAATCGTCAATGTCCTGCTGAATGTCACGACCAAAGAGCGGGTAGCCGGTGAGGAAGATCAAATTCTGGAACAGGCCCGAGTCGTACTCTATAATGAGGAAAATAAGCAAATCGGAGGAGACTTTTCCAACTCCCGAGGTCAGGTTCGCTTTACCATGGAACCAGAATCTGACTACACGATCATTACCTCCAAAAACGGTTATTTCTCCAAATCCATCGCCTACTCTACCCGAGGCAAAACCCCGGATCCAAGTACCTTGGTGCAGGACGTGACCAATGTGAGTTTAGACACCACGGTAGTTTTGGATCAATTGATTTTGGATAAATCCATCATTTTAGAAAACATCTACTATGACTTGGATAAAGCCGAAATCCGACCGGATGCGGCGGCAGAATTGGACAAACTGGTACAAATTCTCAAAGACAATCCGACGATCCGAATTGAGTTAAGTTCGCATACCGACTCTCGCTCTTCGGATCAATACAACCTAGACTTATCGCAGCGTAGGGCCCAATCAGCCGTAGATTACATCGTCTCTCAGGGAATTGATGAAGATCGTTTGGTGGCCAAAGGCTATGGAGAAACCCAACTCATCATCGAAAACGCGCAAACCGAGGAAGAGCATCAAGTCAACCGACGGACGGAGTTTAAAGTGATTGAGATTCAGGAATGATTTAGTGGGAAGAAGGGAGTAGGAAGATGGATGTTTCTCTTGTGAGATACGGTAGAATACGATAGAAATAAAGCTCGCAAGCGAGCTGAAATATATTGAAATATCTCCCCCCTATTTCAGCCTAAGAATGAGGATATGTTTCGCCGAAGGCGTATTTCGGGAGGCGAAGCCGACCTTATTTCATCGAACGAAGTGGGATGTATTTCGCGAAGTGAAACGAAGCCTATTTCGCCGAAGCGTATTTCATACATTTGAGACTGCTTCCTCCTACGTCGTCGCAGTGAGGTGAGGCTAAGCATAAAAAATCAAGAATACCTTTTCCTGATTTCGGCTTTTTGCTTTTGCCGCTCCCAAAGGGCATTGGCTAAATCCATGGAAATCTGGTCCGGTTCGGATTCATGAAGTATTCTCCGCAGCTTTTCCTCCCCCAGATCAATCCGATAGCAAATCTGAAGCAAGCGCTCAAAATCCCGATCGAGGAGTTGGCTAATCGCTTGGGAAAGCAAAATCACCACTTCAGCTTCAGAAATGGACTCCGCTGTATTGGGCAAGTCCCAATCTGACTTAACCAAATCCAAGGCAATTTTTTCTATCTCATTGAGCGGAGCTGTCATGGCATCAAAAAAGCCCGGAAATACCGGGCTGTATTAGATTAAGATTCAGATTCTTGTTCGCCTGAACTGGCAGCCTCATCCTCTTTGGCAGGCTCCAATACCTCAGGAGCTTGTACACGGATGATATTATACCAAGAGATCAATTTTTTGATATCGGAAGTATAGACACGGGATTCATCCACATCCGGAAGGATATGCTTCATAAACGCCCTCAGTTCGGCATCATCCGGATTGGTATCCAATCCCAAATCCCCTTCAAATTCCGCTTCGATTTTTTGCATCACCGACTGCAGCGGTTCAGCGCCTTCCTCGGTCAAGGTATAAATGGAAATATCCGAAAGAATGGAAACCCGCTGGGACATACCTGCCACCAATTTGGCCTTCTTCTCGTCCATACTCTCCAAAATCACCCCCGTTCGGGAAGGCTTCAATACTTTATACAAGCCGGGCTTGCCGGCAACGGTAGCAATGTCTTTAAAATTCATCAGTTATCATTTTGAGCTTGCAAATATAGAAATGACATCAATTGTTAATACCACTTTCGTACTCTTTGACCAAATCATCGATAAAATTGAGCAATTCCTCAGAACCTTGGCCTGTTTCGGCACTCGTGACAAAGTAGTCTGGAGCTTCTTCGAAAATCTCTTCCATCTTTTTGAGGAATTTGTGGACATTAAGAGCCGTTTTGCTTTTGGACTGCTTGTCTGATTTGGTAAACACGATGGCTGCGGGCACACCTTCTGTCCCGCACCAAAGCAAAAATTCCAGGTCAATCTTCTGAGGTTCGAGCCGACTGTCGATCAAGACAAATACGCCGCAGAGATTTTCCCGCTTCAGCAGATAGGTTTGAATCATATTCTCCCATCCTTGCTTCACTTTCACGTTGACTTTGGCAAAGCCATAGCCAGGCAAATCCACCATATACCAGCGATCATTGATCATAAAATGATTGATCAACTGGGTTTTACCGGGTTTTTGAGAGGTTTTGGCTAGATCCTTTTTCCCGGTCAAGGCATTGATCAGGGAACTTTTACCCACATTGGACCTGCCGATAAAGGCGATCTCGGCCCGGTCAGGATTGGGACATTTTCCGGGATCGGAATTAGAAATGACAAACTCAGCTTTCTTGATCATGGCTTTAAATTTCGCTGTAAAAATAGGGGATTATTATTTTGGAAGAGAATACTTCCCAATTTCAACATTTTTCCAATCCTCGGGTTTCTTCTGTAATATTGCAATCCATTAGCTCGATACGAAATGTCCGTAGTCCCTTACAAAGATAAAGAAGACCCCAAAAAAGCACAGGTAGCTGAGATGTTTAACAATATCAGTCCCAAATATGATCTGCTCAATCATGTCCTGAGTTTGGGTATTGACATCATTTGGAGAAAAAAGGCCATCAAAATGCTCAAAAAAGATCAGCCTAAGTTGATCTTGGATATTGCTACGGGCACGGGGGATTTTGCTATCGAAGCCCTAGCGCTCAATCCGGATAAAATCATCGGGGTGGATATTTCGGAAGGGATGCTTTCCGAAGGTCGCAAAAAAATGAAAAAGCGCGGACTGGAGGACAAGATCGAAATGCAGCTCGGCGATTCGGAAGGTTTGCTTTTCGAAGATAATAAGTTTGATGCGGTCATCGTTTCATTTGGAGTTAGGAACTTCGAAAATCTGGAAAAGGGACTTGCTGACATGTATCGGGTTTTGAAACCGGGAGGCAAAACGGTTATTCTGGAATTTAGTAAACCGCGTGCTTTCCCCATGAAGCAAGCCTATGCCTTTTATTCCAATGCTGTGCTTCCTCAGATAGGAAAGATTGTATCCAAGGACAATTCTGCTTATACTTATCTTCCCGAGTCGGTACAGGCTTTCCCGGATGGACAGGATTTTCTGGCTGTACTCAAAAAAGTTGGATTTCACAGCACCGTATGCAAACCACTCACTTTTGGAATAAGCTCGATTTACATCGGAGAAAAATAACCTCCGGTTCCATCCTTATTCTTTTGATTCTTCTTTACCAGCTACCCGCACAGGCACAGGGGATGTTTGGACTGACGAGTTCTTCGGGTTCTGATGAAAAACTGATTTCCTACGGGTTTTTCCTCGCCGGACACAATAGCACCTTTCGGGTCAACTATTCTGATGCTTTTGTCGATCCCAATGCCAATGTCGCACCCAATGTACGGGCGATTTTTCCCCGATACTCTCCTGGTTTTTCACTCGGATTTATCGGAATGCTCCGTTTCCACGATCAAGTGCAAATGCTCTTTACCCCAAAAGTGGGCTTTTATGAATATAAAACTGAGATTCACTACTTTCCCCCGGATTTCCAACCCACGCCCGGTTCACCTAACAGCAGCGAAGATGTGATTATCAATAGTGATATCGTGACCGTGAATTCGGAAGCCACGATGGTAGAGCTTCCGGTACTTTTCAAATATCGATCCCAGCGATTTAACAATACCCGGATGTATTTCCTGGGTGGTGCCAGCTATCAGTTCCGCACCAAAACCCAAGAGGAGGCCAACTTGGAGGAGTTGGTGACTACCGGGCAAGATTACACCATCGAACTGGGAATGGGCTTCGAGATCTATTTCAAATACTTTAAGTTTGCTCCGGAAATCCGATTCTCTCATGGTTTAAACAACCTCTATCAGGCAGAAAATACACAGGGGGATATTCGGGATGCGATTTCTTCGATCAAGCGAAAAAACATCACCATCTATCTGAATTTTCAGTAGCGCTGGAAATCCTTTAAATTTTTAGCGAATAATCCTACATTTAAGCATGGAACGAAAAATTGCTTTAGTCACCGGAGCCACTTCCGGAATCGGAAAAGCTTGCGCCTTAATTTTGGCAAAGAACGCCTATCATCTGATCGTAACGGGTCGCAGAACCGATCGCTTGGAGCAGCTCAAAAAGGAAGTGCCCGAGGGCATTGAGGTTTTGCCTTTGACTTTTGATGTCAGAGACAAGGAAGCCGTTTTTAATCTATTGGAAAATCTTCCCGAACCTTGGAAAAACATCGATATTCTTATCAATAATGCTGGAAATGCACATGGTCTTGACCCAATTCAAACCGGGAATACGGATGATTGGGACGCCATGATGGACATCAACGTCAAGGGACTGCTCTATGTATCCAAAGCCGTTATTCCGGGGATGTGCGAGCGAAAATCAGGCACCATCATTAACATCGGTTCGATCGCCGGAAAAGAAGTTTATCCCAACGGAAATGTGTATTGTGGTTCCAAGCATGCTGTGGATGCAATCACCAAAGGCATGCGAATAGACCTGAATCCATTCGGTATCAAAGTGATCGGAATTCATCCGGGTTTGGTCGAAACAGAATTCTCTTTGGTCCGATTCAAGGGAGATCAAGACCGGGCCGAAAAAATCTACGAGGGATACGAACCGCTTTTGGCGCAGGATATTGCCGAGATCGTAGAATTCTGTGTCAATCGTCCTCCTCACGTGGTTTTGGCTGATATTGTCGTGCTACCTACTGCCCAAGCCTCCGCTACTTTAGTCATCAAAAACAAGTAAGCTTTTGAAATACATTGGTTTCATCCTTTCTCTGCTGGTCATTTCCTGTTCTACTCCTAAAAGTGAGCAAGAGAAATTTTCCGAAAATCAAGTCAGAAATGCCCGACCGATAGCAGAATTAAACCCGGCTCCACTTCCTGAACTTGAGCAAAAACTGATCGATCAAGGGCTGGAGAATATTGAAAAGGAAATTCTAGGTATTCGCGTGGAATTAAAATATTCGACTACAGATAATTTCTTCGGAGAAGATGTCTATGGAGACCTGACCCGAGCTTATTTACAACCTGAGGCGATAGCGCGTCTTAAAAAAGCCCAAGAATTGCTTCAAACTGACTATCCCCACTTTACCCTTCATGTTTACGATGGCGTCAGGCCCAGGTCCGTTCAGCAGATTCTTTGGGATAATCTGGATAAGCCCGACAGTGTCAAACCCCTCTATGTGGCCGATCCGAAGGTAGGCAGCCTCCATAATTTTGGAGTTGCCGTCGATCTGACTATATTCGACACCAAGACCGATTCGGTGTTGGATATGGGAACGGGCTATGATTTCTTTGGCTATGCGGCCTATCCCGACCGGGAAGATCAAATGCTAGAAGAAGGGGTCATCACCCAAACTCAAATCGCAAATCGGGAGATACTCCGAACAGTGATGAATCAAGCCGGTTTTACGGGAATCGGCTCGGAATGGTGGCACTTCAATGCCTACAATAGAAAAGAAGCTGGGGAAAAATTTAAGATCGTTGAATAATTCTTTTTACTCGTACTCATTCATGAAGATAAGCTTACTATTTTTCTTTTGGATCATTTCCTTCTCGATTTCCTACAGCCAAGGGTACAATCTTGCCAATCCATCAGAGCTCAAAGAATACATTGAAGTCGTCAAAAAATCTACAGAAGGTCCAGAAATTGGCTCGAGGTTTCCTGACTTTACAGCTTTCGAGTTTGATGGTAAAAAACTAAGTTATGAGGATCTCCAAGAAAAACTTATCGTAGTAAATATTTGGTACGTTGGCTGCACGGGATGCAAGCAAGAAGAACCATTTCTTAAAATGCTTACAGATGAATTATCCACAAATGAGAACGTGATTTTTTTGAGTTTTGCCATGTCATCTCCAAAAAAAATTGAACGCTATTTCTCCAAAAGAGGAGACTTTGGCTATCCAACAGCCAGTGTAGAAAGGAGTTGGGTCAAAGAAAAACTAAATATCACACTATCTCCCACACACTTCATTATCAAAAATGGCGTTCTCGAAGAGAAAATATCTTTACCCTTAGCTCAACCAGAAACCCTTAATTGGTTCAAATCAAGAATCCTTTCACTTTTAAATTAAATCCCTTTTGAAAAAGATTATCCCTTTACTCTTCCTGATTTTTCTCCAATTTTCCTGCGCTACGACCAAAATTTACCCCAGAATCAAATGTCAAACTTGCGTTAGCAAATCAGACGGAATTCTCCTGATGCCGTTGCAATGGGATCCGAGCTTTCGTCAGCTCAGCACTGCACAGATTAATGAGTTGGAGCGAATGATTTTGGAAATTTTCAGAGAGGAGGGTTTTACGCAGGTGGAGCTTTATGATCGGATGGAGTATGAGCTCCTCAATGCTGGCATCCGAGATGTCAATGATCCGGTACAGCGGGCCAAGATCAATTTGGAACTGGGAATCCCGTATCTACTGGGTCTGAGTTTGGGAGAAAGCGACTGGTCGGGAAATTGGGAAGCCATCGATCCTGACTTTCCCGAAGCGGGTACTTATTGGGAGGAAGATACTCAAGTGAGCAGCATGCTCCGAATCGCACTTTTTGAAACCGCCGCTGGGGACATCGTCTCTGACTACGCTGTGGAAGCTACGATCAACGGAATGCCTATCCCGATTGGAGATGGAGAATCGCTCACCTTGAATTTCGGTTCTGTCATCAGGGCAGTCAGTATAGCCACCCGAAAAGGCATCAAAAACCTAGTCACCGATTGTAGTTGCTGAACCTGATAAAAGCACCAACATTTTTGAAGGGATTCTGTACATTTGTTCTGGTTACAAATTCCTTTTGCCGTGTATAAAAAACTACTCAAGCCCCTATTCTTTCAACTACCGCCTGAAGCAGCTCATCATTTGACTTTTGACCTGACCAAATTCTCCTTTAATCTTCCTGGAGCCAAGGCAATTCTAAGTCGAAATTATTCCTTCGAAGATCCAAGCCTAGAGCGAGAGGTTTTTGGCTTAACCTTCAAAAACCCAGTGGGACTTGCGGCGGGCTTTGACAAGGACGCCAAACTCATCGATGAAATGGCGCAATTGGGTTTCGGATTTATCGAAATCGGCACCTTGACCCCAAAGCCTCAAAGCGGAAATCCCCTTCCCCGGCTTTTTCGACTGCCCAAAGATCAAGCGCTGATCAACCGAATGGGATTTAACAATGGAGGGGTTTTGGCAGCAGTGGAACGGCTGAAAAAAAGAAAATCTGATGTGATCATCGGTGGGAATATTGGAAAAAACAAGGTGACTCCCAATGAACATGCAGTAGATGATTACTTGTATTGTTTGGAGGCTTTGCACGATTATGTGGATTATTTTGTGGTCAATGTCAGTTCGCCCAACACGCCCAATCTTCGGGATTTGCAGGAAAAGGAACCGCTCAAAGCTTTGCTTTTGGCAGTGAAAAAAGCGAATGACGAAAAGGAAAAACCCAAACCCATTTTGCTGAAAATTGCCCCGGATTTGAACGATGGGCAATTGGATGACATCATCGAAATCGTCCAAGAAACGCAAATTGAAGGGGTAATTGCCACCAATACGACGATTGATCGGACCCAATTGAACACTTCTATGCAGGAGGTCGAGGAAATCGGTGCAGGGGGAGTCAGCGGTAAAGTACTCAAATCCCGAAGTACTGAAGTGATTCGATACCTCCACCAAAAATCAGGAGGGGCTTTTCCCATTATTGGGGTGGGTGGTATCTTCTCCGCCGAAGACGCAATCGAAAAACTGGAGGCTGGAGCCAGCCTGGTTCAGGTGTACTCAGGCATGATTTATGAGGGACCTGGATTGATCAAAGAAATCAAAAAAGGCTTAACCGCTTATTTTTCGAAGTAATTTGTACATCTTAACCCTTAAATTCGGTTTTCAAACCCAGGACGCGATCGATATTCATGGCCACTAATTCACCCAGGACCAACACTTTTCGTAAAAAAGGAGAAAAATCCAAAAAGCCAACTTCCAGTTCAGGAGGGTTCAAGTTTTCTTTTGGATCGTTCAAGGCTTCTAAACTAGTTCTGGCATTGGGAATCACCTTGATGTCTGCGGGAATATTCCTATTTATTGCTTTCATCAGTTACTTTCTCAATGGACCTGCCGATCAAAGTGTAGTCATGAGTTCAGATTCAGAAGCTATCCGAGAATCTGCCCGTGAAACCCAAAATTGGCTTGGCTACTTGGGTGCACAAGCGGGCCATTGGATGATTTACCGCTGGTTTGGACTAGCTGCATTTCTCTTTCCACCATTTCTTTTCCTACTCGGTTTTCGCTGGACCTTTCGGTTTTCGCTGATCTCCTTGACTCGATATTCGATATTTGCCCTTTTCTTTACTTTTTGGCTGGGATTATTGACTGGTTATGTAGTCATCTTGGTCCAAGGCTATTCCTATTGGAGCTTTCTCTCAGGAGGATTTGGTTATGAATTGGCCAAGTTATCCTCAGATTTTCTCGGTTGGGGGACCTTTATTCTCATCGGTGGGGCACTTTTGATTTTTGTGATTTTCTTCTTTGACATTGACAAATTGGACTGGTTTAGCAGCAGGTCAAATGAGGATGAACTGGAAGATGAATTGGATTTAGTCGATGCTGAAAAAAAAGATTTGAGTATTAAGCCTTCGGCCAAAAATGAGGATCCTTTCAATCTCGACGAGGAGGAGGAATTTGAGGATGACGGTACGGATTGGATCATCAAAGGAGGGGAAGAAAAACCGTTTGGAGTCAGTCCTGACCCCATTGAAGAAGATGACCCTTTTGAAATCAATCAGGTCAATCTTTTGGATGAATCCGATAAAAAAGCGGAAATCAAAAAACCTGAAGAAAAGCAATTTTCTGTCACCAAAGCCGTAAATGAAGAAAAAACTGCCGAGGAGGTCGAAAACCTAGACCCATATGATCCCACCTTGGATTTGCCTCGATATCAATATCCCACCTTGGATTTGCTCAATGAATATGACCTTCAAAAAGTCACGGTAACACGCCAAGAACTTGAGGATAATAAAAATAAGATTGTCGAGACACTGGAAAATTTCAAAATCGGAATTCAGGAAATCAAAGCGACTATCGGACCGACCGTGACGCTCTATGAAATTGTTCCTGAACCGGGAGTGAAAATCTCCAAAATCAAAAATCTCGAAGACGATATTGCCTTGAGTTTAGCCGCTTTGGGCATCCGTATCATCGCGCCGATTCCCGGGAAAGGCACCATCGGTATCGAGGTACCAAATAAAAACCGGGAGCTCGTTCCTGCCCGTGCCGTCTTGGGTACTGAGAAATTTATGCGCTCGGACAAAGACCTCCCGATAGCCCTGGGTAAAACCATTTCGAATGAGGTATTTGTGGTCGATTTGGCAAAAATGCCTCACTTACTGATGGCGGGTGCTACTGGACAGGGAAAGTCTGTCGGGCTCAATATGATTCTAGCCTCGCTGATCTACAAGAAGCATCCTTCCCAACTGAAATTTGTCCTAGTCGATCCCAAGAAGGTGGAATTGACTTTGTTCAACAAGATTGAGAGACATTTTTTGGCGAAACTTCCAGGCTCCGAAGAAGCCATTATCACCGATACCAAAAAGGTGATTTATACCTTAAATTCCCTGTGTATCGAGATGGACAACCGGTACAACCTACTCAAAGATGCCGGTGCGCGTAATCTCAAAGAATACAATGCCAAGTTTGTAGCACGAAAACTCAATCCAGAAAACGGCCATCGATTCATGCCTTACATCGTTTTGGTGATCGATGAGTTGGCCGACTTGATGATGACTGCAGGAAAAGAAATCGAAGGTCCTATCGCCCGACTGGCGCAGCTCGCACGGGCTATTGGAATCCACCTGGTCGTCGCCACGCAGCGCCCATCTGTCAATGTAATTACCGGAATTATCAAAGCCAACTTCCCCGCTAGATTATCCTTCCGTGTGACTTCGAAAATCGACTCTCGCACTATATTGGACGCTGGAGGTGCTGATCAGTTGATCGGAATGGGGGATATGCTACTTTCCCAAGGTTCTGAAATGATCCGCTTGCAATGTGCATTTCTTGACACCCCCGAAGTGGAAGCTATTTGTGATTGGATCGGGGAGCAGAAGGGTTATTCCGACGCATACCTGTTACCGGAATTTGAGGGAGAAGATAGTGACAACTCCATCGGTGAGGTGGACTTGTCCGACAGAGACCCACTTTTTGACGATGCCGCCCGTCTCATTGTACTCCATCAGCAGGGCAGCACCTCATTGATACAGCGCAAACTCAAACTCGGCTATAACCGAGCAGGCCGGATTATCGATCAGCTCGAAGCAGCCGGGATTGTAGGTTCATTTGAGGGCTCCAAGGCACGGGAAGTATTGATTCAAGACGATGCTAGTTTGGAACAGTTATTGAATAGCTTGTAGCAGCCGAGTAGAATATCAAGCGGCTACAGATTCATGAAAAAATTTGCGCTATTTATCAGCATATTTCACTTTTTCTTCTTTGCCCATACGGTAGAAGCTCAAAAGCAGCCTGAGGCCAAAAAAGTCCTGGACGAAATGAGCCAAAAATTCAGAAGCCTCAATGGCTTTACCGCTGAATTTGATTTTACATTTCAGGATGCCAGTGGAGGCTCTGAGCGACAAAGCGGAGAAATCGCGGTTAAAGGTGAACAATACCGACTCAAACTTCCTGACCAAGAAATCTTCAATGATGGAAAAACAGTCTGGACTTACATTCAAGCGGATGGATACAAAGAAGTCACCATTAATGATGTGAGTCAGATGGAAGGGGAATTGACACCTTCCAATATCTACAGGATGTACGAATCCGGGTTTGACTACAAACTTCTAAAAGATAAGGTCTATCAGGGCAAAAACGTGCAAGTCGTGGAGCTCAATGCAACGAGTACAAGCGCCCCTTTTGAGCAAGTTAAATTAATGATTGACAAAAGCAGCAAAGATCTACTCGGTTGGGAAATGTTCGATGGCCAAGGGGGAATATTTTCCTATACTTTTAAAAATCTAAAACAAAATGCCAATCTTCCGGCTACTTATTTTGCTTTCGATGCCAAAAAATACCCGGGTATTGAGGTGATTGATTTGAGGTGATCAAGCAACAATTGATCGAAAAAAGTCCTCTGACCAGGGGAATAAATTTTGATACTTTACTTCAAACTGCGGATAGGTTAACTCAAACTGTTTGTATTTGGACTTTTTTATTTGTTTGGTATCCAGTTTTACTTCATGTGCTGTGGGAGATGCTAACTCAGGGAGGACAAAATCAATTTCTTTCCCATCCGCAGTTCTCCAAAATCTAATTTCATCCAAATCATTCTTATCTGCCAGTATCTTAAAAAACGTTTGCTCCCAAAGCTCTCCACGATCCGATCTAGACTTTAGCGGTTGAAAGTTGTTTATAAGACTATTTCGTAGTCCATTGTCTAAAAGATAAACTTTTGGCATTTTCACTAATTCTTTTCGAAGATTAGAAAAAAATGGTCGAACTAATGAAATATGAAAACATACAGTTAATACCTGAAGGTAATTTTGAATAGTTTCGGACCGAGTCCTCAGGGTATTTGAAAGTTCATTTATATTCAATAATTGTCCAGACTGTTGGGCCAAAATTTTAAAAAGTTGGTAAAAAACAAGTTCATTTTTAATCCCAGATTCTAAAATGTCCCTTTTGATAAATGAGTCTCTGATTTCCTTTAATATCTCTTTCTTTTCGGATAAATCAGGCTCCATTACGACTCTTGGGTAGCCTCCATAAATCATAAATCTTTCCCATTCTACCCAAAGCCTATCCAAAAATGTGGTTCTATAGTTTGAAACACTACGAATATTTAATACTTCCTGCCATAAGTCATCAAGTCCTTGGATTAAAAGGTAATCTTCAAAGTCACAAGTGTTTAATCGGAATACTCTTTTCCTACCCGCTAAAGAATCTTTAAATTTCTCATCCAAATAGAAGGCACTACTCCCACTAGCCACAATTTTAATTTGATCCCTGTATTCATCATATAGTAACTTTAGAAAATTTGACGGGTCAGTCAAATATTGGACTTCATCGATAAATACAATTGTTCGTTGATCTGAGGGTACAAAAAAAGATAAAAGATTTAATGGACTTGCGTCCAAACTCCTCAAAATGTCTTTGTTTTCTAAGTTTAAAAAAACACTTGGTATCGATTCCTCTTTACACTTTTGATTTAATTGATGGAGTAGGGTGGATTTCCCCGTTTGTCTTGCACCAGTTAGCACCGTAAATTCCTTCTTTGTGAGGTGCTTATCTAGAGATTGATATAGCTTTCTTCTCATGATTCCTTAGGTAGATTTAGGACAAGAAATCAAATATCGGATATTTTTCCTAGTGTACTAGTAAAATTATCGGATATTTTTTCTATTGCACTAGTGAAATTATCCGGTTAATTTATCGGTTTCAGTAAAATTCTTTAGTTGATATAGGCTTTATACTGGAAATAGCTGACCAATGCAGCCAGTTTTGAATCAATTGTAATCCATGCTCGGTGAGCAAAGCTTCGGGATGGTATTGAATCCCCAAAATCGGCAAATTCCGATGGACCAAAGCCATGATTTCACCTGACTGAGTTTTCAAAACCGGCTCCAAACAATCGGGCAAATCAGTCAACTGCAGGGAATGATAGCGAGTCACAGAAAAATGTTCAGGGATTTCCTTTAAAACAGGATGATTTTTCGATTGATATACGGTATAAACTTTACCATGGGTGGGCTTTTGATTTTTGACTAGGCGTGCACCAAAAAATTCTCCAATTGCTTGATGACCAAGACAAACGCCAAGTATTGGTACCTGCTGATGAAATTCCTTCAAAATTTTCATCAGATTTCCAGCTTTTGAGGGAGTCTCGGGTCCCGGAGAAAGGATCAAGCCTTTAAAATCGAGCGCTTGGATTTCCTCCCAAGAGCAATCATTTCTCAGCAACTTTAATTCTTCTCCAGTCTGCCGAATCAAATCCGCCAAAATATGGCTGAAAGAATCAAAATTATCGATTAATAGTAGCATCCTTTACTTTTTCGACCCATTCCTCCACGATTCCCTTAGTCGAATCAACCGGAGGAAAAAACGGCGCTACCGCATCGATCACAAAAGGCGCCATCGGTTCGATGTAGGAAATCAACTCGGACTGACGCTCCCATTTTTTTGGAAAATCCAAGTCAAACTCTTTTACAAACCAATAAAACAAACTCAGAAAAAATCCGGCTTTCACCACCCCCAGAGCTATCCCTGCAATCGAATCAAAAGTGCCCAGAATCGTCAGATCCATCAGTTTTTTCAAAGTCCAGCCGACTACACGGATCAAAATCAGACTGATGAAAAAAATCAATAAAAACCCCATCAGTGGATAAGAGAGATTGACGTTATCTACATTGTCTCCCAGCCAGGTGGCGGCAGGCTCCATAAAATAAAAGCCCAAAATAAGAGCAACCACAAAGCCAATAAGCCCCAAGATTCCCAGAAGAAATCCTTGACGGTATCCTTCATAGGCTCCTAGGGCCAACAGCAAAACGATGATAATATCGACGAAGGACTGGGTTTCCAACTTAGTTATTCAATAAAGATTTAACCTTATCCGCAATGGCCTTGCCATCCGCCTTACCAGCCAATTCTTTGGAGGCCACTCCCATCACCTTTCCCATATCTTTGGGTCCGCTTGCGCCGGTCTTAGCAATGATTTCTTTTACGGCTTCCGTCAGTTCTTCTTCTGTCAGCGCTTTGGGCAAAAACTCCTGAATCACTTTCAACTCTGCCATTTCCACTTCGTGCAAATCAAATCTTCCTTGCTGTTCATAGATATCCGCGGAGTCTTTACGCTGTTTTGCAGCTTTGGTGAGCAGCTTCATCTCGTCATCAGCAGAAATTTCCCCTTTTACTCCTCCTTTGGTTTCTTCTAACAAAATCAGGGATTTAACCGCTCGCAAGGCTGTCAAACGAGTCTTGTCTTTGGCGATCATCGCCGATTTAATTTCAGATTCTATGGTTTGTTTTAAACTCATTGCTAGTTAGATTATGTTGTAACTTTGTTTTCACTGCAAAAATACCCTTTTTAGAACGCGATATGACCAAGCTGAGTGTAAATATCAATAAGATTGCGACCCTGCGCAATGCCCGGGGAGCAAATAACCCCAATGTAGTTCTCGTGGCACAAGATGCCGAACGCTTTGGCGCAGAAGGAATCACTGTCCATCCCCGACCCGATGAGCGGCATATTCGCTATCAGGATGTGCTGGATTTGGCTGAGGTGGTAACCACTGAATTCAATATCGAAGGCTATCCGGACAAGCGCTACATGGAATTGGTGAAAAAGGTAAAACCCGCACAAGCGACCCTGGTCCCTGATCCGCCAGATGCCATCACTTCCAATACTGGCTGGGACACCATCACTCATCAGAGTATGCTGAAAGACATCGTGGCCGAACTTAAAGAATCCGGCTGTCGGGTTTCTATTTTCATCAATCCGCAGGCAAAATATTTCGAACCAGCCCAACTCACCGGTACGGACCGCGTAGAGCTTTATACAGAACCTTATGCTTCTCACTATCTGATAGACCGAGAAAAAGCTGTAGCTCCCTATGTGGAAGTGGCCCAAATCGCAAAAGAACTTGGGCTAGGATTGAATGCTGGACACGATTTGGATTTGCAGAATCTGGCTTTTTTGAAGCATAAAATTCCATTTTTGGATGAGGTTTCCATTGGCCATGCGCTCGTCTGCGATGCGCTTTATTATGGTCTGGAAAATACCATTCAGATGTACAGGAGGAGGCTAGAAGAGAATAGTTAATTATTAAACGTTAAAAGTTAATAGGTTTGAAACTGAATTTTAGAAAAACCGGCTCCGGCCAACCGCTTATTATCCTACATGGACTTTTTGGTTCGGCAGACAATTGGTTTTCCATCGCTCGTGAGCTAGAAAAAGACTTCACACTTTACCTAGTGGATCAAAGAAACCATGGGGATTCTCCGCATGCAGAAGAATGGAATTATCGAGTCATGGTTGAGGATTTAAAAGAATTACTCGATCAAGAGGGATTAAGTGATGTGTTTCTGATGGGCCATTCCATGGGAGGAAAAACCGCCATGAATTTTGCCATTCGCTACCCGGATCGGGTAGAAAAGCTGATCGTAGCCGATATTGCTCCACGCTATTATTCGGTTCATCATCAGACGATTTTAGAAGGGCTGAATTCCATTGCCCTTGCGGAAATCAAATCCCGGAAAGAAGCCGATGAGCAACTTTCCAAGTATATCCACGAACCCGGAATCCGACAGTTTTTACTCAAAAGCTTGGGAAGAGATGAGAATGGATTTGTATGGAAAATCAACCTTCCGGTTATCACGGAAAACATCGAAGAGGTGGGTAAAGCCCTACCCGAAGATGGAAAATATAAAGGGCCTACTTTATTTTTGGCTGGTGCCAATTCCAACTATATCCAACAAAGTGACTTGCCGGATATTTTAAATCACTTTCCCAATTATGAGATTGAATTTATTTCCGATGCCGGACATTGGCTGCATGCCGAAAAACCAGAGGTGGTAATTCAGCAGGTAAGGAGATTTTTGAATTAATTTACCCTAATTAACCCATGCCCCAAGGAAAGCTTTTCTTAATCCCCAATGTCCTGGCAGAAAATACCGCCGAACAGGTGATTACACCCCAGGTCAAGGAGGTGATCGCCCATACAAAAGTTTTCCTGGTCGAAAATCTCAGAACCGCCCGTCGCTATATCTCCAGCCTTAAGCTGGGAGTGAACTTGGAGGAAGTCCATATGGAAATCCTCGACAAAAACACTCCGCCAGAATCCATCAACAGACTCCTTCAGCCGCTGTTTAAAGGTGCCGATGTGGGAATCCTATCCGAAGCAGGTTGTCCGGGAATCGCTGATCCGGGAGCTCTGGCCGTAGCCCATGCACACACCCGGGGAATTCAGGTAGTTCCGCTTTCCGGTCCCAGTTCCATGTTTTTGGCCTTGATGGGCTCGGGTTTTTCGGGTCAGTCTTTTGCCTTTCACGGCTATTTGCCCATTGATAAAAAAGAGCGGGCTACTGCTTTGAAAAAACTGGAAGCAGAGTCCCTGCGGGAAAAACGGGCTCAGATTTTTATGGAAACGCCCTTTCGTAACAATCAACTTCTGGAAGATTTGATCCAAATCCTTTCTTCCCAAACCAAGCTTTGTATAGCAAAAAATCTAACCGCATCGGACGAACTCATCCAAACGAAAACCATTCTAGACTGGAAGAAAAGTCCAATCGATCTGCATAAAATTCCCACCGTTTTTATCCTTCAAAGTTTCTAAGCCATGCTGACCCTCGACGCCCACTTGGACCTGAGTATGAATGCCCTCGAATGGAATCGGGACCTTACCCGACCCGTCGCAGAGATCAATGCTCGGGAAAATGGGCTCAAAGACAAACCTGATCGAGGCAATGCAGTGGTTTCCCTTCCTGAACTCCGGAAAGGAAATATCGGCCTCGTTGTCGCCACTCAAATTGCCCGCTATGTCGCCCCGGGTAATTCTCTTCCCGGCTGGCATTCCCCCGAGCAAGCTTGGGCCCAAACTCAAGGGCAGTTAGCTTGGTACCAAGCCATGGTCGAAAAGGGAGAAATGCGGCAGATCTGCAATTGGGAAGAACTTCAGACCCATTTAGCCCTTTGGGATAAAGCAGAAGATAAGAGTAAAGAGGCTGTAGGTTTTATCCTCTCCCTGGAGGGAGCCGACTCAATTGTCAACCTCGATTACTTGGAAAAAGCATACGAGTATGGCTTGCGTGCATTAGGTCCTGCCCATTATGGTCCGGGACGCTATGCTCATGGAACCGATGCCTCAGCTCCTTTGAATGCGAAAGGAAAAGAACTCCTTCGCAAAATGGATGAGTTGGGGATTATTTTAGATGCAACGCACCTTTGCGATTTAGCCTTTTGGGATGCTTTAGAGATTTTTCAGGGGCCTATCTGGGCCAGTCATAACAATTGTCGGGCTTTGGTGGACCACAATCGGCAGTTTTCCGACGAGATGATCAAGGCCCTGATTGACAGAGGCGCGGTGATTGGAGGAGCTTTTGATGCCTGGATGCTCAGTCCGGATTGGATTAGGGGAAAAAGTACACCAAAAGAGCGAAACGTTACAATTTCTACCGTTTTAGACCATTTGGATCACATTTGTCAGATTGCGGGCAATGCAAATCACATTGGAATTGGTTCGGATTTGGATGGCGCTTTTGGCTCTGAGCAATGCCCTTGGGATTTGGAGACGATCGCCGATTTGCAGAAAATCCCGGATTTACTTCAGCAAAGGGGGTATTCGGCAGAAGATGTCCAAAATGTCATGTCTGGGAATTGGTTGAACTTTTTGAAGAATACTTGGAGATAAATCTGAATCGATTTAGTTATATCAATTTTTATTAGGAGTTGCAAAAGTTGGTTAGATTCAATTTCTTGCAAGAGAAATTGCCAACCCTTAAAATATGAATTACAGACATTTACTCACCTTCTTGGTGCTGGGACTGTTTATTTTCCATGCCCAAGCCCAAAAACTCCAAATTACTGCCAACCACACCGATGCCAAATTTATTCTTCTCAATGACTATGACAATTCCGAAAAGCAAGAATTGGGTACGGGAAGCATCGAGTACAAGCTGGATAAAAATTCCAGAAATCGGATTAAGATCACCAAGCCTGGATTCGATCCCGTAATCAAAGAATACAACAAAGATCTGAAGTGGGACAAAGATCAGCGGGTGGCTTTGGACACTCGTCGGGTCGATATCAGCGTGGAACCCTTTGATGCGGAGATTTTTGTCGATGGACGAAAAATCGGCAGCAAAGCCATTTTCATGAATATCCCCAAAGATCGATCGGCGACTTTAGAAATCAAAAAATCAGGCTTTGCCCCTGTCACCAAAACCTATTACAATTCTCCCGAGCGAGAAACTCCTCCGATTCGTGAGTTCTTCGAATTGAAAGATCGACAAGTTCGACTGGAGGTTCAGCCTGCTGATGGAGAAGTCAGCTTAAACGGCGTACTCATGGGAAAAGGGAATCAGGATGTTTCTGTACCCAATGGAGATTGTGTCACGGTCACGGTAAATAAGGAAGGTTTTGTAGAATATACCCGGGTATTTTGCAACAAGCCGGGAATTGACCCTGAACCCCCCATTCGTGAATCCGCTGTTTTGGATGAGCGATTGGTCAAGTTAAATACTGTTCCTAATGATGCGGCTATTGAAATCGCTGGACAACGTGTGGGAATCGGGGCATACGATTTGAAAGTTCCGAATGGACGATGTATTTCCGTGGTCGTATCCAAAGATGGATTCGTCAAGTATTACAAAGATTACTGCAATCAGGCAGATCGAAATACTCCTCCAGTAACTGAAACAATCGAAATGGCGCGGGATCAGGCCTATGACAATTCAGTTTCATCCGACCTTGCCAATGTGCGGATAACCGTTCCTGTGGACACTGCCTATTCCGGCGAAGAAGCTTGGAGAATTTTGTCTTCTATTGTTACCCGTTATTTTGATATTTTAGAAACGGTGGATTACAATACCGGATATCTGACCACTTCATGGCAAGTGGAGAATTTCAATTCTGCCGTGATCCGAACTCGGGTGATTGTCAGTTCCGGAGGAAATTCCGATGAATTGGCTTATTCCGTCAAATTGGTCAGTCAGGCTGCCGAGCTCAATGATCCTAACCGGACTAAGGAAGTCATCACGGTGAAGGATGATGAACTCTTCCGGGATTGGTCACGAATCATGATCAAATATCAGGGTCTTGTCGAAGAGATTCAGGCACGATTGCAGTAAATCAATGCCTATCAAAACAAAAAACCTCGAGGATTGGATCTTCGAGGTTTTTTGTTTGGGTAGCCCCGCTAGGAATCCCCGTCCGACTGGTGTCAGCCGGGAGAGGAACTTGGATCTAACGTTTAGGAAACGCGTATCATCAGGAATTTTTTCAAATAATTGTAATTCAATTATCTATAATTTCTAATTCCAGTAAAATAAGTCCCTTATGGCCTCCAAGCACAATTTTTAACTCAAGGAAAATTGTTTTGTTAATTTTCTTCATCCTCTCAGGTACCACCTACTTGGTACAGATCTTAAGGAGATTAGAAAAATCAAAAATGACTCATTGTGAATAGTAGGTACGCGAGAATTCTATAATCTTGTCTTCCTAATTGCCTTCAATCATTTATCCCTTAATTGTCTATTCAATTTTCGACCCTTCCAAAAGTTTCAAAAATCCATTCGCTAACTTTTTGATTATTTGAAAGGATTTTGACTTTTACCAGTCTCTTCATTCATAGAAAGACTTCTATTTACTTCAAATGTAATTTTAGCATTTTTATTATTCTTAAAAAGAATCCTCTTGGAATAATAAGGGCCATTTAATTTCCACTTCTTTTCACAAGCCAAAATTGAAGCCGTTATTTCCTGTATTTATTGTAGGCGAAGGACCGAGAATCATTTTCTTTGCTGTTTCGTGTAAAATGTCCACTTATTATCAATAGATAATGGTATTATTCGAGGATAATTTGTATTCAACCTCGATCTTAAGAATACGATTCACTTGAATTACCCCTAATCGAATGAAAATAATACCACTTTTATTGATTCTTACATTCTTTTCCTTTAATCCTCCTGCAATTAGTCAAGCATTAATTGATAATTCCAGTCCTCCCAATAAACTCCGGGTGTTTATCGACGGCTGTGAAAGAAGAGATGGTGGCTGCGATATGGATTTTATCAGAACGGAAATTACGGCGGTTGACTTCTACAGGGATAATGAAATGGCTGATATCTTTTTGCTCATTAACAATAACAGATCTGGTGGCGGGGGACGACAATATCAACTGATTTTTATAGGTCAACAAAATATTTATGCAGGAAGAGCAGATACCCTCTATGTAAACAACAAACAGACGGATACCGACTTTGAGGTGCGTGAAAAACTTACTCGGTATATCAAATTAGGTTTAGCTCCGTTTGTTGCGAAGACCAAAGCAGGAGAGGGAGTTGATATCAATATGAAGACCGAATTTAGCAATCTGGAAGATACTGGACAGGAAAGCGTTGATTCTTGGAATTACTGGGTTTTCAATGTTGGTAGTGATGCGAACTTTGAAATAGAGGAATTGAGCAGGCAAATCAATTTTGGTGGAGACATCAATATTAACCGCATCACGGATGAATGGAAAATCTCCATATCCGGGAGAATAAATGAAAGGTTAAGAACAACGATTCAAAAGGAACCAAGAGTTGATGAGAATGGCGCTCCGGTTCTTGATGAAAACGGCAACCCTATCATCGATGAAATTGAGAACAATTTTGATGTTTCAGAATTTGGATTTGGTCATCAGTTGGTAAAGTCCATTTCACCCAACTGGTCTTATGGATATGATTTTGATGGTCGTCAGAACACTCGCTTTAATTACAAGTTTCAGGTCGGCTTCAGACCAGCTTTAGAGTTCAATTTTTTTCCGGAATCAGAGCAAAATTCCAGGTTTCTAAGAGTGAACTATGGGATTGAAGTCAGAAACAATAGATATGTCGAGGAAACCATTTACGGTGCAGCTCAAGAAACCAGGGCTCTCCAAAGTCTGAGAGCGAGTCTAGGACTAAATCAACAATGGGGCAACCTACAAGTTGGATACCGTCTGAGAAATTATCTAGATGATTTTAGCTTTTGGACCACAGGTTTGAGTGTCAGTGCAGAAGTCCGCGTAACCGGGAATTTTTCTTTTTATGTAAGGGCTGAGGGTAATTACGTAAAGGATCAGATTTACCTGGCATCAGGAGATTTCTCCGAACAGGATATTTTGAGCGGGAGAGTAACCCTACCCTCAGCATATACCATCGATACCAGATTTGGGTTTAATTACCGGTTTGGTTCCAATCTTAATAACTTCGTTAATCAACGATTTTTTGGGCGAGCCAATTTTGTTGGGAATGATTAATATATCATTTTTAGGATCATAGAATTAAATAAATTGAAGTACTACACGAATTATAATTGGAAAATATTCATTTCGAATCCGTTTGCAAAGCAGTGCTTTTAGCAACTCAATGTTTTTATTATAGTAAAGGACTATGAAGCCACCAATACTTCTGTTTGGGATAGGTCATCTATATTAATTTTAAATTGTTGCAAACGGCTCGACGCTTGTCGACAGGTGCAGGCGCATTGTGCCAAAAATGGAAAAAGACTTCACTCAGGTACAGGAGCATAATATTCATCGAGCGCGAACCCGACGTAACAATCAGAAGAATACCTGCATGGACGGGTCAGGTATCCAGACATACACTGGCGAACCATATGGAATACATGGGTAACTCGGAAGAAGATAATAGACAGGTACTGGGTCACTCCAATTTTAGAACCACTAAGATCTATCTTAGAGAAAAACATGGATTTTCTGGGTCATTTGACATCATGAAGAGGTTTCATGAAGGGAAAAAGTGAGTTTATAACCGATTGGTTTCAACCGATTTTTTCGTGATTTACTATTCCTGAGTTTTTTCATCATCCTCTGAGGTACCACCTACTTAGTAAAAATCGTGAAGAGGTTTTGATCGATCCAACAAATCGGAAAAATACGATTTCTAATTTTCTTAAATTTCATAGTCTCCCTAATTTAGCTACCCTGCTTGGGAAACTGGACTTTTTAAAATTGAACTTCAAAGTTGAGAATAATTATAATTATTATGGATTTTCTGCAGGCTTTCCAATAGTTGTAGTAATTATTAAAACTCTTTCAATGAGATTATATTTAATATCGCTAAAAGCAGGAAACCAAGTACCCATGTACACTGCCTCTGTATGATCCACAATTTCTAAAACCTTTTTCCCACCTGCCCATTCTAGTTCAATTTCTACTTTAGTGTCATAGGAACGGGAAGAATTATCCCATTTGGTTTCATAAAAATCGCCATTTTTTATGAATAAAGGGGTAATGGTTCCCCCACTTGTACTGTCGAAGTATCTGTGGACAATATTTATTTTTTCCCATCCAGAATAAGACTTGAGATGTACTTCATTAAGATCACTTGCCATAAAAATTAGTTTTAATTGAAATAAGTCCTGTTACATTGTTTCTCAAAATAGTTAAAAAAAATTAAAAAGAAAAGACATGCTTGCTTACTTCAATCCCTAATCTGATCAACTGATTTCCCAAATCGGGTAAATTTTTTCGGAATCGTTTGGAAATATTGAACTCTATTAACCTGACTTTTAAATGAATACAAACCAACAGGTGCTTTTTAGAGAAAAGCGATGCTTAGAAAATCAAATACTGATAATTGAGAATTAAACTCCACAATTACAGTAGATAGATATTGGCGTTCAAAATTAAAACCCAGCAAAAAAAACCATTATTTTTTTGGGCGAAACCCGAAAAGCCTTTTTCAACAGAGTAGGGAAAATCTAAATTTTAAAAATGAAAAATTTTCAATGGAGTAAACTCAAAGCCTGCACGGTGCTATTCGTAATTGCAGGTGTTATGTGTTCATGTAGCTTGGATACATTAACAGACGATTTATCGAAGGTAGATTTTCAAACCGAAAAAATTCTGGAAAGCACAGATATCCAAACCGCAAACATGAGGATTGCATCAACTGCATCCTGCGAGAATGATTGTATTGAACCGGGAAGTTCAACTTTCTATCCTGTTTCTGACATGGCTACAGCAAGCTCGGGCATAAACACAAAATCGGTAAGCTACTCCGCTTACAACACAGAAACTGATTTTGTAGTAGAAGTAACCTATGCCATCACTTCAGGTCCAACAGATGCAAATGCCATTATTATTATTGACATTGAAGGTGATGAAATGGAATATACCGAGGTGAGCTCAGGCAGCACAGTCAGCCATACAGTGCCACTTGCTGGGGGCTGGGCCGGATGCGATCAGGTTGCCTTTAGCGTTGTTCAAGAGGAATTAGGTACGCCAATCGCATTTAGCGAAAGCTATTCCTTAATCCCTGTTTGCCTAGATGAGGATGTAATCAACCCATCAACGGGAAAAACTTGGATGGATCGCAACCTCGGTGCTTCTCAGGTAGCAACAAGCAGCAAGGATTTGGCTTCTTATGGCGATTTATACCAGTGGGGACGTGGCACAGATGGGCATCAATTAAGAACCTCAGGTACAACTGCTACATTGAGCAGCAGCGACAATCCCGGTCATGGTGACTTTATAACCTCCAGCACATTACCATTTGATTGGCGTAGTCCACAAAATAACGACTTATGGCAGGGAGTAAATGGAATAAACAACCCATGCCCGAGCGGATACCGCTTACCTACTGATGCAGAACTAGATAGTGAACGAACAACTTGGAGTGCCAACACAAGTGAAGGTGCCTTTGCCTCACCACTTAAGTTGCCCGCAGCAGGATTCCGCAGCGGCACCGGCGGGCTCTTAAATGTCGGTTTGACAGGCTTATATTGGACCAGCACGGTGTCGTCCACCAGCGCTCGCGCACTGATATTCGGCCCGGAATCTGCCTCGATGACCGGAAGGTTCCGCGTAAACGGTCAATCCGTGCGCTGCCTTAAGGATTGATACTTTGATTAGCGAAGCAGTTTGATTGATTTGACACTTTACTATGCCATCCCTTTAGGGTGGCATAGTTTGTTTACGAGATTCTCACGAGAATCGGAACAGGCTACCTCGATATTCGAGGCAAGTCATGACCATCAAAGGACAATTATAAATTTATGAAAAAGAAATATTTATATAGCTTGGTATTCGTATTAGCTTCTTTGTTTTTTATGGGATGTGCAGACGATGTAAAGGTAAAATTAGATGAAGGTGGGCCGCAATTTATCGGTGATGCAGTAGTTACAGGTAACCTTTCCCAACTCGCTAGCCAATCCATCCGTCTCGAAGGATTCAACGGACTAAAAACCTACCCTATTTCAAACGTAACCATCGATGATAAAGGCAATTTCAAATTAACTTATTCCAATGCCGATTATGGTGTGGGTTATCTAATGTCAACAGATGAAAAACCCTTGTTTGTTATTCTTAATGGAGAAGATATTGAAATTGTTGGAGAAGTATTAAGCCACACAGAAACAATCAAAATTACCAAAGGAAAAGA
The DNA here is from genome assembly GCF_900113375.1 of Algoriphagus hitonicola. Classification (GTDB taxonomy): domain Bacteria; phylum Bacteroidota; class Bacteroidia; order Cytophagales; family Cyclobacteriaceae; genus Algoriphagus; species Algoriphagus hitonicola. Next base: position 81,124 of record NZ_FOPC01000011.1, on the reverse strand, counting down.
AAACCAATGGTTTGAGCAGTATGCACAAGAACACCCCAGAAGAGAACAGGCTTTAAGTGCCTGGATTTATCTGGAGAAAATTTACACCTTGGATTCTTTGTTTGCAGTTCAAGAACAACCTGTCAAGAACATACAAGCTGAAAAGCAACGTATCAAATCAGAGGATGCTGCATTTTTAGCAAAGCTTCCTAAAGGCACTTACGTAAGTTGGTTTTTGCCCACACGTAAATTGGTGAGTTCTGTATCAACGGTAGCGCAATACCGTCCAGAAGAAATTCCTACCACCATTGCTGCCTTCAGAGCATTGGATTATACGGATCAACGTTTGTACAAAAGTGGATTGTTCAAAGAAGCCATCGAGAGCCATTTTTGGCTACTGGAAAATAGTGGTCACTCATTAGATTCTTCATTTATCGAAATGCAACACTCAATTGATGCAATGATGGTTAACTTGGTAAATGACGAGCAAAAACTCAATGAAATTACCAATTATCTGTTCGATCTATTAGAGCGTCATAGCTTGTTTCAAGCATCCGAGTATTTAGCTCTCAAAGTATTAAACGAAACAAGCTCTACCATAGATAGTGACCTTGCGAAGAAACTAGAAAGCTATCGAGCAATGAAAAAAGGAAATACAGCTCCTGACATCATTTTCGAAGGCGATTATTACGCTCCGGGTTATGAACCAAACAATTCCCCTAATAAACTCTCTGACCTTAAAAGTAAATATACTGTTGTAGTTTTTGGTGCCAGCTGGTGCCCTCAGTGTACTGAAGAGCTCCCCGAAATAGCAAAACAATATCCAAAATGGAAGGCTAATGATGTAGAAGTAGTACTTGTTTCCCTCGATGAAGATCAAACGCAGTTTGATATTTTTGCGAAAACATTCCCTTTTATCTCATTTTGTGATTATCAAAAATGGAACAGCACAGCTGTAAAGGATTATTATGTTTTTGGTACCCCAACGATGTTTTTACTAAACGACAAAAGAGAAATACTTCTTCGACCTAGTTCTCTTAAACAAATGGACGGCTGGGTAGATTGGTATTTAGTGCAGGGGAAAAATTAAAAAAAAGAACCAACGAACCGCTATTCGAGGTAGACACCAGTTCACTGAAATAAAGGTTGTATTTCGAGGTAATAATCCAAAAAATGAATCAAATCACTGCAAGGTTTACTGCAATGTTGGGGTTTTTCCACAAAAAAGGGGATGAACTACACCCCTTAAATAATTGAAAATCAAAATAGTAGCCCCGCTAGGAATCGAACCTAGATCTAGCGTTTAGGAAACGCTTGTTCTATCCCCGTCCGACTGGCGTCAGCCGGGCGGGCGTTGAACTACTTCATTAACTTTTCCTTAAGAAACTTCCTACCTCTGGATGTTTTAAAATATTTTTCACGTTTGATTGCTTCTGATAAGCTTTCAAACTCCTCAAAATAAACCAACTCAAATGGAAGATAAGGCCGGATGGAAGTAGTCATTCCAGAATTATGCTGCTCCAGCCTCTTGGTGAGATCCTTGCAGTGCCCTTTATAAAAATAATCATGGAGTTTGCTTTTCAGTACATAAGCATAGTAAACTTGTTTCATTGCGAAGAAATTAAAAGTAGCCCCGACGGGAATCGAACCCATATCTAAAGTTTAGGAAACTTCTATTCTATCCATTGAACTACGGGGCCAAGAAGTAGGTTTTTGATCAAGTCTAGCGACCTCCACCCTTCAAGAGCCCGCAAGTTAAAAGAAAAGCCCACTTTTAGTCAAATATTTCTTATCCAACTTATGGCATTACAGGGAATTACCCTATCTTTGCACTCCAAATTTAGGATGGACGGGTTCCATCCGCTTAACAAACACATAAAAAATTATGGCAGTAAAAATCAGATTAGCACGAAGAGGTAGAAAGAAAATGGCTATCTATGACGTGGTTATCGCAGATGCAAGAGCTCCACGAGATGGACGCTTCATCGAAAAAATCGGAACCTACAATCCGAACACCAATCCCGCATCCATCAACATCAACAATGAGCGCGCTCTACAGTGGTTGTTGAATGGAGCTCAGCCTACCGACACTGTAAAAGCCATGCTTTCATACCGTGGTGTCATGCTGAAAAAACACCTTCAAATCGGTGTAATCAAAGGTGCGATTACTCAAGATCAGGCCGACGCAAAATTTGACGCTTGGCTTCAAGACAAAGAAACCAAGATTGCAGGCAAAATGGACTCTATCGGTAAAGCTAAAGAAGAAGCTCGTAAGAAGGCTTTGGACGCTGAGACCGCTAAAAACCAAGCTCGTCTTGATGCGATCAAAGCAAGAGAAGACGAGGCTAAAGCAGCTGCTGCAGCCGCAGAAGCTCCTGCTGAAGAAGCAAGCGAAGAAGCTGCTGCTGATGCTCCCGAGGCTTCCGCAGAAGGCGACGAAGCACAAGCTTAATATCATCTCCCCATGAACAAGGAGCAATGCTTTCAATTAGGCTATGTAGCCAAAGTTCATGGTCTTCGTGGTGAAGTAGTGGTGATGCTCGATGTCGATTATCCAGAAGATTATGAAGACCTCAAGCATCTTTTCCTCGAACAAAAAGGCCGATTGGTTCCCTTCTTTTTGGAACATTTCGTCCTCCAGCCCGGAAATCGGGTTTTGGCAAAATTTGAGGATCTTGATCGAATAGAGCAAGTAGAAGAACTCGTGGGTTCGGCAGTTTATCTCCCGCTCACAGCCCTTCCTGAGCTAGATGAGGATCAATATTACTTCCACGAATTAATAGGGTTTGAAGTCATAGACGATACCCACGGAGTCCTCGGACCAGTGGAAACCATCTACGATCTGGAAACCCAAGATCTCCTCGGCGTAAAACACCAAGAAAAAGAAGTGCTCATCCCGATTCAGGATGGCATTATCCAAAAGGTGGACAAGACAGCTAAAAAAGTTTACTGTCATTTGCCCGAAGGCTTACTTGACATTTATCTCGAAGACTGAGTATGCATATCGACATCATCAGCGTAGTGCCCGGATTGCTGGAAGGTCCCTTTTCCCATTCGATTCTCAAAAGAGCCGAAGAAAAAGGAATCGCTTCGGTCCGTGTTCACAACCTGCGTGATTATGCCACCGGCAAGCAAAAGCATATCGATGATTATGCCTTTGGCGGCGGAGCAGGAATGGTCATGATGATCGAACCTATTGCCCGCTGCATCGAAGCTTTACAACAGGAGCGAACTTACGATGAAATCATCTACGTCACTCCAGACGGTAAGACCTTTGATCAGCCCATGGCCAATTCCCTTTCGATGAAGCAAAACCTCCTGATCCTTTGTGGTCATTACAAAGGAGTGGATGAGCGAATTCGGGAGAGATACATTACTCAGGAAATCAGTATCGGGGACTTTGTCCTTTCGGGAGGAGAACTCGCCGCCGCTGTCATAGCGGATGCCGTGATTCGACTAATCCCGGGAGTGCTCAATGACGAAACCTCAGCCTTGACTGATTCTTTTCAGGATCATTTATTGGCTCCTCCGGTGTACACTAGACCTGCCGAATGGCAAGGAATGGAAGTACCGGAAGTACTGCTATCGGGTCATGAAGCCAAGATCAATGAATGGAGATTTGAAGCATCGGTGCGCCGAACCCAAGAACGAAGGCCGGATTTATGGGCCAAATCAGGATTGGAAAAAGGCGAATTGAAATCGAATAAAAAGTAATTGAATAAGCCACGCGTTGGCCAAACAGCGAAAGCATAAAATATAGAAGCTATGAGCGAACTAATGAAAATCGTAGAAGCGGAATACAACGAGGCGAGAGCCAAATTCCCTTCTTTCAAAGCTGGTGATACCATCAACGTACACGTACGAATCAAAGAAGGTAACAAGGAGCGTATCCAGCAGTTCCAAGGAACTGTGATCCAGCGTAAAAACCCGAATTCAAACGGCGAAACTTTCACCGTGCGAAAAATCTCCAACGGTATCGGTGTGGAGCGTATTTTCCCTATCCTTTCTCCATCTATCGAGCAAATCGATCTGTTGAGACAAGGTAGAGTGAGAAGAGCAAGATTGTTCTACTTGAGAGGACGTCAGGGTAAAGCTGCCCGTATCAAGGAAAAAATCCAGGTGAAACACTAAGGATTATCATCCTAAACATAGAAAAAGGAACTCAGCAATGAGTTCCTTTTTTTATTCCTTTTCAACGATTCCCTACAAGTTAATTCGACTAATTTCGTTTTAATTCTCACTATTGATTTTGCATGAATATTCCTTTAGCTTTATAGATATGAATGCTTTCCAACAATCAGACCCAGCAAAAGACCTAGCCTTAGTCTTGGTCACGGTGTTTCAAGTCCTCTGCGGATTAGCCTTTTGTGGTTCGATTTATATGGTTTACCTGGCTTCTTTGGATTTACTCAGCGATTGGACATTGTCCATCAAAAGTGTATTTTTTCACTTTACCCCGGAAGAAAATTCCCAATTTTGGGGCATGGCCTTTTTTGCCGTTCCGGCGATTGGGGCGCTGATTAGTTTTTTTGTTTTGGACTATTTGAAAAAAGTAATCCGAAAAGAGTAAGGGCCGAGAGATTCCTCAGAATTATCTCAGTCAAAAATCCCCCTTCGCTCACAAATTCCTATCTTTGCAGGCTTAATGGTCAAACCATTAATCCAAGCATCAGTTTTCAAGATAGAAATACTAAACCATGAGTCGAGAAGTTCGCGTTCGTTTTGCCCCATCTCCCACAGGACCTCTGCATATCGGTGGAGTGAGAACCGCTCTATATAATTACCTTTTTGCCAAAAAACATCAAGGCACTTTCATCCTTCGTATCGAAGATACCGATCAGTCCCGCTATGTCCCCGGCGCAGAAGAATACATCAAAGAATCACTGGATTGGTTGGGAATTACACCGGAGGAAAGTCCTTGGAATCCCGGAGCTTTTGGCCCTTACAGACAGTCTGAGCGAAAGCCCGATTACATGCAGTATGCTTTGGATTTGGTGGAAAAAGGCCACGCTTACTATGCTTTTGATACTGCAGAGGAATTGGAAGCCATGCGCGAGCGACTCACTGCTGCCCGCGTAGTCCAACCTCAGTACAACAGCATCACACGTACTCAGATGAATAACTCGCTGACCCTATCCGAAGAAGAGGTGAAAGCGCGATTGGATTCTGGCGAACCCTATGTGATCCGTGTCAAGATCCCGAGAAAGGAAGAAGTCCGACTGAATGATCTAATCCGTGGTTGGGTGATGGTACACTCTTCTACATTGGATGATAAAGTCCTCATGAAATCAGACGGCATGCCAACCTATCATTTGGCCAATATCGTTGATGATCATTTGATGAAAATCACCCATGTCATTCGTGGTGAAGAATGGCTTCCATCAGCACCATTGCATGTGTTGCTATACAAATTTTTTGGCTGGGAAGAGACCATGCCTGAATTTGCCCATTTGCCACTTTTGCTCAAGCCTGACGGAAATGGCAAACTTTCCAAGCGTGATGGCGACCGCTTGGGTTTTCCGGTTTTCCCAATTGATTGGAACAATCAAGGTACTGGTGAAACGGCCATTGGTTTCCGTGAGCAGGGATATCTGCCCGAAGCTTTACTCAATTTCTTAGCCTTTCTGGGTTGGAATCCCGGTGACGAGCGGGAGTTGTTCACTAAAGAGGAATTGGTGGAAGCGTTTAGCATAGACCGAATCGGAAAAGCAGGCGCTAAATTTGATGTGGCCAAAGCCAAATGGTATAACGAGCATTACCTACGTTCAAAACCAGTAGAAGAACTCCAACAATTTGTGCTGGAAGATGCCCAAAAAGAGGGGTTTGAAGTGAGCAAAGAAAAAGCTGCTGCAATGGTCAGATTGACCAAGGACCGAGTGACATTCCCGGCCGAACTTTGGCAAGAAAGTAAGTTCCTCATTATAGCTCCTACTGATTTTGATGATCAGGTGGCTTCCAAAAAGTGGAATGAGGAAGCGGTGAAAGTTCTGACTCATTATGCCGAAACCTTAGCATCTTTCTTGGGTGATTTTGATGCCGAATCGGCTAAAACATTGCTTGGTGAATCTGCTGAGGCGGTAGAGGTGAAGCTCGGCAAAGTCATGCAGGCCGTTCGTCTTGCAGTAACCGGAGCTGGTGCAGGACCGGATTTGATGGAGATATTTGCTATCTTAGGGCCAAAAGAGGTGGCAAATCGAATCCGATATGCACTAAATACGCTTCAGGTCAATAGCTAACCTTAGCAAGTCATGAGCAAAAAAAAGAAGAAAAAACAACAAGAAGACCCAAAGGTCCACGGTGATCTAAAGGGCTTCAAAATGGAAATTGATTCCTTTGGAGAAATTTCTTCCTCCTTTCCGATTGATAAAATCAATGATTTTCTCAATAAAAATGTAGAAGATAAAAAACTCAAAGACCGGGATGATTTGGACGAAATCAAAAAAACCAAAGAAGACTGATCCATCAAAAAGCTCCTGATTTTGGGAGCTTTTTTTGAACTACCAAATTCCTAATTTTACACATGCGCTTCCTTCTTTTTCTTCTTTTGACAGCCTTCACTTCGCTACCTGCGCTAGCCCAAACCAGTGTCGGAATTCGAGCCGGCTACACCACCTCTACCTATTCCTATCGCCCGGCAGCCAATTTCCGGGCAATCAGCACTGAAGCTGTGGGCAAGCCTACTTTCGCTTTTGTCATCGAGCATTTCAATTCCAAAAATGCAGGCATTGAACTCAATCTCCAGCTCATAACACTTGGGATGAATCTTCCCAATCCCGACACAGATCCCGTGCAGCGAAATATTACCGAATTGGATTACCTGAAAATGCCCCTTCTTGCCAGTTTCTTTGCAGGACGCTCCGGAAGATTTCAGATCAAAGTTGGACCCCACCTGGGTTATCTAATGGATGCGCGAGATATACAGCGAGACTTCACCAATTCGGCCAGTCCGGAAATCCCAACCTATGGCGGAGCTGATGATCGTCCCAAAAAGCTTATGTATGGACTGACCGGAGGAGCGGGTATTTCTAAGCTTTTCGGGAAGAGTACGCTTGCAGGAGAAGTTCGGTTTGCCTACGATTTTACCAATCCCGAAGGACAGGATCGAATATTTGATATGAATTCTACGAATTTGGAATTTACGCTGGCATATCTCTTTCGGATTCGGGAGCGAAACTAGTCACTAAAAATAATCGGATGTTTTTTTCTTCCTTGTCATACAAATCCACTTTTTCACGACTAAGGAATGAATATGCAGCATAGCAAGCTCGAAAATCTACTCAAAAGTCACCACCGTGATGCCTTCCTGTGGGCGCGACAGTGCTGTAGATTTGAGGACGAACTTGCAAAGGATGTGCTGCAGCAGTCCTACCTCAAAATTCTCGAAGGAAAAGCCAAACTTCAGCATCCGGAGAAAATCAAGTCCTGGCTATTCTCCATCATTCGCTTTACGGCAATCGATGAGCTTCGAAAGCTGGGAAAAACCGAATCATTGGAAGAAAATTACGATCCGATTATTCCTGAGGAAGAATTAGAGGAACGAAGTTATGAGGGAATCATACAGCTTCTTCCCCTGCGTCAGCGAGAAGTGATTTTAGCGGTCTTTTATCATAATCTGACCATCGAGGAAGCTGCCGAAACCCTACAAATCACCTTGGGAACTGCACGTACCCATTATGACCGAGGTAAAAAGAAATTGAAAGAATTGATCCTAAAAACCGAAACCCTGAAACAGCATGGCTAATGACGAACTAATCCGGGATTTCTTCCAGAAAATGAAAGCCGAAGATCAGCGGATACCGATTCCGGAATTCCCCGAGGTAAAAGCCGGTGGATTTAATTGGTGGATTCCTATGGGCATTGCAGCTACCTTGCTTTTAGGCGGATTTTTCCTGATAAAGCAAGAACCTGTCGCTGAACCACCGGCAGACCTGATTATCATCTCTCTGCAAGAAAACGAAAATCAAGAACAACAATTGATCATCGAAGAAAAAGCCTACCTCGATACCTGGGAATCGACTACCTCCTCCCTTTTGACTGATTTCTAAACCAACATTACCATGAAAAACCTAGTTGTAATCGGATTTCTCCTGCTCTCAAATCTAAGCCTGGCTCAGGACATCTTCAAGAAGAATCTTTACTCTGCAGATCAAATTATGGCTGCAAGAGAAAAAATCAATCTAAGCGAGAGTCAAGCAGACAAAATCAAAAAACTTCACGCTGAAAATGCGGGGGAATTTTCTACCCTCAAATGGGATTTGGATGAAGCCAATACCAAGCTGGAAATGATGCTGAAGGAACCCAAAGTTGATCCCTTAGCAGCCACAAAGCAGCTGGAGAAGGTGTTGCAATTGGAAAATCAACTCAAAAAAAAGCAGCTTGCTACCTTGGTCGCAATCAAAAATGAACTCAGCGAGAGTCAAATACTGGCTTTGGATCGCCAATCATTGGGAATTAGCCAAACACTTTCTGGGAGAGTCCAAGGAATTGGAAAAAGCGAAACTTCCGGTACAGCACTAGTTACATCAGGATCTAAATTTCGGTTCGGATATCCCAGACCGGGAATTTCGATTGCGGTGGCGGGAGAAAACCAAGAGAATCAACCCCTTTACGTAATCAAATCTTCGGAAGAGACCATAGAAAAATCATCCATGACCAACCTGGATATCGACCCCAATGACATCGAAAGTATTTCTGTGCTCAAGGACAAATCCGCTGCGGAAGTTTATGGGGAAAAAGGCAAAAATGGGGTCATCATCATTACCCTCAAAGATGGGGTCAAGGTAAAATATAAAAAATAGGTGATGGTTTAAATTAGATGTAAAAAGGTGGCTGATTGGCTTTTTCCTTGTTTTAGTATTTATCACAAAGATTTAGTTTTTGATAAAAAAAGAACCGAATATCATATAATAAACCCATTTACAAAAAAAAAAAAAACCACTGACTAAATTTTTACCTTTATTGAAAAGAATAATTAAGGTTATTGTTGACTCACTAAACAATTATAACCATGAAAAATCTTATCATGATTTTCGCAATTCTAGCAATGTCAGGGGTTGGAATCGCAAATGCGCAAGTATTAGAAGACCCCTGCAGTGAACAGTGTGAAGATGAGACGTATTATGCTTAAGCACAAATCGGACCTACCACTTACTGCTGTGTGGAAACCACAAATGAATTGAGTACTTGCTCAGCAGGAGAGAATTGCGATGATATTGATTAATTAAAAATCAAAACGGATAGGGGAGGCTTGACCTCCTCTATTTATTTACTTAAATGCTTATAATGAAAACTCAATCTTTCTTATTTATCATTTTATTTCTTTCAGCCCTTTTTGTATCCTGTACTGATTCTAATAAAGATGAAACTACCAATACTGATGCAATAGCTGTTGATATTAATAATTCTGAATCACAAAGTTTTGAATCTGTCTTTAAAATTACAGATTTAATTGCTTTCCAAAATTCAGAGAATCTTCCAATTAAACCGATTAAACGAATTCTAAAGAATCAAGAAAATTACTGGATTTTGACATCCAATCAAATTTTATTGCTGGACCTGAGAGGCAATATGCTTCAATCGGTTTCCTCGGAAGGGAATGGTCCCGGGGAATTTCAATCATTGGATGATATTCGATGGAATGATTTTTCCAAAACCATTGAAGTTTTAGATAAAAGCAGTGGAAAATTAATCAGGTATACCACGAGCGGAGAATTTCAGGACGAGTGGAAAAACCCGTACCTGAACTTGGCTACCTCATTTTATCCAAAGGGTGATCAATATTTTATTTACGGAGGTACATTCTTTAATGGAGATGGAGATCGTGCTGTATTGGTATCTGGAAAATCCGGTGAAAAAATAGCTGGATACAGCAAGCTAGGGAAAGAAAGAAATTACCTAAACGTCGTTAATAACGATACATTTTATGAATTCGGCGGTGAAATTGAGTTCTCCTTTTCAGATAATGATACGATCTACACGCTGAATCAAGAAGATACAAAAGCTAAATACATTTTTGATTTCGGAGAATTTAAAACACCCAAAGAATTTTTTGATCGAGATTTCGAAAACATCATGGAGTTCAGAAACGAAGCTTCAGCTAATAATTATATTTCAATTTTTGCAACACAATCTACTGATCAACATATATTTTTGTTCCTAACCCAAGGAGCTAAATTCTTTCCCACTATTTTTGATCGATCATCAGGTAAAGTGAAAATTATTGATAATTGGTCTACAGATTTTGGAGATGAATTTTCCAAACTGAGTTCCTACTTAACCTATGCCCCAATTGGAAGTGATGATGAATCTCTTTATTTCGCTATAGATCCTTATGCAATTAAATCCGAAATAGACAAACTTACAGATAATCCATCGTTACCAGATTTCTTGGAACAAAACCCTTATATCAATCAAATTTTTGAAGATTTCGAAACCTATGAAAACCCTTATATCCTTAAATTAAGCATTTTGGATATATAAAATAAAAGTTGATTTAAGTCCAGAAAAAAGGAGGCTAATTGGCCTCTTTTTTTTCCTCAACCCTCCAAGGGATTCGAAACCCTTGGAGGGTTACCAAGAAAAATCAATCCAAAAACCGCCAACTCGCTTTGTGGTTTTTGTCCAACGGCTGTCCTGTGACTTTGGCTCTCAGGATTTCCACCGGCATGGTATTTTGCTGCATAATCAAGTCATGAAAGGCTTTTTCCTGCATTTTCCCTGAGTCCACCATTTCCGCCCGAAGCGCATAAAACTCCAAAGCCCCAATCATATAGGCAATCTGGTACAGCGGTCCATAGCTCCCCTCAAAGGATCGCCGGACTTCCGCTTCCGCATTGGCATATTCGTGCCCCACCCGATCCACTAAAAGATCGATGCATTCCTGTGGTGTCATTTTACCCAGGTGATAATTGAGCGAAAAGATGATCCGGGCGCAGCGGTGCATTCGCCAAAACAACATGCCCACTTTGTCCTTGGCATCCCGTGGAAAGTCCCGATCCCAAAGCACAAATTCCCAGTACAAGGCCCAACCTTCGGTCCAGAATGGCGTACGGAAAAGCCGACGGTGTGTCATGTAGCGCTGATTCATAAACTGCTGCAAATGATGTCCGGGAATCAATTCATGCTGAACCGTGGCCCGTGAAAAATGGGGATTATTTCCCCGCATGGACATCATTTTTTCCTCATGTGTCATCTCGGAAGTTGGGTAAGAAATCTGAATCACTTCTCCACCCAGAAAGAAAGGACTGACTCGTTGTCTCGCGGCCGAAATCATCCGCGTTCGCCAAGTTTCTTTCGCCAGTTCAGGCACAGTAATCCAGTCGTTTTCCTCCATGATCCCGATAGCCTCTTCTCCAAGACGGGCCACTTCCTCAGGCCAGGCTCCCGCGGGTAGGTAAGTTTCCTTGACCATTTCCAGTGCGGCTTTCCAGTCATCCCTGTAGCCGAGTTCAGCGGAAGCTTTGAGCATTTCCTTTTCACACCATTCAAATTGACGCTCGGCCTCTGCGATCAACTCCTCGGGAGAATAAGCGATCATCTCAAAGGCCAGCTGATTTAGCAGTGCTTCCCTTCCGATGGGTTTACCGATGATGCCACTACCGTCATCCTTCACCGAATTGGTGTAGTGCTCACGCAAAGCTGAAGCATATGAATTCAGGCTGGCATCCAAGTTTTTCCATGGCTCAGGCATCCACCAGGTAAATTCCGGATCATAGTCAAGGTAAAAATCATAGGCTTCCTTGACCGTTTGATGCAGGCTTTCCACCGTAGAAGCAGCCAAATCCGCCTTCTGCCAAGAATTGTATTTGGGAGTGGCCGATATCGCTTCCTTTTGTTTGTCAATTTGCTTGGCCACATCATTCCAACTTGCCGCCAATGACTTGGAGTCCGGTTCTTTGGCTCGGCGGCGGGCCACCACAAAATCATGAAGAGGCTCCGAAAAAGCCAACACGGATTTCACCTCATCAAAGGCTTTTCTTTCCAAAGCCAACTCGGCGAGTTGAGTTTCCAGGTAATTCCGAAAAAGAACATAATCGATTTTCCCATCTTCAGAGAAGGAATCATAATTAAAGCTCTGCAGTGTTTGCAAATATTCTTGATTAAGCCTCTCCATCCGTTCGAAATATTCTTCGGAAAGCGAATTGGTGTACAATCGGCTCAGTGCACCCCGATCCGCTTGATAGGTTTGGATCATTTGGGCGAGTTCGGTGGCTTGTGCCAAGGAGGCAAAACCACAGAAAAGAAGGAAGAAGATGGCTTTTTTCATCGAAAGGTTGAGCTTGGTGTTCAAAAACTTAATTAGAAAAAATATCCTAAAACCTGAATACCGCTTAAAAAAAATCTGCGATTATCCATGGATTTCTACTTTCAACCGAGACCGTACTTGATCATATCGCACAGATGAATGGCGTGGGAAACAAAACCGAACAGAAGAATCTAGTTGAAAATCTGCACAATCCGCAATTAAAAGAAATGTAGGGAGTGTTCTCCGATCGGAATTTATGATTCCTGATTTAGAAAATCTAAACAGGCCCTTTATAAGACCTCAAAAAGACTAAAAAAACACGATCTGCAATAAATCAGGAATTAAAACCGTTAAAAAAGTAAGCTTTGGCAAAAGTTACCCGATTGCCTACCTTCCAAAATCACCCTTAAACAGCTAATTCCTAACTACATGAAGAAAACCACCCTCTTCTTTGTATTTTCATTTTTAACACTTTTCTCTCTTGGCACCCTAGCCACGGTCACCTATCGACCGACGCTCAAAAAGCAACTCTCCGATGCCTATGCTATTCTCCTTGGTGAACCAATGCCTAGAATAGCAGAACAGCCCATCGAAGTTCCCGAACCTGTACCCGAACCGGAGGAAATCTTTGTCGTCCCCGACCTAAAAGAGTTCAAGGTCCGACTTCGCAGAGATCACTATGCCAATCACCTTTCTGCTGCTGAAGAAAATAGTGTGGGTCCTATTCTGGATGAAAATCAACTTTTTCAATTGGTGGAAGATGGATTACTGGAAGAAGTCAACTCAGGCATAGGCTATGAGGTGGAAAAATTGACCCATAGCCACCCCTATCTCACTTCAGAATCAAAAAAGGTCTTAGAAGAGCTTGGGCAAACTTTCCAGGCTTTGGTCGGAGACGAAGCCTTTTTCACCGTAACCTCCGGCACACGAACCATGGATCAGCAAAAGAAACTGAGCCGCAGAAACCGAAATGCAACCAAAGGAATATCTTCCCACTCCCATGGACGCTCCTTTGATATTTCTTACATCCGATTTAATGGGGTGAAGTCTTGGGATTACAAGAAACAGAAGCAATTGGAAAAAGTACTGAGTCACTTCCAAAAGGAAAATAAAATTTTTGTGATAAAGGAACGAAAGCAAAACTGCTTTCACATCACGGTTCGCTAAAAACTCCCTTCATTTAAATTAAAGTTAGAGATGCCCTGTATTTTTACGTGATTTCCGATGAAGTCTATCGCTTTTATCCCTTCGAATGGACTCTGCCAGCCTATCACGATTTCATTGAATTGACGAAAAAATCGGCAAGGAAAATTACAAGGAGACTATTGCCTTCACTTACCATCTCATTTACGCCATGCAGTAAGCTTGACTGAATTTGTTTAACTTAGACGTGATGAAAGCGAAAGAAAAACCCGTCTTTGATAAGCGGATATTTTGGGATGTGGATTTTGAAAATCTGGACTATGACAAGAAATACAAATTTGTCATCGAACGGGTTTTTGAGCGCGGAGACGTGCCTGATATCCGCAACTGCCGAAGGTACTATGGAGATGATTTGGTAGCCGAGGCACTGCTAAACGCTAAATATTTATCAAATATGACACTCTACCTAGCTGCTGCAGTAATTGATCAACCCATTGAAGATTTCAGATGTTACAAACTCAGACAGTCGAACCCGGAACTCTTTCCTTATTAAATGAACTCTTTTCACTTCCTGCTCTTGAAGATTTCGGATTGGTTGGGGGGACTGCTTTATCATTAAAATTAGGCCATCGACTTTCAGTTGACCTTGAATTATTTTCCCCTAAAAAATTTGAAAATAGTTTATTAATCAAAAAATTAACTGATCATTTTGGAAATAGGCTTCTAATAAGAACTAACCCACCTCCAATCGGGATTTTTTGCTTTATTGATAAAATCAAGGTAGACCTTGTTAAACATCCTCACCCGTTAATCAAGCCTCTGGAGAACATTGAGGATATTCGCTTTTTTTCAGATCAAGACATCATGGCGATGAAAATCCAGGCGATTTTGGGCAGGGGAAAAAAGAAAGATTTTTGGGACATCGCCGAATTGCTTCAGTACTATTCTGTAGTTGATTTTATCCAGAATCATAAAGAAAAGTACAGCACGCAAAATCTCCTGATCTCAATACCTCAGGTGATGATTTATTTCCAAGATGCTGAAGAAGATGAGGATCCGGTAAGTCTCAAAGACCAAACTTGGGATGGCATCAAAAAGACAATTCGAGAAAAAGTCTCCGAATATTTACGCTAGTTGCTTAAAATCCCTTGGCGTCAAACCCGTGAGGTTTTTAAAAGTTCGGTTGAAATAGGAAAGATTTTCAAACCCCACCCGGTAAGCAATCTCAGAAATCCCCAAATCCGTTTCCTGTAGCAATTTCTGGGCTTCATTGATCCGAAGCTGCACAAGGTATTGAGTGAAGGTCTTGCGCGTACGCATTTTAAAAAACCGGCAAAATGCCTCTTTCGAAAGATTGGCCCCAGCGGCAGTTTCCTCCAAGCTAATCTTCTCAAATCGATGCGCCAATAAATACTGCATCACCTGATTCATCCTACTCCCGTCTTTTTCCGACAGTCCCTGCATCACTCCTGCATGATTGAGCTGCTTGAGGTCATCACCGGCCTTTTCCAAAAAATTCAAAAACTGAATCGCCAGCTGAAAACGATGCAAGCCCTCCGACTCCCCAAACTCCTCCATGAGTTCCAAAATTCTCTCCTGAGTCAATCCTGATACCTGAAAGCAAAGCCCTGCATATTCATGAAACTTCTGTAAGGAGAACAACTCATCCAGCTCTTCAATAGCCCGCTCCAAAGCAGCAAAGTCGAAAAAAACCGTATTTCCCGCGGAATTGAGGGAAGTAGTTTCCTCAAAATATTCCGGATCACTTCGGAATACATGAGGTACATTGGCTCCTAGAAAAAACACATCTCCCGCTGAAAAACGCCCAACATAATCCCCACTTAAAAACTGCCCTCTTCCCTCCACGATCACGGTCAATTGCAGCTGCGGATGCTGATGCAGTTTGTCATAAAAGTATCGCCCCCTGTCCTCCTGATACCGGACAAATTCCTTTTGGGATTTGGGAACTTGAAAGGAAATAATCTTTGCCATGCTCTAAATTAATATAAAATTCACCGAAATAAATTCCCGGCCACTCAAACTGATCAATATTGTATCAAAATGAATTAATCCTGTGATAGAAATCCAACGGTCATAGGCCTACTTTTGAATGATTATCAACCGGCTGACTCAAGCCGATAAACTCAAAAACTATGAATTGGAAAGGCGTATTCCCGGCAGTTACCACGAAATTTCACGCGGACGGAAGTTTGAATATGGACCTGTTTTTTAAAAATCTGGACTTTCAACTGGAATCTGGGGTTCACGGAATCATTCTCGGAGGTACTTTGGGCGAAAGCTCCGTACTTTCCCAAGAAGAAAAAATCACCTTGACCCGGGAGGCGGTCAACTACCTTGACGGTAAAGTACCCGTGATCTTGAATATTGCCGAAGGAGCAACTAAGGATGCACTTTTTTGGGCACAGAAAGCCGAAGAACTCGGTGCCTCCGGGCTGATGATCCTGCCTCCGATGCGCTATGCTGCCGATGCACGGGAGGTGGTCACCTACTTCAAAACGGTGGCTAATTCTACCCCACTCCCCATCATGATTTATAATAATCCGGTGGACTACAAGACCCTGGTGACCGTGGATATGTTTGCCGAACTGGCCGAATGCGAAAACATTCAGGCCATCAAAGAATCGACGCGTGACATATCCAACGTGACTCGCATGATCAACCGCTTTGGGGATCGATTCCAGATTCTCTGCGGCGTAGATACCCTGGCCTTGGAGGAATTACTCATGGGTGCAGTCGGTTGGGTAGCGGGCCTAGTCTGTGCTTTTCCTAAGGAAACTGTCACCATTTACAATTTAGTGCAGGAGGGCAAAATAGAAAAAGCCCGGGAAATCTACCGTTGGTTTTTGCCTTTGCTCGAATTGGACATTCATCCCAAATTGGTCCAATACATCAAACTGGCCGAGCAACACTGTGGAATCGGTTCTGAACATGTCAGAGCTCCAAGATTAACCCTAATCGGAGAAGAGCGGGAAAGAATTGAGCAAATTATCGTGGAAGGCTTAGCAAAAAGACCGAAATTGTAAGAATGTGGGAAGACGGTTCGGTCTCCGGTCTCCAGAATTCCGTCATATTCTAATTTCTGATTACTCGCTTCTTTGCCAGTAAGGAAATAAACGGCTTAAAATCAGCTTTAAAGGTCAATTTAAGCAAACTCCGGTCTCCAGTCTTCCATCATATTCTAATTTTATAATCTTTCAATTTCCAATACCATGAACCTAGACCAAATTTTCAACGCAGCCCAAGAAGCCTTTCTTTTTTACAAAAACCTTCCGGGAAAAGAAAAAGGTGAATTCTTGGAAGGTTTGGCAGAAATCCTTGAAGAAAACCGGGCGGAGATCGTTCCTCTTGCTGTAGAAGAATCCAACCTTCCGGATGGTCGAATCAATGGGGAATTGGGTCGTACCATCGGCCAGGTTCGCCTTTTTGCCAACCTGATCAAAGAAGGATCTTGGGTAGAAGCAACCATTGATCCAGCCTTGCCCAACCGCACACCACTACCTCGGGCAGACATCAGACGATTTTTGACGCCTTTGGGTCCGGTAGTTGTTTTTGGGGCGAGTAATTTCCCATTGGCATTTTCCACTGCAGGAGGAGATACCATTTCTGCTTTGGCGGCAGGCTGTCCCGTGATTTACAAGGCTCACCCTGCCCATCCCAAGACTTCTCATAAAGTAGCAGATTGTATCCATCAGGCGATTTTAAAAGCCGGATTACCATCAGCTCTTTTTACCCATGTCGAGGGAGGTATTTCAGAAGGACAGGCGCTCGTCAAGCACCCACTGGCAAAAGCCCTGGCTTTTACCGGTTCGCATACCGGTGGCAAAGCCCTTTTTGATTTAGCCAACCAACGAGAAGAGCCTATTCCGGTCTATGCCGAAATGGGTTCGGTCAATCCTATCTTTTGCTTTCCGGAGAAATTGAAAAAGGAAAATGATGCCTTAGCCAAAGCATTTGTCGGTTCACTGACCTTGGGTGTGGGTCAATTTTGCACCAATCCGGGTTTGATTTTCGTCCCTAAAGCGCAAGCAGCAGCATTTGAAAAGGCCATCTCGGACGAGTTCAATGATATTGCCTCAGCACCCATGCTTCATCCGGGAATCGCAGAAGCCTATTACAATTCCCTTCAATTGCTTCAATCCCGCGAAGAACTCCGTTGGGTAAAAGTGGCCGATCCGCAGCATCTGATCAATGGAAGTACCGCTTTGGCAGAAATCAAAGCAAGCGATTGGTTGAATGATCATATTTTCCAAAAAGAGGTCTTTGGAGCTTTTGCCATGATGGTCGTATATCAAAATGAGGAGGAATTACAGGAGATTGCAAAGCATCTTCACGGGCAATTGACCATTACCGTTTGGGCAGAGCATGAAGAACTCCAAAATCAGCTTTACTTCATCAATTTATTGGAAGAAAAATGCGGCAGATTGCTTTTCAAAGGCGTTCCAACCGGCGTGGAAGTAGGAAATGCCATGCAGCACGGTGGCCCTTATCCATCGACCACGGACGCAAGAAGTACCTCGGTCGGGGCTTATGCCATCAAGCGTTTTGCCCGCCCCATAGCCTTTCAGGATATGCCCGATGAACTGCTACCCGATGCCTTGCGAAACGATAATCCGCTGGGAATTTGGAGGATGGTAGATGGAGAGTGGAAAAAGTGATTTACGCATGGTAAAGCACATCTCATATTTGCCAATTCTTTTCCCCTTTTTCCTCAATTTCAAATCTCACATCTAGAATTTCAAATCTAAATGCCTTCTCGCCACACCTTTAGTTGCATTGATGCTCATACCTGCGGCAATCCCGTTCGGGTAGTTTCCGGAGGCGTTCCTTTTCTCAAGGGGAACAATATGCTGGAAAAACGCCAGTATTTTCTGGAAAATCTGGATTGGATCCGAACCGGGCTGATGTTTGAACCACGGGGTCATGATATGATGTCCGGTTCCATGCTCTTTCCGCCACACGATCCTCAAAATGACTTTGCAGTCCTTTTTATCGAAACTTCCGGTTGCCTTCCTATGTGCGGTCACGGCACGATCGGCACGATTACCATTGCCATTGAAGAAGGCCTGATTCATCCCAAAACGCCTGGATTTCTACGAATGGAAGCGCCGGCAGGATTAGTTTTGGTAGAATACAAACAGGAAGGTAAAAAGGTCAAATCCGTAAAACTGACCAATGTCAAAAGCTATTTGGCAGCCGAAAAACTTGAAATCGAAATCGAAGAACTGGGAAAATTGACCGTCGATGTGGCCTACGGAGGCAACTTCTACTGCATTGTGGATCCGCAGGAGAATTTTCCCGGATTGGAGCATTACAAAGCCGAGCAACTCATCTCTATGGCCAGAAATCTCCGGGCAAAAATGAACGAACGTTACGACTTTGTTCATCCCGAGCATGAACGCATTCGGGGGCTTTCCCATGTCATGTGGACTGGAAAAACCCTGGATGAAAGCAGCACGGCGAGAAATGCGGTCTTCTACGGAGACAAAGCCATCGACCGCTCACCTTGCGGGACAGGAACCTCGGCACGTATGGCGCAGTGGTTTGCGCAAGGCAAGTTAAAACCGGGGGATGAGTTTATCCACGAGAGCTTTATCGGATCAAAATTTATCGGAAGAATCGAGGAAATAACCGAAATCGCAGGTAAACCCGCAATCATTCCCAGCATCGAAGGTTGGGCCAAAGTCTACGGATACAATACCATTATTTTGGATGATGATGATCCGTATGTACATGGATTCCAAGTTATTTAAGAGTCAAGACAGAAGAACCAAGAGATTAGACTTTCTCTGGTCTTGCTTCTTGTATCTAGTATCTAGCCTCTATTTATGAAATCAACTCTTATCATCGGCGGTGGCATTGTGGGATTATTCACAGCCTATTTTCTTCAAAAAGAAGGAATTGAAATAGCTATTATTGACCGCACAGACCTTAAGGACAACTGCTCCACGGGCAATGCGGGAATGATTGTGCCCAGTCATATTATCCCGCTAGCTGCTCCCGGCATGATTGCGAAAGGTATTTCCTGGATGTTCTCTTCGAAAAGCCCTTTTTACATCCATCCTCGCTTCGATTATAAGCTTCTGCAGTGGAGTCTGCTTTTTTTTAAATCCGCCAATCAAAAGCAAGTCGAAAAGGCCATTCCCTTTCTAAAAAACATCAGTTTACTTTCCAAGTCGCTTTACCTAGAATTTCGCGAAACTCATCCCGAGGCTGCCTTGGCATTTCAGGATAAAGGTTTGATGATGGTATATCAGACAGATGCCATGGAAAAAGAGGAGATCGAATTTGCAAATTTGGCTCGAAAGCACGGCTTGGAGGCGGAAATCCTAAGTCCTGAAGATATTCGAAAGGTGGAGCCCAATCTGGAAGTCAAAGCCAAAGGCGCAGTCCTTTTTCCGGGTGATGCCCACTTGGACCCGGGTGCTTTATACAGCTTCTTGAAAAAATACCTGGAAGCAAAGGGAGTAAAATTTCTGACCGAAACCCAGGTGTTGGGCTTTGAAAAGTCGGAAGGTAAAGTTCAGGCTGTCTTGACGGACACCGGTAAAATTGAGGCTGAAAAAGTCTTGCTTTGCGGGGGTTCTTGGTCTGGGGAACTAGCCAAAAAACTCGGGTTTACCCTTCCCATGATGGGAGGAAAGGGCTATTCTTTTCTGCAGCAAAATCAACCCGAAATCAAGCAAGCAAGCATCCTAACCGAGATGAAAGTAGCCGTCAGTCCCTATGGAAAACATATTCGTTTCGGCGGCACGATGGAAATCGCCGGTACCAATCAAAAAATCGATATGAAAAGAGTTCAAGGCATTTTCGAATCCATCAATCGCTATTATCCTGACTTTCAATCCAAATTTCCCAAAGAATCCGAAATCTGGAAAGGCTTGAGACCCTGTTCACCGGATGGAATGCCCTACATCGGCTTTGCTCCAGGTTATTCCAATGTTTTGGTGGGAAGCGGGCATTCCATGATGGGTATTTCCATGGCTCCGGCCACAGGCAAACTATTGGCGGAATTGCATCAGCAAAAAGACACGACAATCGAGATCGGAGGATTTGAGGTCGGGAGGTTTGCTTGACATTGCCCAAGCATTGTAGTTTCAAGGCATTAAAAATCACATCTGAATTCAGTGAAAAGATAAATTAAAACCCCTTTGGCCAAACAACCGCTCAAAACCAATTATCCCGAATATTCAGAACCCAATAAAATTTAACTTTTAGCTAATCTTAACTCCATTATTTTTGAATATAATACATTTCGATCACCCCTAAGTTTCCCTTAACATGAGAAGATCCTTTGAAAAAAATCTAGTTCTCTTAATTATCCGCTTGGGTGCCGGCGGAATGATGCTCACCCACGGCATTCCCAAAATTGAGCGAATCATGGCAGACGAAGTTAAGTTTGCAGATCCTTTTGGCTTAGGGCCTACAGTATCCTTGGGCTTGGCGATTTTTGCAGAGGTGATTTGCTCGGTATTGATTATGGTTGGGTTTAAGGTTCGATTGGCAACCATCCCGCTAATGATCACTATGCTGACTGCGGCTTTCTATGCGCATATAGATGATCCTTTTGGAAGAAAAGAGCTGCCTTTACTCTATTTTCTGACCTTTTTGGGCTTATTGGTTTTTGGTGGTGGAAAATTTTCGATTGATGGTCTGACTGGAAAAAAGCGAAGAATCTAATCCCCCTTTTACTTTACCATTTCCCCTAGTCGCTGTCTGCCGACTGACACTTGCTAGCCTCGAATAGTATCCTACCCAATAGATCTAGTTTAGATGGCTTATAAAAATTCATCAACTTACTTTTGGCAAGTTACCTTTGGTAAGTTACCTTTGGTAAGTAACAAAAGGTAAGTTAATATTAAAGCCATGGGTAAGCGTCACAAAACACCTGCAAATCCCTTTCCAACCACAGGATATTATGGGCCGGAATATTTTTGTGATCGAGAAAAAGAAACTCATCAGCTCCTTAAAAACCTGACAAATGGTCAATCTTGCTTATTATATGGAAAGCGACGCCTAGGAAAAACCGCTTTAATTCATCATTTGGCGGAGCACATGCCAAAAAATTGGGACTTCATTTACATCGATATTCTTTCGACCGAAAATGAAAAACAACTGCTGAATTCCCTCAGTACCGCATTACTCCATCAATTTTCTGAAAAAGACAGTTGGGGGAAAAAAGTCTGGTCCTTTGTCAAAAATCTCAGACCAATGATATCTTTTGATCAATTAAGTGGGCTTCCGCAAGTGAGTTTTCAGGTAAGTGAGGCTAAGCAGCCGGTTATAGATCTTTTGAATTTTCTGGAAAGTTCGGAGAGGCCCATGGTGATTGCGATTGATGAATTTCAGCAAATTCATGCTTATCCTGAGAAAAATACTGACGCCTGGTTGAGATCGGTCATTCAGAAGCTTCAAAATGTTAATTTTCTGTTTTCAGGAAGTCAGCAATCTATTTTAAATGAGTTGTTTTCCAATCCTTCCCGCCCATTTTTTAAAAGTGCAAGCCCTATTCAGCTTCAAAAAATTGATCCAAAGGTATACCGGGTTTTTATTATTGATATTTTCAAAAAACACAAGAAAACCTTAGCTCCCGAACTTGCAGACCAAATTCTTGAATGGACTAAAGGTCATACTTATTATGTGCAATTACTCTGCAATCGGCTAGTTCAAGTTCCAAAAATAGTCTATAAAAAGACGGATTGGCAAAAATGTGCCCAACAGATTTTGGAAGAGAACGAAGCTTTCTTTCTGCATTTCAGAAACCTATTGAGTACCCAACAATGGAAGTTATTAATTGCCATAGCAAAGGCTGGGAAAGTCTATCAACCCACCTCAAAATCCTTTCTGAGTGAACACAACCTAGGGAGTTCTGCGACTGTCATCAAATCCCTTCAGGTCCTCCAAGAAAAGGAAATGATCTATCAGGAAACGGACCCTGAAGGAAACACCTTCTACGAGGTAAACGATGTATTTTTGGAGCGTTGGGTACAGGAGACTTATTGAGAAAATGACATTTATAAATTGAGTTTAATAATTCCTTTTTTGGGGAATCACCCCCCTCACCCCACCTCTCGGATCTTCAACATCACCCAAATATCTTGGAATCAAATGAATATGAACATGTGAAATAGTTTGTCCAGCTTTTTCACCAATATTAATCCCCACATTGAACCCTTCGGGAACATAGCGCTTTTGGATTTCCTTTTTCACTTCATTGAGCATAAAAATACAAGATGATTGCTCCATAAAACTCAACTCAAAATAATCTGAAACATGTCGCTTCGGAATAATTAATGCATGACCCGGATTTACAGGATATTTATCAAAAATCGAAAAAGCCTGTGCAGATTCAAGAATCAATTCTGTTTCTGAACTTGGGCAGCAAAACGGGCAACTAGATTCAGAATTTTCAAATTGATTGAAATGTCGATATTCATAAATTTCACAAAAATCATTTTTAAAAATAGACTGAAAAGGTAAGATCACATTGGTCTGGTAAGTCGGTTTTTGGTGA
The DNA here is from genome assembly GCF_900113375.1 of Algoriphagus hitonicola. Taxonomy (GTDB): domain Bacteria; phylum Bacteroidota; class Bacteroidia; order Cytophagales; family Cyclobacteriaceae; genus Algoriphagus; species Algoriphagus hitonicola. The sequence goes on along the minus strand of NZ_FOPC01000011.1, from coordinate 58,226 downwards.
ATCTTGTGCGTCCGGAATCCTTCATAAACCAAATCCCGCCGAACAGCAAAATAAGCCTTACCAGAGGGCTTAAGCAATGCCGAAATTTCCATCAAAACCAGAGATTGCTCCTCTGGCATCAATACGTTCAAAACATAAAAGCAGATGATTGTATCATATCGCTTTTTGGGATATTCGGGGAGGTAATACTTATCATATCCCTCAATTGAAAATCCTTGCTGAAATAGGATTTCAACATCTTTTCCAAAGCCACAACCAAAATCCAGAATTTCACCTTGAAGCAGTCCCATTTCCTTAACTCTCTTTGCAGGAAAAGAAAGCGATGATCGCTCTTTTGCGGTGAGATGTGAAAAATTATTTTGCCTTTGGTTCATAGAATTCAAAACCATTATTATGAGCAATGGTAATCAGAGGCTCTATCGTTTCTTTAAATTTATTCTTTGATAATCCAGTATATTGAAAGCTCTCGATGGAAGGAAAAATTGACAAATAGTCCTCAATTAATTTCGAAGCTGGATGATTTTTTATGACTACTTGGAGGGCTCTTTTCTGTATTTCATAAAATGAATCGAAATACTGATTTAGTCTTGGAAGCTTATCGCTTTTTGATCCATTGATTGATGCATGAGCTGGTACCAAATTCCAATTCAGATCATGAGAAACAAAATTGTAAGGGACAAAATGATCTAAAACATAATTTTTTGATGTGAGATTTTCTCCAGAATATATACACTCCTGTTCTTTAACTTCCTCAAAATAGATATTCCAGAAATCTCTCTTTTGTTTATTTAGCGAGGCCCTACTTATTGGCTTGATAAGTTTATTGGGTATGTCAGGAACATTTGGGTTATGTTTTTGTAAAAACAAACTCAAATTCCAAAAGCAAAAATCCTTTAAAATCGCTGAATTTTTCAAAAGATAAGATAACCATTCTGGATTAACTTCTATGAAATTTGATTCTAAAAAATACGGACTCTTTCTTTTAGGGTCCTTGGAATTCGAATAAATCTGTCGCTTACTCATCCTTGGAAACCACGGTGAAAGAAACCAGTGAGGCACTTGATTGTCGAAATGTGAAAGAATTGAATTAGATCGAGAATCTTTACTTGAAAGTATTTTTTCCCAAACTCTAGTCCGACCCAAGTCTATTGGAATCTTTATTTCCTCTTTAAAATAAGAAACGGCTTCATGAACTTTGTCTTGTTTTCCAAAAGAAATTTTGAAATAGTTAACCGTATACCATGCATTTGCAAGCATCCTTGCAAAGATTTTCTTTTTTTCAACGATAGCACCTTCTTCTTCAATCAATTGAACTAAGGAAATAAACCAGTAGAACTTATAAGTTGCAGCTGTCTTTCCTAATGTAGAAGATAAAAATTGGATTGGTAGATTTCTTTCTTCAGGTAAATTGAACATCATTTTATTAAAAACTTTAGTTCAATTTATAAAAATCCCACAAAAAAACCACAGCCCTTGCAAGCTGTGGTTTAGAAATATGGGTCTATTGGATTTTATTTTCCTCCCAATGCATTGGCACCGGCCACGATTTCCAAAATCTCGTTGGTAATCGCTGCCTGACGGGTACGGTTGTACATCAGGCGAAGTTCTTTAAGCAAATCTCCGGCGTTTTCTGTCGCCTTGTCCATCGCGGTCATTCGAGCGCCGTGCTCGGAGGCATTGCTTTCCAAAACAGCTTTGTAAAACTGAATCTTCAAGGAAGTGGGAACCAATTCCTCGATGATATAAGATCTCGATGGCTCCAAAATATAATCCACCTCGGCCGTCTTTACCTCATTGGTTTCCTCTTGGGCCATAGGCAAAAACTTCTCGGTACGGATAATTTGCGTAGCAACGTTCTTAAATTCATTGAAGACCAAGACCACTTGATCATAATCTCCCGCTACAAATCCGTTCATGGCAAACTCAGCCGCTGACTTGACATTGTCAAAAGCAACCTCTGAAAATACCTGATAAAACTGATCAATCAGCGTGTAATCGGATTTCTTGAAGTATTCGTAAGCTTTCTTACCCAAAGGAAGAATGGAAATCTGCTTTCCTGCAAATTGCCCGTTGATCGCTGCGTTAGAGGCCTTGATAATATTGGAATTGAAGGCACCGCAAAGTCCCTTATCCGAAGTCACGGGTACGATCAGCACCTTGTTTACCTCACGCTTTTGGGCATAGACTAGATCCTCCGATCCCTCGGCAGCCGCGGAAACATTGTTGAGGATATTGGTCAACTTCTGAGAATAGGGACGCATCTGCACGATTTTGTCCTGTGCTCTTCTGAGTTTTGCCGCAGAGACCATTTTCATAGCCTTGGTAATCTGCTGTGTCGAAACTACCGAGGTGATACGCTGCTTTACTTCCTTAAGGTTAGCCATCAGTGCTTAATTGTACTTCTATCTAATGACCGAGGCCGAAGCCCCGGTAGTTGAAATATTACTTTGAAAACTTAGGTGCAAGTTCTGCTGCTGCTTTTTCGAGCAACTCTCCGGCGGTATCGATATCCCCGGCTAAGATTGCTTTCAACGCCTCAGGATAAGAAGAATCAAGCAACAAGTAGAATTCACGCTCAAATGCTCTTGCTTTTTCTACAGGAACACTGTCCATCAGGCCTTTAGTAGAAGCATAAATGATCGCTACCTGGTGCTCTACGGCTACCGGAGCGTACTGTGGCTGCTTTAGGATCTCTTGATTTCGGCGGCCTCTCTCGATGGTACGCTTAGTCGTGGCATCAAGGTCAGATCCGAATTTAGAGAAAGCCTCCAATTCACGGAACTGTGCCTGATCCAACTTCAAGGTACCGGCTACCTTTTTCATGGTTTTGATCTGCGCATTACCCCCTACTCGGGATACAGAAATACCCACGTTGATCGCTGGACGAATACCGGAGTTGAATAAGTTGGTCTCCAAGAAAATCTGACCGTCGGTAATGGAAATCACGTTAGTCGGAATGTAAGCAGAAACGTCACCCGCTTGGGTTTCGATGATTGGAAGGGCAGTTAAGGAACCTCCACCTTTGACCAAATGCTTAATGGTATCCGGCAGATCGTTCATTTGCTGCGCAATGGCATCAGATTTATTGATTTTTGCGGCTCTTTCGAGCAATCTTGAGTGCAGGTAGAACACGTCTCCAGGATAGGCCTCACGTCCCGGAGGTCTTCTCAAAAGAAGGGAAACCTCACGGTAAGCTACCGCCTGCTTGGAAAGGTCATCATATACCACCAACGCCGGACGTCCGGTATCACGGAAAAACTCTCCGATGGCTGCACCCGTAAATGGGGCAAAGAACTGCATGGGAGCTGGATCTGATGCACCGGCCAACACGATAACGGTATAAGGCATTGCACCGCCTTTTTCCAAGGCAGCAACTACACCTGCGACGGTAGAGGCTTTCTGTCCAATAGCTACATAGATACAGAATACAGGCTCTCCTCTATCGTAAAATTCTTTTTGATTCAAAATGGTATCAATCACCACGGCAGTTTTACCGGTCTGACGGTCACCAATCACCAATTCCCGCTGTCCACGTCCAATAGGAATCATGGCATCGATAGATTTGATTCCGGTCTGAAGTGGCTCGGTTACCGGCTGACGGTAGATTACCCCGGGAGCTTTTCGCTCTAATGGCATCTCGTACAATTCACCAGCGATAGGACCTTTTCCATCAATTGGATTACCGAGTGTATCTACCACCCGACCTAGCATTCCTTCACCTACTTTCAGGGAAGCGATTTTCTTGGTTCGTTTTACGGTATCTCCTTCTTTGATTTCCTTGGAATCTCCAAAAAGTACGGCACCGACATTGTCTTCTTCCAGGTTGAGCACCATGGCTTTCAGACCATTTTCAAATTCCAGCAATTCACCGGACTGTGCCTTTGAAAGTCCATAGATTCGGGCTACCCCGTCACCCACTTGGAGTACGGTGCCCACTTCTTCAAGTTCGGCCTCTGTTCTGACACCGGAGAGTTGCTCTCTCAGGATTGCCGAAACTTCATCTGGTCTTACTTCTGCCATGATATAGATTGATTAATGCTTTTTAAATTATATTTTACTTTCGTAATGGTTTTGGCTAAACTCGATTTTCAAGGCGTTTAGCTTACTTTTCAAGGACTCATCGAGAAGACGGTCATTGACTTTCAATACAAATCCCCCAATCAAATCGGGGTTGATTTTTTCGATGAATTGAATGGTTTTCTTTCCGGAAATATCCTTAACCAATTTCTCGAAGATCTCTCGCTGAGCGGATTCTACCGGATAGGTGGTAGTCAATTCCGCTACTTGAATCGATTTGTGTAAGTTATACTGCGCCACAAATTCCTTAGCCACTTCGACTAGGACATCCGCACGGTTCTTTTTAGCCACGATCTCAAAAAACTTAAGCGTCATTTTTTGGGAGTCTTTTGCAAATAACTCCTGAAGAACTTTCAGTTTTTTCTCAGAAGCGACTATCGGATTTTTTAGTAAAAGACCCAATTCCCGGTTTTCCTGAGCAATACTATTGAGCTTATTGAAATCCGCATATACTTCCTCGAGCAATCCTTTTTCCAAAGAAAGCTCCAAGATGGACTTGGCGTATCGGGAAGCAACTCGATGATTAGACATGGAATTCGATTAGTTTAACTTCAGGTCTTTGACAAATTCATCCACCAGTTCTTTTTGAGAAGCTTGGTCAGAAAGATTTTTACGAAGCAATTTCTCAGTTACTTCCAAGGTCAAAATAGCCACTTGATTCTTCACTTCGGTAAGGGCTGCCTTCTTTTCAGTTTCGATGACGGCTTTGGCGTTTTCGATCATAAGCGCACCTTGCTTGATCGATTCTTCTTTGGCCTCTTCGATCATGCGCTTAGATGCCTCCTGTGCTTTGGTCAAAATCATATCACGCTCTACACGTGCCTCAGCCAACAACTTCTCGTTTTCGGCTTTCAAATTTGCCATTTCATTGCGGGCTTGTTCAGCAGCCTTCAATGCGCTTTCAATGCTTCCGTCACGCTCCTCAAGCGCTGCAAGCATGGGCTTCCAGGCAAACTTTAGCAATACATAAAACAAGGCTAAAAAGCCAATCAGTTGCCAAAATATCAGGCCCGAACTAGGTACAATCAAATCCATGGTAAATGGGTTAAATTTCGTGTTTGTTCAAAAGAAGGGATTGGCCTAGCGCCAATCCCTATTCATTGTTCTTAGAAGGCAACTCCGCCTGCATTCAATGCAATAAGTAGACAAATTACTACTGCAAACAGGGAAACCACCTCGATCAAAGCTGCAATGATCAACATGGCAGTTTGAATTTTACCTGCAGCTTCTGGCTGACGAGCAATGGATTCCATTGCTTGACCACCAATACGGCCGATACCAAGTCCTGCGCCAATCGCAACAATACCTGCACCGATACCTGCACCCATTAGTGCGAATCCTGCAGTCAACAAGATAGAAGTTAACATAACGTTAGATTTATAAATTGAACAAAGAAATTCGATTAATGATGATCGTCATGGGCATGCTCCGCTACTGCTCCACCAATGTACATCGCTGTAAACAACGTAAATACATAGGCCTGAATCGTAGCCACCAACAGTTCGATCATATTTATAAAGGTAACCATCAGAGTAGAGACTACCCCGATCGTATAAGACTCAAAGATGAATACCAAAGCGATAAAGGACAAAATCACAATGTGTCCCGCCGTGATCGCCACAAACAATCGGACCATCAAGGCAAAGGGCTTGGTAAATAATCCGATAAACTCAACCACCACGATAATGGGAAGCAATGCAACCGGTACCCCCGGAGTGGCAAATACGTGCTTCCAATAATCCTTGTTTCCATTGACATTGGTGATGATAAAGGTCAAGATTGCCAAGGTAAAGGTCACCGCAATATTTCCGGTCAAGTTGGCAGCACCAGGAAGTAATCCCAGCAAGTTGCCGATCCAGACAAAGAAAAATAAGGTCAATAAATAAGGAACAAATTTTTTGTATTTCGGACCGATTGATTTTTCTGCAATCTCATCCCGTACAAAAATTATAATCGGCTCGACCCAAGATGCAATTCCCCTTGGAGCTACGGCACCGTGCTTTTTATAATGACTGGCAGCCGAAAGAAAGATGTAAAGAATCACGGCAATGACAAATATCATCATCGCCACATTTTTGGTCAAAGAAAAGTCATAGATCGCAGCGCCATCCACTCGTCCCAAATGATCATGATCATCGATATAGATGCCATTGTGCGCATATTCTTTTCCGAATTTATGCGTCTCGGGATTTTGGAAATCTTTGGAGGAATAAAACTCCAATCCCCGATCCGGAGCATAGGTGATTACAGGCAGTGGCAAGGTGACATGAGTATGCCCTACATTGAAAAAATGCCATTCATGCGAATCCTTGATGTGATGCATGATAAAACCCGTCGGATCTTCTCCTCCTTCGGTCTCCGAACCTGCTGCGAAAGTCGCGCTGGTGAAGCTCAGTAACATTACTGAGAATAAAACACTTAATGCCAGAATTTTGCGCGTCATTAACTCGTTTTTTTGAGGGCTACTTCGAAATCGGGCGCAAGTTAGAAATAAAGGTGTAGATATCAAAAATCAGGTAGAACAAAAAAATCATGAAGAAATCCGATATAAACAGAAGAATATTCTCCATCCCCAGAAATACCATGATCCCGATAAAGCCCAATGCACTAATCACGCGAATCAACATACCCAAAAGTTTGATTTGCAGAATATTTTCAGGAGATTTTTTATACAGCCAAAGTGCCACACTCGTAATGAAATAGGAGAAAATGGCCAAAAACCCAAAAATCATCCAGATTTCCTCATGAATTACCTGAGGCAAAACCTGCTGTAAAAGTAAAATCAACAGGTAAATCAATACACTTAAGGCCAAAAAACTAAGGTGGATATTTTTGAGCAATTTCATAGGCTGTAGAATTGAGGCAAAATTACAGGAAAAAATTTATTTGCTCCGCTCATCCTTTTGTAAGGATTGCCAAAGCTGATAAAATGCCAAGGCTATTGACAAAAAAACAAAGAGCATAATCCAAATCGGAAATTTCATCTCGCTTTTCCCCTGAATCCACCATCCCAGCCAAGTTCCTCCGCCGATCACTGCAAAAAGCTGAAAAGACAGACCGATATACTTCATATATAAAGGCGGATCAAATCGTGGTTTTTGTGGTTCTTTTTTGTTCATCTTACCAAATTAACCAATTTTACGGCATCTATTTTCAGCTGAAATTTATTGGCAAAATAATTGAAATCACTTGAACGTTCTTTAAGTAGTTCAAAAAGCCTATTTTGGTACCCGGATTTCTACCCACTTCTCATGCGGTTTTTCAAAATCATCCTTCTTATTTCAGTCATTTTTATTGGATCCTGTTCCTCTGAGCGAAATACCTTTACCAATCGGGCATTTCACAACCTCACTTCCCACTACAATGCCTATTATCTCTCTGATGTCAAAATCAAAGAAGTAGTCACTGAAGTTCAGACCAACTACAAGGAAGATTACACGCAGGTACTTCCGGTTTTTTTTCCGATTGACTCGGCCACGATTCAGGCCAATAAAGAAAAACTGGAATCGGCCCGGGACCTTGCCTCGAAAGCAATCGAATGGCATCGGATTTCCAAATGGGTGGATGATTCCTATTATTTGATCGGAAAAATCGATTATCTGCAGGGACAGTTTGACGACGCTCAAAACGCCTTCAAATACGTCAATGTCAATAGCAAAGATAAAGACCTCCGGCATCAGGCCCTGATTGCTTTGCTTCGGCTTTATGTGGATCTGGAGGAAGTGGAAAATGCCAATTTTACCATCGATTACCTATCCAAAGAAAGCGATATCAAAGATGAAAACCGATACGAACTCTACCGGACTTTGGCTTATTATTACGAAAAGAGAGCTGATCAAAACGGTGTCATCGGCGCCTTGGACCGAACGATCGAATATGCCAAAGATCCCAAAGAGAAATCCCGAATTAACTTTATCCTCGCTCAGCGCTATCAGCGGGAAGGTTTGGACGCTTTAGCCTACGATTTTTATCAAAAAGCCCAAGAAGGTAATCCCCCCTATGAGCGGAGTTTTTATTCCCAGCTCTTTGCGCAGCAAGTAGCCGAACTCAATGCTTCCAAAGACTTGAAAAAGGTCCGAAACTATTACGAATCACTCTATAAAGATCCGAAAAACAGGGATCTGAAAGATGTCATTGTATATGAACAAGCGCTTTTTGAAGAAAAACAAGGTGATATCCCTTTGACAATAGACTTGCTTCACCAGGCGGCCAAAGAACCCGGAAGCAACGAAAGGCTGAAAGGATATATCTATGAGAAATTGGCCGATATCCACCTTGACGAATTTCGGGATTACCGGGCTACAAAGTATTACCTGGACAGTGCACTCACTTATATTCCGGAAGGAAGTCCAGCAGCTGTTCAGATTGCCAGTCAAAAGGAAACCTTAGATCAGTTTGTATTTCATGTGGAGCGGATTCAATCCAATGACAGTCTTTTGGTCTTAAGTGAGCTTTCGGAAGAAGATCAGCGGGTCATCGCTGAGCAGTTTATCCAATCCGAAGAGGAGCGGCTGATTGCAGAAGCCAAAGCTCAGGAGGAGCCTGAGAGTTCGGGGATTTTTGATAATCTATTGGCTTTTGCCGATCGTGGATCGGGATCTTCGACATTTTATTTTGACAATGGAGTAGCCATGCAGCAGGGGGCGATTGATTTTTATCGCACTTGGGGTGACCGACCACTTCAGGACAATTGGCGGAGAAGAGCAGTAGTTTTTGACAACAGCGAATCCGAAACGCTTGAAGACGAAGAAAGCGGAGAAGAAGTCGAAGAAGAATCAAATCCACTTAATCAGTTGCCTTCCATCGAGGATTTGCTCGCACAGATTCCATCTACAGAAGAAGATATTTCCACCCTGAATCAGGAACTGGAGGAATCCTATTTTGAGTTGGGAAAATTACTTTACTTTGATTTAAGCGAAGCCGAAAACAGCATCGAAAATCTTGAGGTTTTGGTCCGGGAATATCCCCAAAGCAGCCGAAAACCTGAAGCCTATTACCTCCTTTACCTTGCTCAGAAAGATCAAAATGGAAATTCCCAGCAATATGTAAGCAGACTCAACCGCGAATACCCCGAGTCGCAATACACCTATTTTGTCAATAATCCTGATGCCGCTTCTGGAAATTTAGCATATATCGAATCCTCCAAGCGCTATGAGGAGGCCTACAATCTGTACTATTCAGGGAAGTTTCAACAGGCCGGCCAATTGATCAAAAGTACCTTAGAGGATTATCCCCTCACGAGAAATACCGAACGACTACTCCTTCTTGACATCATGGTGACAGGGAAGCTCGAAAGCAAAGCCCGGTATCGGGAACGACTGGAAAGCTATATCGAAAATTCTGAAGAAGGCGCATTGAAAGAATTGGCAAGAAATATGCTGATTCCACTGCTGTCATCGGAAGAACTTGCGGCATTGAATCCCGTAGATTCGGCGGCAGTAGAATCAGATTCTACAAATGTGGCTGAAAATGATTCGACAGAAATCTCCAATCCCTTACCAGACTCTCCCTTCCAACTCAATGACAGCCAGACACATATTGTGGTATTGGTAATGAGTCCGGATGAAGCCAAGGAGGCCCAAGGAGTGGTAGGAGACCTGGAGGTTTTCCACGCAAAAAACTTCTCCAATGCGCGGCTGCGAACTGGAGAGATGAATATGGACCGAGAGAATGCTATCTTTATCATCAGTCCTTTTACTGACGGTGAAAAGGCTAAAACCTATTTTGAGAAGTTTCTAACGGATTTTGAATCCGATAAAATTTCCGATCAAATAAAAAACAATTCGTTTTTTATTTCCATTGAAAACTTTCAGGTACTTAACCGTACAAAAAATATCGAGGAATACCGGGCCTTTTTCAAGGTCGCTTACCAATAAAATATGAGTAAAAACACCAGACCTGAGACAGCTCCTTGGGCAAAGAAGACCATTAAATACCTCTGGATTGCGTTTGCAGCCGGAGTTTTGGGTTTCATCCTGTTTGTATGGATGGTCAGCATAAATTTCCTAGGACTTTTTGGCCCACTCCCGGATTTTAAAACCTTGGAAAATCCTGAAAGTGAGGAAGCTTCCGAATTGTATTCCTCAGACGGAGTATTACTCGGGACCTATTACCGAGAAAACAGATCTCCTGTCAGCTATCATGAACTTTCGCCTAATCTGGTACAAGCTCTCATCGCCACAGAGGATGAGCGTTTTGAAGACCATTCCGGGATTGATATGATCGCCATGATTCGGGTTTTTGTCAAATCAATCATCTTGCAGCAAAGTGCCGGTGGAGGATCTACTTTGAGTCAGCAAACTGCCAAAAACCTGTTTAAAACCAGGAATATTGCCAATCAGGGGTTTTTGAGTTCGGTTCCCGGACTACGAATGCTAATCGTGAAAACCAAAGAGTGGATCGTAGCGACTCAGCTAGAAAAAGCCTATACCAAAAACGAGATTCTGACGCTTTATTTAAACACCTCTGAGTTTGGCTCCAATGCCTATGGGATCAAAACTGCGGCTTCTACATTTTTTGGTAAAGACCCCTCAGAACTAAATGTACAGGAATCGGCCGTTTTGGTAGGACTCTTCAAAGCCCCCACCTATTACAGCCCTGTTTTCAATCCCGATAATTCATTTAGAAGGAGAAACACGGTCCTGGGACAAATGCTGAAAAATAACTCACTCAGTGAGGCCGAATACGACTCTATCTCCAAATTGCCCATCGAGTTGAACTATAATGTATCCAACCATAATAAAGGATTGGCTACTTATTTCCGCGAAGTAATCAAAGCAGACTTGATTCGATGGACTAAAGAAAACATCAAATCTGACGGTACATCCTATGACCTTTTTGGCGACGGATTGAAGATCTACGCCACCATTGATAGCCGCATGCAACAATACGCAGAAGAGGCAGTGGACGAACACATGCGGGTACTTCAAGAAAAGTTTTTCAACGAAATGGGAAATCGGGATCCGTGGATAGATAGCGATGGTCGGGTGATTCCCAACTTCATCGAAAATGCGGTAAAAAGGACCGAAGCTTATCGGTTGCTGAAAACCCGCTATAAAGACGACACCGATTCGATCGAATACAAGCTCAACGAGAAAAAACCCATGAAGGTATTTTCTTGGAATGGTGAGATTGACACCCTGATGAGCACGATGGATTCCATGCGCTATTATAAGAAATTCCTTCAGACTGGATTTATGAGCATGGATCCCCACACGGGTCATATCAAAGCTTGGGTAGGTGGAATCGACCATAAATATTTCAAATTTGATCATGTGAAGCAAAGTAAAAGGCAGCCGGGATCAACCTTTAAGCCTTTTGTATATGCAGCTGCCATCGAAAACGGATACAGTCCATGCTATTCTGTGATTGATCAACCCGTAGAGGTTTATATTCCTGGTCAACCTGCCTGGTCTCCTTCCAATGCAGATGGGAAATTCACCTACGAAAAAATGAGCATCCGTAAGGCCATGGCAAAATCTGTGAACTCTGTGACAGCCTACATGATGAAAAAGCTCAGCCCAAAAATCGTGGTGGAAACCGCAAGGCGATTAGGGGTCACGAGTGATTTGGAAGAAGTGCCGGCTTTGGCTTTGGGCGTAAATGATGTTTCCATCTTTGAAATGGTGGGAGCCTTCGGGACTTTTGTCAATAAAGGGGAGCACACTACGCCGTTCTACATCGACCGGATCGAAGACAAAAACGGAAATGTCATCCAGCAATTCACTCCTAAAAAGCGCCCCGCCATGAGCGAAGAGCATGCCTATCTTATGACTTACATGCTCAGAGGTGGATTTGAAGAGTCGGAAGGAACTAGTCAAGGTGTTCCTTGGGCATTGCGTGAAGGGAATCAATTAGGAGGAAAAACCGGAACTACCCAAAATGCTTCGGATGGCTGGTACATCGGAATGAGCAAGGATTTAGTATCGGGTGTTTGGACAGGAGGAGATGACCGCGCCATTCACTTTAGGAGTTGGATTACCGGTCAGGGTGGACAGACTGCTCGTCCCATTTGGGTCAAATACATGGAAAAAGTATATGCTGATGAAAGCTTGGGATATACAAAAGGCCCTTTCCCTATGCCCGAGCGACCGCTCAGCATTGAGATCGATTGTAATGTTTACGAGCGAGAAAGTCAGCGATTTGTGGAGTTTGATTACGATTCCCAAAGAGACGATTTTTGATTTTCCCCAATCCCAATAAATAAAAACAGTCTCTTCTCGGGACTGTTTTTTAATTTAGCCGTATGCAATCCTCTTCATTCACACCCGAAGCACACCTTCAACTGCCCGATCACCCCGGGGTGTATAAATACTTCAATGAGTCGGATGAATTGATTTATGTAGGAAAAGCCAAAAGTCTTAAAAAACGCGTCAGTAGCTATTTTAATAAAAATACCGGGGTCAACTTAAAAACCCGACGAATGGTTAAGGAAATCCGTCGGATTGAAATCACCTTGGTTGATTCGGAGTTTGATGCCTTACTTTTAGAAAATAATCTAATCAAAAAGTCTCAGCCCAAATACAATATTTTGCTGAGAGATGATAAAACCTACCCTTATTTATTGATCACCAAGGAGAATTTTCCGAGGATTTTCCCAACCCGAAAATATCTTCCTAAAAGAGGTACTTATTTCGGGCCCTTTGCCAGTGTCAAAGCGATGAATAATGTGCTGGACTTGATCCGGGAATTATTCACTATTCGTACCTGCAAGCTGGATTTGTCCCCATACAAAATTGAAGAAGGAAAATATAAAGTCTGCCTAGAATATCACATCGGAAACTGTCAGGGACCCTGTGTGGGAAAGCAAAAGGAGAAAGACTATATGGAGGATTTGGAACAAGCTAAGCACATTTTGAAGGGAAATTTGGGCCAAGCGAAAAGCATCTTCAAACAGCAGATGCAGGAGTTTGCCGAAAACCTTGAATTTGAAAAGGCCCAACGAACCAAAGATAAATTGGACTTGCTAGAAAAATATCAAGCCAAGTCACTCGTCGCCAATCCCAGCATTCACAATCACGATGTCTGTACCATCGTGGTGGATGACAAGCAAGCCTACGTGAATTATATGCGGGTAAAAAATGGTTCGCTCATCGTTTCAAAAAACGTGGAACTGAAGAAAAAACTGGACGAACCTGAGGAAGAACTTTTGGTAGCAGCGCTCATTCGACTTCAAGATCAATTCAACAGTGATGCGGATGAAACCCTTACCAATATCTCCATCACTAACCCAATCGAAGGATTGAACCTCGTACAGCCAAAAATCGGAGACAAAAAGCACCTAATCGATTTATCGGTTAAGAATGCTCTTTTTTATAAAAAAGAAAAAGCTTTGCTACAGGGCTTGAATCAAGACAAAAAAGATCGGGTTATCCGCCAACTCCAGCAAGATTTAAGTTTACCCGATATTCCTGATCACATCGAATGCTTTGACAATTCAAACATTCAAGGGACCAATCCGGTGGCCAGTATGGTGTGCTTTCTCAACGGGAAACCCGCTGTCAAAGAATACCGACATTATCACGTCAAAACGGTCGAAGGACCCAATGATTTTGCCAGTATGAAGGAAATCGTAGGGAGAAGGTATAAGCGACTTTTGGAGGAGGAAAAACCTTTGCCAAAGCTCATTGTAATCGACGGTGGTAAAGGTCAGCTATCCTCCGCAGTAGAAGCTTTGCAGGAATTGGGTATCTATGGTAAAATGCCGATTATCGGAATTGCAAAACGCCTGGAAGAGATCTATTTTCCTGGAGATTCCTATCCCATTCACATCGATAAAAAATCGGAAAGCCTCAGACTTTTACAACGGATCAGAGATGAAGCCCACCGGTTTGCGATCACCTTTCATCGAAACGTCAGGAGTAAAAATGCCTTTGGTACCCAGCTTACTTCTATCCCCGGGATAGGCCAAAATACTGCTGATAAATTGCTCAGTCATTTCAAATCGGTCAAGAAGATTAGTTTGGCAAAGGAGGAAGAGCTCGCAGCAATTATCGGGAAAAGTAAAGCTCAGGAACTGATTAAATGGAAAGAAAAAAATAAAGGGGCCTAAAGCCCCTTTTATATTTTACCATTCCCAGAGGGAATTTTCAAATTCTAATAAATCGTATTCGAAAGCTAGTGCATCTAAATACGCTTGCATTTCAGGATTAGGATGATCCAAATCTACCAAATCCGCCACCAGTGCTTCATCAGGATTGGTATATCTTCTCACTACTGACCTGAAGAGTCTGGATTCGAAGGCTTCATCATAAGTCAAACTTTTAGAAAGGTTCTTAAAGTTGATCCATCTCGCTTCGGGATGATCTTTGAAGTAATTGAAGAAATCCTTGTATCTGATGTATCCGATGGTCTTCTCCCCAGCATTTGAATTCGTCGCAGAAGGCATCACCAAATGGATAAACTTGATGTCAAAAACCATATCCGAGTGATGTTTGTCAAAGACAAAGTCTTCTTTAAAATCCAAATAGTACAACTGCTTGGAGAAGATGCTGTCTCCGGTGGCATTCAACCAGAAGTTTTCCTGAAACTCTGCGATAGAAAGTGGCTGCGTGAAATCTTCGTCTCCGAAAACTTCAAGTGCATTTTCATCTACAATAGCATCGTAAATTTGATTGATGATCCCGTTACTTTTTGCATCGCCAGAACCATAGAGCGAAAGATTATATTTTTCCCTCAAATCAATTCTTCGCCAAACTCCGATTTGATACATTTTATCATCTTCGCGGATTTTTCTCGCCGAGAAAATAGTATCCATATCAAACTGCCGATCTCCAAATCCTGATGGATTGACACTAGTTGCTACCTGTGCATTGGAAGTGAGAGGAGCAAAAAGCCCAATCACCAATGCAGCAAGGATTAATTTTTGAAGGATAGTTTTCATAATCTTTTATTCTTGATTCTTATCGGGATATTATTTTACCCCGATCCGAATGATTTGATTCAAAGTAGTAGGAATTTTATTTCCTCTAAAGTTGGTACGGGTCACTTGATTTACGACAACTACAATATCATCACCAGCACGCGCACTTTCTAATAACTGACGCATTGCAATATTATTGCCACTTGCGATTTGAATAGTCTGTCTTGGTACATCATTTCTCAATAATCGTACCTCTCCACCTGTTACTTCAAAGTTTGCGTCTTTAGCCATTGTTCTTCCAAATGTTGGCTCAGGAACTGCTCTCACTTTCAATCCAGTCAAGGAACCGATTGCTTGAGACTGACTGATGTCAACTTCGTTACCATTACCCATCACAGGTACGATAGACGGCGCAGGTACAGGCTTGATATCAAACTCGACATCATCGATTTTATTTCCTCCACTGCTCACTCCGATGGTCACCTTTCCAGAAGCACCCGGAATGATCGTAACTTGTCCAGGGGAATTTCCTTTGATAGACTGACCATTGCTGATCGCAAATTCAGGAGCATAAGTATTTCCTAAAGCAGGCACTTCAATTAAGAGCTCATTCGCACAATCTGCATATAACTGCTGAACTACTTCAGAAGAAACTTTCACGACTGGCTGCGCGACAAAATATTCGTATTCGACAGGAAGAACCTGATCTTCTCCCCCGATGTTGGTGACGATTTCACCGGACAAAACTCTACGTGAAAGACCTCTATCATCATATTCAGTCGCAGGAGTTGCCGTAAATTCAATTCGTCCAAACCCTTTTTCATCCACTTCTACTGATCGTCCGTCCACATTCATAGTTGGGCGAGAAGAAGATGATGAAGAAGCGATAAACATGGTACCTTCAAATTTGGTACCTGCAGCTACGATATTTGAAACCGCCGAAATTTGAGCTTCTGTAATATCTGCTTTGAAGTAAAACGAACCGATTGTATTTGCGATAGTGGACAAAGCCTCACTTTCGATATTCAATACTTCATTCTGATATTGTGATAGCAAAGCTAAAACAGCTCCAACCGGAGATTTGACAAAGTTTAGATTTGTAAAGTCCTTGTTTCGGGCTTCACTGTCGTTTTTAAATAGGTCGATCTCGGAAGCGTCCAAAGCGATTGGGTTAAACGTTTGGTCTGTGATTCCTACTCCTTCTAAAATCTCTTGGACTTTAGTTGGAAAACCATTCAAGGTAGCTTTTAGCTCTTCTCCCTTACCGTTGTTTACAAAGATATTTCCAGCGACTTCTGTATTCTTCAAAGAGGAATTGACGAAGTTTCCTTCTTCATTTTTCGCTCCTGACTGTTCGATCAGTTGCTTTTTCAATTCCTCCAAATAGGCGGTAATTTCTTTGGTTTCTTCACGGATTTCTTGAGCAGCTCCTACTTTTGGGACATCTTTTTCGTTGTTCCCCTGTTGCTCTACCGTATATTCTATGGATTCAACTGTCGCTTGATTTTTCAAGACGTAGTTACGCGAGGTGCGTTCCATACCGTCGTTGATCAAGACGAACTTTTGAAGGATCTGATTACTTACCTGCAATGCCAACAAAGCGGTCAGCACGAGGTACATCATTCCGATCATCCGCTGTCTAGGTGTTTCTTTTACTCCTGCCATTTGTTCTTATCTAATGGATTTTTGTGAATTGAAAAGAATTAACCTTTCATAGCGGATAGCATTCCACCATATATTTTGTTAAGTGAGCTGACGTTTTGGTTCAGCTTGGCAAGTTCATTTTTAAACGCTTCAGTTTCTTTTCCTGCTTCGCTCAATCCTTCCATTGCCGCAGTCATGTTTGAATAGAATTTATTCAAGGTCTTCACATGGCTGTTTGCATCCTGAAGTTCCATTTCATAGACTGCATTCAGAGCAGAAAGATTTTTGGTCACCGTGACTACTTGGGTGTGATATTCTTTGGCATCTTGAGAAGCTGCAGACATTTCGGTAAGAGCCGCGGCAGTTTTGCCATAAGAAGCATTCATATCCACTAGGGTCTTGGCAGCCGTTTTTACGTTTGTAGCATATTCATTGGTAGCTACAGCGGCGTCTGCAAGATTTCCCATTTTCTCGGCAGAGCTTGCAAGGTTTTGCATTCCTTTGCCTAGGCTTTCAATTAATTCAGGACCAACTTTGGCTTTGGCCAGCATTTCATCTAGCTTTTGAGAAGTTTGGTCTCCAGCGGCGGCTGCTTTAGGAGCTCTTCTTGGTGCAACAGTTCCATCCTCGGCCAATTCAGGATAAACTTTGGTCCAATCCACTTCGTTAGCTCTGGGCTCGAAAGCAGACAAGAAGAAAATTACTGCTTCCGTAGACAATCCAATACCGATCATCCAGTTTGCACCTTGCCAATCAAGGATTTTAAACATCGCTCCTAGGATTACGACTGCCGCGCCAATGCCATAGATCTTTGGCATTACGTTGGAATAAAAGAAGTTGCTGTTGCTAGCCATTTTTTAAGTAGAAATTAAGGTTTTTGGTTTTTATAGGGTAGGTTTTTGAAAATTAACGTCTTCTTCTGGCACTGGACTTCACATCCATAGATCCAGATCTTCCGATGAAGGTAGTAACGGTACGGAATCCGATGTGAGCTTGAGCTACATCTTGGTATTCGTATGTACGAGTGGAAGTTTCTAAGTAATGGGCAATATCTTTCCAGCTACCTCCTCTTACTACTTTTCTAGGCTCAGTCGGTACGTCATAAACCGGATCCAAATCCCATGTAGCAGTGCGGGAAGTCGGAGCGTAGGCATCAAGTACCCATTCCGCTACGTTTCCAGACATATTGTGAAGACCAAAGCCGTTTGGTGCAAAAACATCAACCGGTGCAGTATATGCAAATCCATCATCAATGTAGTTACCTCTTCCGGGTTTAAAATTAGCCATTAGGCAGCCTCTCTTGTTTTTAAGATATGGACCGCCCCAAGGATATTTTGCCACATCCTTTCCACCTTTGGCGGCATATTCCCATTCTGCCTCGGTAGGAAGTCGGAACGAAGGGGCATCAAAATTATACTCATCGTTGGCATTTTGATGATACGTTCTCCATTCGCAGTATTTTTTGGCCTGATCCCAAGAGACACCTACCACAGGATAATTGTCAAAAGCGGGATGGTCAAAGTAAAACTCCATCAAAGGATCTCCATAATGATAAGAAAAACTGGTAGACCAAACGGTAGTGTCTGGTCTCAACTCATCATAATTTAATTGGGGTTCGTCTTTAAGTGTAGTCGGAGTGCCTGTAGTGTATACACCCTCCTTAACTGCTTCTAAAAACTGACGATACTTATTATTGGATACCTCATATTTATCCATGAAAAACTCAGATATAGTGATCTGTTTGTTCATAGAGGATTGGGTAAAAGCAATGTCCTCATCGGACTGTCCCATCCAAAATGTACCAGCCTTGACTGGCACCATATCGTAAGGAAGATTTTGTTGCCAACTATCACGCTTAGCAACACCAGTTACTTCACCGCGTCGGTTCATCTTTTCACTTGCAGATCCCTTCTTATTAAAGAGTCCACAACCTGGAAGAATTGTCGCTATGGCCAAGCCTAAAATAACTGGCGTAAAGCGTAGGTTGAATTTATTATACATAAATGACGTTTTTTATATCATCAAATGAATGTGCACGTTAAAACATACTCAGAGAGCGAAATTTAGCAGAATTTTATTCATTTATGCAAATAACCTGCCAAAATTAAATAAAGTTAAAATTGAACTTTTTTAATATCTCACGCTCGAAAATTTTTAAAATACACGGTTAGAATCTAAATCTTGGAGTCCGCTGTATGACCCGCTGAACGTCTCTACTTACCGAAGTAAGTCGATATCGAAGCAACAGCTCGTGGCTGGTAGGAGATTTGGCTTCTAGACCACTGACTACCAAATCAAAAGCATATCCCAGATTCAAGGAATTGTCTGGGAGTAGGGCATAGCCCAATAAAACACTGATCGATTCTTCCCCTCTGTACGCTACACCTCCAGAAATCCTATTCTGATGTGTTGCAATAACGCTCACATCGTAGGAAAAATTATTAAATCCTGAAGATTTTATCAATAAACTTGGCTCCAATCTCAATTGACCTATCGGGCGAATTCGATATCCAGCCAATAAATAGCTGTGATTGACCAATTGGTTGCCATAGTCACCTTCCCCAAAATCAAACTGGGGTTCATTCAAATGTCTGGAGCTCAAACCTAAGTAATAATCTCCCCGATCAAAAAGAATTCCTAAGCCAATATTTAAATTCATTGAATTCTCTCTGCCTGAAGTCGGCAAATTTGGCTCGGGATTTACTACAATCAGCTCCCCATAATCCAATGTACTGGAAAACACCCCCACGGATCCACCCACACTAATGGTGGCCCGATTGATTTTTCGATGGTATGCTCCCTGTAAATTAAGCTCTAAATTCGATGTGGGACCGATTTGGTCATTTACGATGTTCAGTCCGTAACCGATATTTTTATCATCTAAGCTTCCTTGCGCGGTGATCAGTTGGGTGACAGGAGCTCCACCTGTTCCGCTACTTGTTCGATAATTAGCCCATTGGGTCCGGTGCAAGGCAGAAAACCGATATCCGCCTTCTTTTCCTGCAAATGCCGGATTGTAGTACATGCCATTGTACATATACTGGGTAAATTGGGCATCCTGCTGAGCATAGGAGTTATGACCTAGCAAAAAGCAGAGGATCAAACCCATTCCAAAAAAGCAATTCCAACAACCTTTTAAAATCATTTGCACGTGGTTTTGTCAGATAATTAAGACTAGTGTAAGAATTTAAACTGAAAAACCACAGGTTTTGATTCTAAGATTTACAAATTGTTTGCTTTTTTTATATAAAGCTCCAATGCCCCAGTCATACTTGGTGCATTTGGTAAGGGCGCTTCGATATCCAAAATGAGGTCAAGTTCCCTTACTGCCTGTGCCGTGGTCGGCCCAAAAGCCGCTATCCTGGTATTTCCCTGTTCAAAATCCGGGAAATTTTGTTTGAGTGATTTGATTCCTGAAGGACTGAAAAAAGCCAAAATATCATATTTGACATCTGCCAAATCGGAAAGATCCGCCGCTACGGTATGGTAAATAATGGCCTCGGTAAATGCAATCCCATTTTTGCTCATATAGTCTGGAATATCATCCTTCCGAATATCAGAGCATGGGAACAGGTATTTTTCGGATTTGTGCTTTTTAAAATAATCAAATAAATCCTCCGCAGTCTTTTGTCCGACGAAAAGCTTTCGCTTTCGGATCACAATATATTTCTGGAGGTAATGTGCCGTCTGATCCGAAATACAGAAGTATTTCATGTCGGCCGGCATTTCGATTTTAAACTCTTTACAGATATTGAAAAAATGGTCGATGGCATTGCGACTGGTGAAAATCACCGCAGTATGCTTTAAAATATCGATTTTTTGCTTCCTGAATTCTTTGGGCGGAACGGGCTCCACCTTGATAAACTGCCTGAAATCAATTTTTAAATTGTATTTCTCGGCGAGCTGAAAGTATGGCGAATTGACGTCGCTAGGCTTTGGTTGTGAGACAAGAATACTTTTGACGGGTTTAAACCGATCCTTAATAGCTGCATTCATGCGTAACTGTCCTTGAGATTTTAGTTTAAAATTGACCCAATCCCATGATCCATTTCGAGAATACAAGAAAGGGCACTAATTCTGCGATGCAAAGGTAAGTAAATAAATGATATTTCTTAAAGCTTAACCGATTCATCATCATAAAGAATAAGACCGAAACACCTAGCAAGTAAAACCAAAAAAATCCATTTAGGGTAGAATCAAGTACAAATTCCATATTATAAAAAGAATTAAGTAGTGAATATGCCACTACCAGCATCACCACCATGCCTGACCATACGATCAGACGTAGCAAATAAAAGAAATGGGCATATTCCATCCGGCCCAAATCAAAAAGAAAGGCGACCAAGCGGATCCCAAGAAACTTCAATACGGTCAATCCCAAAAAGAAAAACCCACCGATCACCCAAAGAAAGTAAAGCGAGGAGGTCAAACTCTGCTGAATCTGATCCATGACATCCGGTCTGAAAAATAATAAACTGGTAATCGACAGTAAGGAAAGCAGCAGATTTACGATAAATACATAAAACACCACATCCAAAGAAAAGAACTTTTGCAAACTGCCCACATCAGAAAAATCCTCATCGCTCAGAAGTCCCCGTGGCTGCAGCATCATCCCAAAAATATAGGGATAGGCCATTTTATATATCGCTGTCATAATTAAAATCACCAAAAGACTGACAATAAAAAAATCCCGGATTTTTTGCCTATCCTGATTCCTGAGCTCAACTCCATCAATCGAGGATTTTCCGGCATTTCGGAGCAATTCCGACCCAATGATTTTGGCCAGATAAACCTGATCAGTCCGAATCCCTTCTTTAAATAAGGTCAATTGAATTTTTTCCAATCCCAATTCCCGATATACTGAGTCTACTTCTCGGATTACCACCGTATCCGAATCGGTATAAAACCACAATTTTTCGCCGACGAATACCACCGTCTTTTCAGGAACTTCCAAATATATATTTGCTTTGGGAAACGCTTTCAAATCCAATTCCTGACTGATTCGGTCATGGGATTCAAACCAGGTCCCCAGTCCTCCATACTCCCAGCGGTCATTAAAATCCTCCAGCATCTGAGCATAACAAAAGGAGGGAATCCCAAAAAGCAGCGCACAAAATACCAAGTGTAAAATTCTCAACCTCATTTAAAAGCGTGCTAAATATCCAAAGTGAATTTTAGAAAAGGACAAGGAAAAGGGTTGTTCAGCAGATTTGCCTACTGCATAAATAAACCGAAACAATCCTGTACCTGTATCCAAATTAAGCCCAGCACCAACAGCAAAAGGCTTGTCAATTTTTTCTGCAAAGTAAGGGTTTTCTAAAATCCCAGCATCAGCAAAAATCAGAAGATACGATTCCCGATCAAAAAAAAGGCGCTGTTCAAGATTCAGATAGGAATAGGCGGAGGCAAAGAAATAATTTTCATTAAAACCACGGATACTTCTCAGACCTCCCGCTCTAAATAGATCATTGAGAAAAAGATTTTGATTTTGAATCCAGCCACTAGCCGAACGCAAAAAGGCGCCCCAATACGGCTTGAAATAGATGTGTTTTTCCATTTCAAGCTGCAGAGCATACTGAGGAGTATTGAGTGTCAGCCCGGTGTATAAATCCTCGGGCAAAGCGGTATTCTGAAGAAGTCGTTTGTTTCCAGCAGAAAATTGAAAATCCACCAAAAATCCTCTTCGGGGGAAAACGGGTTGATCCAACAGATCGGCTTCGATCCCGATTCCATATTCATTCCATCGCAAATCAGCAAAATCCGGAAGCTCAGTTAGATCTCCAAAACCGGAACTGGCCAAGAGATCACTTGCCTGTCTTTTGGTAAAAAAACGCACATATACATTTTGATTGGCACGGAAACCGACATCCAGCCCCACATGTCGCTTGATAAAAGTCGTATCCTGCTTGAGCAAACTAAACTCCCCACGCAAGTCAATTCCCGAATTGAAAACAAAAGACTCCTTGAATCCCAAATCCAAACTCTGAGTCAGTTCGTTAAACCGCTGCCATTTCAACACCACGTCTCTTCCTCGACCGCCCAAGTGATAGAGCTGCAAGTCCAGCTGTCCGGTAATCAGAACTTTCCCGGGATCATTTTCATTGGGAAGCAAGCCTATAATTCCATCGATCACATTGGCATTCCGATCTCTCAACAGAAAGTTTGGCTGCGCTTTTTGTAAACGAAAACTCACCTGAGGTGCTGCCTGAAGTTCAAAGTAGGGAAGCCTGCTCATTCTGATGGCACTTCGGTCCAGCTGCTCTTGCGAAAAAGGCTGATCTACTTCCAGTCCGCTGAGTCGCTGAAGATAGTTGGGATTGGTTTTACTGGATGAAGCGATCCGCACACTGTCCCAGAGAATTTCAGGCCCTCGGTCCAAGTGCAGCGATCCCTCCAAGCGATTTTCTTCTAAAACCAAACTATCCAATCGCAGTGAAGAAAACGGAAAACCGTTATTTTCCATTTCCCCCAGAATTTTTTTGACGAGTTCATTATAATCCTCCAGAGAAATTTGATTGATTCCCGTCCCCTTCAAAAAGTCAACAGGAACATTTTGATTCCGAAGACTTAAATATTCTACTTTTGGGCCATAGTAAAAGGAGATTTTTAGGGAATCATTCCGATCATATTCCTCTTCCCAATCTGCCCCGAGGTAGCCTTGGGTTTTCAAACCTGCGATTAATGAGTCGATTTTTGTATTTCTTTGCTCATCAGCTTCAAAAATCTCCCAATAGATCTCCTCTTGGTCTTTTTCCTCCCAGCCTAGCCAATAGCCTTCCTGTGCGAATGCCGACTTGGCAAACAGCAGAAATATCACACAGCAACTGATCAATTGGCTTTTTAAGGGCATCTAGGTTTAATTATCTTTGCAAAATAACTAATTCCCCATGGCAGGCATTTATATCCACATTCCTTTTTGCAAACAAGCCTGTCGGTATTGTGATTTTCACTTCAGCACCAATACCACATTTCTAAATCAGATGATTCTGATGATCGGAAAGGAGATCAAACATCGGGCAAATTACCTTCAAGGAGCTCCGGTCAATACTATTTATTTTGGAGGCGGCACACCTTCCCTACTTCATCCCAAATGGATTGACTTTTTGCTTCGCGAAATAAAAGAAAGCTTTGCCTTGGACCTTGAAGAAATCACCCTCGAAGCCAATCCCGATGATCTGAGTGAAGAAAATCTCAGCGCATGGAAGGAGTTGGGAATCGATCGCCTCAGTTTGGGAATTCAGAGTTTTGATGAGGAAGTGCTTCGCTTTTATAACCGAGCACATACCGCAGAAGAATCCCACCAAGCCATCGAAAAAGCCCGGAATGCCGGCTTCGGGAAATTCAGCATGGATTTGATCTATGGTTTTCCATCTTCCAATCATGACATCTGGAAAAAGGATCTCAAACTGGCCTTGGCACAAAATCCCGGTCACCTCTCCTGCTATGGGCTGACCATAGAACCCAAAACCGCTCTTGGTAATTGGACCGAAAAAGGCAAATTTACTCCAGCCTCAGATGAGTTTGTGGCGGAGCAATTTGAAATCATGCAAGAGTTTACCCTGCAGGCAGGATATGAACAGTATGAAATCTCAAATTTTGCTCTTCCCGGTCATCGGGCCATCCACAATACTTCCTATTGGCTGGGCCAAGCCTATTTGGGATTAGGTCCGGGGGCTCATTCCTATGATGGAAAAAATCGAGGGGCAAATCCTCGAAACAACCCGGAGTATATTCGTTGTCTCCAGCAAGATCAGGTTCCTTTTGAGATAGAAATTTTGGATGAGCAGGATCGATTAAATGAATATTTGCTCACAGCCTTGAGAACCAGCTGGGGAATTGATCTTCTTTGGGTAAAAGAACACTATGGGGTAGATTTACAAATGGAGCGATCAGCAGTTTTAGCTCAAATGGAAGAAGCAGGATGGCTGCTTTGGAAAGATAATACGCTATCTTTGAGTCGAAGCGGAAAATTAATAGCAGACAGTATCGCCGCAGCATTATTTTTATAAAATTCATGTATCCAAACAAAAATTTCCCTGGAAGAAAGAAAGAAGCCGCCCCTATGGAAGAGGCGTTTCAGGAACTCCTGAAGGCCTATCGATTGGAGGGAAAATTCAAAGAAAAATCGCTGATTCATGATTGGGCTGAGCTAGTGGGCAAAACGATCGCAGACCGAACTGAATCTGTTTTTATCCGGGAGAAAAAACTTTTTGCAAAAATCAACTCCGGTCCGGTCAAGCGGGAATTGCAATTTAACAAAAGCAAAATCCTGACCCTGATCGAAGATCGCTACGGAAAAGACCTCATAGATGATCTTGTATTTGTATAATGCTTTGCCTCCCCAATTATAATTTTTTAACAATTTGGGAGTTAGCTTAACTAGGAACTGTCATTTTTTTCGGATTCCAATGAGTAATATTGGGAATTGAATTTATGCCAAAACTACCAGCAATACATATCGGCAAGCTCAGCTTTCTACTGGCTATTTTAGTCTGGCTTGCCCTGCTTTTTGTGGATTTAGTCCGGCTTTTTGGCAAAATCAACAATATGGATGCGGGTATCGCCCAGGAATTTACCTGGATATTGGAGGCCTTGTTTTTCCTCATGATTTACTTTTTTTACCAATATCGGATTGCAAAAGACTCAAAAAACGATTTTCTGGAATTGATCTGGAGGGCAGCCTCCACCGGGATTTTTGCCACCGGCGTCTATCTCTTGATTCAAATTTTCTACTTCCTCCTTGGCGATACCAAATTAGCCGGCGATCCATTTCTTAGGAATTTCTTCTACCACGTTCACTTTGCGCTAATCTCGATTTTTATCATATCCACTTCCTTGATATGGAGAAGTCTGATTCTATATCAAAAAAGCAAACAAGTCGTCAAGCAGTGGCAGACCTATGAGTTGATCCTATTGGGCTGTTTGTTTTTTGTCTTTTTTCAGCCGGTATCATTTGATTATCCATTTCTCTTTGTTTTGGCCATCACGATTCTCATGGCAGTCGTGCTTTCGGTCAATCTCAAATGGATCCCCTATCTGACATTTAAGGAAAAATGGAAAACGCTACTTTTCCTGTTTTTTATCCTTTTATGTGCAGGTTTACTTTTTTTCCAAACTAACCGATTCTTGTCATCGAGTGAAATGTACCCCATTAACTTGATGGACAATCTGTTCTTGATCTCCCTGTTTTTTTTCACCATAATCTATGCGTTTTTCAGCTTCCTAGTCACTCTTTTCAACCTTCCTACTTCATCTGTATTTGAACAAAAGCTGACTGAAGCGATCAATTTTCAGCGTCTCAGCCAATCCATCAAGCCGGATGAAAATGAAGAGCAGGTACTGGATATTTTATTGGACTCCTGCATGAGTGCATCCTATGCTGATGGGGCCTGGCTGGAAGTAACAAGAGAACAGGAAATCGAAATCGCACAAGCGCGGTTTATCGATGAAAAAACCAAAAAAGAGCTTTTCTACCTACTCGAAGAAAACTCCGTCAAAAAACAATGGCTTGCCGAACACATTCCTGATCATCTTCAGCCACTGTCTTTAAAAATAGAACACTCCAAGTACCTCACTGCCCTAATCGTACCCATTGTGGTCAATAAATCTTTGATCGGGCAGCTCGTACTCTTCAAGGAAGTTCGTGATGGGTTTAACAAGGAGATGATCAATATCATCAGCACCTTTGCCCGTCAGGCCAGTATTGCAGTAGAAAATCATCGCCTTCTCAATCAAGCCGTGAGAAACGAGCGCTATCAAGAGGAACTTAAAATCGCTCAGCGGGTGCAAAAATCACTTTTGCCTTCCAAACTAGATCATAATGAGACCTTTGATATCTGTGCTTATTCCAATGCCGCAGATGAAGTAGGAGGGGATTATTACGATACTTTTCAGCTAGACGAGCATCGATTTGTGATTATCATCGGAGACGTCTCCGGCAAGGGAACCTCAGCCGCATTTCACATGTCTCAGATGAAGGGGATTTTTCATAGTCTGATTCAATTGAATCTCAGTCCCTCTGAATTTATGATCCGGGCCAATGCTGCCCTAAGCCGCTGCTTGGAGCGAAATCATTTTATCACAGCCTCGATTTTTATTATTGATACGCATCAGAAAACCTTCTGCCATGCCCGGGCGGGCCACGTCCCCACGCTGATGTATCAAAATCATCTTAAAAAAGCCGAATATCTAGGGATCGACGGACTTGGTTTGGGGATTTTGAGAAACATCCAATATGAAAATCACGTTGAGGAAAAGACCTTCACCTTCCAGAATGGGGATTTGCTGGTTTTGTTTACAGATGGAATCGTAGAGGCCAAAAATCAACAACATCAGCAATTTGGTTTTGAACGAATTCGAACCTTAGTAGAAAAGAATCAATCCAAAAGTCCCCGTGAAATGCAGACAATTTTAGTGGATGCCTTACACGAATTTGTCGGTGGGGATGGAATGATAGACGACGATTATTCCACTGTCATAGTAAAATTTATCTGAATACAGAAAAAACATGTTGTCACTTGAAATCATAAAAGAACATCCACATCATATTTTAACACTAAATGGAGAAATCGATGCGAGCAATAGCGTGGAACTCGATGATTCGATCCGAAAAATGATCGATGATGGAGCCCAATCTATCTTGGTCGATGGGACAAATCTCCACTATATTTCTTCGGCCGGATTGGGTGTTTTTATGTCCTATCTGGAAGATTTTCAGGCGGAAGGCATCAGATTTATCATTTATGGCTTAGGACCCAGTGTTTTGGAAGTATTTAAAATTCTGGGCTTGGATCAACTGATCTCGATAATGCCTGACAAAGAAACCGTGATAAAAGAAATTTAAATGATTGCTCACCGACTCCAGATTACTTGCCAAACAACCGCTTTGGCTGAATTGAGAGCCTTTCTGGATAAGGTACTGGAACCCCTGCACCTTACTGAGCAGGATCATCATCAGCTTAAATTGGCGGTGGAGGAAGTTTGTGCCAACTTGATCATCCACTCTCATCAATGCAATGAGCATGACATTATAAAACTTACCGTAAAAAACTCAAAAGGACAATTAATTTTTGAAATTCAGGATGAAGGAGAGGCTTTTAATATGCTCGATTACAAAGTACCGGATCTGAAAAACGTGATCGCTCAAAAGAGAAAAGGTGGCTTAGGCATCATTTTGGTAAAGAAAATCATGGACGAAATCCAGTTTGAATCCAAATCAGGGACGAATACCTGCCGATTGATCAAACGTTTCTCTTCCTAATTCTTGTTAAATCACTGTTGTCAAAGGCATTTCCCTTGAAATCCTGATAATTTTGTAACATTGCATCTTCAAAATCAGCAATCTGATCCATGACTTTCCGAACTGCATCGGCCATTCTATTTTCAGTCTTAGTTCTGACTCTGTCAGGAAGCCCTGTCCATGCTCAAAATCTGGATGATTCGGAAGAACTTCTTTCCGTTGGCGGACAGTCTGTGAGCAAGGATGAATTTATTTACCTCATGGGCAAGGGCAATAATGAAAATGCACCTGGCTTGAGTAGAAAGGATTTTGAGGAAAACCTCCAATTATTCATCAACTATAAGCTAAAAGTCAGAGAAGCAGAAGCTTTGGGGCTAAACGAAACTCCTGAATTCACCCGGGAATTTGAGGCTTTCAAAGAAAATCTGAAAGCTCCTTATTTGATCAAAAACTCACTGGAGGAAGGAGAATTGAGAAAAGCTTATTCTCGAATGCAGGAAGTCATCAGGGCTAGTCATATTCTTTTCCAATTTCCGCCCAATGCCAGCGCCGAGGATAGCTTGATTGTCCTCAAGATGGCACTGAAAGTCCGTCAGGAGATCCAGTCCGGTGGAGATATCAATGCCCTTGCTGTGGAATATTCGGATGATCCATCCGTCAAAAAAAATCAAGGTGACTTGGGCTATTTTACCTCCCTGCAGATGGTTCAGCCATTTGAAGATGCCGCCTATTCGCTCAATCCAGGGGAAGTTTCCGAGCCGATTTTGACCAATTTTGGCTATCATATTATTAAAGTGCAGGAAAGAAAACCTAATCCAGGTCAGGTTCAGGTCTCTCATATATTGGTTCGGATAGATCCCGAAAAACCAGAGTCGGAAGATCAAGCCAAACGAAAAGTAGCAGACATTTATACCGAGATCCAGAAACCAACAACCGTTTGGGAAGACATTGTCAAGAACTTTTCCGAAGACCCGGCCACCAGTCAAAAGGGAGGACTTTTGCCTTGGTTTGCTGTGGGCAGTATGATTCCGGAATTTGAAATGGCCGCCTTTTCGCTGACCGAATCGGGAGAAGTCTCCCCTCCCATCAAAACCCGCTACGGGTTTCATATTTTGAGGCTGGAAGATCGAAAACCTTTGGATAGTTTTGATCAAATGGAAGATCAGATTCGATCCAGAATCCTCCGGGAATCCCGCTCTTCGATGATTCAATCCCAGGTTTTGGCCATCCAAAAATCCCGTTACGGTTTTAAGGAAAATGAAGAATTGGTCGAAAGACTGATTAACGAACTTTACCAAACTCCAAAAAACGAGTTTAAACTCAAATTGGAATCTTTGGAAATCTCTCCCGAACAGGAGCTCTTCAAAATCCAAGACACGAGCTATCCGGTCAGCGATTTTATCGATTTCCTAGGATATGACGAGGCCAATCCCAAATCCAAAAATCAAGGGAACTTCGAACTGTGGTATAATCGATATTTGAGCACCCTCCTAGATCAACAAGAAGAACAGCATCTGGAGTCCACAAATAAAGAGTATCAGATGCTTCTTAAGGAATATCGGGATGGAATTCTTCTGTTTTCCCTGATGAATGATCAAGTTTGGCAAAAAGGAATCCAGGATTCAGTGGGGCAGCGCCAGTTTTATCAGCAGCATTTGGATCGATATCAATGGGGAGAAAGGATTCCCGTTTTGATCGTAAAGGTCCTAGATAAGGAAATGCTTGCTTCGGCAAAAAATCAGTTGGAAGGAAAAAATTACAGCGAATCATTCAGCGAAGAATTTATTGCCCAATCCAGACAAGACAATCCCATGGCGTACAAGATCGAGTCAGGAGTAAAGGAACTCTCCAGTCACCCGGTTTTGTCCGAATGCAAACGGGAGGCAGGTTTCGAGGAATTGGAAATCGAAGGAGAAACATACCTACTGCTCAAAGGAGAAAAAATATCGGCTGGACCGAAGAAATTTGAGGAAACCCGAGGTCAGGTGATCAAAGATTATCAGGAATTCCTCGACGAAAATCTATTGGAAAGTCTGCGATCCAAATACGCAGTACAAATCAATAAACCAGCCATAGAAGAGGCTTTTGTGGCTATCAATCAGTAACATCATATAAAAATGCTGGGGGCCTTAGGTCCCAAAGTGAATTCGAATGAATAAATTAAACCGACTTACAATCGCAATTCTTTGTAGCCTGGGAATCCAACAGGTTGCAGCACAGGAAAGTAATCAAACCGGACAGGTAATCGATAAAATCATCGCCAAAGTAGATAATAATATTTTGCTTGAATCCGATTTGCAAAAGACTTACTTGGAGGCCATTTCCCAATCACAGCAAGGGATCGATCCTCCGAGCCGATGTGAGGTGTTTGAGACGCTAATTATCAATAAACTCATGGTCGCCAAGGCCGAAATCGACTCCATCGTCGTATCCCCTGCCGAAGTCCAGCTGAATACTGAGAACCGATTCAATATGGTTCTTCAGCAATTTGGCGGAGATGAAAATCAACTTCTTGAGATGTACGGTAAAACCGGGGAGCAACTTAAAAACGAGATGTACGATGCCATCGAAGAGCAAATGATCGTGGAGCGTATGCGGGCCACCATTACGGAGGGAGTCACTGTATCTCCAGCAGAGGTAAGGGCTTTTTTCGAAAGCATCCCTACCGATTCTCTCCCTTTGTTTTCAAAAGAGGTAACCGTAGGCCAAATCGTCAAGAAACCAAAGGTCAATCGTCAAACCAAAGAGGATATTTATAATCAGCTGCTAAAATTCAAAGAAGACATCATGTCCGGCGAAGCCGATTTTGCAGAACTGGCCAAAGAATACTCTGAAGATCCTGGATCAGCAGTTCAGGGAGGTGATCTTGGCTTTTTTGGAAGAGGGGAACTAGCCCCAGAATATGAAGCCACTGCTTTGGGATTGAGGCAAGGGGAAATCTCCGACCCCGTGGAAACCCAATTTGGATTTCACATGATTCAGTTATTAGAAACCCGCAATGGAACCTTCAATACTCGTCATATCTTACGGATCCCTAAAGCTACTGAGGAAGATATTCAGAAAACCGAGCGCTACTTAGACAGTTTGCGTACTGAGATTGAAGCAGGTAATATTGAATTTGCAAAAGCCGCAAAGGAATATTCTGATGATCGAAATACCTCTGACAATGGCGGATATTTCACCGATCCGGGATCTAATTCCAATCGCCTGACGCTAAGAACTCTTGAAGACCCGGTGCTTTATTTTATGATTGACAGTATGACGGTAGGAACCATCACCGAACCCATCCGATTTGAAGATCCAAGAGAAGGAACCAAGGTTCGGGTTTTATATTATCAAGCCAGCTATCCCGCTCATCGGGCTAATCTCAACGATGACTATGAAAAAATGAAAGCCGCGGCTTTGCGTAAAAAGGAGGATGAAATCTTGAGCAATTGGTTTGTCACGGCCAAAGAGGATGTGTTCATCGACATTGACCCGACTTACGATCGCTGCAATGCGCTAAAGGACGATTGATTTGAATAAGATACCCCACAAAAAAACCTGCTTGATTTGAAATCGAGCAGGTTTTTTTAATTTTTTCCCTGATTTATTTCTTCTTAAAAAGCGCTTTGAATGCCATTCCAATTTGCCTCAGGCCTTCTTTGAAAAACCCCTTGGATTCCTTCAGTTTTGGCTCAAATTCTTTCTTTTTGTTCTTGAACTCTTCTTTCTTTTCTTCAAATTCCTTCTGAAGTAGTTCTTTCCCCTTTTTCAATTCTGCTTCCAGGGTAGTTTTATTGGATCGGAGTTCGTCTATCTTTTTTTCAATTTCTTCTTTGACATCCGCTCCGGCTTCAGCCCCTTTAGCGATGAGTTCTTCGATCTTTTGACCGACCTCCTGTAGAGTAGCCTCTATTTCTTTGATTCCTTTTTTGTCCTTTTCCATGTCTCCAAAAAGCTAGGTAGCAGGTAAGTTACTGATTAATAATGAAAAAACAGCTATGATTAGAGCTCAGAATCCACAGATTCTCCAGCTTGAGTTTGCTTTTCGTAAAGCTCGGCATAGACTCCTTTCTGAGCCATAAGTGATTCGTGATTTCCCTGCTCTATGATCTTGCCATCATCCAGCACAATAATATGATCGGCAAGCTTGGCAGAAGATACCCGGTGGGAAATAATAATGGAAGTTCGCTCCTGCATGATATTTTTCATGGCCGTGAGAATCACATTTTCTGTTTTGGTATCTACTGCCGAAAGACAATCATCCAAGATTAAAATTCTTGGTTCTTTTGCAATCGCTCTTGCTATAGAAACCCGCTGCTTTTGCCCACCCGAAAGCGTAATCCCCCGCTCTCCCAACATGGTCTGAAAGCCCTTGGGAAAATCTACGATGTTTTGATAGACATCAGCGTCTTTTGCGGCTTGTTCGATTTTTTCTTGATCAGCATAATCCAAACCGAAAGCAATATTGTTTCCAATCGAATCCGAAAACAAAAATACATCTTGTGGCACATAACCTATATTTCTTCGCAAATGAGATATATCAATTGTCTGGATGTTTTTTCCGTCAATTTCAATGGTTCCAGATACCGGATCATAAAGCCGCATCAACAGATTGGCGATGGTGGATTTACCAGAACCCGTAGTGCCGATGATTCCCAAGGTCTGTCCTGCCATGATTTCAAAACTGACATCATCCAATGCCTTAATTCCTGAGTCGGGATAGACAAAATTCAGGTTGGTGACTTTTATGGTGCCTTGGATAGGATCCTCGAGATGAGTCGAACTTTTTATGTCATTTTTCTCATCTAAAAACTCATTGATCCGAGTCTGTGATGCCGCTGCCCGCTGTACGATACTAGTAACCCAGCCTAGAGAAGTCACCGGCCAGGTCAACATGTTCACGTAAAGGATAAACTCGGCGATGACCCCATAACCAATTTCCCCATTGATGACCTGCAATCCACCTATATAGACCGTGATGATGGTTGATATTCCCACCAAAGCCATAATTAAAGGGAAAAACAGGGCGTTGACTTTAGTCAGCCGGATGGATTTATCTTTATAATCTTCGCTGGCAATGGTAAAATTTCGAACGCTGTCATTTTCCCTAACGAAGGCCTTTAAAACCCGAATCCCGGAAAATGCCTCCTGCACAAAAGTGCTGAGATTGGATAAACTACGCTGGATTTTTTCCGACCGTTCATTGATTAGATTATTGACAAAATAAATACTGATCGAAAGCACCGGTAGGGGAAGCAGGGAATAAAAGGTCAATTCGGGATTAACCATGATCATATAGGAAATCACCAGTGGAAATAGGATCAAAAGATTCAAACCATACATGATAGCAGGCCCAAGATACATCCGGACACGACTGACATCTTCTGTGATTCTCGCCATCAGATCTCCTGTACTGTTTTTTCGGTAAAAGCTCAGCGAAAGATTTTGGTATTTCTCAAAAATCTCGTTCTTCATGTCATATTCGATCTTGCGCGACATGATGATGATGGTCTGTCTGATCAAAAAGAGAAAAAATCCGCGTAGCAAGGCCATGGCTAAAATCAATACCCCAAAGACCAAAACAAAATTTAAGAAAATTTCTTGGGCACTTTCACCCAATCCCCCTAGTTCGAGTGGTCTAAAAATCGAAAAACTTTCCACCACATAATCTATGGCAAGTCTGACCAGTTGCGCAGGGATAATTACGAATATATTTGAGATTACAGTAAATAGTATTCCCAAAAGCAATAAGCCTTTGTATTTATATAAATACTTATTGAGTCTCCAGAGTGGCTTCACCAAATAAAAACGTTAAAATCGAGGAATTAGAATGTAGAAACTGAATATCTTCACCCTTTGAAGGCCAATAAAAGTATTTAATTTTGTATCGGCCTGTTTCCTAAAAGGGACAACCCAAATATAACACATTCTAAAAAGCTAAGTTCACATGTTAGAGATTAAAGCTTCCGAAACCGTGAAAGAAGGATCCATCTTTGGACAAATCACCACCATGGATCACGAGCAGCTCGTGATTTGCCATGATCAGCCCACCGGCCTAAAAGCCCTTATTGGGATTCACAATACGACACTGGGCCCGGCCTTGGGAGGCACTCGCATGTGGCCCTATGCTTCAGAGTCGGAAGCGATCACAGACGTCCTTCGTCTCTCACGTGGCATGTCTTTCAAAAACGCCCTGGCGGGACTTAATCTTGGCGGGGGAAAAGCCGTCATCATCGGGGATCCAAAACTGAAGAACGAAGCATTTCTAAGAAGATTCGGAAGATTTGTCGAAAGCCTCGGAGGTAGATATGTCACGGCGGAAGACGTCAATATGAAAACCTCCGACATGGAATATATCGCCATGGAAACCCGCCATGTGACAGGTTTGCCAGAGGTCAAAGGCGGAGCAGGCGATCCCTCTCCGGTCACGGCTTTTGGTGTCTACATGGGCATGAAAGCTGCTGCCAAAAAAGCGTTTGGATCAGATTCACTGTCTGGAAAACGAATCGGAGTTCAAGGCGTGGGACAAGTTGGGAAATACCTCATCGAATATTTAGTAAAAGAAGGCGCTGAAGTATTAGTCACTGATATTTTTGAAGAAAAGCTAAAAAAAGTAGCCCTCGAAACCGGCGCGGTTTCAATCGATCCCAATTTAATTTACGACCTGGACATGGACATCTATGCTCCCTGTGCTTTAGGAGCTACCATTAATGATGAAACCATCGATCGACTGAAGTGTGCCGTGATCGCAGGAGGTGCCAATAATCAGCTCCAAGACGAAACCAAGCATGGAAAATTGTTATTGGAAAAAGGAATTGTCTTTGCTCCGGACTTCCTGATCAATGCCGGTGGCGTAATCAATGTAGGAGCGGAATACTTAGGGGGTTATAACCGGGAAATCGTTTTTCAACAAACCGAAAAAATATACGATACCTGTCTGAGCATTTTACAAAAATCAGAAGATGAAAAAATCCCGGCACAGCAAGCTGCAATTGCTGCTGCGCAAGAACGGATAAATGCTATCGGAAGAGTCAAACTCTCTTTCTAAAACACTTCAAATTACAAGTAAAAACCACCGGAACCACTTTCGGTGGTTTTTTGTCTTTGATAGGCTGGGACAAGCCCATCCAAAATGCCTATATTTACAGCTCGTTTTACACATTATGCTAAACAGAAGAATCCTCAGGGTCAAAGCTTTTCAAAACCTTTACGCCTATGAGCAATGCAAGGGATCAAATTTCAACCTTGCGAAGGACTTTATACGAGAGTCTTTTCTACCAGACTTGAATAGTATGGAGGTGCAGGACAAAGCTGCTCTCGGCAGAGAAGCTGACCTGGCCATCGGTCTATTTGAAAAAAACCTGGAATCCAAAGGTCATCTCCAAGCTGCTGAAACCAGCCCCAAAGTAAAAAAAGTAGTACTCGAAGCGATTCAGCAGTTTCACAAATCGAATAAAAAAGACCAAGATTTTCTTCTCAAAAATATGGTCGCCTCCGCAGAGCGTATTCCACAGCTTTACCTATTGGCTATCGAATTGCTACAGGCTTTTTCCAAACATGTGGAAAAGGAATCCGAAAAGAAAAGTCGATTTAATAGCCCCAAACCTGCTGTATTTGCCAATGAACTGAACTTGGCCAAAAACCAAATCTTGGTCAATTTGAGGGAATCAGATCAATATCGGGCAGCGGTTGCCAAAAACAATGCGAATCTAAATGATCTCGAGCTGGAGATTAGAGAATGGTTTAGAGATTACATCAAACCCTCTCCGGAATATCAGGCATACATTTCAATTGCCGAACCTACCTTGGAGCAAGATTTCGCCGCAGTGGATGAGCTTTTGAAAAAAATCATCTTCAAAAACGAGGTCATATTGAACTACTTTTCGGAAAAAGACCTTAATTGGACAGAGAACAAGTCCATTGTAAGGAGTTTGGCATCTAAAGTATTAAAGAATGCCGCCAATCCGGAAGATAATTTGGAAGGTGAAATGCCCGAGATCGCCATGAACTGGGAAGAGGATAAGGAGTTTTTTCAAAATATCTTTAACTTCACCATCGAAAGCGATCTTGAAACCAAGACAATGATCGCCCAAAAAACAAAAAACTGGGACATCGACCGCTTGGCATTTACCGACAAAATCATCATATCGATGGCCGTCACAGAAATGCAGCGGTTTCCGAGCATCCCTGTCAAGGTCAGTATTAACGAGTACATCGACATCTCAAAAACATACAGTACGCCCAAAAGCAAGCAATTTGTAAATGGACTACTAGATGTCATGTCAAAAGAGCTAACCGATCAAGGAAAAATCCGTAAAAGCGGAAGAGGACTTTTGGACAATAAATAATAAAATTATGAGCAAAAACAGCAATTCACTCATCGCATTTGTCATTGGGGCCGGAGTAGGTGCCGCTATGGGTGTACTTTTCGCCCCTGACACAGGAAGTAATACACGTGACCGTCTTTCATTCAGGCTCTCCAAATACAAAAAAGAGCTGGAAGAATTGATCGATGAACTCGTCGAAGGAAAAGAACTTCACCTAAACGAGGCCAAGACAGAAGGCAAACGTGTCATTACCGAGGCAAAAAATAAAGCAGAAAATCTGCTTACTGATGTAAATAAATTAATCGACCAAATAAATCAAGAGAAAAACTAATATGAAAATGAAATTCATGAGTTTAGCTGCTTTGGTCCTAGCCTTGGCTTTGGGTACTTCATGTAGCCAAAAAAGCGAGCAAGATGCTAAGATTAAGGCACTAGAGGAAAAAATCGCCCAACTAGAAACTGGTGGCTCTTCAGTCACTCCAGTCAATGCCCAATCCACTCAGACTGCTGATCCCAGCAGCTTGGGAGCTTTCGAATTCTCAGAAATGGAATACGATTTTGGCACTATCCGAGAAGGTGAAGTAATCGAGCGCGTATTTAATTTCACCAACAACGGTGAAGCGCCTTTGGTTATTTCTAATATCACGGCTTCTTGCGGATGTACAAGCCCTGACTGGACCAAAGCGCCGGTAAATCCAGGAGAAGAAGGTTTTGTCAAAGTGGTATTTAACTCCGCAGCAAAATCCGGAGCTCAGTCTCCAACCGTTACGATTCAGGCAAATACAAACCCAACAGTTACAAGACTAAGAATGAGAGGAACCGTGACTCCTAAAGTTGCTGGTTCCGGAGCAGTCGGTCCTGTGAAAAGATAATCCATGATCGTAACAGTTTTGGCACAGGCCGCCGCGGGTGGCTCAGGCATTATGGGACAGGTTTTCCTGTTTGGTTCTATCATATTGATCATGTATTTCTTTATGATCAGACCACAGCAGAAAAAACAAAAAGAGACCAAAAAATTTATTGAAGAAATCAAAAAAGGAGACGATGTCGTCACCATTGGTGGGCTTCATGGCAAGGTCAGTTCAGTCGAAAATGACATCGTGATCCTCGAACTGGATCGCGGATTCAAGGTCAGGGTTGAAAAATCTGCCGTCTCCATGGATTTCTCCAAAAAAACGTCTAAATAAAATTGAATTTTGCCGGATACTAAAAAATCCTCAGAAAGGATTTCTCCTAAAAAACTCTCTAATCTAAAAGTGGTAGTACTCTGCGTGGCAGCGGCTACCACTTTTTGGATTTTAAACGCCCTGAATAAGGACGACTATACCACTATTGTCGATTTTCCGATCGAATTCATCTTCGATCAGGAAGATTACATGGCTGTCAAACCTTTGCCCGAGTCAGTCCAAATCGAAATCAGCGGTAATGGCTGGGATCTGCTCCGCAAATACTTTAACGTCAACAATACTCCCTTTTCTATCGAATTAGATCGTCCCGCAAATTCTGATTACATCCTTGCCTCTGATCTCAAACGTACTTTTTCGGAATTTATCACCCCTACCCAATTGATTTCTATTGTGGATGATTCCATTCACTATGAAATTGATCCCATTCAAACTGTAAAATTGATCCCGGTTCTCGATTCTACTAGTTTTACCTTAGCCAATAATTTTAGAATTTTAGAAGAACCTGCCTTTGAGCCCAGCCAAATTACAGTCACAGGGCCTCAATCCATTATTGAACTTTTTGAAGGAGAATTTCCAGTAAATCTGGATGAAAATCGACTTCAGGATGATCTTACTAAAAATGTCGAATTGAGCGTTTCAAAGGAACTGGAGGAATTTATCAAAATTGAAGAAGAAACCGTGGCCGTCAGTTTGGATTTGGTGGCTTTCCTCGAAGGAAATAAAAGACTAAAGATCAAGAAGATAAATTTTCCCCGAACCGTCACGCTGGAGGAGGAAGAACCGCTCATTATGATGTATTATTTGGTGGACGAACGCGAAACCGAAGAATTGAAAGAGCTGGAATTTGAAGCCGTTCTTGATTTTGCTAAACGAAACAGGCAAGATTCTACCATTGATGTGCAGGTCAGGCCTATGCCGCCCTTTTTGGATCAGGTACGAATAGAACCGTCTATTCTTAGACTTAAGTATGAATAAACCAAAAAGAGTAGGAATTACCGGAGGCATCGGCTCGGGAAAATCTACCGTTGCCAGAATTTTTGAAATCTTAGGTATTCCAATCTATTCTGCTGATGATCGGGCTAAGTTTTTAATGAATGATAATCAAGCCTTAAAAGAGAAAATTCAAAAAAACTTTGGTGCGGAAAGCTACACGGAACAAGGAACCATCAATCGAGAATTTTTGGCAAAAACCGTCTTTTCTGATCCTGAAAAGGTTAAACTCATCAACAGTATAGTGCATCCTGCC
The DNA here is from genome assembly GCF_900113375.1 of Algoriphagus hitonicola. Lineage (GTDB taxonomy): Bacteria > Bacteroidota > Bacteroidia > Cytophagales > Cyclobacteriaceae > Algoriphagus > Algoriphagus hitonicola. The sequence goes on along the minus strand of NZ_FOPC01000011.1, from coordinate 19,660 downwards.
GTAGGTGAAGATTTTGAAAACTGGGCAAATCAACAAAACAGTCCTTACGTACTCAAAGAAGCCGCATTGATTTTTGAAACCGGTGGAGAAGAAAAGCTCGATGCCGTAATTACAATTAGTTCGCCTTTGAAAGTACGAGTCAATCGGATTCTCATGCGAGATGCTCATCGCACGCTCGAGCAGATCAACCAAATTATCGATCAGCAATTACCTGATGAAGTCAAAAACGAAAAGGCAGATTTTGTAATTAAAAATAAAGACAATGCCCTGTTGATTCCACAGGTATTGGATATTCATCAAAAGCTGAGTTTATAGTGGCTTTTCCCACCAACTTTTGTGGACGATTTTCCAGCTTCCTTCCACTTTAATCAAAGTCAAAAAATCATAATAATAAATCTCCGGCCAATACAACTCTGTTTCGACAGAGGCAGTATTTCCCTGGACTCGGATAGACACGATCTCATTTCTGTATTCCTTAGCATTTCTCGGATTTCCCGAAGCCGTATTTCCCGACCAGGTTTTAAAATCCGTAATGGTCAAATTTTCCCCACGATATCCAATCAACCTGGCCTCGGGCAAAAAAGCCCGTTCCAGTTTTTCCAAATTCCGCTCCATCATCCCTTCAAAATACCAGTTTACGGTCTCGGTGATTTGATCACGATCAGATTTTTCTTGAGCATTTAAGCTTAGACCACTTAGCAGCAAAATCAAAAGGGCAAGGCAGTTTTTCATCGATTTTGACATTTACACTTTCAAAAAAACCGCTCGAATGGAGCGGCTTTAGATTAAATTTTATCAAATCCCAAATAGGAATGAAGCACTTTTGGCATGTGAATCCCGTCGGGACTTTGGTTATTTTCCAAAATAGACGCCACAATCCGAGGTAGGGCCAAAGCTGAACCATTTAAGGTGTGAGCTAATTGGGTCTTTTTATCTCCATCTTTAAAGCGAAGCTTCAAGCGATTGGATTGATAGGTCTCAAAGTTGGACACCGAACTCACCTCCAGCCATCGCTCTTGGGCGGCAGAGTACACTTCCATGTCATAGGTCAAAGCACTCGTAAAGCCCATATCTCCTCCACACAATCGTAAGACGCGATAGGGCAATTCCAGTTTTTTAAGCAACCCTTGAACATACGAACTCATTTCCTCAAGCGCCCGATAAGAATGATCGGGATGGGTGATTTGAACGATTTCTACTTTGTCAAACTGATGGAGTCTATTCAGTCCTCTGACATGAGCACCCCAGGAACCTGCCTCCCTCCTGAAACAAGGTGTATATCCGACATTCTTAATGGGTAAATCCTCCTCTGATAAGATCACATCACGATAAAGGTTGGTAATCGGTACTTCTGCCGTTGGGATCAAATAAAGATTATCTGCGGCATCATGGTACATCTGCCCTTCCTTGTCCGGAAGTTGACCTGTCCCAAAGCCCGAATCCTCATTGACCAAAATGGGCGGCTGCACTTCCATAAATCCTGCTGCCAAAGCCTCATCCAAAAAGAAATTGATCAGTGCTCGCTGAAGCCTAGCTCCTTTTCCTTTGTAAACCGGAAAACCTGCACCAGCTATTTTCACACCCAGGTCAAAATCGATGATGTCATAGCTTTTGATCAGTTCCCAGTGTGGCACCTTATTTTCACCCAAATCGGGAATCACGCCATGCTCAAATACCACTTCGTTGTCCTCGGCAGATTTTCCTGCAGGAACAGAAAAATGAGGAATATTGGGAATCGTATAGAGCAAAGCCTTTAATTCCTCTTCAGCGGTGGCATTTTTATCCTCAAGTTCTTTGACCTGCAGCTTGAGTTCGGTGGTTTTTGATTTTATTATTTCGGCTTCTTCTTTTTTTCCAAGCCTCATCAATTGTCCGATTTCCTTTGATATCGAATTGGACTCGGCCTGAAGTTGATCTCTCTGGGTTTGACTGGCTTTTCGCTGATCATCCAGCGCGATGACTTGGGTCAAAATAGACTTGGCTTCTGGGAAATTCCGCTTTTCCAGACCGGCCAAAACCCGATCAAATTGATCTCGAATAGTATTAACTAATAGCATGGTTTATTTTTTTCGATTGCCAAAGATAAGCACTTATCTCACAAGAATCCGCTTGGTAACCGAGGAGAAAGGTCCTTCGAGCTCCTTTCCATCTTTGCGCAGCAATTTGACTTGAAGCAAATAATCTCCCGGCAACATATTCTCGAGGTGGATTGGAGCCATGTGATCTACCTCATAACTCAACTCCCCGATCTCCACGCGGACGATCAGCCCATCCAGCTTCATATCTCCACCTACTACCAAAAAATCCACCACGATGGGTTCAGCCTGTTCAAACTCCTGATCATTATGTGGGAGATTTAATCCTAAATAGGGTTCGGCAGAATAAGGAAAGGGCCTGGACTCACCAACTTGAAAATCCCGATCCACATAATTCCCAAAATTTTTCAGCGAAATGCCTTTTTCATCCACCAAATAGGCAACCACCCGAAAACTCCCCTCTCCGAGTTCTTGCTGAAAAATAGGTGTGCGAAAACCCACCGGGTCTCCTCCGTTTAGAATGGTATAAAGTCGAAAGGAAGTATCACCCACCTCACCAAAGGGATAATTCTTGATGTTAAATTCAAAAGGGACCTCACCTGGGTCAAATACTTGATTTCCCAACGGAGAATACAACTCCAAGATGGCATCCGGATAAGCTTCCTCCTCTTCCACCTGGTAAAATTGAACCCTCGGCTTTTCTTCTGCCAAGGCTGTCGAATCCCCGGAGGAATCTATTTCCACCTCGTTGATGCGCTTTCGCTCTTCGCCACAGGCGAGACAAAAGGAAAGTAAAACCAGCACTCCGTTCAGGTTTTTCATGATTGTGAAAGAATTTGATACTAAAGGTATTATTTTTACCCAAAAATTCTGGAATATCAACAATATGGAAATTCTATTTGACGAAATACCCAGCCTGGATTTAGCAGATTTCACCTCGGGAAATGCAGAACAGAAGGCTCAATTTGTAAAAAAATTAGGTGAAGCTTATGAAAACATAGGTTTTGTCGCCATCAAAAACCATGGCCTCTCTCAGGAGCTCCAACATAGACTTTACAGCTCTATTAAGGAGTTTTTTGCCCTACCCGATGAGGTCAAAATGAACTATGAAAAACCGGAAATCGGATTTCAGCGCGGATACACCGGCAAAGGAAAAGAACACGCCAAGGGACGAAACACCGGTGACCTCAAGGAATTTTACCATGTGGGTCAGGAACTCAGCAAAATTCCCGATGGAGATTCTGTGAAAAATGAATATCCGGAAAATATCTGGCCGGAGGAGCTTCCACAATTTAAAAATGATGCTTTGGAAGCTTTCCAAACTTTGGAAAATGCCGGCAGAAATATGCTAAAGGCAATTGCATTGAACCTGAACTTGCCAGAAGACTACTTCGAAGACAAAGTGGCATATGGAAATTCAATCCTGCGTCAAATTCATTATTTCCCCATTGAAAATCCAGAGGAAGTTCCTGCTGATGCTGTCCGAGCAGCCGAACATGGAGACATCAATTTGATCACCCTTCTGATGGGGGCAAGTGCTGACGGCTTGCAGGTCCTTCGAAAAGATGGCAAATGGATCCCTATTACGGCATTACCAGATCAGCTGGTTGTCAATGTGGGCGATATGCTGGAGCGCCTGACCAATAAAAAATTAAAGTCTACCATCCATCGCGTAGTCAATCCACCTAAAGAACTCATGAATACGAGTAGATATTCTATTCCGTTTTTCATGCATCCAAGATCTGAAATGGATTTGACTTGCCTTGCCAATTGTGTGGACGAGCAACACCCAAAACAATTTACCGATGCTACAGCGGGAGAGTTTTTGGAAGAGCGGCTTCGCGAACTAGGTTTACGCAAATAAGCGCATGTCGGTAAAAAGGGTCAGATATTACCTGTTTTTAAGGGACATTCTGGCCCTTTCTGTTACTGCATTTGGCGGTCCTCAAGCATTTTTAGCCATGCTTTTGGAGCGGATGGTTCAAAGGCGAAATTACATTTCCGAAGAAGAACTCTGGGAGCTGAATGCCCTCTGCAATATGCTGCCCGGCCCCTCTTCCACCCAACTAGTTTCAGCGATAGGGTTTCGGGTCGGTGGCCCAAACCTTGCCTATCTGGCACTTTTGGTATGGATTATTCCAGCGACCTTATTGATGACAGCTGCCGCAGCATTGATCCATTTTTTACAAGAATACACTCCGGGAGCACTCAATTTTGCTAAGTTCATCCAGCCTATGGCCATTGGATTTATCATTTTTGCAGCTCAGAAAACCATTGGCAAAATGGTCCAAACCACCGAAGCAATGGTATTGGTCTTGATTTCGACCTTTATTTCATTTTTCTATTCTTCTCCCTATGTCTTCCCGGTGCTGTTGATCATAGGAGGGCTCAGCACCTCTATCAAATATAAAAAACAACCCAAAATCGAACAGGATCAACCTCTAGTAATCCAATGGAGCAATTTCTATTTGTGGGCCGGAGTATTGGTTTTTGCTGCGACATTGGGAGCAATTACTCAATATCAGCCGGTGATTTTATTCGAAAACTTCTATCGAAACGGGAGTTTGATTTTCGGAGGTGGTCAGGTATTGGTCCCGTATCTTTACACTGAGTTTGTGGACTTTAAGCAATTTTTGAGTTCGGAAGAATTTCTGACTGGCTATGCGATTTCTCAGGGAATTCCCGGGCCTACTTTCAGCATCTCTTCCTATGTGGGTGCCTTGTCTATGAGAGAATTCGGGTTTTTGGGTTTTTTATCGGGGGGATTGATAGCTGCTGCGGGGATTTTTTTACCGGGGATATTTATGATTTTCTTCGTGATTAGATTTTGGGAGCAATTGAAAAAATACCGCCCCGTCAGAGCCGCACTTGAAGGGATCAATGCGGTATCCTGCGGGATGCTCATTGCAGCGGCTTATTTGCTTTTCGAGCCGATGGAGGCCAATTTGATTAATATTTTAATGGTACTGGGCACCTACTCTTTACTTCAATTTACCAAAATCACCTCTCCATTGATCATAGCCGGAGGTATAGTTTTAGGACTGGGATACAACTATTTTATCGGTTAAATTCAGTTGCATAAATAGTCCCCATTTGAAAAAAGGAACAAGAAAGCTGCCTTCGGCGTTTTAAAAGTTCTAAATCATTCCCTATCTTTCTTTCATGCAGGCCTACGAATTTATTAATAATCTGATTCCTCCTCTCAAGCTGACGGACAAAACTAAAATGGCGCTCGCTTGGATGGAAGAAATCCGCACCGACGTCTTGCCGGTAGTGGAACAGGGTAAATTTCTGGGATTGCTTCGCGACGAAATGATTTTTGATCAGAATAATCCGGATGAAAATGTAGGCAGTCTTATACCTGAAGCAGCGAATTGTTGGGTCTTCAGTGACAAGCATATTTATGATGTACTTAAAGTCAGCGCCGAGTTTCAATCCAATGTAGTTGCAGTCCTAGACCGTGAACTTGCCTATCTCGGGGTAGTGACTATGGAAGATGCCATTTCCGCCTTTGCAGATAGCCTTTCTATCCAATCTCAGGGCTCCGTTTTGATCCTTTCCATGAATATGACGGATTATTCATTGGCAGAAATCTGCAGAATAATAGAATCCGAAAATACCAAAGTTCTGAGTTCTTTTATCAGTAATGATCCGCTGGATGATTCTAAAATCAAATTAACTTTAAAGCTGGACAAACCTGAACTGCGTCACATCAAAGCAACTTTGGAGCGATTTGGATTCAGGATTTTAGACCATTATCAAGAAGAAACCGGCGTAAGCAGCGAGGAAGACCGAATCGGAAACTTATTGAGATTTTTAGATATTTAAGGTATGAAAGTCGCTTTGCACGGCTTGGCCTTAAAATTAGAGTTCCTCAAAGACGTCCAAGCCCTATTTTCAGCTTTAGAAAGCTATCAATTCGAAATTTTTGTCACCAAGCAGTTTGACCGCCAAATCAGAATGCATGGAAACATCGGCCTAAACTATTCTGTCCTGGAAAGCAAAAAAGATATGAAGTTGATGGATTTCCTTATTTCTATCGGTGGCGATGGGACCCTTCTGGATGCGGTTTGTCAGGTAGGAAGCTTAGAAACTCCCATATTAGGTTTGAACACAGGAAGATTGGGCTTTTTGGCCACGGTAGCAACGGATAAAATAAAGGAAGCAATTCGGCACATTGCGGAGGAGAATTACCAAATCGAAAACCGAACGCTCATTTCTTTACAAAGCAAACGTAAGCTTTTCAATGGATTGAATTTTGGGTTGAATGAATTTACGATCCATAAGCGAGACACCTCTTCGATGATTACGGTACATACCTACATCAATGGCGAATACTTAAATAGCTATTGGGCTGATGGACTGATCGTAGCTACGCCCACAGGGTCTACCGGATATTCATTGAGCTGCGGAGGCCCTTTGATCTCTCCTGAAGCCAAAAATCTGGTGATTACTCCGGTGAGTCCACATAATTTGAACGTAAGACCTATCATCGTATCCGATGATAGTGAGATCAGCTTTGAGATTGAGGGCCGGACTGAGAAGTTTCTAATTTCCCTAGATTCAAGGTCCACTTCGATTTCTTCGGAATTAAAGCTCAGTGTCCGAAAAGAACGATTTCATGCCCGATTGATGAAATTACCCAGTTATAATTTTTTTGATACCTTGAGATATAAATTAAATTGGGGCTTGGATATGAGAAATTGAATCTCGGTCGTTAAAAAACTATCCAAAACAAGCTTAACAATTATTAACCGCAGAAATGCTGAACAGCGTTTTTTAAACGTTGTGTACTTCCTAACTTGCATCGTCTTGAAAAAGGTCAAATTTCAGATTATCAGTCTCTTGCTTTTATTTCTATTGTCCATTTGGTCATGGGAAGTGAAAGCTCAGAAATACGAAATCGGAGGGGGACTGGGGACGACGGCTTACACCGGCGATATTCTCCGTCATATTGACCTGGACCATTTAGGTCTTCAAGGAACGTTGTTTGGCAAGAGAAATTTTGACAATGTGTGGACTCTCCGGGTAGGAGTCACATTGGGCACGCTTCGGGCTACCGATAGTGTACGTCCTATGGACTTGGCTATGGAAAGAAGAGATGCTCGTTTTCGAGGCGGATTCGCTGAAGGATCGGCGGTCATGGAGTTTAATTTTCTGGATTTCTTACGAAACGATTCAGAATTCTTCTGGTCACCCTATGCCTTCTTTGGACTCGGATATACGCATCTTTTCGCAAAGGGAAACACCTATGCGTATAATGTATCCGAGCGATACAATGTAGGCACAGTCGTGATTCCATTTGGAGGCGGGGTCAAGTACCGGTTAAACGACCGATGGACTCTAGCCCTCGAGGCGGGTATTCGTGCGACTTTCACCGATTATTTGGATAAAATCGACAGCAGTACTGAACCCGTGCCGCGCTTTCCAGACCCTGCCAATCCAGATCAGCCCTATGGGATCAATTTTGGAAACCCCTATGACAAGGATTGGTATTACTTTTTAGGAGTTACTTTGAGCTATACCTTTGCCAGTACAAAGTGCTATGCCTATTAATTAATTGAGCCATAGCCTTAATTATTGGAAAAGAAATCCCATTTTTGTACCTCCAAAAATGTAAGGTATCGGAAACCAAGTAATGAAGGAAGTACTAGACCGAGAGCGGATCCCCAGACATATTGCAATCATCATGGACGGAAATGGCCGATGGGCCAAAAAGAAAGGAGCCATGCGGATATTCGGACATCGACATGCCATTCAGGCAGTTAAAGATGCCATAGAAGGAGCCGAAAATCTCGGGGTAGAATACCTTACCTTGTTTTCGTTTTCTACCGAAAACTGGTCCCGTCCGCAAGAAGAAATCAACGGACTGATGGAACTCCTCGTGAAAACCATCACCGATGAAGTTCCCATGATGATGAAAAACAACATTCGTCTGGAAAGCATCGGAGACCTGAATAGCCTCCCAGCCCCCGCCTATGAAAAACTCATGGAGGCAAAAAAAACCACTGCTGCAAATGATGGCCTTAAGGTCATTTTAGCCCTAAGCTACAGCGGACAGTGGGAACTCGCTCAGGCGACCAAACGCATTGCTCAAAAAATCTCAGAAGGAACACTCAAGGTGGAGGAAATCACCCAGCAGGTAGTCGCTGACCATCTCGAAACTGCCGGAATCCCGGATCCGGAATTGATGATCCGGACCAGCGGAGAGTTTCGAATCAGCAATTTCCTCCTGTGGCAATTGGCCTATACGGAGTTGCATTTTACTCCCGTATTATGGCCGGATTTCAGAAGGGAACATTTGGTGGCCGCGATTGCGGATTACCAAAACAGAGAAAGAAGGTTTGGAAAAACCGGAGAGCAAGTTAAATCTTAAGTAATTAATGAAAAGAAGTTTATTGATCCTGTTTTGTCTGATTTGGACTACAGCAGCTACGGCACAAATTCGTTTGGGCCAAAGTCGCTATACTTCGCCCAAACCTGTGAATATTTTGGAATTGAACTATTCCAAACCTCAGACTTATCGCATCGCCGAAATCAAGGCTGTGGGGCTGTCCACCTTGGATGAAAACGCCATCATTTCTTTGTCAGGACTAAAAGTCGATGACCGGATTGAAGTTCCCGGTGATGCTATTTCCGGTGCGCTTAAGAAACTTTGGGGCCAGGGAATCATCGGAGATGTACAGATCTTGGTGACCAAAATCGAAGGAGAAGACATCTATTTATTACTCGATTTGACTGAGCGCCCCCGCTTTTCACGGGTGGAATTCACCGGTGTAAACAAAACTCAAGAAAGTGAGCTTCGAGACAAAGTCAATATCCGTGGTAGAGTCGTCCGGGAGGATGTCATGAATACCGCACAGCGAAATATTGAGAAATACTACCTGGATAAAGGCTTCCTCAACACTGAAGTCAAAGTAGTCCAAGTAAGAGATACCACTTTGCCCAACTCGGTGAAACTTCGCTTTGATGTAGATCCCAAAACCAAGGTCAAAATCAATGAAATCCGAATTTTCGGGAATGATGAAATCGCCGATTCCAGAGTTAAAAAGAAACTTAAAAAGACCAAAGAACACGCAAGAGTATCCGTCTTTAGAGATATTTATTCGCGGTTGACTTCAGCCTCTGCCAGTGATTATGCCAATGCTGCATTTCGCACAGACTCAGTCTCTCAGGAAAGCGTAAAAACCTACATCAATAAAAACTTCAAACTGAATTTCTTTAACGGATCAAAGTACATCCCCAAAGAATATAGAAATGACAAGGAAAACGTCCTCAATTTCTATCAGAGTAGAGGCTTCAGAGATGTGAAAATACTGGAAGACTCAGTTTATAAGTTCAATGAGGAGAAAATCAACATCGATATTGAAGTAGAAGAAGGACAGAAATATTACTACCGAAATATCACTTTTGAAGGGAATTTTATTCATCCGGATGATGTCCTATTGACTAGATTGGGTATTCGGAAAGGAGATGTCTATGACAAGGAAAAACTTGATACCCGATTGAATTATGATCCGCAAAAAGGTGATGATGTCAGTTCCCTTTATCAGGATAACGGCTACCTCTTCTTCAACATTGATCCCGTAGAAGTCAATGTAGTCGGTGATTCCATAGATATGGAAATGCGGGTGTTCGAAGGACCTCAGGTCACGGTGAATTCCGTAAAAATCAAAGGAAACGAGCGAACCTCCGATCACGTGGTCATGCGGGAAATCCGAATACTCCCGGGCCAGAAATTTGACCGAAGTTTGTTGGTTCGTACCATTCGAGAACTATCTCAGTTGGGGTACTTTGATCCAGAAAAAATCAATCCGGACCTTCGACCTAATTTCGAAGCTGCAACTGTAGATATTACTTTTGAGCTCGAGGAGAGGCCTAATGATCAAATCGAACTCTCTGGAGGTTGGGGTGGATTCTATGGGTTCGTCGGCACGGTGGGCTTAGTATTCAACAACTTCTCACTGAAAAATGTGAGAAACTTCGACAAGTGGGATCCACTACCGGTAGGTGATGGGCAGAAACTTTCCCTCCGTGTTCAGGCCAATGGCCGATCTTTCCAAAACTACTCCGTTTCGTTAACCGAACCTTGGTTTGGAGGCAAAAAGCCAAATGCCTTGAGTTTTAGCTTCAATCACTCCGTTCAGCGACAGGTAGATTTCTTTAGCCAAAACAATTTTGGTAATGAACTCGGCTTCTTTAAAATCACCGGAGCGACGCTTGGTTTGGCCCGAAGAGTAACCTGGCCGGATGATAACTTCAGCATTAGCAATTCCATTCAATTCCAGATATATGAATTTGACCAATTTGGAACTTCATTTGGCCTCAGCTACCCTACCGGAAAATCTAATAGCTTAACCTTCAACAATACCATCAGTAGAAACAACGTGGACAACCCGATCTATCCAAGATTTGGGTCTAACATTACCCTTTCTACGTCCCTAACTCCTCCCTATTCTTCCCTCAATAAAAATATTGATGGAGAAACTGCCGATGAGGAGAAATTCAAATGGCTGGAATACCACAAGTGGATGTTTGATGCATCCATTTATACTCCGCTCTTTGGCTCACAAAAACTCGTAGCCAGTGCAAGAGCCCACATGGGTTTCCTTGGATCCTATGGGGATAAAATCGGAATGATTCCGCTGGAGCGCTTCGTAATGGGTGGAGATGGAATGACCTTCAACAACTTCGCTTTGGGTCAGGAAATCATTGGTCTTCGAGGATATGAAAACCAATCCATCACCCCTGGTAGAGATACACGGGGTACAGAAAATCCAGATCCTTACGGAGGGATCGTGTACAATAAATACGTGATGGAATTGCGATTCTTGGTTTCTCCGAATCCTTCCGCAACTATTTTCCTTTTGGGATTTGCTGAGGCGGGAAACAACTGGGGATCCTACAGGGATTTCAATCCCTATGATTTGAAAAAATCCGCTGGCTTGGGAGCCCGGATATTTATGCCGGCCTTTGGATTACTCGGTGTAGACTGGGGATATGGATTTGATGCGATTCCAGGATCGAATCAGCGAAGTGGCGCACAATTCCACTTTACCATCGGGCAGCAGTTTAGATAAAATTGAAAACAGATGCGAATTGGTTAATTTATGTCAAAATTTATCGAGCTTTGATTCGTTGCATAGAGTCAAATCTTAAAAACAGACCAATGAATAAATCGCCAAAAATCGTACTTTTGTTGCTCTTTATGCTGATTTCAGGTACGCTGACAGCACAAAAATGGGGTTATGTAGATACTGAGTACATTCTCAACAAGCATCCCGATTACAAAATCGTCCAAGAGGAACTAAAAAAGCTCAGCGATGCTTGGAAGAATGAGGCACAAAGTTTGGATAAAGAGATTCAAGAAATGTACAGCCAACTCAAAGCTGAGGAAGTGCTTCTCACAGAGGAAATGTACCAGACTAGATTACAGGACATAAAAAAGAAAGAGGAAGAAGCCAGAGCCTTTACCAGCCGGATCTTTGGAATAGACGGACAGTACTATCAAAAACAGGCCGAACTCATGCAGCCGCTCCAGTCCAAAATCTACGATGCCCTCGAGCGGGTATCCAGACGGAATAATTTGGGGATGGTTTATGACAAAGCCGCCAGTGCCACCGGGATTATCTGGACAGACCCTCGGCATGATTACTCGGAATTTGTCCTGGACGAATTAGGAATAGAAGACAATAATTAAAATACAAAAAACAAGAATGATGAAATCGAGCATTTCCCTGAAATATTAATTTATAATTCATCAGGAGTGTGAGATTCCCTGTCTTCCGACAGGCAGGAATAAGACAATTAAAATTAAATAAATAAGATTCATATGAAAGCAAAAGTTATCCTTTCCGCAATTGCAATGCTTTGCGTAGGATTTGTCGCCCAAGCGCAAGAATTAAAAATTGGTTACACCAATGTCGAATTTATCATGGACCTCATGCCAGAAATGGAGCAGATCGGGGCAGACCTTCAGGACTACCAATCTCAGCTTCAAGCCAGCATTCAGACCAAGGCCAGTGATTTTGAAAGACAGGTACAATCTTATCAGCAGGCTGCTGCGTCTATGACGGAGGAAGCAAGAGCTGCCAAAGAGGAAGAACTAGGCAAACTGCAGCAGGATCTTCAGAAATACGATCAGGATGCATCTACCAGCTATCAGCGCAAGCTGCAAGAGCTACTTGAGCCCGTGCAGACTAAAGTTATCAATGCGATCAATGCTGTTGCTGCTGAAAATGATTACACGCATGTATTTGCAGAGACTGCAGGTCAGGCTCCTATTCTACTTTATACCAAAGAAGAAGATAAATTCACTGAGTTGGTATTGGCTAAGTTAGGTTTAGAAATGCCTACCCCTCCAGCAGACCAAAATTAATCTTCCACTCATCTCTTAAAAAAAACCGGTTTTTCAGCCGGTTTTTTTATTTTAGGGAACATGGCAAAAAAGAACATCAAAGAACTCCTCAGCAAAAGTCCCGATCTCCTATTGGTGGATTTCCATGCAGATTGGTGTGGCCCCTGTCAGACCATGGAGCCGGTCATTTCAGAGGTATTGGATTCCATGCAGGGAAAAATCAAGCTCCTCAAGATTGATGTGGAAAAACATCCCCAACTTGCCCAGCAATTTGCCGTGAGATCCATCCCCCACTATGCCCTATTCAAACGAGGGAAAATCCTATGGCGAAAAGGAGGGATCATGACCAAAAAGGATCTGAGTCAGGCTTTGAAGGGGTTCGTGTGAGGAGAGATTGGAAAAAAGAGATAAGAGACTAGAGATAAGAAATGAGAGGGAGGACCGAAAACGGAAGGAAATGAAACTTGGTTTTCCACCGATTCCACCGAAAGCCATTCGTGAATTAGTGGCTATTAAAGAGGCAAGAATTAAGAGATAAGAAATGAGAGGGATGACGGGAGACGGAAGGAATTGACACTGACATCAATCAGATTCTTCCGATTCGTGAGGACACAAAACGGGGCGAAAAGTCACGGAGTGACGAGCGATTTTCTTGCCAGCCGTTTTAACGGCTGGAAAAATGGCTGAGATCTAGCTTAGGAGTCCCATCGGGACGGTACATTTTTTAGTTTCTGTGCA
>NZ_FOPC01000011.1:0-5814 GCF_900113375.1 Algoriphagus hitonicola | reverse complement strand
TTCGTGCAGACACGAACAGAGGCGAAGCGAAAAGTCACGGAGTGACGGGCGATTTTCTTGCCAGCCGTTTTAACGGCTGGAAAAATGGCTGAGATATAGCTTGGGAGTCCCGTAGGGACGGCACATTTTTTAGTTTCTGTGCATGAAGACAATAAAAAAATTCGTGCATTCGTGGCTCCCTTTTTTAGCCACGAATGCACGAATTGGATACTTCTCCTTGGTCTGTGTTTCACCTGCCATTTTTTCCATCTGCCCAGGTGAACACGCAATAAGATTTTTTCCTGTTCGTGAGGGCACGAACCGGGGCGAAAGTTAAGAAATAAGAGCCGAGAGATAAGAAATAAGATGGGATACTGAAGATGGAAGGAAATGACCCTTGATTTTCCGCCGAATTCACCGAAAGTTATCCGTGAATTCGTGGCTCCCTTTTTTAGCCACGATTGCAAGAATTGGATTCTACGTCCTGGTCTGTGTATCCCTAAGACCACTTTCCCAACTCATCTCTTAATTCCTGTTCTTGATGACACGAACAGAGGCGACAAGTCACGTAGTGACGAGCGATTTTCTTGCCAGCCGTTTTAACGGCTGGAAAAATGGCTGAGATTTAGCTTAGGAGTCCCGTAGGGACGGCACATTTTTATAAAGGTGTAGGAAAAGAAGGTAATACAAGCAAAAAAATCACCTCATCAATCAACTCCCATATTTGAGAATCAACCCCAACTGACCGGAATGATAAGCCGTGTGGGTGACTATGCGGCCAAAAGCAGCGGCCTTTGTCTTTTTCCCAAATTCTTTGGTCTCGATGATTTCCGACCAATCTTCCTGGGCCAAAATCTCTTTCTCTAACATCTCCTCCGCATAGGCCGAAATTTGCTTTAGCTCATCAAGAGCTGTCCATTCCCCCGTATCCTTTCCTGCGATCAGCGTTTTAGCTGTGATTTTCACTTCAGCTAATCCAAACACATTTTTGGCAAAGAGCAATTCCACCTCAGCAACATGTCGGATCAAAAAACCTGCTGAATTAGGACTTTCTCCATGCTTTTTAGCCAAGTCCGCTTCTGTGATTTTATCCAACAAATTGGTAAAGCGAGTTCTTCCTTCTTTCCAGAGTTCGATTAATTGCTCGTTCATTTTTTCGTTTGATTATCCCAACCCCAGGGTGCCGGGGGAGTTTCCACTGGTTTTGTTAAGTCAAATTTAACCGAGAAATAGGTTTCCGAACCGATGCGTCTCAGGTTATAAGTAAAAGCCTCTTCGTCCACCGTAATCCACCAAACGTTGCCAGCAGCATAAGGGATCAAATCTGTGGTTTCCTGATCGGCAGGAAACAGCTGCATTGCCGAAAATCCCGTATTCGATGAGATTCCACCGTATTGGGTGATTTCATCCTCTGAACCGTCCTCGTGACAATGGTCATGCTTGAGTTTGATTCGATCGTCCTCCTTAGTCAACATCCAGGTTCTAGAACGATCTTCCCCTACAAAAAATGGGATCCTAATCGCATCCTCTTCACAGGATCGCACATGCATGATGAGTCTCCCCTCAAAACGGGGATCAGACTCTGGATTGACCAATTGTCCTTCATAGGCATTCCCACAGTGCTTGGCCAGGGTTTCCCAAAAATCCTGTGAACCCTTGATTTGGGCCGAGCTTTGCACCGCAAAGAAAAGGAAAAAAAGAGTTAGTGCATTTTTCATCTGAAAGGGTTTTTGGGTCAATAGCTAGCTCTAATTTATTCTATTTGTGAGTGAGTTTTGACTTTAATCTCAATTATTGGATTTATTACAAAAAACTGGACAATATTTTAAGCCTTTTTTTGATTTGATTTAATGCCGCCTGCCGCGGGGCTACTCAACTAATCAGTGGGATTTAGAAAAAAAATCCCCCTGATTAGTTCGAGTTCAGTTTTCTTCATGCGGCCTTTGTTTTTATTATTTCTCCGAACTGCTCAGGAGTGAGGTAATTCAGGTAGGAATGTATTCTATAATTTCCGGAGAAAACCATTACCATACACCTAGTCCATCTATCTTGGGAATTAAGTTTCCACCAGATCACATTCGTAGATCCCACGAGTTCGAAACTCCTCCAGCTACCGTCTCCACTCTCCTTGCTTTCCCCTACTTCAAAGGAAGACACAATTGCCAGACTCCCTCAAATTCCAAATCTTCAATATGCCCGGCTTCTTTTAATCCAGGTTTTACATAGTGCATATGCATATTGCTCGCCTCACGTCCAGGCATTCCCGGCATTGCAAATCTTCCTCCTGCCGTCTCCCCTGCAAAACCAATGATAAAAACGGATTCCTCTATCAGCTTCAGCGGATAATCATCCTGCTTTTTCACCTGCGGACTAAACTCCAAAATACTCTCCGGCCGTAAGTACGCAATGTGGGCTTGTATTTTCCTTGCTTTTACTTTTACCCGAAAGGGAAAACCATTCACCAAGTCAAGTCCTTCCTTTTGTGCATAATCAAAGATCACTTTTTCCAATTCCATCCTATTGCTTATTGGCTGATCCAACTTGATTTTTCTCCATTGACTTACTTCAGCGGAGACCAAAAATATAAGATCCCGGTTCCAAGTAGAAGTCCAGATTGGCTGCCGATTGTCATCCAGTTCGGCCACGATGGGCTTACCATCGATAATCAAAACCTCGCCTTGTAGATTTTCTACGGCACCAATCGCATACATATGTTTTCGACCCTTTAGGGAATCCAAACTGAGATTGGCTGAAAGATTTTTCTCTTTCATGATATTGGCGGTACTTCCGATCAGTTTAATCTCTTGTGCAGCTACCTGCGAAAGAAAAATGCCAATAAAAATACTTGTTAACACTAGTTGCTTGTACATCTGTTTGGGTAGGTTTTTTTAAGATTATCTTGCTCAGCTGAGGGTAATTTCTGAATTCGAAGAGGCTTTTTTCAGCTTGCGGAACAGATCCCTTGATTCTTATTGATTACATCCGTTTTGGGAAAAACAGCCTGTGGAATCTCACTCCATTGGAAATCCTCCAACTCTTCGAAATCAAAAATTTCGCTGGCTTGAGTATAAAGAATCTCTCTAGAAAATTCGTCTTCCAATTGCTTTAATTCATCGAGTTCACAGGGACTAAGGGCTGCATTTTCCGCCTTAGCGGTCATTTCTATGATCTCTAGGGGTTTGATTCCTGGCTTCATGCCAATTTTAATTGTCTTGCCATCACTGATTCTCTGAATGACAAACAATCCATCTGCAAGGGGCTGAACAGACTGGGTCCCAAATTGAATTCGACCTCCCGACAAATAAGTGGCTACATCAGTCAGACATGGAGAGGGTGCAGAAATGATCCGAATATCTGTGCGGTCGATCTTATCCTGATCAAAAAGAACTTGAAAGCTATGATCCAAGGCTTTGGCACCTAGGACCAAACCATCACATAAATGTCCGTGAAATTTCACTAAATCATCCAATCCTACACGCTGCTCAAAACCTAGTCTTCCTTTTGAAAATTCGGTATCAATCACCGCAAAGGAAAGCTGTATTCGTGCCTTGGGAACCAAAAGCTTAGCCCCATCCAACATAGATTCAAATTGATCCAAATGACCGGCAAATTTCTTGTCCGCACTCAAAAAATGAACATGCATAAAGCTATCGTGGTGGGTATAGATGCGTTTCCCTTCTTTAGAATAAAAACCGATTAACTCACCGGATGCCTGCTCATGATCAAAGTTACTTTGAGTTTTCCCTTCCACATAGCCGGGAACATCAGCGGATCGGGGTGTCACAATATGAGTGACCATCTGATCAAATGCCCCCTGAATCCGAAAAGGCAAAGGCTCCAGCAAATCAACTCCATTGGCGGTCAATGTGGATTCTATTAATTGCTCTAACTCTTGAATCGAACCTACCCGACCACGCAATCCTATTTCTTCCCATTCTTCCACATGGGCATAGACCAAAAAAGGTGCATCCACCTGCCATTCCTTTTGGACACTGCTATTTTCATCAGCCGTGACTATGCCGGTATAGGGAACTCCATCGACGGCGGTAATTTCTCCCTGCATTTTCCCGAGAGGACCCAAGGCGATCAATCCTTTATATTTTTGTAGAGAGTCTAGTGAAATCCTGGGAGCAAATCCTGTTTTACCCATTTCACTCATGGCCCCCGCATGCTTCACCTGAGCCTGCAAAATCGAATAACTTAAGAATAGCGTAATTGCCAGCAATACTTTTTTCATCGGTAATAGTTGTTTTGATAGATTAATAAACTTCCCGATATGCAATTGAGAAAGGCATTTTTGGGGAAGGTGAATTTGTTTTATAGTGATTATCAAAGAAATAAGTTGAACATAAAGCCTGATATAATGATAAATAAAGTCACCACACCAAAATAAATCCCGATCAGTCGAGTAGTCATGACTTTTTTGAGTAATGTCCCCTCCGGAATAGAAAGGCCAATAGTCGCCATCATAAAGGCAATTGCAGTCCCAATAGGAACTCCCTTGGCCACGAGCACTTGAACCACCGGAATGATACCAGCCGCATTGGAGTAGAGCGGGACAGCCAAGATGACCGCGAGAGGCACGGTCCACCACTGCCCTGATCCGAGGTATTGCTCAAAGAAATTCTCCGGTACATAACCATGCATGGCAGCCCCGATTCCGATCCCGATGATGACGTAGATGACGATGCTTTTGACAATATCCCATGCCTCTTTCAAAACCATTTTTAAGCGCTCTGTAAATGCAATATTTTCTATCTGGTAATCGGTGGTACCTTCAGCCTTTGCTTTGATGAGGTTTTGAACCCATTCGGACAAGTATTTTTCCAAGCCCTTCGGCCCAACACCATTCCTCCAATTGTACCCAGCAGAATGCCAGTCAGTGCATAGATTAAGGTGAATTTGATCCCAAATAATCCCACAAACATGGCCAGGGCAATCTCGTTTACCAGGGGCGAGGTGATGAGGAAGGAAAAAGTCACTCCCAAAGGTATCCCACCCTGCACAAAGCCGATAAACAATGGTACCGACGAGCAAGAACAAAATGGGGTGATCGCCCCAAAGAAAGAGGCGAGAAGATTTTCTAGCCCATACAATTTCCTTTTATGAAGAAAATCCCGAAGCCGCTCCACCGGAAAATAGGCATTGACCAAGCCCATCAAGGTGGTAATCAGCATCAAAAGTATCAAAATCTTGACCGTATCGTAGAAAAAGAAATTAATAGCAATCCCCAGCTTGGAGCTTTCCTCCAAACCTATGATGCTATAAACCAGCCAATCTGCGAGATCTTGAAGCCAATCAAACATGCCGAGGATTAATCAAGTAAAGAGAGAATCTCTTGGATGGAAGGAACTTTGCCTTTGAGTTTGACTTCCTCATCCACCACTACAGCGGGAGTGCTCATGACATGATATTCCATGATTTTTTGAATATCCTCTACTTTAATCACCTCTGCCTCTTTTCCAGATTGAATGAGGGCTTCCTTGATGACCGCTTCTGTTTGCTTGCACTTGGGGCAACCTGTGCCGAGAATTTTGATCGTTTTCATAGGATTTGAATTTATAATCGTAAAAATACGATAGATCGCGTTTCAGTAAGGTGATATTAATCACCTCTTGATCTGAAAAATGCTTCCAATTCCTACGGTGTGGTCCGTATCCGACAGAACGCTTGGCCACCTATCTGCCTATTTCTGTTCGTGCAGACAGGAATAGAGGAGAAAAATAAGAAATAAGAGCCTAGAGATAAGAAAAAAGAGAGAAGACCGAAGACGGAAGCAAATGAAACTTGATTTTCCGCCAAAATCACCGAAAGTTATCCGTGAATTCGTTGCTC
>NZ_FOPC01000019.1 GCF_900113375.1 Algoriphagus hitonicola | reverse complement strand
CAAAACCGACCGCTAGGCAAAGAAAAAGGGCAGCTGGGATTTAGTTTTAACCCCTAACTGACCTTTTCAAAGGAATTTTCCAAGATGCCCTAATTTATAACTCAACCTATCCTGACTTCCCTAGAATCCATTTTTTAAAAATCGTGCTGCGCTCTTTACTGATTGGTATTGGTGGAAGAGATGACGTTTTGAGCTGAACTTCCAAACCTTTAAAATTTGATTTGATCTGTTTTACCGAATCGATTCTAAGAATACATTGACGGTTGGCGCGGAAAAAAAGACTAGGATCCAATGCCTTTTCCAATTCGTCCAAACTTTGAAAATCAGTCAACAGGCGTTTGCCATCTTGTATAATCACAAAGATCAGCTCTTCTTTGATAAAAGTGACGATTTCCTCCTCAGTGATTGGTACAAGGCTATTTTGAGTTGTTGCCAAAATCCGTTTTAGATAAACTGTCCCTTTTTGGCTTTGCTGTAGGCTGGTTGACAAATCAGGAAAAGCAAATGAAGCCCTGCGCTTTCCCAATTTTTCCAATGCAAGTTTTAATTCTGTTTTTTCGATTGGTTTCAATAAAAAATCCACGCTGTTCACCTCAAAGGCCCGGATCGCATAGTGGTTAAAGGCCGTGGTGAAAATTACCGGGCATGGAGGTTCGAACCGCTGAAAAATATCAAAACTGATCCCATCTGAAAGTTGAATATCCGCAAAAATTAAATCTGTGATTTGGGATTGTTCAAACCAATTGATGGCTTTTTTCACACTGGAAAGTATGGGTAGAATTTCAGCGGATGGGATTAAATCCAAAATATGTTTTTTCAGCCCGTCAGCCACCAGGGGTTCATCCTCCAAGATGAGGATTTTTGGTCTTTCGGTATGAAAATAGGTATTCATGAATCAGATGATTTAGTCGAGATAAGCGGGATAAAAACAGAAAAAGAGTCTTTGCTTTCCTCTATTTTGACGGGTAAGTCGGTAAGGAAACTATAAAGATGCGTTAACTGCTTCAATCCCATTTGATTTGAATTTCCTGCCAAGACTTTTGGGTTTTTATTGTTTTGGACACAAAGATATTCTCCTTGGGTTTCCAGTCGAATTTTCAGCACTTGATCCGGATCGATGACATTGTGCTTGACGCAGTTTTCCAGCAAAACCTGAAGGCTGACCGGAGCAATGCAGTTGGATAACTGATCTTGGTTGATCTGCATCGTAATTTCTATTCCTTCCTTAAACCTAGTTTCTAAAAGAAAAATAAATTGCCCGATAAAATCCAATTCTTCCTTTAGACTCACCAGATTTTTTTCTTCATGCTGAAGGACATAGCGATATACCTTTGAGAGATTGGTCACGTATTCGGAGGCTAACCCCGGATTGTCATAAATCAAGCTATGGAGTGAGCTTAATGAATTAAACAAAAAATGTGGGTTAAGCTGATTTTTAAGGTTATCAAACTGAACCTGAGTTTTTTCCTTTTCGAGGCGTTCTGCTTTCAGGAGGCTTTTTTTCCACTCGTCAAAAAAATACTTGCCAAAAAACACGCTGTTGATCAAAAAGGACATAATCGTAAAGGTCGCATAGGTGGTCATGCTGAAAAGAATACTTAGAGAACCCTCAAGGTACTTTCCAGCCAAAAGAAATAAGATCCGATTGCCAACCAACATAAAAACAGCGCCCAGTATCAGTTGAAGCGCTATTCGCTTTCCCAGACCTTTCGAATAGGAGAGTTTTTGGTTCAAAAGTGAATTCATCCCTCTGAAAAACTCCCAGGTAATTACCATGAAAAGAAAAGAAATAGGGATTACTTCGAGAGGAAAATCGCCTTTTAATTCCAGCTTGTCCCAAAGCGAATATCGAATCAGAGAGCTGATCATGGTGAAGATCAGAATGATTCCATATTCTATCCAAAATGTCTTTCTTAACTTCATTCTGAGATTTTTATTTTCTTGACAGGGTGCGTTTCTGATTTTTCCCACTGCTTCACACTTTCTTCAAAAGCACGGTGATAAGCCTTTTGGAAGTCAATGACCATTAATTTTCGCTCAGAATCTGAATGTATAAATTTTACGGCTGGAGTTTTCATTTTGGCGGTGTTTTATCAATAGTAGAGGGTTTGTGAATTGATACTTAGAAATATGAAGATCGATTGGAAACCCGAAATATGCCCTAGAACTCTTTTTTCGAGCTTAAAATGCTTTTTTCTATTCTTCGGTCTTCGGTCTCCCGTCTTCCATCTTCTTTACAAAATTCTACCATCTTTCATTTCAATTATTCGATCTGTTTTGGCAGCAAAATCATCGTCATGAGTCACTGCTATGATGGTCTGTCCCAGTTCCTGAGTGAGCTTCCGGAAAGTATCAAAGACAATTTTTGAGTTGACCGAATCCAGGTTTCCTGTTGGTTCATCCCCCATGATGAGCAGGGGATTATTAATCAAAGCCCGGGCAATCGCTACCCGCTGCTGTTGCCCTCCCGAGAGTTTGGAAGATACCTTATCGGCTTGATCTGCAATCCCAAGGATATCCAGCTTTTCCATGGCTCTTTTTTTGATTTCTGATTCAGGGAATTTTGCCAGTTTCAAAGCCGGAATCATTACGTTTTCTAAAGCGGTGAATTCTGGTAAAAGAAAATGAAACTGAAATACAAATCCGATGTGCTCATTTCGAAACCTGGCCAAGTAGTCCGGCTTTTTTCCGGTCAGCTCAATGTTGTTAATTTGGAGTTTTCCTTCGAAGTCCATATCCATGGTACTGAGCAGATACATCAAGGTGGATTTTCCACTGCCTGACTTGCCGACCAAGCTGAGAAATTCTCCTCGACGGACCTCCAAATCGATGGATTTCAATACCTGAAAGGTCTGTGGATCATGGAAGTATTTGCTGATCCCTTCTGTTTTGAGCAAGATCTGTTTCATATCCCTCTGATGATTTCAATTGGATCAATTTTTCCTGCTTTTCGGGCAGGCATCCAGCCGGCCACTGCCGTAGTAGCCACCCCAAACACAATTCCTATCAGGTAAAACTTTGGATCAAAACTGATGGGAAGTGCATCAATCGAAAGTAAGTCTCCTCCATCAAATGGCACCTGAGCCAAAAGTAAGGAAAGAATATACCCGACTACCAATCCCATCAAACTCCCAAATAAGCCGATTATAAGGGATTGGGTCATGAAAATGCCCGTGACATCCTTGGCAGCAAACCCGGTCGCTTTCAAGATGGCGATGTCCTTCATTTTGCTGTAAATGGTCATATTCAAGATATTGTAAATCCCGAATCCCGCTACAATCAATAGGGTAATCGAAACCGAATAAGTCATGATGTCACGGATTATAGCTCCGGCTAAAAGAGTGGAATTTGCGGTTTCCCAATCTTCGGCTTTGTAGCCATACATCGCCTGGATTTTCTCCGCTTTACCCCTGGCTTCGCGGTAATTTGTGGTCTTAATGTTGAGATCGGTGATGTATCCCGCATCTTTCCCGAGTAGTTTTTGGACGGTAGCCAGATTGGCATAGCTCCTGACATTGTCGATTTCTCCCAAACCCAGCTGAAAAACTCCGACTACTTTCATCGAATAGGTGATGCCTTGAGGAGTAGTGAGGATCAATAAATCACCCAGTTTAGCGGATAGTTTTTTGGCAAGGCCCGAGCCAATGATCAATCCATTGGAAGTAGTCATGAGTGCAGAAAGTGATCCTTCCTTCATTTTGGAATTCAAGTCGAAAAGTTTGTCTTCTTCCAGGATATCCACGCCGGCTACGGAACCGTTGAGTTTGACCGGTCCAAAATTATAAAACACCTGACTAGTCAGGCGGGGCGCCACACCCAAAATCTCCGGATCTCGCCTCAGTAAATCAGCGATTTGAAGGGCATTTCGGATTTTCTCGCTTTCATTTTTGGGTTTGACACTGTGGACCAGATTGACCGCTTTGGGATTGATTTTGTCTAGCAGGGTAGGACGTGGCTCGGTGATGTCCTTGTACATTCGGATATCTGCTGAGGCGATCTTGGTCAGGTCCTCGGTGAAGTTATTGAGACCCGTCATCAGGCTCACCATGGTGATAAACATGCCAATCCCAAAGGTCACTCCAAGCATCGCCACCAGGGTTTGTTTAGGTTTGGCGAGTAGATGGGTTTTGGCTATTTTGAAATTGACATTCATGGCTTGATCAGTTGTGAATTGATATCCAAGCCTTCGAGAATTTCCACCTCCGAAAGTGTCCGAATGCCCGGTTTTACTTTCACTTTTTTGACTTTTCCGGATTCGTAAACCTGTACACTATCCCCGGGTAGGAGAAAATTGCCCGGAATAATCAAGGCATCTTCTTTTTCCCGAATAAGAATATTGGCTTCCAGTGCCAAGCCAGTAAATTTTGCGGGTAGTTCATCCAAAATCGACGCATCGACACGAAGCATTTGATCTGCAGGATCGACCTTAGCGTAGATTTTAATCAATTCACCGGAAAACTGCTGTCCTGGAAAAGCATCCATTTCAAAAAGCACTTTCTGGCCCAGCTTAATTCTGCCGATATCCTGTTCATCAATTTTAAGATTCCCGATAAAGCCATCCATCGAACCCATGGTTCCTAGGATTTCGCCTGGACGAACCAGTTCCCCGACTTCTTTTTCAGACTGAAAAAATATGCCTTCCCGATCACTCTTTACCTGATAAAAGCCCAATTCATCACTTAAGGATAAAAAATCTCGTCGGGCAGCTTCCAATTCTCTTTTTACCTGATCTTGCTTTGAGGTAAATTGATGTTGACTTCGCTTCCATGTCAATCGGCTGCTTTCAAAGGCTGTTTTTACATTTTCATATTGGGACTGAGAGGTAGCCCGCTGATCCAAAAGCCGAGAAAAACGCTGGTATTTCAGCGAGTCATTGAGGTATTGCTCCTTGGCAATCTGAAGCGAATTTTCAGCTTCCTGAATTACTGGACTCTCTTCTGAGGCATTCTTCTGAGCAATTTCAAAAGAAATTTGGGCTGCAGTTAGCCTGCTGTCGAGGGCTTTTCCTGAGATCAAAAATAGGAGTTGACCGGCTTGGACCATTTCTCCTTCTTGTACCTCCTGGCGGATAAGAATTCCATCTACCTGAGCTCGGAGCTCGACTTGTTCTTTTGCCTCTACAAATCCCGAGGCATAGACTGCTTCCCGTACTAATTTAGTTTCGGGTCTGCTGGTATCCGGTTTTGAACAAGCGGAAAAAATTGCCATTAAAATGAGTAAAGTGGGAAATTGATAGCTGCTCATCATCGTGATTTTATCGGGTAGATATGGAAGATTGGATTCGGAATGCGATCAAAGCCTTAGCCGTGCAAAGCTCAGCGAGAGTGCCTAGATATTGTCTTTGTTGCTCGAGTAGCTCCTGCTGGACCTGAAGGAGCTCATCTACGGTAATTAACCCCTCGAGCCACTGGACTCCAGCCAAATGAAAATTATCTTCATATAGAGTAATGACCTCCTCGAAATTTTGGAGTACCGCCTGATTTTGGATGATTTCTGCCTGAAGACCAAGTTTTTCTTCCTGAAGCGTCTCTTGAGTGATTTGTTCTTGCCTTTGGGCAATTTCCCAGTCCAACTTCGCTTGTCTGGATCGGAGACGTTGTTTTCCTCCGCTGAAAAGATTCCACTCTAAATTGAGTCCAATCAGCCCTACTTCGAAGGCATTTTTTTCCTGAAGATTAAAGTCGTTGGAAAGCGTCTGTTGGTAAAATCTTCCAGAAGCTGACAGGGTAGGAAAGTAGGCTGTTTTTGCTTCTTGCAGGCGCTGCGCGCTGAGTTGTGTTTGCTGCTGTGCCAATTGCCAATCGGGCAGTTGATCCAGTTCATATTCAGGATTAATGTCTTTAAGTTTCTGATTTCTGAGCCTTTCCGATAAAATCAATTCCTCGTTGGGAGATTCCCCAATCAGTCTGAGTAAATTTTGTTTTGTTTTAAGGCTCTGCTTTCGCTGGATTTCCTCTTGATTTTTGGCAGAAAAGGCGTTTGCCTTGATGCGCTGGTAGGGTAGGGGTTCGAGTTCGCCGACATCAAACTGAGCTTTTGCCGAATAAAAAATGGAATCGGCTGCCTCGGAATTCTTTTGGGCAATTTCGAGGCTTTCTTGGTGTAAAAGCAACAGGTAGTACTGCCGGGAAATTTGCTCTTTCCAGGCGAGTTGCTGTGAAGCTATTTCCCGGCTGACCATTTCCGCTTGATATTTTTCGGATTTGATTTGATTCCACAGCCCAATATTGATTAAGGGCAGACTGGCTTCAATCCCAAGGTTGAGTTGATATTGTGTCCCGAATTGAATTTCTGTAAAGGTGCCTGGCTCCCCACCAAAGGCCTCCGAAGGGATCAATTGCACCGGAAGCTGCAAATAGTCATCCCATGTGCCGAAAGCACGGATTTTTGGAAATAGGGAATACTGAGCCATTTTTTCGACAGTTTGACCCCGTTCGAGCTGCAATGCTCGAATTTCTTCCTCAGGAGCTTGCTTTTGAGCATATAGCAAAAGGGCATCGAGGCTTTCAAATTGAAGGATCTGTCCCAATCCAGACCCACTTGTTAAGAGCCAGGCAGAGAAAATTAGAATTGATAATCTTAAACGGGAAAAAGCCATGAGTTTTTGACCAATTGATTACCCGAATTAGGGATCCAGCTGATATCTTATAGAATAAAAATGAGTGAAACCGCTTAAAAGTCGTCTGAAGCCTGAAAATTTACCGGTTAACTGTTTTGAAACGAATTAGGAAAAAGGAATGCAATAGGAAAGTGATTTGCATTAATTCACTTATACTATTAATCCAATTATTTCTATAGCTATACCTGATATTGAGAATAGAATAGTGCTGAAGAATATAAATTCCCGAATCGGATACCTCTACAATTCTGACATGATCAGATGAAACATTTTTGGCACCCTAGGTGACTCGGTTGATCCCTCTGGAAAGCTGGTCTGGTTTTGAACCCACAAACATCAGGTTGCCAGTCTTTTTTTCGAGCAATATCACGTTTTTATACGTTCGCAACTCTCCCAGGAGGGATTCTCTACTCCCCAGATCAAAACTGAAAAAACCTGATTGGAGTCAACTGATTTTCAGTAAAGTCTGAGCTAATTTTTTGGCCGATTCCAGATGAAAGGCCTGTTCTTTTTTACTTGAGAGCATATTAATATAATAATAACTGCCATCGACCAAAGTAAATACCTGATTGGAAAGCTCATCTGCCTGACTTATATCCTCATTGTTAAATTCCAGGTAGCTTTCGATAATTAAGGAGAGTTTTTTTCTGAGTCCCTCGTGAAGAATTTTGAATTTGGATTTGATATTATCATCCCTGAATACCAAGGAGTAGCTGCTGTAAAATACTCCATCATCAAAAAGATCATTCCACTCCTTTGAAAATAGTCGCTCAATGAGCGTTTTGATTTTAAGTGAAGGAGTACCTGGTCTGGAAAATTCCTCCTCGAAGATTTGAAAATATCTTTCCAGACAATAATCAATCAAGGCAGAAACAAGATCTTCTTTGGTCTTGAAATAATGTACGATCAGACTGGGTTGTACCTCCAAAACCTTGGCGATTTTGGCCATAGAGCTATTTTCTACGCCTTCACTCATTGCAATTTGATAGAAAGCTTTTAGAATTTCCTGTTTCCTGATTTCAGTGATGCTGGTAAGCGGCATGTTTTAATTTTTTGCAGAAAATTAACTGAATATTTATTGAATGATTGTTCAATTAATTGAATTAACATTAAAATAATGAATCGATTATTAAATTCATGGAAGGTTAACTCAAAGTAAGTGATAAAGTCATACTAGGAAAGGAATTTTGAGAATTAATTAATCAAAATTTCTACTACATGGAAAAGGCATACCGTTTTTGTTTGAAGATACTGGTTATCTTCTTTTTAGCAGGGTTGGCTCCCTGGTCTGCTTGGGCGCAAAGTCAGTTGGTTGGGGTGGTTGTTGACGAAAATTCTGCCCCGATTCCAGGCGTGAGTATTTTAGAAAAAGGAACTTTATCAGGTACGGTGACGGACCTTGACGGAAAGTTTACTTTGGAGGTGGATGCGGGAGCAACCCTGGTATTTTCCTACATCGGATACCTGACCCAGGAAATCACCGTAACAGAAGATCGAATTCTGGATGTACAACTTTTTCCCGCAGTCACTGACTTGGAGGGGGTCGTCGTCACGGCATTGGGCGTGGAGAAAAACGTAAAGTCTTTGGGCTATGCTGTTCAGGAAGTAGATGGGGAGCGTTTTAAAAAAGCGAGGGAACCCAACCTAATTAATTCCTTAACCGGACAGATTGCAGGTTTACAAGTCAATAATACCACGGCATTATTTCAGGATCCTCAGATTTCTTTAAGAGGTGCAAGACCACTCATTGTAATTGATGGGATACCAAGTACGGATAATGATTATTGGAAAGTCAACGCGGATGATGTAGAATCTATTAACGTACTTAAAGGGGCAACTGCTTCTGCGCTTTACGGAGCAATTGGTAGAAATGGTGCTTTAATGATTACGACTAAAAGAGGAGGTCAAGGTACTCAGGTGGAAATAAATTCCAGCACACTATTTCAACCGAATTATTTGGTGGTTCCTGAGGTGCAAACCACCTATGGTAATGGAGACAACGGACAATATGCCTACATCGATGGATCAGGGCGTGGTACTGAAGGATTTGGATGGATATGGGGACCTAGATTAAATCAGCCGGACCCAAGTACGCCTAGTGGTTTTGTGGAGGTTCCTCAGTATAACAGTCCCAGAGATCCCAATACCGGTGAATTGATTCCACTTCCATTGATCTCAAGAGGAGAGAATAACATCCGTAATTTTTTTCAACGTGGTCTGATCTCTACCAATAATATCAACATTACCAGTGGAACTGAAAACGGAAGTTTTAGAATCTCAGGATCCAACGTCTATCAAAAGGGATTGGTACCCAATACTGAACTAAACAACACCTCCTTTTCGGTTTCAGGCGGATATAAAATCTCTGATAAACTGAGTACGGATGCTTCCATTACCTATAACAGGCAATACACGGATAATTTCCCTGAAACTCCTTATGGACCGGAGAATTATCTATACAATTTGGTGCTATGGACCGGAGTCGACGTAGATGTCAGGGATTTGAGAAATTACTGGGTTGAAGGTCAGGAAGGGTTTCAACAAAAGCACTTCAATAATACCTATTACAATAACCCCTATTTCCAGGCTTATGAATACCTGAGGGGATATTACAAGGATAATACCTTTGGACAGGTGAAATTTGATTATCAAATCAGCCCTGAACTTACATTGACCGCTAGAACAGGCTTAAATAATTATGCCCTTGACCGGACCGACAAGGAACCCAAAAGCTATGTGAAATACGGACGGGTATCTCGGGGTAATTTCTACATCTACAATTCAGCTCAAATCAATATGAATACGGATCTGATCCTGAATTATTCAAAAAGGTTTGGAGAAAATTGGGGGCTTAATGCCAATTTGGGTGCGGCGAATCGTTTTGTCCGATTCCGGTCTGAGAGCATCAATACGGACGGTTTAGCTATCCCCAATTTCTATAACGTAGCCAATTCGGAGCAGCCGCTTTCCGGTTCAAACAGCCTGACCAAGGAGAAGATTAATTCTGCCTATTTTTCTGCTGATATTGATTTTATGAATGCGGTATTTCTAACCCTCACGGGAAGAAATGACTGGGTTTCTACCCTGCCCGTGGCAAACAATTCTTTTTTCTATCCTTCCGTGGGTTTGGCGACGACAGTGTCGGATTTCCTGACTATGCCATCTTTTTGGGATTTCGCCAAAGTTCGGATGAGTTGGTCACAGGTAGCTGATGGAAGAATATCATCCAATCCCTACAGCCATATCCAGGCATACAGCACGGGAATCAATTGGAACGGAAATCCATCCCTTTTTTTTCCGGGCTCATTGGTCAATCCTACGATCCGGCCTGAAACCTCCGATAGTTATGAAATTGGATTGGATAACCGGTTTTTGGGCGGAAGACTGGGAATTGATTTGACTTATTTTCAAATACGGGATTACAATAACTTGATTTCAGTACCGGTTTCTCTTGCCTCTGGATTTAGCTCCAGGCTAGAAAACGGAGCCGAATTTAAACGTTCCGGTTTCGAATTGATGTTCAATGCGCTTCCGATACAAACCAGTGAACTCACTTGGGAGGTTAACCTGAATTTCAGTACGTATAAGCGCATTCTGACCGAGAGTTTTGATGGTACGGACCGGTTTGGCAACTTAACAGTGGGCGAGCGGACGGACCAGCTTTTTTCATCCTCTCAATTCCAAAGAACTCCTGAGGGAAGGTTAATTATCGGAAATAATGGATTCCCTATTCGGGATCCCTATCAGAGAAGTATGGGCTTTTCCAATCCCGATTTTATTTTCGGGGTACAGAATCGAGTAACCTATAAGGGAATAAGTCTTGGGTTTTCTTTTGACGGAAGAGCCGGTGGCACCATTTATTCCCTGACCTCAGAGAAGATGTGGTGGGGTGGAACTCACCCCGGAACCGTCAACCAGTTTAGGGATGATGCGAACGAAGGACAGAACACCTTCGTGGCCGACGGAGTCGTGGTGACGGGAGGAGAAGTGGAATACGATGATTTTGGAAATATCCTTTCCGATACTCGAACCTATGCTGAAAATGAGCGACCTATTAATTACATCGCCTGGAACAAGACTACTTTAAATGCGGATTTAACCCATTATTTTGACGCCAGTTTTGTCAAACTCCGAGAGCTTTCCATATCCTACCAGCTTCCTCAGCAGTTGCTCCAACGGACATTTTTGAATACCGCCAATGTTTCCTTGGTGGGAAGAAATCTGATGCTCTGGTCCAATGTGGAAAATATCGATCCGGATTCTGGGGTAGATAATCTTCAAACTCCTTCAGTCCGGAATATAGGATTCAATATTAATCTGGGCTTTTAAATCATTCAATTGATCCTTGAACGGAAAAATAAAAAACATATGAAACGAACATCAAAAATATATTTCCTGGGCCTATTTGTGGCCTTTCTATCCTCCTGTGAGAGCTTTGAGGATTTGCAGCTGGATCCCAATCGTCCGGTACAAGCTGAACCCAGCCTGATTTTGACCCAGATTGAAACGAATGCTTTCAGCTCGGTTTCTTTAGGTGCTGCGCTGGCTTCTAGGCAGCTGATTTATACCAATAGCCTGAGTGAAAATCAATATTATGGTTGGCAGAGAGCCTCCTTCAATGATTACAATCAACTCAGACAGGTCAGTAAATTAGCCGAGGAAGCTGATCGAAAAGATAACGGCAGCTACCGGGCGCTTGCCCTTTTCTTTGAGGCTAATTATTTGGTTGAATTGAGCCAGTTTTTTGGAGATATCCCTGCATCAGAGGCCGTATTGGGTGGTTCAGGGAATTTTTCTCCAATCTATGATCCTCAGGAACGTGTCTATTTAAGTGTGCTCGAAAAACTCGAAGAAGCAAATTCGTTTCTTGGACCCGAATCAGGAGAAATTCTCGGAGATATTATCTTCAATGGGGATATTTTGAAATGGAAAAAGTTGATAAACTCATTTCATTTACGTGTTCTGATGAGTCTTTCTATTAAAGAAAACAATGTAAGTCTCGCTGTTGCCGATCGATTCGATGCGATCTACTCCAACCCTACTTCCTATCCCATTATGACATCAAACCAGGATAATGGAGCCTTAGTTTATGTGGATATAGAGGGAAATCGCTACCCTACCTTTAACAGTAATGAACTTAGGACGGCTTACTACATGGAAAAGTCATTTATAGACCGTTTAAAATCTTTAAATGATCCACGACTGTTCGTATACGCCGATAAAGAAACAAATGGTAGAAATTTGGATGATTTTGACCCAACGGCCTATTCAGGCTTGGGAGGAGCGGACGCATTATCTACCAATACCAATTTGTTGTTGGAAGGCGTCGGATCACCCATAGACAGTAGATATCATAGTGACCCGGTCAATCAGCCCTCACTTTTGATGGGCTATGCCGAATTGGAATTCATCATTGCAGAAGCTGCAATACGAAATTGGATCTCGGCGGATCCAAGGGTGCATTATGAAAATGGTATTCGGGCCTCTATGGAGTTTAACGGGGTTTCTCCGAAAGATACGGAGGCTTATTTGTCTCAGGAGTCAGTACAATTGGGGGATTCTGATGCTTTAGAAAGACTCTTGACTGAAAAACACACCGCCTTTTTCATGAATACGGGTTGGGAACCATTTTTCGATCAAAGACGAACCGGGATTCCGGAATTCAGCCTAAGTGAGGAGATCATCAATCCTTCGGGGATACCAAAAAGATGGATGTATCCCCAGTCTGAAATTCAGCTAAACTTATCCAATTTAAACGAGGCGCTGGATAGGCAATTTGGTGGAGACGATGATATCAATGGAGTGCCTTGGATTTTAAAACCGTAATTTTATTTCCCGTGCACTACACTTAAAAAATGGATTGCACGGGATTTTTGAGTTCAAAGAAAAAAAATGAAGAATCTGATATTGATAGCGGTCTTTTTGATCGGCATAAATGGCATTTGTTTTGGGCAAAAAGAGCAGGAAAAGAAAGTCTTATTCATTATCCTAGATGGGATTTCGGCAGATAATCTGGAACGCGTAAATACCCCCCATTTGGATGAAATCGCTCAGGTAGGAGGATATTGTAGGGCATATACCGGTGGAGTGGTAGGGACTTATTCGGAAACACCGACCATTTCAGCAGTAGGATATAACAGCCTCTTAACCGGAACCTGGGCCAATAAACATCAAGTCTATGGAAATAGTATCCGTAATCCAAACTATCACTATTGGACTGTTTTCCGCTATTTGAAAGAGGCCAGACCAGAAGCCAAGCTAGGGATATTTTCTACCTGGCTTGACAACCGAACTAAGTTGATCGGGGAGAGTTTGCCACAAACCGGAAATCTGAAATTTGACTATTCATTTGATGGGTTTGAGCTGGATACCCTGATGTTTCCCCACGATCAAGAAAGACGGTTTATCTTGAATATTGACAATTATGTATCTTTTCAGGCCGCCCATACTGTTCGGGAAAAAGGGCCGGATTTGTCTTGGGTCTATTTGGAATATACCGATGATATGGGGCATCGTTTTGGAGACAGTCCGCAAACAGATTTGGCCATCCAATACGCCGATTGGCAGGTGGGTAGAATTTGGGATGCCATCCAATATAGACAGCGAAATTTTGCTGAAGATTGGATGGTTTTGGTCACAACGGATCATGGTAGAAATGAAAAAGATGGCAAAGGACACGGAGGGCAAACAGATCGAGAACGTGGAATTTGGATGGTTACCAATTTGAAGGAATTGAACAGTCATTTTCATAGCGGAAGTGCCGCCATGGTGGATATTGCTCCTACTATTTTGCGTTTTTTAAACGTTTCTATTCCTGTCGATCATCAGCTGGAGATGGATGGAGTTCCATTAATTGGACCCTTGTCTTTCGCCAATGTAAAATTATCCATGGAGGGTAATGACACTTGGGTAACTTGGAAACCCTATTCCAAAGTAGAAAAGCTAAAAATCGGATACACCGAAAAGGATGAATTTGAAAAATCCGGCATGGGTGATCCGATTAATTGGATGACTGATATCGAAGTTTCGAATGGGAAATTTTTGATTCCTAAAGAAGTAAGTTCACAAAGCTTTTTAAAACTAGTTCTGAAAGGTGAGCATAATATGGGCAACACTTGGAAAGCAAATTCGAAATGAAAATTTGGATGGACTTATTAGGCTGGCTTGGGGCTTTTTGCTTTTTAGTCTCTTATGGATTACTGATTGGCGGAAAGTGGAAATCCAATGATTTGAAATACCATTTGGCCAATGTTTTGGGAGCAGTGCTTCTTTGCATTAATACCTGGTATGATTCTTCTTTTCCTTCGGTGATGATCAATGCGATTTGGGGATTGATCGCAGTATATGGGATAAAAAAGTCAAATTTTGAGTATACAAAGAAAGGTCGGTTTGGTACTGGAAATGTAGAATAACCCATTTGAAAAAAGTTTGGAGTATTTTTAATCCCTTTGAAGCGTAGAGCCACTTTTCCATTCCAAAACAAATAAAAGCCCGGCACCAAAGCTTTAATTTGTTGGAGGTACAGGGTCTTTTTTTTCTTGAATCATCAAGTTAATTTACTATTAGTGGGCTTCTGCATATTCATTTGATTGAATTAAAATTTATGGATTGGTCAATTCGAATGTTCCTGATTTTAGCATGATGATTACTGTAATCAGGTGAAATAAGGCGATAAATAAGTTGCTAATGACGATTGGGTTTTTGATGGTTCTTACTGTTATAGGACTTATAATTTTGTACACAATCTGCATGGAAAACAGAGCAAATGCCAATATTGGTTGTTGAAAAAACAGTAACAGGATAGAGGCAATTAATATGGTCAAATACATGGAAAGCAAAATTCCTCTTGCGGGTGTAAAACTGCCTGCTACCTTTTGTATCTTTTTAAAGTCACCAATCAATGCGATGCAAACAGGAATCAACACAAGGATATTAAGAATCAAGGATGCGATAATCATAAGCTTGGCTAGTAAGATTGATAAGTACTGTTTTTGATCAATGATATATGACGGATTTACGGTTTTTGAGCTTAAGGGGTTCATTGGGCCTAGCTTAATTTTGAATTTAACTGGTGCTTTGAATCCTTAAAAGTGTGACTAAAATGTAGAATTTTTTAAATTCTATTTTTGTCAGAATGGGTGTGACTAATGTTTAAATATTTTATTTGAATTAAATCAAAGCCCTGTGCCATCCCCGTAAAATAGGTTTTGGTACAGGGCTTTTGGTATCAATTGGAGATTAGTTTATCCACCTTTCCATTTTCCTTTTAAACCTGCCAGGGGATTTTCTTAGCCCCGACCCGTTTTTCCATTTTTGGACTTCTTTAGACTTTAACCATTTCTTTTCAGGATTGATTTGGGAGTTTTTTAAGAGGGTTTTGATCTAGAAAGGGGAAATTGATTCCTGAAATGGGGGCGGGCTATCTAGCAGAAATGACCGGTATCTTGGATGAGGAGTTGGTTTCAAATCATCCAGCCTATCTTCAACATTGGATATCCATTCTTAAGGAGGATAAGAATCTACTGATCGAGGCGGCTTCCAAAGCGTAAAAGGCTGTGGATCATATCCTGATGGAATGTCCGTTTTGAAAGAAGGGGGAAACCCTTTTTTGGTCGATGGGAGAAATCGCTTTACTACCTTTTTCCTATTCATTATCGGGAGGAAGCCAAACATGAAATTGGTGAGATTCTAACCTGTAGATTATTGAGATTACTTGACGAAAGGACACAATTTGGTAATGATGTATTAAAATTCAGATTGGATATTGGGATATGAAAATTCGGGTAATTTATGCACTAGTTTTTTTCCTCGTTTGGGTAAAATCTTTCCAGATTGCAAATGGTCAATCTAATGATCTTGAATTAATTCAAAAGAAAGCGGAAAGCAACCCGAAAGAAGCTTACAGTAGGTTGACTGATCTGATCATCAGTTATTCGGATACCAAAAGTCTCCGTTATGGAGAAGCACTTTATTTGGAGGGAGTACTACTGAAGGAGTTTGGATTATATAAAGATGCCATACTCAAGCTCTATCAGGCGGAGCAGATTTTTCAAACACATTCATACACCAAAGGGCTTGCTGAGCTTTTTAATGTAATCGGTCAACTCTACTATAAAACTAAAAGCACTTCTGCAGCATTACAAAAACACCAAGAGTCACTCCGTATTTTTGAATCATTGGAGGACAGACAGGGGATTGTGCAATCTCTCGGCTTGATCGGGACTATGCATGAAAAATTGGGGAATTATTCAAAAGCCCTGATCTTCCAGAATCAAGCCATTGAGCTATTGAAAATTGAGGAGGATTCCTCACAACTCGCCATCCTCTTTGAAAATATCGGGAGTATTTATGAAGATTTAAATCAGTTTGACTCGGCCGATTTGTATTTTCAAAAGGCATTTGAGCTCAATTGGAATGCGGGGGATAGTTTGAAATTACCCGGTAACCTAAATAATCTGGGAGATGTGCGCAGGAAAACAAACAAGGCTACTGAGGCCATTCCGTATTACCAAGAAGCACTTGGACTAAGTATTAGGCTGGGAAATAAATACACTGAGCGCAGCGCGAGAGTAGATTTGGGTAAAAGCTATGCAGATTTGGGGGAATTTGAATGGGCCTACAACTATTTTGCTTCCGCCAGGGATCTCAGTGAATCTATTTTCTCAGAAGAGGCAGCCAGGCAATTAGCCCTCCAAGAATTCCAGTTTGAGGTACGGAAACAAAAAACCGAAATTGGGCATCTGGAAGAGATTCATCAGTTTGAAGTCAAGATGAGATGGCTTCTGATTGGACTGATTTTATCGATAATAACCATGGCTTGGATATTTTTTTCGAAGCAGCAATTGCGAATCCGAACTTCCCAGTCTCAACTTCAAAAGCAACGAGAAATCTTGGAAGTAAAGGAAAAACTCATTTTGAGTGAAAAGGAAAATATTAATTTACTCGAATCAAGAATGTCTGCCGAGGTTCATGCCCAACAAAAGGCGCTTTCAGCCCAAACTCTCCATGTGATTGAAAAGAATCAGATGTTAAAGGAAATTCAATCAAAACTACAGAGTACTCTAAATCTGGAAGCAAAAGAACAGAAAAAGAAACTCCGGAATTTGATCCGGCAAATTGACTATAATCTTTCGCAGGATTCTGATTGGGAAAGTTTCAAACAAGCTTTTGAAAATGTCCACCATGATTTCTTGAAAAACCTAAAATCCAAAAATCCAGAACTTACCTCAGGAGATCTCAAGCTTGCTTGCTTGATGAAAATGAATATGAGCAATAAGGAAATTGCGGCCACCCTCGGTATTTCTATAGAGAGCCTTCGGATATCACGATACAGACTACGAAAAAGATTGCAGTTGGCAGAAGGTAAGGATTTACAGAATTACCTACTTGGGATGTGATTCACAATTTTTTAATCTAAATGTAATACATTGTAAGTAATTGATAAGCAATAGAATATATTCAATTTTTTAGATTTTGTAGCGGTTTTGTTAACGCTGATTTCCTAGTGGAAAGAAAGGATTGTTAACGCGGAATTTCCAAATCTGCCTGGTAATCCCCCTAATCTTGTATGGTAATTAAACAACAAAAAACCATGCACAAAACATCAATTTATTTTATTTCACTTTTTGTATTGCTGGGGGTTTTTTCCTGTCAAAAATCTCAGATAGCTACCGAATCTATTCCTGAAAATCAGGAAATTGAAAAAATCCAACCTCTTTATGTTTCCGATTCTGTCATCCACGATACCGATGACCCTGCTATCTGGATCCATCCTGAGGACCATAAACAAAGTTTGATCATAGGCACCGATAAAGACGCCGATGGAGCCTTGTATGTTTTTGACTTGAAGGGAAATGCCATTGATTCCCTGATTCGGAGAGATATTCAGAGACCCAACAATGTGGACGTGGGATATGGATTGGCAATGGGATCAGATACCATTGATTTTGCGGTGACCGGGGAGCGTCTTACTTCGCGGTTGAGGTTTTTCAAACTGCCTGAAATGGTAGAACTAAATCCTGGTGGAATTGAAATATTTCAGGGAGAAAACGGTGAAGAATACCGGGATTTGATGGGAGTAGCCATCTATAAAAGCCCCCAATCCGGTAAAATCTACGTGATTGCTGGAAGAAAAAATGGCCCAACCGATGGGACCTATCTCTGGCAATATGAGATCCTCTCAACAGAGGAGGGGCTTTCGCTGGAGCTGGTCCGGAAGTTTGCCAATTTTTCTGGAATCAAGGAAATCGAGGCCATTGCTGTGGACCAGGAATTAGGCTATGTGTATTGCTCAGATGAGGGAGTCGGTGTCCGGAAATACTACGCTGAGCCGGAAATGGGAAATGAGGAACTTTCACTTTTTGCCCAAGATGGATTTGCAGATGATCATGAGGGGATTTCCATCTACAAAAGCTCGGATCGAGAAGGGTACCTGCTGATTTCAGATCAGGGAGCAGATCTATTCCGTGTTTTTCCCAGGGAAGGGACCAATCAAAATGCGCACGAGCACCCCCTTTTAGCTACGATTCCGCTGAGCACTTTATCAAGTGATGGATCGGAAGTAACTGCTCTCGACCTCGGTCAGGATTATCCATCGGGGCTTTTTGTGGCCATGTCCGATGATAAGACTTTTCAGATTTATGCTTGGGAGCAGCTTGAGAAACACATTCAGAAAAACCAATAATCATTTCGACTTTAAAAAATAAATACACATGAAAAAGTACCTGATATTTTCTCTGCCCGTATTGCTCTTTTTCTCTTTAGTGGGAAATGGATGGGCACAAGGGGTTTTAAAAGGAAGAGTAATTGATTTTCAGAATCTTGCTCTTCCCGGCGCTAGTATTGTCCTACAAGGAAAAGGCATTGGAACGATCACAGATCAAAAGGGTGATTATACGATTTCCAGTTTGCCTGAGGGGGATTTTGAAGTAATGGTCACCTACCTAGGCTATAATTCTCAAACCCAAACGGTAAAGGTCAGTCGAGGTGAGACCACGGTTTTGAACTTTAAATTGGAGGAAAAGGAATTTGAAAGTGCAGAATTTATTGTTTTCGGTGATCGGCTTAAAGGTCAAGCAAAGGCTTTGAATCAGCAAAAGACCAATTCCAACATTACCAATATTGTATCTTCGGATCAAGTCGGTCGGTTTCCCGATGCCAATATCGGGGATGCACTCAAGCGTATTCCAGGGATTACAATGCAAAATGACCAAGGTGAAGCCAGGAATATAGTGATCCGTGGCATGGCTCCACAGCTGAATTCGGTTACCTTAAACGGGGAGCGGATTCCTTCGGCGGAAGGGGACAACCGAAATATACAGATGGATTTGATCCCTTCGGACATGATTCAGACGATAGAAGTCAACAAGGCTGTCTTACCCAATATGGATGCGGATGCGATTGGGGGGTCAGTAAACTTGGTGACTCGACAGGCTCCCAATTCACTTAGAATTTCAGGAACTGCCGCAAGTGGGATCAACCTTCTGTCCAATCAGCCTATTTGGACAGGAGCACTGATCTTGGGTAATCGTTTTGCAAACGATAAATTGGGAGTGATTTTTTCGGGATCCTATAATAATCATGATTTTGGCTCTGATAACATTGAAGGGGTTTGGTACAATTCCGACAATGGAGTGGTTCTGGAAGAGTTTGATATTCGGGAATATAGAGTTCAGCGAGTACGACGCTCCGCGACATTAGCACTGGATTATGAAATTTCACCCAACCATACGCTTTTCTTGTCGGGTATGTACAACCATCGTGATGATTGGGAAAATCGCTTCCGGATGCGGGTCAGTCAGTTGGACGACTCTTTTGATGATGGCGATTTTACCCAGTCCAGTCCGGGGATTTACCAGACAGTAGGCCGAGTGGAATTTGAGACCAAAGGAGGACTCGATAGTGATCGCATCAAATCTGCCAGATTGGAAGACCAGCGTGTCTATAACATCACTGGAGGTGGAAAGCACCTGTTTAACTCACTTCAAATGAATTGGAGTGTGACTTACGCTAGAGCATCTGAGGAGCGTCCACAAGAGCGATATACTTCCTTCAGATCCAGTGGACAAAACGTAAGGTTGGATGTTTCTAACCCACGGTTTCCTTTGGCTATATTGAGTGAGTCAGCCGATAATTTGGGTATTGAGTTTAATGGTCTTTCGGAGCAAAATGAATTTACATTTGATCAGGATTTGAATGCCCGCTTGGATTTTAAACTTCCCTATTCTCAAAAAGGGATTTTGAATTTTGGTCTTCGATATCGGGGAAAAAACAAAGAAAGAGACAATAATTTCTTTGAATATGAGCCAGTAAACCTGGAATCATTCGGCCAGACTATCGGCGAATTGCCCAACCGAAATTATTCAGATCCTAATTATCTTGCTGGTTCACAATACGCCGTAGGGACTTTTATAGATCCTGATTTCCTGGGTGGTCTTGATTTAGGAAATGGCAGTTTGTTTGAAGAAAATGATTTGCCTGAGGAGTATGCTCCCGGTAATTACCTTGCGCAAGAAAATATTACTGGAGCCTATGTGATGGCAGATCATCAGTTGAATGAAAAAATCTCAGCAATCGCAGGCTTGAGAATGGAGCATACTGCAATCGACTATACGGGAAATATTTTTGACCTGGATAATGAAACAATTTCTTCTGCTACAGGGGATCAGAGCTACACCAATTTTATGCCCGGGCTTCATTTCAAATATGATCCCAGTTCCAATACTGTGTTGAGGTTTGCCTGGACCAATACCATTGCCAGACCCAACTATTATGACTTGGTTCCTTATGCGGCCTTTAGCCAAGAAGATGAGGAGTTGGAGCGAGGCAATCCAAATTTGAAGGCAGCAACTGCAATGAATTTTGACTTCATGGCCGAGCGTTATTATAATAATTTGGGTTTACTTTCATTTGGTGCTTTTTACAAGGATATTGATGATTTTGTATATACCATTACTACACAGGGTTATACAGACCCTTTATTTGGAACAGATTTGCAATATTCCAGACCTGAGAATGGTGGAACTGCCGCTGTCTTTGGTCTGGAAACTTCCTTTCAACGGCAGTTTTTAAAGAATTTTGGGATTTACCTCAATTATACCTTTACCCAATCCTCTACCACAGGCATCGAAGGAAGAGACGGAGAAGACCTGGAGCTTCCTGGTACAGCAGATCATATGTTCAATGCTTCTCTTTCATATGAAACAGAGCGTTTGGTGCTTCGGCTTTCTGTAAACTATACCTCAGATTATCTGGATGAATTGGGTGGAGAAGGATTTGAGGACCGGTTTTATGATCAGCAGACTTTCTTGGATGCCAACGCGTCCTTTGCCTTGACACCAAAGTGGAGGATTTTTGCTGAGGGGAATAATTTGACCAATCAGCCACTTCGTTATTATCAGGGCATTCAGTCCCGAACTATGCAGGCTGAATATTATAATGCCAGATTTAATTTTGGGCTAAAGTTTGATCTTTTTGAGTAAAAAATAAAAGTGGTTAAATAACTATATAAAGGCTGCTGATTCTCGGCAGCCTTTTTTTTAGCATATAAGTTAGGATGAATAGATTTGAAAAGATTGTGATTTTTTTGGGTGTAGAATTATTTACTGATGGAATGTCCGTTTTGAAAGAAGGGGAAAACCCCTTTTTTGGTTGATATTTTTAATTTTTGGTTTTGATTTAAGTTACATAAAAGAGATTTTTGGTTTCAATAGTTTGTCAAAAATGAACCAGTCCATTCCTATCCGAACCATTCATTTGTTTGAACCCCTGGATAATCTGCTGCTTGAAAAATTGAAGGAGATTGAACCTAAGGACTGGAATTTGCCGACTCGGGCGGGTTCTTGGACGATCAAGCAGATAGCGGCTCATTTGTTGGATGGAAACCTGCGGGCCTTGTCCATGCTTCGTGACGGGTATTTTGGTGAAAGTCCGGGGGAAATAAACTCCTATTCGGATTTGGTGGGTTTTCTGAATCGATTGAATGCCGATTGGGTGAAGGCAACTCAACGTCTGAGTCCTGCGGTTTTGATTTCGTTGTTGGAGTCTTCAGGGATGGAGTATCGAAACCTGTTGAAATCGCTGAAACCTTTTGAGAAGGCGGTATTCAGTGTGGCTTGGGCAGGGGAGGAAGAGTCATTGAATTGGTTTCATGTCGCAAGAGAATACACCGAGAAATGGCATCATACCCAGCAGCTTTTGGAAGCTTTGGACCAATCTGATAGGAGACTGCTTGCAAAGGAATTTTATTTGCCATACCTAGAAACTTCCATGCGGGCATTACCCCATCATTTTGCTTCATTGGTTGCTGTTGACCAAACCTTGATTCAGGTAGAATTGAAAGGGGAGTTTAGTGCAATCTGGTGGCTGAATAAAACAGAAGACAAATGGGGACTTTTGCCATTCAGCAAACAAAAACCAACCTCAATCCTTACGGTTTCTGATGATCTGGCTTGGAAAATCTTTACCAAAGGCATCAGCCAAGAAGAGGCTTTCAAGCAGCTTGGGTTTACAGGGGAGGGTATTTTTGCCCGGCATTTTGTAAAGATGATTGCGGTGATGGGATAATGGGGAATTTCAATTTTTTTAAAGGTAAGCTTCAGTTTTACTTGACCTAAACAATAAAGTATTGATAGCTGGTTAACAGAAATGAGTGATTAGAGGATTTTTTGCACTTAATATGTATAGTATTTATATACTTTTTTTCTTAATCAAGAATTCATAAATTAGAAAAATACACTCGTGATGTTAAGTTGATTTAATCAATTATTGGTTTAAAAATCCATAAAATGGCTTTTTTTACTTGTTAACCTAGAATTAATTCACTTTTTGATAATTCCATTTTTCTGTTCTGAAATATCCAAAAGTATAGCTTTGGTAAAATTTCTAACCAAAACTTTTGTCTATCAAAAACCTTTACAAACCATGATTGCTAATCAAAGCATTTGGAAGGGGATTTGGGCATTTTCAATGCTTTTTATCCTCAATCTTTCCTGGGCTCAACAAGTCAGAATAACAGGAAAAGTAAGTGATGCGAATAATGCTCCTTTGCCGGGAGCAACTGTTCTGGTCAAGGGGACAACTCGTGGCACGGTAAGTGACGTCGATGGGGCCTATTCCATCGAAGCGTCTCCAGAGGAAACGTTGGTATTCTCTTTTGTCGGATTTGAAACGGTGGAAAAACCCATCGGTAATGCTTCCATTATCAATGTTTCCTTAACTGAGGGATTTGCGCTCAATGAAGTGGTAGTGACTGCTTTGGGGGTAGAGCGAGAAACCAAAGCATTGGGCTATTCGGTGCAGGAAGTTCAGGGGGATCAGTTTACAGAGGCAAGAGAAACCAATGTCATCAATTCCCTGAGCGGAAGGGTGGCAGGGGTTCAAATTACCAATGGCTCATCCGGATTAGGAGGTTCTACACGGGTAACTATCCGAGGCGAATCTTCCTTGAATATCAATGCAAATCAACCACTTTTTGTGGTAGATGGGGTTCCTATTTCCAATAATGTAGTCGGGTCCTCGGGTTCAGGTGGCCAAGAGGTGGATTATGGAAACGCAGCTGGAGAAATAAATCCTGATGATGTTGCTTCCATGACTGTATTGAAAGGTCCAGCCGCAGCAGCCTTGTATGGTAGCCGTGCGGCAAACGGTGCCATCTTGATTACCACTAAATCAGGAAAAGGTAAAAAAGGCTTGGGAGTGAGCATTAATTCCAATGTGACTTTTGACAATCCCTTGGTATTGCCTCAGTGGCAGGATAAATATGGACAGGGAAATAATGGACAGTTTGAATTTGTCAATGGAGCCGGAGCTGGGATTGCGGATGGGGTCGACGAAAGCTGGGGGCCTGAAATGGACACCGGACTTCTAATCCCCCAATTTGATTCTCCCCGTTCCGTTGCAGGATTTAGAGGCGGGGATCTCAATGCATCCGAAGGAAGTACCATAACACCAACTCCCTGGGTTTCCCAGCCGAATAACATCAATGATTTTTTTGAAACCGGAGTCACACTTTCCAACAACGTTTCGGTTTCCGGGTCCAATGAGAATGCAAATATTCGGCTTTCCTGGACAAACTTGGATCAAAAAGGAATCGTGCCAAATACAGATTTGAAGCGGAATAGTATCGCTTTGAACGGAGGAATTAATGTGACAGAAAAATTATCGATCAATTCAGCCGTGAATTACCAGCGAACTGCCAGTGGAAACCGACCCAGTATCAGCTATGGGACGGAAAATCTGATGTACCTCTGGGTTTGGTATGGACGACAGATCAACACCCGAAATCTCCGGGATTACTGGATGCCGGGACTGGAAGGAACTCAGCAGTTTAATTACAACTACAACTACCACGACAATCCATACTTCACTGTCTTCGAGAATACCAATGGTCAGGGTAAAAACAGGATATTCGGAAATATTTCCGCCAATTACAAGTTTACCGATAAGCTCAACTTGATGGTGCGGACTGGTTTGGATACCTATAATGAACTTCGGGATAGAAGAAGGGCCTTCAGTACCCAGCGTTTTCCAAGAGGAAATTACCGAGAGGATGCGGTGTTCTTTTCTGAGCAGAATACTGACTTCCTTTTGACCTATTCAGAAACAAGCAAACCAGTTTGGACCTACAGCATTGCCTTGGGAGGAAACCAAATGAGGCAGGAAAATCGCTTCCAGCAGACGGTAGCCCCTCAGCTTTTGATTCCCGGGATTTATAATTTCACCAATACTGCGGTAAATCTTCAGGTCAATCAATTTAACTCCGAAAAGCGGATTAACTCCCTTTACGGTTTCGGGCAGATTGGTTATAAGAATGTTCTTTTCTTGGACGTTACCGGCCGGAATGATTGGTCATCCACCCTCCCTGTCGAGAGCAACAGCTACTTTTATCCTTCAGCTACCATGAGTGCTGTTTTATCGGACATGCTGACGCTTCCAAGATCGATTTCATTTCTAAAAGTTCGTGGAGCATATGCTGAGGTTGGGAATGATACAGATCCCTACAGCTTAACCAATGTGTTTAATCCCCAGGTGGCATGGGGGTCTATTCAGGCAAAAACTGAATCGAATCGCCTGGCAAATGCCAATTTGAAACCAGAGCAAACGGCGTCTTTTGAGACGGGGATTGATATCCGCTTCTTGGAGGGTCGATTGGGTTTGGACTTCACGTATTTTGATAACCGTACCCGCAATCAGATTATTCCTATCGAATTGGATATCGCTACCGGTTATGCTTCTCGTATTATCAATGCGGGTGAAATCCAGAATAAAGGTATCGAGCTTGTACTCAATGGGGCTCCCGTTGTGTCTGAGAATGGTCTGAACTGGAACTTCATGGCAAACTTTACCCGGACAAGAGGCTATGTTTTGGAGTTGACCGAAGGGCTTGATA
Organism: Algoriphagus hitonicola; assembly: GCF_900113375.1. Taxonomy (GTDB): domain Bacteria; phylum Bacteroidota; class Bacteroidia; order Cytophagales; family Cyclobacteriaceae; genus Algoriphagus; species Algoriphagus hitonicola. The sequence continues at coordinate 29,324 of NZ_FOPC01000019.1, read as the reverse complement.
CCTACACGTTGACCGAACGGAATGGCGCAAATATTCAGGCTCGAATCGGTGAGCGGATGGGGAATATTTATGGGGTAGGCTTCCTTAGAGTAGAAGACCCTCAAAGTCCATTCTTTGGTCAAATTGTCCATAATTCTACAGGAACCCCTTTGAGAGATCCTGAATTGAAGCTTCAGGGAAATTATAATCCCGATTGGATGCTTGGGTTCCAAAATAACTTTAGCTACAAGAGCCTATCCCTGGGATTTCTTTTTGACTATCGGCATGGAGGTATTGTGGTATCCCGTACAAAAGTCATCGGAAGTACCGCAGGACAATTGGAGGAAACATTATTGGGAAGGGAAAATGGATACGATCTGAGTATAGAGGGAAATGGGATCGTGAGTCTGGGTGTGGTTCAGAATGCCGATGGATCCTACTCTCCCAATACCGTGAAGATTACCTCCAGAAACTGGCATAATCGGTACTATGAGCGAAATAATGTGGAAGCGGCAAAGTATGATGCCTCTTTTCTCAAGCTTAGAGAAGTTACCATAGGATATATCGTTCCTAAATCTTTCTTGGGAAGAGCTCCCATTCAGGATGTGAAAATTTCTTTTGTGGCTAGAAATCTGGCCCTTTGGACCGAAAACCCACACTTTGATCCGGAGACATTATCCATGGCAGGCGGAACCCTGCAGCCAGGTGTGGAAAACATGTCTTTTCCTTCCACTCGAAGTGTAGGTTTCAATTTGAACGTGCGATTCTAAATTTTCCCAACCCATCAAATTTTATGAAATCATGAATTCAAATAAAAAATATCTATCAGCAATTGGTCTTGCCCTTTTCTTGGGCTTGGGAGCCTGTGATCAGGACTTTGAACAAATAAATATCAATCCCAACAGTCCCGAGACTGTTTCATCAGCCTTGTTGCTTCCTACGATTATCCGTAATACCACCAATGAGATGGCTGGTAGAGCTTGGGGCTATGGGAATGTAGTCATGCAGCAAACGGCTAAAATTCAATTTACCAATGAGGATCGGTACAATTGGGGGCCGCAGGGAAACCCTTATTCCTCCTTTTATAATTCTCTGAGAGATTTGAATAGTGTGGTTGAAATTTCTACAGAGGCAGGGCAGAATAATTATTTGGGAATAGCCAAAATCCTTCGGGCGAATATGTTTTCTTTTATGACGGATGCCTACGGGGACTTGCCCTATTCAGAAGCTATTAAGGCAAAGGAAGACATCAACTATCCAAAATTCGATACTCAGGAGGAGATTTACAATGGTATTCTGTCTGACTTGGAAGAAGCCAATACCCTACTCGGATCCTCTTTGGAGATTGTGGAGGGGGATATTCTCTTTGATGGAGATATCTTGCGATGGAGGAAATTAGCCAATTCTCTCCGCTTGAGACTTTTGATGCGGCTCTCAGACCGAAGGGATCCCTCCTCAGATATGCAGGCTATTGTGGCTAATCCTGAGCAATTTCCGATATTCACTTCCAATGAGGATCATGCCGCATTGCAGTATTTGCCAGATGTTCCCAATCAGCATCCCATTTTCACGTATCGATCGGGATCTTTTGATGAGTACCGGCTTTCCGAAAAAATGGAGGGAGTACTCAAAGACTTGAATGACCCTAGAATTTATGCTTATGCCCAGCCTACCAATGCAAGCGGAGCACAGGTTGTCGGTGAGATTGAGGATTACCAAGGTGTTCCCAACGGACTTGCCGATGAAGAAGCCCTGCAATATTCACCTTCCGGTGACCCCGCTCAAGGAGGGTCAAACTTTATCTCCAGAGTGGGTTTGCTTTGGGCTTGTGCCCCCTGTTCTTCTTTGGCCAATCCATTGGGGTATCAAGCATTGATCATGACTTATTCTGAGCTTCAATTTATTTTGGCAGAAGCCCGCGAACGGAATTTTATTACTTCAGGTACAGCAGAGGGCTTTTATAGAGCTGGGATCCAAGCTTCTTTCGAATACTACAGAGAACGCTATAATTTCATCAACCTTCCACAAATTGCAGATAAACTGATGATAGACGATGCTTATCTTAGTCAGGATGGGGTAGCCTATTCCGGAACTACCGATGACAAACTTCGGAAAATCGGCACTCAAAAGTGGTTGGCCTTATTCTTTACCGGTATGGAAGGATGGTACGACTGGAGAAGAACTAACTATCCGGAAATTATCCCAGGTCCTGCTGCATTTATCAATACGGTTCCGGTTCGGTATATGTACCCATCCTCAGTTCAATCATTGAATGGCGAGCGATATCAGGAAGCTATAGCCAGACAGGGAGCTGATGAAATTACCACCCGGGTTTGGTGGGATATAGATTAAAACCAATTACCTTAAATCAATCCAATTTCCTGCATCCCATTTGGGGTGCAGGATACCTTTTTCCTTAATCGAATGAAAATGAAAGTTAGAGCATTTACACTGGTGTTTTGTTTTTTCACCCTGGCCTCATGGGGACAAAAAACCACCAAAACAGAAAATATTGTACTGATCACTCTCGACGGGCTTCGTTGGCAGGAAGTGTTCAAGGGTGCTGATTCCCTAATGATTGATGATACGGGAATGATCAAAAATCAAGGTTCTTTATTGGAGGAATACTGGGACGTTGATCCTTTAAAACGAAGGGAAATGCTTCTGCCTTTTTTTTGGCAAACGCTGGCAACCGAAGGTCAAATCTACGGCAACCGATCCTATGGAAACTTGGTAGACAATTGGAATAAAATGTGGTTTTCTTACCCGGGATATAATGAAGTGCTCTCAGGCTTTGCGGACGATGAGCGGATTAACTCCAATTCCAAAATCAATAATCCAAATACCACGTTTTTGGAATATTTGAATAAAATGCCTGAATTTAATGGGAAGGTGATGGCTTTTGGCTCATGGGATGTTTTTCCTTTTATCGTCAATGAAGAGCGAAGTGGGGTGCCGGTCAACGCGGGTTTTGATTTGGCAGAAGGGGAGGACTTGACAGAGGCCGAACGGGTAATCAATCGAATCCAGCAGGAAATAAGAGGTCCTTGGGGTGGAGTCCGCTTGGATCCATTCACACACCATTTTGCGATGGAGGCCTTCAAAAAACACAAGCCTCGGGTCATGTATATCGCCTATGGAGAGACAGATGATTGGGCTCATGGAAATAAATACGATGAGTACATTTGGTCAGCCCATCAGACAGATGCCTATATTCAGGAAATCTGGGAAATGATTCAGGCTGATCCACAGTATAAAGACAAAACGACTTTGATCATTACTACAGATCACGGCAGGGGAGTGACCAAGCGAACTTGGACCAGTCATGGCGCATCGGTTCCTGAGGGAGGTGAAATCTGGATAGCTGCCATTGGTCCGGATACTCCGGCTAGGGGAGAAATGAAGCTGAAGGGTCAGTGGGCTTCTGCTCAGATTGCCCGCACAGTTTTTCAGCTCCTGGGGATGGAATATCCCGATGAGAAGGCCGGTGAGTTGATCGAAGAAATGCTCAAATGAGACTCTTATTTTTGATTTTATTACTGATGAATTTTGCCGGTTGTCAATCTAGCTCTACCTCTCCAACTTATGGAGAGGTATTTTTTTCGGACTCGGAGTGGATTAGTGATTTCAATAAGCAGCACTCTTTACTGAAATTAAGCAATTCACTGGATTCCAATTGGGTATTTATGGGAAGGGATTCGGTTCAGGGAATACAGCAAGATGTGCCTATCTGGAAAAATAAAGGAGAATCCGTCTGCTTGCCACATCGCTTGAGTTTTCCAAATCAGTCTTACTGGTATCAATGGCAGGGAGAATTGGAAAAGGGAATTCTGTATGTGGATGCCGATGACGGAGCACAGGTTTGGCGGAATGGGAGCCGGATCTCCAAATCTGAACCAGGAGATTATTTTGTGATTCCTGAATCTGGAAGAGCACAACTGACTATTCGTGTGATTAACAACGCCATGGCTGGAGGTCTGCGAAAAGTACATTTTGTGGATCAGGCTGCTTTTGAAAAATGGCGCGACATAAGGGAGGAAGCCTGGAAAATCTTACTTTCTGAGCGAAAAGCTGCATTGATTCAGGATAGGGAGTTGAAAAGCCAACTAAAGGAAATGGATGCTCAGACACGAGATGAGATATTAGCCGTTTATCCGATTTTATTCACAGAACCGGTCCAAATCTTGGGAGAGAATGGTCAAGTTTTTTTGCGCTGGGTAAGTGAACAGGACGGGAAGGCCTGGATTCAGTTCGATAATGGTAAACGAGTAGAAGTTAGCTCCGAAAACAATGTTTTTACTTGGAATTTGGATTCCGAATACTCCGGTTCATTTCAACTTTATCAGGAGAAGGCTTACTTGGGTGAATTTCAGATTTTGGAAAGAAAAAGAAAAGAAAAAGTAAGCTTAGCCATATGGGGAGATCCACAGGGAGGATGGGATACATTTCGAAAAATTGCCTCAAAAATTGGAGAGCATCAACCCGATCTGAGTATAGGTTTGGGAGATTTGGTTAATAATGGATCCGAATATTGGGTCTATCCCCGCTTTTTGCAAACAGTGGTTGCCATGAACAGCCCTCAGCTTTTTGTTCCCGGAAATCATGATTATGATGGGTATTATGAAGATATGCGGGCATCGGCCTTTGAAAAATACCTGCTTTCGGAAAATCAAACCACCTATGGTTTTCATAGGATTGGGCAGGTGGGAATAATCACGCTCGATCCCAATACTTTTTTTCCAGTTGGGCTACCTGATGATTCAGCGCAGAAATTGTGGTTGGATAGCATCCTAAATTCAAGGCACTGGATCGAGTCATCATGGAAAATAATTGCAGTTCATCAGCCTCCTTTTTCCCAAGGCTGGCCGGGGTACCATGGAGAGGAGAGCTTGCGAAAGTTGCTTGAGCCTTATTTTCACTCGGGATTAATCGATATCGTCCTTTCGGGACATACCCATGATTATGAGCGCTTGACCGGAGTTTATTCAGGACATCCGGTTCATTTTTTGATTTTTGGAGGTGCAGGTGGGAGTCTGGAACCGATCGGAGAAAAGTCCTCCTATCCTGAGATGGATAGATTAATCAAGACCCATCACTTTGGAATAGCCGATTTTGATAGTACCAAGGTCAATCTGAGGGTCTATGATACATCGGGTCAACTTATAGATCAGATTTCTTTTCAGAATCCGAAGCAGTAGAGAGGATATGAAAGGCCATTTCCCGAAAGGTGTGAAGGTTACCTACGGGAATATTTTCTTCTTTGGCTTCTTCATCCCATTTTCTCATTGCCAGCGAAAGTTTAAAAAGCTCATGATTCTCAAAATCTTGAGCTTCCTTTTCGTTCATGGGGCCTCCTTGATAGCGTAAGGTTTGTCTGCTCGCTTCCGATAACAGTTGATAATAATCGGGAGATATAAACGTGAGATAGCGTTTGGCCTGCACATGGTTTTCAACTAGGAGCGCAATTTTTTCGGGAAAGCCCAATTCTCTAAGAAAATTTGCGCCGATTATTTCATGACGTTTGACTCCAAATCCGCTCATTGAATCTGTCTTTATCAAATGAGTGATTAAATGGCCAATATCATGAAAAAATGCTGCCAAGACGACCTGTTCATCCCTGCCTTCCGATTGGGCAAGCAGGGCGGATTGGTACATGTGTTCCAGTTGAGATACTGGCTCTCCAATGTAATCCTCATTTCCATGCTTATCGTATAGATTAAATATCAAATCCAGTTTTTGATCGATGCTGAGATGGGAAAGATTCATTTTAGAATTGTTTATAAATACTAAATAATTGAATTTAAAATCAAGATTGATGGAATTGATGTTAAACTTTTTTGAAATTCACCATTTCTTGGTAAGAATCAATTCATGTATCTGTCTATGAGTATGATAAGGAAATTATTCTCTGAAGTTTCGAGTAATTTTTCGTATTAGGCAACAAGTCAACCTTTTATAACCCTGCCTTTATTATATTTTTTTGAATTTCTATTGATTATCTTAACAGAAAAGTAACCCGGTGATTTTTGAGATTTTTTTACCATTGTTTAATTTTACTAAACAAGTAAATTGGTTTTGTCTGAGAGGGGAAGGGAGGTCGATAGTGATTTCCTTTCCTTTTCTACTGTTAATAGAGAATTATGCCTAAAATTCAACTGGCTGTTTTTGATATGGCCGGAACTACTATCCACGATGAAAACAACGTGGCCCGTGCATTTCAACACGCGTTAAATCAGGCCGGATATCCAGAAGTGACGCTTCAGGAGGCCAATGAGAAAATGGGGTACTCCAAACCCCAGGCTATCCGGGAATTACTTCAAATCCATGAGAGGGACCCGAAAAAAATCACGGATTCATTCATAGATAGCATTCACTCGGATTTTGTTCAGAGAATGGTAGATCATTATTCAAACGATACCGCCATTCGTCCCAAGGAAGATGCCGAGGAAGTTTTTACTGCTTTAGCTGAAATGGGAATAAAGGTAGCCCTGGATACTGGTTTTAGCAGAGACATCACCGATATCATTTTACGTCGGGTGGGTTGGTCTGATGGTCAATTAGTGCATGCTACGGCTGCCAGTGATGAGGTCCCCAAAGGCCGGCCTTTTTCATTTATGATCCAAAAGATCATGCGCCAACTGGGGATTAGTGATCCGAAATCCGTGATCAAAATCGGCGATACGGAAGTGGATATTCATGAAGGACATCAGGCCGGATGTTTAATGAGTATTGGGGTGACAGGGGGTGCCTATTCCAAAGAGGAATTGATTTCACATCGGCCCACTCACATTGCTGAGAATTTAAGAGGGGTACTGGAAATTATTCAGGAATACGAACTTTCCTTGAAGGAGTAAAATGTACAGAATTCCATCACTTTTTAATTTTCTGAGGAGAATATCTTCCTTTCACATGAGTCTTTTTGCCGCGGTAATGGGCTTTTTGACCTATAGTAGTATGTATGCATTTCGTAAGCCCTTTGCAGCAGCTACTTTTGAAGGGGAGTATTTGTTGGATCTGGACTTGAAGGTTTGGTTGATTTTGGCACAGACCTTAGGCTATATGGCCAGCAAGTTTTACGGAATAAAGATGATTTCCGAGTTAAAAAAAGAAGGAAGAGCTAATTTAATTATCGGGCTGATTGGTTTTTCTTGGTTGGCTTTACTCGGTTTTGCCATTGCTCCGGCCCCTTATTCAATCTTATTTTTCATTTTTAATGGTTTTCCACTGGGTTTGATTTGGGGTATCGTATTCCATTACATGGAGGGGAGAAGATTTACAGAAATGATGGGAGCTATGCTTGCGGCCAGTTTTGTGTTTTCTTCGGGGTTTGTAAAGTCAGTCGGTATTTTATTGATGCAGGATTTCTCTGTTTCTGAGAAATGGATGCCATTTTTTACTGCTGGAATCTTCTTTCCTCTGATGGTGATCAGTGTCTTCTTGCTCAATCATATTCCCGAACCTAGTGCTGAGGACAAGCAATTGAGAAGTCCGCGCCCTGCCATGGATTTCAGTCAGCGAAGGCGATTTTTCCTGGAAAATTGGTTTGGAATTATCTTGTTGATTTTGGTTTACATGATGCTGACAAGCTTACGTGACCTTCGGGATAATTTCGTGGTGGAAATCTGGTCAGGCTTGAATATTGATGTTTCCCCAACTATTCTTACCCAAACCGAAATCCCGATCACACTAGTTCTTCTTAGTCTGATGGCAGGATTGGTATTGATAAAAAACAATGTTCAGGCATTTTTTCTAAACCATTGGATAATCCTTTTGGGTAGCGGGCTTGCCATTTTGGTGACCTTAGGACTTCAGGTCGGATATGTGAACCCCTATTGGTGGATGGTCGGGGTAGGTACCGGTGTCTATATGGCTTATATCCCATTTAATTGTTTGCTGTTCGAGCGCTTAATTGCCTCTTTTAAAAGTGCAAGCAATGTGGGTTTTCTGATGTATCTGGTGGACAGCTTTGGGTATTTGGGTTCCAGTTTGATTTTGATGGGTAAGCAATTTGACGTTTTAAGTGAGATCCCATGGCTACAATTTTACATTCAAATCATTTTCTTATTTATGGGATTGTCACTCGTGCTGATGGGGGCTTCATTGGTCTATTTTCAAAGAAAAATAAGAAGCAAAAAGAATAAAGTATCCATTCCAATGGTTCAAACATTATGAAGAAAGCTATTGTCATCGGTGCGGGTGTGGTCGGCTTGGCTGTCGCCAGGGCTTTGAAAAACTCGGGGGTTCAAGTCAGCATATTTGATCGTTATCCCAAAGCGCAAGGGGCTTCTGTCCGAAATTTCGGGATGATTTGGCCCGTGGGACAGGCTCAGGGATTGCGTTTTGACCGGGCCATGCGAAGTCGGGAAATTTGGTTGGATTTAAGCCAAAAGGCCGGCTTTTTTGCCGAACAAACCGGGGCATTACATTTGGCTTATACCGATTTGGAAATGCAGGTGGTCGAGGAGTATGCTCAGGCCCTCTCAGAAGTAAAGTCTGCCCAGGTTTTAAGCGCTCAGGAAGTGAGCCAAAAGAGTCCTGCAGCCAAACTCGGAGGATTAAAAGGGGCACTTTGGACCGAAGAAGAAGTCATCGTAGATCCCAGAGAGGCGATTTTTAAAACGGCTCAATACCTGGCAAAGGAGGGGGTAGCATTTCATTGGAGCTGTGCGATTTCCCGAATCGAAGGAGGAAGGGTCTATTCTGGTCGTGAATTTTGGGATGCTGACCAGGTTTATGTTTGTACTGGAGCGGATTTTGAAATCCTTTACCCGGAGGTTTATAGAGAATTACCGATTACCAAGTGTAAACTTCAGATGGCGAGGCTGGTAAAACAACCCGACAATTGGAGAATCGGACCACCCTTATGTTCAGGCTTGAGTTTTATTCATTACAAAGGTTTTGAGGTGGCACCCTCACTTGGAGCCTTAAAGGAAGTTTACGAGAAAAAATTTCCGGAGCTTTTGGAATGGGGGATTCATGTGATGGTTTCTCAGAATGGAATGGGAGAATTAACCATAGGAGACAGTCACGAGTATGGATTGGATTTATCCCCATTTGATCAGGAAAAAATCAATCACCTGATCATCGATTACTTAAAAGGATTTGCGGAATTTAAGGATTGGAGTATAGCTTCTACCTGGCATGGGATTTATCCAAAAATGACCAATGGAGCAACTGAGTTGATTCATCCCGTATCAGATCAAGAAATTATTGTGAATGGCTTGGGTGGGGCAGGAATGACACTTTCATTTGGCTTAGGTGAGGAGGTGGTGAAAAAATACGGAATTTGAACCCAGTAATTCTTACTGACGGGGCAGGGGGTGTCTTTGTTTTTTAGTAGTTTGTCCCGTCTTATCACCTAAAAAGCATGGAACAAGAAGTAATCGTTCAGATCAGTGAAAAAATCAAGCGGATTCGGAAGGAAAAAACATTTACGCTTCAGGATATTGCCGATCGGGCAGGAGTGACCAAAGGACTGATCTCTCAAATTGAAAACGGAAGGACGATTCCTTCCTTGATGGTGTTGATTCAGATCATCAAAGCCTTGGAAGTGGATTTAGATGAGTTTTTCAATGAACTCAGTTTGCATGGACGCGAGGCCCCCATCTTGGTGAAACGAAGATCTGACTATGAGCATTTTGAAAAGGAACCCGCTAGCGGGTACGATTATTTTCGAATATTCACCAAAAAAGTGAAGGAAACTACCATTGATATCGTGCTTCTGGAAATTCAGCCCGGTTCAAACCGTGACTTTGTCCAAACAGAAGCCTATGAATACAAATACATCATATCGGGGTCGGTAGAATACCAGTTTGAAGATCAGGTGATCCAGTTAGAGGCTGGAGACTCCATGCTATTCAATGGCCGCTTGGCTCATAATCCAGTTAATTCTGGAAAAACTCCCTGCCAAATGCTGGTAGTCTATTTTTTTGAATGATTGCTTAATTGGACCTTATTCTTAGGATAACTTTGGAGCTTTGTTACTCAAACTTTGTCATTCTTTCAATTCCTGTAATATAGACTTAAAAAATTGGGCGACTCAAAAGACTTAACTTCTAATTTATTTCATGAATAGCTAATTCTAAGGCAAAGCTGGGCAGCTATCTTGCTGACGTGAGAAGTAAAAAAAACTCAATCAGTAAGATTCAAATCTTTGCTTTTGCACTGGTGTTATTTTTGGGCTTAGCTACCTTTTTGTTTCCAAAAGGTACTCCCGAGCTTTTTTTAAACCAATATCACCACCCACTTTTTGATCTATTCTTTAGCACCTTGACTCATCTGGGTGACATGATCATATTATTGTTGATTTTACCAATTTTGGCCTTAAGAAAAGTTTCCTTTGCCCTGTTTATGAGTTTAGCGGCTATTGTTCAGACCATCCTTATTTTGATTACCAAACATGCTCTTTTCAAGGGGATGCCGCGACCCGCTGAATACCTAAAGGAGGTCTCATTTTATCAGATTCCAGGTGTAGAGCTTCATCATTGGAATTCATTTCCATCTGGCCACACAGCCACAGGGCTGATGATTGCTGCCAGTCTCATGATTATTTTTAGTCGAAAGAAACATTTTCAGTTGCTGTTCTTATCAGCCGGATTCTTAGTGGCTTTAAGCAGGGTGTATCTCATGCAGCATTTTTTTGTAGACGTTTTTGCTGGTGCTGCCCTAGGTATTCTATCTGCTTGGATGGGTAGAGTCCTATATTTTCAGTTTTTCCCAAGTAAAAAATTAAATTGCTCCCTACTTGCCTTTATTAGTTTTGGGAAATCCAAAAGAACTACTACTCCTATTAAAAACCCGGAGATTTCGGTCTGATCAAAATCGTTTCTGTTCCCTCAAAGATATCTTTCCCCTGGAAAACCACTTCATAGGGGTAAGGAAAGGAGTCCAAAACCTTACGGTCGGTGATGACCAATGCCTCATTTCCCGCTGATTCATTCCAAGCTGGAATAATTCTCCTAGCTTGAAAAGGAAAAGCAGGATTCATCTTTTTCCAATAGTAAAGTCTAGGCCCATTCTCCCAGTAGACTTTTGACCGGATTACCGGATTTTGGACATCTATGGCGTGCAGCAACTGGCCCATCAACCAAACCGCCAAACCAAAAAAACCCAAGCCCAAAGAAAAATAAGCCAATGATTTTACTTTTTGTAACACGAAAAAAATTGAGATTAATCCAAATAGCGCTGGAAATATTACCCAAACTAAAGGAAATATTTCCCCGAAATAACTTCTCTGATAATCCTGAGTAAAGAAAACAGCAAAGGGTAAAACCAATAGTAGCAAGGCACCAATAGTAGTCACCAAATTAAAAAACAGATTGCTGGGTCTAGTATAAAACTGGCTACCAATCAAAATAGCTAAAAAAGGAAATGCAGGAGCGATATAATGGGGAAGCTTGGTGCTTGCGAAGGAAAAAAACAAAATAACAAAGGCCACATAAAGGATAGACCAAAGTATCAGGGGCTTTCTGCGAATGTCATAATATCTCAATCTCCACGAGGAAAACAATATCAGTGAACTTGGAAAAAACCCTAGGATACAGTATACCAGTGGTAAATAAAAAGGCCCACGGTGACCCTCCATCGGGGAGGAGTAGCGGTTGAGGTTGTGGGTAAAAAAGAACTCCTCCAGCCATTCCCCACTATTCAAGAAATACACACCGACATACCATGAAAGACCGATGCCAAAAAATAGGATAATGGCCAAAGGATCAAAGAAACGTGTGAGTTTTAGCCGATGACTGTATCTCTGTAACATTAGGTAAGCCAACAGAGGGATCACAACCAAAGCCACCGCTACAGGGCCTTTGGCAAGAAAAGCCAACCCCAAAAACAAGGCGGCCCTTCGTAGGTATTTTAATGGATGGTTTAATTTGAATAGGTAATTTTCCAACTCCAGACAGGCAGCCGTTAAGAAAAAAATCAAGTAGGGGTCCGGAACCGCCATTCGAAACTGAATCAGACACTGCACGCTGACCATAAACGAGAAAATCGATACCTGAGCCGCTTTTTCATCAATCCGGTTCCTGACTTTCAAAAAAATCATTACCCCTGTCAACCACCCGAAAATACCTGAAAAAATCCGTGCCGAAAACTCCCCTACACCGAAAATAGAATAGGCTGCTCCCATGAAAAAATAGTGAAGAGGTGGTTTATCATATCGGGCTTGACCATTGAAAGTAGGATTAAACCAATTACCGCTTTCCCACATTTCGCGGGCAGCCTCGGCATTTTTGGCTTCATCGAGTATATAGATGCTGTAGAAATCCTGGCCCGCAATAAATACGATACCTGATAGCACTAGTAGAAACCAAGACCAAAATGAAATACCCTTCATACCAGTTCAAACTTAGTATTCGAAAATGGAATGTCTGTGAAGAAACCTTTATGATTAGGTTAGATAATAAGGATAGCAAACCTGGTTGGCGTAAAGCAATAACTTGTAGCATCCACTGTTCCCTCTCATCTATAGGTAGATCAAACATTGGCCTGAATGTATGTTGGGACTACATAAGATTGTTTCCAAAAATCACTACCGCTACACCTGGATGTCGCCGGGAATGGCTGCGTTTGGGATCCCGCTTGGAGTGGTCTTTGGAACGAGCCTGGGGAACATGGCTTTTCTGGCAATAGGATTACCCATCGGAATGGCAATTGGGATATCAGTAGGTTCTGCAATGGACAAAAAAGCAAGTGAAGAAGGAAGACAGATCAACTTGGAGATTACGTATTAAGTTAAATAACTTTCCTTAGATTGTATTTTCTTTTTATCCTCAATGATATGGTAAAAAAGCTCCTATTATCCTTCGCTTCCATTTTCCTAGCTTACAGGTCACTGGAATTGTTCCGATTTTTAGAGATGACCAACCCAATTCAGTTTAGTTGGCTAGGCGTATTCGCTGTTTCTTTTGCCTTGAATTTATTTATAACAGGTGTTTATGCCTTACTTGGTTTTGCCTTTCGGACTAACCGTATTTTACCAAACTCCTATTATAAGATCAAGAATTCAGAAAACTTGGCATTGATCTATCAAGTTTTGGGCGTGGAGTATTTCAAACTACTCTTACTAAAGTTCTTTTGGGGAAAAGAGAAGAATCGAAAAAAGTATTTTAACGGGACGAAGACTGGAATTGAGAATTTTGACACGCAAACACGGCAATCAGAATTTGGTCACTTGGCGGCTTTTATTACGATTGAAATCCTAACTTTCTATCTTCTAATCAAGGGGTATGCCCTCATTTTCTTGCTTACCACGGTAATCAATGTGATCGGAAACCTTTATCCGATAATTTTGCAAAGGAGTCATCGAGTTCAAATTGAGCGGTTGAGACTAGTATTGGAAAAAAGAAGAAGATGAAGTAAACTCACTAACTAGGAATCGATAGTCACATTCCAAGCAAAAGTTGATCAATTAAAACATGGGAGAAATCATTTCTCAAATTTACGATGAAGGAGAAATTCAATCTGAAATTGGACCTATCTGTAGGTGAACGGACAAACCTCCGAAAGCAAAAGATCAAAAAATCAATGACTTTAAGCTATGCTCCGGACGAATTGGCAATTCTTTTAAATGTCTCAGAATTTAGAGCGAAAGAGATTTTTGCGTTAGCTGACTTTCAACAGATTCCCTCAATCGGAATCGAATTTGCGTCACACTTCGAAATTCATCATGATTCATTTATCATTCGATATTTTTCAAAGGTCAGACATCACCAATCTCCAAACTTCCCATCGATTCAACAGTTCGACAGTTCCCCAATTCATCAATAATCATTACCGCTTGAAAATTGCTCATTGAAAATTGATATCCTCCTCGGCACTACAAGGCTAATTTCCGGTGGATTCTCGAGCAGAGGTGAGAGATGGCCGCTAAGCCTAACCCCCCCATTCCGATGCTCCTTTTAGTCGCAGCTCCATTCAGCGCCATAAAATATTACGCTCCTCCGCAGAGCTTAGTAGCTCCTGGATAAAGCTCAACCTTGCCTTTTTTTTAGTTTCTTGGGTATATTGAAGCGTTTTAAGCCTATTTCATTTCATTGTGTATCCCATTCCCATTTTATGACAACCATTTTTGCGCTTTTCCTTCTCATTTTTCAGCAAACCCTCACACCGGTAGATAGTCTGAAAAATGAGCTCAAAAACGTAAACGAACCTGAAATCAAAGCCGAGCTCTACTATCAACTGGCAAGAGCAACTTACGGTTCGGACCAAAATTTAGCAATTGCCTACTCGGACTCGGCACTAGCACTAGCTATTGAAAATAAACTTCTCAAGATTCAGGGGAATGCGTTAAATATCAGAGGGGTTTCTTTTTTGATCAAATCCGAATTCGACTCCGCGATGAAGAGCCATTTGCAGGCACTTGAGATCCGGGAGCAAATTCAGGATACAGTAGGTTTACTGGAGTCCCAGTTGAATATCGGGAATATTTTGTATCGAAGGGGCAATGCCCGTGAGGCGGCGCAGCGCTATAGAACCGCCCTTTACTATGCCCGCATTTCAGGGAATCAACGGGGTCAAGGTCTTTTATTCAATAATCTGGGAAGCTATTTCAGGGACTTATGGGCTGAGACAGAGGCACAAATAGACTTGGATTCCTCCCAATACTACCTGAGCCAATCCCTCAGCATCAAAAATTCGATGAGTGATTTTCGGGGTTCCATCAACACGCTGAGCCAGCTCGCACAATTGGCCCGGGCAGATGGGGATGATTCCTTGGCCCAGCAATACCTGTCTGAGGCTTTGGAGGTTTCGGATGGACTCCAAGATCAGGAACTGCAGATTTCTCTCTTGTCCGAACTTGTGGATTTTAACTTGGAAAAAGGGAATAATGGACAGGCATTGGCCTATGCAAAAAATGCTATGGAGATCGCCGAAGAGATGAATACACTTTTTCAAATCTCCTCGGCATCAGGACTGATGGCCAAGGCCTATGAAGCTGCGGGGGATTATCCCAATGCCTTGAGCTATACCAAAAGGAAACTGGAAAGCGAGCAGGAACTTAATAGAAATCGAAACAAGCAGATCACCGAGGATTTGCTGATCAAATACGAATCAGAAAAAAAGGAAATCGAAAATCAGGCCTTGCTCGAGGAGCAAAAGTATTTGGATTTGAGTATTCGCCGCAAAAATGAATTTCTAATTGCCGCAGGGGTGCTTTTATTAGGTTTGATCGGTATTTGGATTTTTCAACGAAGAAAAAATAAAGAGCTGGCAGAGGCTCACCAAGAAACCACCGAGATTTTGAGTCAGCTTCAAGCCCAAACCCAAAAAATTGAAAGCCAAAGTCAGAAACTGGAAGATGCCAATCTGGCTTTGACCGAATCCAACCGAATCCGAGAACGGCTCTTTTCGGTTCTCACTCATGATCTCAAAACGCCAATTACCTCTCTTCTTGGGATATTGGGTATTTGGACGGATAAGATGATCACTCAAGAGGAGTTTATGAATCTATTGCCCAGAGTTTCAGCTCAAATCCATGCAGTCAAAGGACTGATGGAAAATCTTCTGGAATGGGCACAGGCAGAGTTGGAACAAAGTGAGGTGACTTTTACGGAGGTGAATATCCGGGAATTGGTGGAGGGTACTATCCAGCAACTTTCTTCCTCTTTTGAAGGCAAAAGCCTGAAGGTTCAAAACGATATACCCGAAGATCTTACACTTAAAACAGATCGGAACCGGCTAAATTTTATTCTGCGAAATCTACTTGCCAATGCCGTCAAATTCACTTCTGAGGGAGGAAGCATTCGAATCCACCATTCCTCCACAGATGCCGAAATAATCAGTGTTTCGGATACAGGAGTAGGCATGAGTTCGGACAAAGTTGAAGCGCTGTTCTCAGGCAGAGTATCTTCCCAGTTGGGAACACAAGGGGAAAAAGGCCCAGGTGTAGGTCTGTTGCTCTGCAAGGAATTTGCCCAAAGCCTGGGAGCCGATTTGAAAGCAGAAAGCAAAATCAATCAAGGCACCACTTTTTCGATCAAATGGCCTCAACTGAACATTTAATCAATTTTTATTGCTTTTTTTCGATCTTGAGAAAAGAACGAAGATAATCTTAAGGGTATTTGGCAAAAATACCGTGTTGATTCTGTAGGGATGAAATCTTCGAATCGTTAGATCAGCTGATCTTTCCCCTTAAAGAAAAACCCCAGAAATCTTCTGAGGCTTAATCCTTTGAAAATTGCATAAGTTTTATTCGGTCCCGAATTTTTTACTTTCACCCAAGTTCGGAGTGGATGATTCAAAAATATTGGACTTGGTGACTTCAAATAACTGAACCAATTTATTATTGGTAGAATCCCAATGTTCTCCTTTGCTGATTTTCACCTCAAGTATAGCTACATCCGGATCATCCTTGCCGTTTTTGAACCAGGCTGCGACCCATTTATTCCAATATTGATCGATTAAATCCCGCTTTTCAGAAAGTTTCGCTTTGCCCGTAAGGGACACATATACATTATCCTTGGGATTGCTAAATGTCAGACAAACATCTTTGTCTTGGGCGATTTCAAATGCCTTGGCATCAGTTTTCGAAGTGAAAAAATATAATGTCCCATCGTAGGCATCTTGCACCAAACTCATCGGACGAGCTCTTAAGCCGTCCTCATCGTTTAATTCCTTGGTTACCAACATTCCTACTTTGATATCTTTAATTAAATTCCAAATGAGTTGTTTGTGTTCTGGGCTTGACATAATTTTTTTGGTTTGATTATACTAATTAAACAGGAGATCAGGTTTAATGTTCCCGTACAGCTAAATTGTTCTTTTACTGCCGGCATCGCACATCATGGGTATTGGTATTTTGAAAGCTGTCGAATATCGAACAACACTGACCGAATGCGGGCAGCGTTAAACGATTAGTTTTGTTAGCGTAAAACCATTTTTTGCTATTCGATTTTAGGTCTTAGAAGAGGACGGAGAAATTGCAGAAACTTTATCTGGATTTGGAATAGATGATCTCAATAAATTTGTGTTGGGTGCAAAATGAGGGTTTTGATTGCTTGAGTGATGATTTGTTAGAATAGGGTTCTTGATTTTTTTGACCTAGATAAGAATGAGGAAGCAAAAAATGTTTCGATTAAATGCTGGGCTTTTTTGGAATGGCATTGGTGTATTCAGAATGCTTAATTATTGCTGGTCTGGTTTTTGGCAAGCTTGGGTGGAGAAAGGATAATGCTCTAATTTTCTTGCCTATGTTTTACCAAAAGATTCTTCCCTGTGAAGCACTCAGAGGATTGGTCAGTCATTACTGGGTGGCTACTTGGAACCGGGATTTAACTGCTCCCAAATCGACTTACTATACCGTAGCAAACACCTTGACTGATATTACTTTTGGATTTGCTGATTCAAGTCCCCATTCCGGATTACTTTTCACAGCAGTGCAGGGTCATACCGAGCAGGCCAATCAGATTGAGGTGCCTGGTTTTTATCATTTGATAGGAGCTTCCTTATTTTCCCATGCTATCCCAAAGCTTTTTCAGGTTCCCGCAGGGGAATTAAGTCGTGAATTTATTTCGCTAAACGATTTATTAGGAATTGAGGCAGATCGTTTGACCGAACAGGTTGAAGGGGCACTAAATACGGATGTTCAAATCGAACTTTTAAATCGGTTTTTCCTCGGTCGATTGAATAGAGCGCATGAATTGGATACCCCGATGGCTTATGCCACCCAATTGATTAAAATTAACCAGGGTCAAAATCGAATTCCTGAACTAGCTAGTGCATGCTGCCTTTCCCAAAAGCAATTTGAGTACATGAATCTGGCCATGCTGTGATGTATTTGGCTACCTATTATCAAGTTCCTTGTCAGATCAGTGCAATGACAAATAGTAGAGTTGGGCAAGGATTTGTACGCCATGGATACCTTGATGAATTCAAAAGTAAAAGAACCCTAAAGCGATATGTCCAGTATTGTTTGGGGGGTTATTTGGCAGAGCAAATAATCTTCGGGCAGGATAATGTCTCCGATGGCTCAAGAGGAGATTTAACCTATGTGAACACCACAGTACTCAAGCAATTTCGAGAAAACGGCTTGGGAGGATCAGTGCTTCAGTATTCTGGAGGGAATCTTCAACCGGGAGAATATAAATTCATGCCAAATGAAGAAATCGACCAAATGGCTGCTGATTTCATTCTGGAGGCTCAGCAGGAAGCGATCAGCTTATTAAAGCGGGAGGAAAAACTTTTGCTTCAAATAGCCAAGCGGTTGATCGAATTTCCCTCTCTTCATTTTGAAGAAATCGAATCAATAGCGATGGAATATGGCAGTTCCGAATTAGTTGAGTCCCTTGGTAAGGATCAGCTTGGTTTGAAGAAGATTCTGTAGGAGAAAATGAATTGAAATTGTAATCGAGAAAAATATTTATAGAAGAATTCTCCCCCGTTTCGCCCATTCCTTTCGTTCCATTTCATTTGCGCCATTTTTCAAATGACAGCTCTTTTCTCTCCACTCTAGGAAAGGGCTTTCACTCCCCACGGCTACCGCTTCACTACACTTACCCTTCTCCTAAGTCCCGGCAAGCCTGGGACTGGGGAAGGCCGTTTCGTGAAGCCGTAGCCCGAACCTCCTTTAGGGGGGCAAGCCATTAGACGCACCTGTATAATAATAGTGGAATTAAGCTTTTTCGCTTCTAAATCGGCTAAAAGGCTTCGACATAAACACTACCTGCCCGCTTAATTTCATTTATTCCGTTTCCAGTTGGCCTTGACCGCTCAATAACTGGGAGTTGCACCCTAATTAATTTCTAACCTCTAATCCCATTTTTATGAACACGATCCAACCTCTTTCCGAAATCGCTCAAATCGAGCTGGTCTATAAGCCAGAGGATGATTTGAACAGTGCTCCCAATCGGGTTTGGTATGCGGAGAAAACTTTCGAGGGTTTCACTATGGAGCCATGTCCCTGACTCAAGAAAAATTCACCTTGTCTGTGTATCTGGCAGACGGGGCACTGAAAGACCGGCTTGATTTGTCCAAGTAATCAATTTGAAACAGCGAGCTTTTCACGATAAAAATTAGCCTTTTCTGGATTGCCGAGGGATTGATAGAGCAAATACAAATTACCCAAAACTTGTCTGCTGGTACCGTATTCCAAAGCTTTCTCAAAACTGGCTGCAGCCTGAGCTTCTTTCCGCTGGGCTAATTGTGTAATGCCAAGGTTGGAGTATGCATTAAACTTGTCGGTATGTCCTAGATCAATCGCTTTTTGGTAATATTGCTCTGCCTGACTAAAATTCTTTTCTTTCATGAATGCAATCGTTCCCAAATTGGTAAAGACAACGGGATCAGTGGAGTTCATTTCATTTGCCGCGCGAAGGAAGTTAGTCTTAGCAGATATGGTATCTCCCGTTTCCATCAGGGACTTGGCATATGCAGCGTAGAATGTCGGGAATTTGATTTCCCCATCTACCTGATCGTAGATCGGTTCTATTTTTTGGTATTCAGCCAATGCTGCTCTGAAATCACTTTTTCCCAACGATTCATTTCCCTTTAGCACAGCCTTAACAAACAAGACCTCCTCAGGACTGTTTGTACCTTCAGTAGTAAGGTACTGGGCTGCTTTTTCTGTTTGACCCAGTTCAGAATAGATGAATCCCAGTGCATTTCTGATATTAGGATCATCCCAGTATTCCAGCGATTTTTCCAAAGCAACCACTGCCTGCTCCCGCTTACTTTGTCGGCTATAGGTCAAACCGAGATTTCGGTAAAGGGGCCCCATATTTGGTGAGTCAGATTGCAAGGCCTGGAGGTAATAGGATTCCGCTTCCTCGAATTCATTTCGCTCAAAGGCGAACCTACCCATCTGGAAAAGCGGGTAAAAGGCTTTTGGGTTTTTCTTGATGTTTTCTTCCAAAACAGCTATCGCTTGGGCACTGTCTCCCAAATTGATCAGGACTTCTGCGTAGGTTCCCAAATATTGAGATACCGGAAGGTCTTTTCCCAAAATCCCAAACATTGACTCATATTCTTTGCGGGCTTCTGTGAATAGCACCCGTGCAGAATCCGGGTTTTCTTTTTTTAGCTCGCCGGCAATCCTCCGAAGCTCTTCTGCATAAAAAGTATGTGTCCTCCAGCTTTTTGGAGCGGAGATGACATCCGCCCGAGTGATCGTCAGGTTACTTTCCCAAACCTTGGTCCGATCCATCGTCTTCCAGGTGAATCCCAGCAGCACCGGGAGAAGAACGATAAGCGGCAAAAGGTATGTCTGTTTGGGAAGGAATTTTTCTCCCAAAAGGTATAGCAAATACACGATCAACAAGGCAAATGCAAGTGATGGGACAAACATGAAACGCTCACCCAAGTTGGAACCAATGGTCAAGGCAGGAACTAAGTTGGCGAAAATAGAAAACGTAGCGAAGTACAGGATAAGGCCAAAACTCAACAAACTTCGATTCTTGAATCCAAGGATCGCCAGGTAAATCAAGGCGCCAAAAAAGGCAATACTCAACCAGACTATTGGGCTGGAAAACTGCTGCACATTCAACTGGCTGAAGGAATAATCCCAGGAAAGTGGATGGGGAAAAAACAGGAGTTTGACGTACTGCAGGTAGATCTCGAAATTGGTTGCAATCCGCTCCGAACCGTCAGCCAAATACATGATGCTGTTGATGTAGGAGTCATAAACTGTTGCGGTTTTGTCCAGAATAATTCCCCGAATCAATAGATATAAAGCTGCTGTACCTGCAAAGGGAAGCGCCGCAAATACTGCCTGAAGCGGCTTTTTCCCCAGAAAAAAATAAGCGATCAATCCCACCAAAGCGATCAGCGGGATGCTTTCTTCCTTGGAAATCAAAGAAAGAAAATACAAACCAAGCACTAAAACCCACTGAAGAGGTTTCAGATTGCCCTCCTTCCTCCACCAGATCCAAATCGCCCCAAATGCAAAAACGGCAGAAAGCAAGGTATCCCGGCTTTTGGCCGAGGCCACGACCTCCACATGCAGCGGATGAACGGCATAAAGCAACAGGATCAGGGCGGCAAACCACCAAGGAAACTTCTTTTTGCTCAGCAAATCCTGAAAAAAGAAACCGAGAATTACCAGCAAAATAAAGTAGAGCAAAAGGTTAATCCCGTGACTTATCCCCGGATCGAATTTGCCGACGAGTTCATTTTCCAAAGCAAAAGTCAGCAAAGTAAAGGGTCGGTAAATCCCGGTATTGGTTGGGCTGATTTCGATGAAATTCATCGAGCCATATTTAAAAACCTCTTGCCATTCCTCCAGTCCTTTCACGGTCACCCGGTTGAAATGAGAATAAATCCCGTCGTCAAGTGTGTATTGAAAGCGTAAAGAAGGAAGATAAATCAGGGTCCCAAAAAGAGCTATCGCCAGTACCCAGGTCCAAGTCTTGATTTTCATAGTGTGGATTTGAAACAAAGCTAAATATAATTTGAATATTCAGAATTCTGTCAGAAGCCGAATTATATACTGACAGTTTGTGATAATGATATGTAATCAGGGGAAAGTTGGGTTATTTGGTCAAAAATACGGTTCTTACCATAAAAATTTTGGAGGTTGAAGAGCGGTTTCCAGTTGAAGAATCCTGCCTCCGTTTTTTCAAAGCCAAAAGAGAGTAGGAAGGTGTGATTTACAAAGAGAGAAAGAGTAGGGATCACTATTTTCTTCACAGTAAAAACATGTTCCAGCACAAAACATGTGAATTCCGAACCAGCTTGAAAAGCGGTACGGTTATTTGAACAGTCCCGTTGAACAGTCTCAGTCTCAATCTGCAAACCGGCTTCTAAAAATGGATTTTCTGTTCCGTCCTAAGCTCATTTTCCCCCGTTTCGCCCACTCCTTTCGTTCCGGTTAATTCGTGCCATTTTTCAAATGACAGCTCTTTTCTCTCCACTCTAGGAAAGGGCTTTCACTCCCCACGGCTACCGCTTCACTCCACTTACCCTTCTCGGAAGTCCCGGCAAGCCTGGGACTTGGGAAGGCCGTTTCGTGAAGCCGTAGCCCGAGCCTCTTTTAGGGGGGGCAAGCCATTTAAGATTTTTCTTCCGAATATATCGAGATTTTATTCCGTTTCGGTCGGTGAGCGCTCCGTTCCATTTTTTCCTTCTATATCCCCCGGTCTTCGGTGTATGACACGACGATGCAAAGGTTGAGTGCGAACCTGCACTAGTCAAAAGTACACTCCGCCCTGATCTAAAAAACAGGGTCTCCTACGGACTGCCTCCCAGTTTTTTATCCCAGGCTTTTGCCCTATGCAGAACCACCCTCTATGGGTTGCATGTCGGTCAGAACCTCAATACCAGTGGATAAAAAAAAATGTCACTTCACGCCCACATATCGCCTTTCACTTCCAAAAAATTACCCCTTGTACTCGGGGAAAATCCTGGATTAAGTGTCGGGTCGATCTTCCTAATATCCTTGGATATAACTGGGCTTTATGTGGCTGACAAACAACTTAATAAACTCTTTATCAATCCTTTTTTGTCACGCTTTAAACCTCTATTATCATGAAAGCTTGGGAAAATTTCAACCAATTAGCGGAGACCGTTACCAACGAAATCATCGAAGGTATCCAAAATGAAAATCTTACTTGGGAACAAGTATGGAGTCCTAAAAACTCTCCGAAGAATTACGCTTCGAAACGTCCCTATCTGGGATTCAATGCACTTTGGCTGGCTTGGGTTACTATCTCCAAGAAATTTAAAAGTCCTTATTTCCTGACCTACAATCAGGCAAAGCACCTTGGCGGAAATGTCAAGAAGGATGAAAAAGGTTCTAAAGTCGTTTTCTGGAAGATTTCCAAGTTTGTAAAAGGAAAGACTACCAATGAAGAAGGCGAAAACGAGGACCTTTTTGGAAGGAAGTTTACCCCTTTTATCTGGACGGTTTTCAATATCGATCAAATAGAAGGTATCGACTTTTCCACTGAAGCTGCCGAGGAAAGGGTTTTTTCTCCCATCGAAATTTGCGAATCCATCATTGCAGGCTATACCACCTGTCCGAATATTATTCATGAAGGAGACGAGGCATTTTACAGCCCTTCCAGAGATTTTATCAATATGCCGGAAAAGGAATCCTTCAAAGGAGACGAGCAATATTATTCAGTCCTATTTCATGAAATGATCCATAGTACAGGCCATTCAAGCAGATTAGGAAGATTTGCCGAAAGACCGGCTTTGGTTGGCTTTGGTTCGGTGAAATATTCAAAAGAGGAATTGATTGCCGAAATGGGAGCCAGTTTTTTGAATGCTCTTGCCGGAATCAAGGATGCAAATTTCAAAAACTCCTTAGCCTATTTGAAAGGATGGTTTAAGCCATTTCAGGAAGATTCAAAAATGCTGATCTATGCCACTCAAAAGGCACATCAAGCAGCCAATTATATCCTTGGAATTGACCGGGTGGGGTAGGAGGGATTTCTCCTTTTTTTACGGTTTTCATTCTCATCGCAGATGAATTAACCACCTTCAAAATCAAGCTAAAATCCTTATGAGTTAAAAAGATTCAATCGATAAGTTGCCTTTATTCGTAAAGGCAATAATTTTTTTTGAAAAGTAGTTTCTAATCTCTACCTTTCATGCAGCCCCCTAAAGTATTACTAAAATTATATATCGATTAGGCATAGTCCATTTTGAGCCAATCCCTCTCGAAAGTCTACTTTCCCTTTGCCAAATAAATATTTCTTTAGATTAGGACATTCTTAGAGGATTTTAGTTTAATAACCTTATTAAATTTCAAACGTATGATTTCTCTAAAAATAGAATATTTTAGTTTATATCTGTTAATTTCCCCAGTTGTAATTTTGGGGGCATTAATCACTTATTCTTTCATAAGAAATTTCCAGGGTAATAGATCAATGGCATTCCTTTTAGGAAGTTTGTTCTTTACTATAACCTTTGTTTACCTAATTGATGGGGTGAGTTTAATTGGATTTGGAGATCTGTATCCTCATATTCTTTTAACAAGTATTCCTATTTCTCTCTGTATCAACCCTTTAATTTATTTAATCGTATTACGGAGCATCAATAAGGAAGTAAAATATTTTGAGGTAGTTCTTCATTTTATTCCTGCATTATTCACACTAATTAATTTCACGCCCTTTTGGCTTTTATCAGGACCATCAAAATTGGCTCTTTTTGATCAGCTTGGGCCTATTGAAGTGTTGTCAAGTGGTGTGGGTGGCTTGATGGTTCCAGGGAAATGGGTTATCGTTTTAAGATTTTTCCTACTATTATTTTATTTTTTGCTTCTCCTAAGAATTTTAATGAAATATCGAATTTTTTTTAAGGCTAATTACAATCCTAAAAGACTTGTTTGCTCCTTTTTTGTTTATTTGAGTCTAAAGCTTTTGATCGTTATTTATCTTGCTGTGGGAGTGGTTTTAATTGATGTCCCCTTATTGATTTTCGTTACTAATTATCGGATTGTTGTCTCCCTGTTGTTAATGGTTTACTTTTTTTTGAGGCCAGAAATTCTGTATTCCAACTATTGGCACAAAGGCTTGTCCAAACTTGCGGTTGAAATCGAGGAAATTGATACCTCCAAGAATCCTGATAGTCCAAAACAAGTCTTTAGCATAGGATATTCTTCATTGGAAACCAATTCAGATTTGAGCTCTCAGGAAAAAAAACGATTGATAATTATATCCGGATATTTAGAAGAGACTAGGCCTTACCTTGATCAGAAATTTTCAGCAAAGAAGATTGAGGAGGACTTGAATATTTCTTCCAAAAATATTGGCAATATCATAAAAAAAAATTTTAAGATGAATTTCAACCAATATGTTAACAAGCTTAGGATTGAGTATGCCCTAAGCCAATTGGAATCCTATCCCAAATGGAGGGCATATACGATTGAAGCTTTGGCTAATAATGTGGGCTTTAATAGTGCGAACAGTTTCTATGCGTATTTCAAAGAGTACACGGGAATGACCCCCAGAGAATATATTTTGAAACTTGAACTGGCAAAAATGGGGTCTGATGGTCAATTATAGTTGGTAATACATCCTCCAATATTTTGAATTTAAATCTGGTATAAAGGCCTTATTGAAATCGGTTTCAATAAGGTTTTTTGTTGCAGAAACTTTCAAATAAAGGGAGTCTGGAACTTGTGTATTTCCCGACTTAGTCAGGTGGGGAAAACAGACCGGCATGCGGTGGTGTGTCATCAATACTTGAATCGGGAGATTGAAAAACTGGCCTGTGACATTGAATTGAATACCTAGTTATCCACAATTTTTATGTGGATAACTCCTGATCTTTTCATGCTCTGCAGAGAATTTTCGCCAGTCTAATTATGGGGGTTTATTCAATTCCAGCTTTAAAAAGGCTTTTTTTGAAAAATAATCATGGGTAGCTTTCCTACAAATTATTCGATTTCGACTTCTCGATCCATTCGCATTTTTTTAGGATATCCACATTTTCTTTTTAATGGGTAAACGGAACTTTGCCAGAAGCTAAATCCAGAGTTCAGGTTACCATACAAATGCCAAATCTTTTGGTTTCTTCGGTTTTTCTTCATCGGTATTCTAGCCAAAAATCATGTGAATAATATTCAACGGGGAGGGCTCCGTATAATCAGATCCTTATAATCAGAATTTTTTATTCCGGCTTTTGCATTCTGAATAGATATGCGAATTCCAATTTCCTTTTCTGTTGAAATCCACATAGTAGGATTGATTTACACACACTTTTCGGGATTTAGGTTCACTCTCAGTCCCTAAAAAGAGCGCCATTGATTACCTTGAAGGAATAATCCGGTGAATAGTTGAACATTGAAGCAAGAGTTGAGGAATAAAAACCACCATGAAGGCAGGTGTTGAAAAATAAGAAGGAGTCCCTTTAGTGACATTTGGATTTACCTTTCATCCATTCATTAGAAGAAACTTTTCCGGACTTATCCACATTGAATCATTCAAGTTTGGATGCTGGATTAAAAGTTTTTCAAGTGAAAAAATTGAATTTTTCCGAGTTATTTTATTATTTAAGTTATAAAAAATAAAATGTATTTTAAATTACATGAAACGACCTTTTTGTATTTTAAAATTTTACGTCGAAAATAAAATGCAATTAAGTGGATTTAACTGCACTCAAAAGTCTGTTTTTTGAATAACGCGTCATTTGTTTGAAGAACATTTTTTAGATTTTTTCAGGATTTTGAAGAACAGTCATTTTTTTGAAGATCTGGATGGAAAGATTATCAAGAAATTTGTAACCCATTCTTCTGTACTTTTTGTGTAGACGAGGTTGGGGAATAATCAATAAAAATTCTCTATGAAATTTTCTTTACCTGAGCCTCATTCAACACATTCATTTCTAAAATCAGGAAAGTTGTTTTCTCCTCTAGCTTTTTCGAAAATTTCTTTTTTTCTGTGTTTCTCCATTTTTTTTCAATTTAGTATAAGCGCCTCAGGAGGTACACTTGGATACATCGACAGTTGGAATGTTGGTTCTGTTACTTCTACGCCCAACACTGTTATTTTGAATTCTGAAGAGAAAATAGACAAGCCTAAAATAAATTATAAAGACAATGATCTTTTTTTTCAACCAAATATCCCTATTCTATCGAATAGATCTTCATATGATGGTGAATTAAATCATTTAAAGAAAAATTTAAAAAATCTTTCCAATTTTTCTGGAGATTTATATTCAGGCAAGGATAAAAATTATGAGAAGTCTGGAAAATATTATTCGTTTGTTAAGAATTCTGGGCAAGTATTATACACAAATGGAGAAGATGCTAATGATGTTTTGTTTTATTTGCGTCTTGCTGAATATGATGTTTATTTTTTTAAATCGCATATCAGTTACATTTTTAGGAATAGTGTAAAGGGTATTGATCAAATAGAGCGTGTTGATTTTAAATTTTTAAATGCACATGCTAAACTGCAATTAATTCCAGTTGGTAAAGCCATTAACTCATCCTATTATTATACAGAAAATCGAAAGGAAGGATTGGAAGCTAAAAATTTCAAATCCGTCAAGTATCAAAATATTTATGAAGGAGTTGATCTTCATTTTTATTTAGATGAAAAAAATCAACTTAAATATGATTTCATTATAGAAGATACGAATTCAATTGAAAAAATTGAATGGGTTATTGAAGGTGCCAAGGATGTATTTCTTGACGATAAAAATGAATTAAAGATTGCAACGAGTTTTGGATTTTTTAATCATCAGGCACCTTTTACCTACCAAAAAAATGAAAAAAATCGCATCACTGAAGTAATCTCATCTTTTCAGCAAAGGTCTGAAAATATTATAGGGTTTAATATCGGTAGCTTTAATCCGAATTTGCATTTGATAATTGATCCAACTATCAGTTATGCAACATATTATGGAAAAGCGAATAACGAAAGAGCCTTAACAGTTGCTACTGATGGTACAAATGTTTTCCTGGCTGGACGCTCCAACAGTAATAATTTGCCTGTTACCAGTGGACTCTATACTTACAACAATAACTTTGATGGGTTTATTGCTAGTTTTAATGCTACTGGTACCCTTAACTGGTCTACCTATTATGGAGGAGGCAACGATGATCAGGTGAACCATATGCGATATTTAGACGGTAACCTTTACCTGGTCGGTACCTCACAAGGGAATGGGTTTCCAGTAACTTTTGGGACATACAAAAATGGTAAAGATGTTTCAGTAGTTAAGTTAAACAGTACTAATGGCACACGTGTTTGGGCAACCTTAATTGGAGGAAACGGCAATGAAGAAGGACGTTCGATCGATGTAAACGCAACAGACCTGGTCCTTACCGGGTATACAGAAAGTGTTGATTTTGTTCCGATAAGTAATGCTTTCCAATCTGTGGCCAGTTCTTCAGGTGATGCCTTTATCACTCAAATGAATATCTCAGATGGAACGACGGATTGGTCAACCTACTATGGCGCTGGTGGTATAGATCAAGCAACCGGTGTCGCTATTGATAACGATGGTGAAGTTTACATTTTAGGAACTACATCTGATGGTAGTTTTCCTGTTACATCTGGTGCGCACCAAACTACTTTTGGTGGGAATACTGATGCGTTTCTTTTGAAATTCTCTTCATCGGGTGTAAGAAGTTGGGCTACCTTTTATGGAGGTACCCAAAATGATGTTGGGGGTCCATCTTCAGCTACTCTTCAAAATGATCATGGTAAGGGAATCGATGTTGATGCTAATGATAATGTTTACATTATTGGTACAACCCTGAGCACAAATAATATTGCCAGTGTTGGTGCATATCAAACGGTAAAGAAGAATGCAAATGACATGTTTATATCCAGGTTTAATGAATCTGGAATACGCTTATGGGGTACTTATTATGGAGGGAACAGCAATGATGATGGAGTAGACGTGGAACTTTCATCCGAATGCGCCATTATTTATTTTGTAGGTGATGTACAGAGTACTGATCTTGTTACTTCAGATGATGCTCCCCAAAAACTTTATGGGGGTGGAAGTTATGATGGAGTGATTGGAGGATTAGATATTAACGGGAATTTGATTTACACTACTTATTACGGCGGTAGTGACGTTGATTATATCCGCGATATTGGTTCAGATGGGGACAGGACAGTTATTTCTGGTTTTACGCAAAGTAATAATTTGCCTCTGGCCGGAGCTTCCTATCAAAGTAGCCGGAACAATAACGAAGATGGGTATTTTGTGGTGTACACAGGTTGCGCTGGTCAGGCTCCGACCCCATCGATAGCAGTTGTGAAGACGGCATCGGTAGGCGGGACAGGAGCAGCAGGCGATGTAATAACTTACACGTTCACGGTAACCAACAATGGTTACGTGACCTTGAGTGGTGTTGAGATAGACGATGCCTTGACAGCATCTGTCAACCTTCCGGTAACTCCGGCCACGTTGGCCCCGGGAGCTACAGGTACAGCCACTGCGACATATACGATAACACAGGCAGATATCAATGCAGGCGGTATAACGAACCAGGCGACAGCCACGGGGTCTTACACGGATGGCAACGGAGATCCACAGACCACGGATGACTTGTCTGACCATACGAGCAACAATGAAGATAATCCGACTTTTGTTCCGTTGACTCAGACTCCGGACTTGACGATCGCGAAGAGCATCACGGCTGGCGGCACGTACGATGCAGTTGGCGACCTGGTAGAATACAGCTACCTGATCACCAACAGCGGCAATGTGGTATTGGCCGGACCGTTCACGGTGACTGACGACAAGATTGCGACCATCGCTCCGGTAGACGGACCGTTGGCACCTGGAGCAAGCGTTACCGTAACGGCTACGTATACCATTACCCAGGAGGATCTGAATGCGGGCAGCGTGACCAACACGGCTTCTGCCAGCACGACTTACGGCGACAATACCGTTACCTCCGACACCGACGATAAGACTGCGAATGCGGATCAGACTCCGGC
>NZ_FOPC01000012.1 GCF_900113375.1 Algoriphagus hitonicola | reverse complement strand
TGAGTTCTGAGCCGGATTTTTTACAAGATAATTAGTGAATTCGTGGCTCCTGTTTTTTTAGCCACTAATGCACGAATAAAGTTTTAGAATCGGGCCTGATGAATATTAAGCCGGATATTTTACAAGATTATTAGTGAATTCGTGGCTCCTATTTTCTTTAGCCACTAATGCACGAATGAAATTTAAGAATCAATCCAGATGAATTCTAAGCCAAATATTTTACAAGATAATTAGTGAATTCGTGGCTACCATTTTTTAGCCACTAATGCACGAATGAAATTTAAAAATCAAGGAGAAAATGGTTTGGAACTATCTCCAAAAACTACTCTTTTGTGATGTAGATTGTTTGTTCCGAAATTTACTATAAGTGCAAGTCTGTTTTGGGAAACTTTTAAATAATTGATTGCCTGAGCAACAAATTCAGGAGCAATCCCTGAAACAGCTTTTACTTCCAAGATAATTTTATCCATAATGATAAAATCAGCATAAAATCGATGGGGTAGGATAATCCCTTTGTAATTGACTAGATACTCCTTTTCACGCTGATAATTAATTCCAGATTTTCTAAATTCATATTCCAAGGCATCTTTATATACAATTTCCAAAAAACCATATCCCAGATTTCGATGGACCTCCATGCATTTTCCAATAATCTGGTAACTTTCCTCCTTGTAAATCAAGTCACTCATACATGAACTAATTTACGATTTTTTCTGATGCCTCGAAATTTTAGCGTTGCCAATTTTTAATTGGCGAATTCGTGGCTTCCATTTTTTAGCCACTAATGCACGAATAAAGTTTTAGAATTAGGCCAGATGAATTTTAAGCCGGATATTTTACAAGATTAATAGTGAATTCGTGGCCTAATTTCTTTAGCCACTAATGCACGAATGAAGTTTTAGAATCGGGCCTGATTAACTCTAAAAGCCATTCTCTAGAAAAAAATTAGTGAATTCGTGGCTTCCATTTTTTAGCCACTAATGCACGAATAAAATTTTAGAATCGGGCCTGATTAACTCTAAAAGCCATTCTCTAGAAAAAAATTAGTGAATTCGTGGCTTCCATTTTTTAGCCACTAATGCACGAATAAAATTTTAGAATCGGGCCTGATTAACTCTAAAAGCCATTCTCTAGAAAAAAATTAGTGAATTCGTGGCTTCCATTTTTTAGCCACTAATGCACGAATAAAATTTTAGAATCGGGCCTGATTTATTCTTAAAACCATTCTCCTGAAAAAATTAGTAAGAATTCGTGGCTAATTCAATTAGCTCAAGAGCCGCAGCACTTTTTTCTCCTCCCACTGCAAATACACCCGATCTCCGACTTGATATTTTCGCTGAGGATCGTCAACTTCCCAGATTTGGCCGCTTTCCTTTAATTTAATCTGAAGCGAATTAAAATGAACCAAAAACCGTAAATCGACCACATGTCCTAAAAGTCCCCCTTTGCTTCTCAGCTTGACTTCGTTGGGCCGGATAAACGCATTCTTCTGATCTGGAATGGCATTAATCGGCGAAAATAAACGTGCTACATACTGACTTTCCGGATTGGTGCAGAGGTCAAAGGAATTTCCGTTTTGTACCACTGCCCCTTTTTTAAGAATGATCAGATTATCAGTCAATCGCAAAGCATCATCCAAGTCATGGGTCACAAAAATGACTGTTGTTTTCAATTCCTTGAACATTCGTCCCAATTCATCAATCAATTGATGCTTTTGAATGGTATCCAAGGAAGAAAAAGGCTCATCGAGCAAAAGCACTTCGGGTTCGATGGCCAAAGCCGCTGCAATCGCCACTTTCTGCTGCTGTCCTCCCGACAATTGGCGGGGAAAACGATCCCGAAATTCCTTCAGTCCAAATTGCTCCAGCAGCTTTTCCTCACGGACTTTTGCGTAGCTTTTATCGTACTGAAGGAGCGGTCTTCGGATATTTTCCAACACCGTAGAATTGGGCAAAAGATGATAATCCTGGTGAATCAATTTGACCTGATCATATCCGGGCACCAACTTTTTTTTGGGATTTAGAATTTCCTCCTTTTCCAAAAAAACCTGTCCCGAATCCTGGACTTCCAGTCCCGCCATGATTCGAAGCAAGGTGGATTTACCCGATCCGCTTTCGCCTACAATGGAAAGAAATTCTCCCCGGTCCAGATTCAGCGAAAACTCCCGAAGGGCGGCGGTACCTTGGTAGGACTTTTTGATTTTTTTTACGTTGAAAAAACTCATGAATTGATTTCGGCTTGGATCTTTTTGGGAAGAGAAGCAAAGATGAGTTGATAGGAATGATCTGCCAAATCCAAAATTAACTGATCGGGGACATCTGATGTTGCATAGACCGAATTCCACATTTTTTTATTCATATGATACCCCGGTCGGATTCCGTCGTATTGCTCCCTGAGTTCGGAGGCGTATTCGGGATCGCATTTTAAATTGATATATTCAAAGTTTGTCAAATCGGTAATGGCAAATATTTTTCCTCCCACCCGAAAACAGAGTGTGTTTTCATCAAATGGCGTATCCTCCGTCACTCCGGGTTTTGCCAAACAATAGTCACGAAAATAGGTTAAATTCATTGAATTGAATCTTGAAGATGGCTGGAAAAAATCTAATCGCAATATCCCAAATCCCTTCTTTCGATAAAAGTCCAAATCCTGATTTCAATCATTTTTTTAATTTCCCCACTGATCCGAATTAAATTTTTAAATACCTCGGAAAACATTAATTTAAGACTTTAAGAAATAAACTGTTCAAAATGACAATTGGTCTGCTAAAAGAACCGGAAGGAGAACGTCGGGTGGCCTTATTACCCGAAAGCGTCAAAATCTTTATCGATTTAAAAGTGAAAGTCCGGGTAGAAACCCAAGCTGGCGAAACTGCTTTTTCGAGTGATGAGAATTACCAAGCCGTCGGTGCGGAAATCTGCTCCAGAAGCGAAACTCTTCAATCGGATTTACTGCTCAGCATACATACTCCTTCGGAAGAGGAAATCAATCAGCTTAAAAAAGGTCAAGTGTTGGTTTGTCAGTTTCAGCCTTTATCCAACAAGGACCTAGTGGACCAACTTTTAGAGCTGAATATCACCTCCTTTTCCATGGACAATGTCCCGAGAACGACACGCGCTCAATCCATGGATGTGCTTTCTTCCATGGCGACTGTAGCGGGATATCAGGCGGTATTGACTGCAGCAAACCAATCTCCACGCTTTTTCCCCATGTTTATGACTGCCGCGGGCAGTATTATTCCATCCAAAGTTCTGGTTTTGGGTGCAGGAGTAGCAGGATTACAGGCTATTGCCACCGCCAAAAGGCTGGGAGCTGTAGTGGAGGCATTTGATGTCCGTGCAGCTGCAGAGGAAGAAGTGAAAAGTTTGGGGGCAAAATTTGTCAAAGTAGAAGGTGCCAAAGACGAAGCCAGTGCCGGAGGTTATGCTGTAGAGCAAAGTGAGGAATATAAAGCCAAGCAGCAGGAGCTTATTCAGGAGCATGCCAAAAAAGCCAATATTATCATTTGTACTGCTCAGATTCCCGGCCGAAAGGCACCGGTTTTAATCACCAAAGAAACGGTGGAAGCCATGGCACCCGGATCAGTAATCGTAGATTTGGCTGCCTCCTCCGGAGGAAACTGCGAACTGACAGAAGACAACCAAACCTGTGAAAAATACGGAGTAAAAATCATCGGCAACTCCAATCTCCCCTCCTCCATGCCGATTGATGCCAGCAAGATGTATGGCAAAAATATGGTCAATTTCCTCAAACTCATGATCACCACTGAAGGCGAGCTGAATCTCAATTGGGAAGACGATATCGTCGCCAATACCTGTGTCACGCATCAAGGAAATGTGATGAGCAGTCGAGTAAAATCAATTCTTTATCCAACAGAAAAAGTCAACTAATGGAAGATATCCTCATTCTATTTTATGAAAACCGGGAATTTATTTTCCTAATCCTCGTCTCAATCTTTTTGGGGATTGAGATCATTTCCAATGTTCCAGCAGTACTGCACACGCCTTTGATGTCCGGTGCAAATGCCATTCACGGAGTAGTCGTCATTGGATCCATTATCATCATGCTTCAAGCGGATCCCACAAATTATTACGCGTTGATTTTGGGATTTTTAGCGGTGATTTTAGGCACGCTAAACGTAGTCGGTGGTTTTGTGGTCACAGACCGGATGTTGGAAATGTTTAAGAAAAAAGCCCGGTAATTATGTTAAACGACTTACTCGGATTGAGCATTTTGGAGCTCAGCTACATCGTAGCATCGATTACATTTATCTTGGGGTTGAAAATGCTCTCCAGCCCGGACAAAGCCCGCAGGGGAAACCTGATCGCCGGATATGGAATGGGGCTGGCAATTGCCGCAACTATTTTATTCAAGGAGGAATTCAGTGCGGATAAATGGCTGAATTATTCCCTGATTTTAGCGGGTTTAGTCATTGGAACAGTTATCGGCACTCGGATGGCACTCAAAGTCAAAATGACTGCCATGCCTCAAATGGTTTCCTTTTTCAACGGAATGGGCGGTGCCTGCGCAGGCGTGATTTCTCTGGTAGAGTTTGATCATCTTCGACATGGAGGGGAAATTTCTGCCGGAATGCTGATTGTGATTTTACTGGGCTTGATTATCGGTTCGGTTTCATTTTCAGGCTCGATCGTAGCCTATGGCAAATTGGAAGGTAAAATAGCCGACAAAGCCCTTCCCGCTGGTCAGTTTATCAATATTAGCTTACTGCTCGCTTTAGTTGGGTTAGCCGGATATTTGGCTGTTTCTGGAGACCTGAGCATGCCGTTGATGTACACCTTACTGGTGCTTTCCTTATTATATGGGGTGCTATTCGTAATGCCGATCGGTGGAGCGGATATGCCGGTTGTGATTTCGCTTTTGAATAGCTTTACAGGAATGGCAGCGGCATTTGGAGGATTTCTCTACGGCAATCAGGCCATGCTGACAGGAGGAATTCTGGTAGGTTCGGCTGGGACCATCCTGACCGTACTGATGTGTACCGCCATGAATCGATCCTTGACCAATGTAATCATCGGTTCTTTTGGAGGTGGTGGCACTTCTGCTGCAAAATCCGGGGAACAAGGAACGGTGAAAGAAATCGGAATCACGGATGCAGCGATTTTGTTGGCTTATGCCAATAAAGTCAGCGTAGTCCCAGGATACGGATTGGCGGTAGCTCAAGCCCAGCATACCGTCCATAATTTGGAGAAAATACTGGAAGATAAAGGGGTCGAATTAACCTATGCTATCCATCCTGTCGCAGGTCGAATGCCCGGGCACATGAATGTCTTGCTTGCCGAAGCAGATGTCCCTTATCCCAAATTACTGGAAATGGAGGACGCCAATGATGATATGGCAAATACCGATGTGGTATTGGTCATCGGTGCCAACGACGTGGTCAATCCCGCTGCGGAAAATGATCCCGGAAGCCCGATTTTTGGGATGCCGATTATTAAGGTTTGGAATGCCAAAAATGTCATTGTCCTCAAGCGATCCATGGGAAAAGGCTATGCGGGCATCGAAAATGAACTTTTCTTTCACCCGAAAAACCGAATGCTTTTTGGCGATGCCAAAGACTCTTTGGAAAAATTAATTGGGGAATTGAAAAATCTATAATTGCACAAATGGCTCATTCGAATAAAAATGAGCCATTTTTTTTAACTTCTCCAAGCTTTGATCAGTCCCGGAATATTTACTAGCGCAATGATTAGCAAGCCGAAAGATTCTCTACCCTCTTCCATTTCGGGTGTTTTCATCGTTAAATCACCCTGCTCTACTTCCTGTCCAATCCAGCCTGACACCGAATCCGGCCAAAAATAAATTGCACCGATTAAGCAAACGGCCACCAGTATCGTCAGTGGAATCTTTGGAAATATTCCGCGAATAGCTAATAGACAAAAGATAATGGCCACCACATAAATACTGACCCATACTTCAGGATCAGGATCATTGATCTGCCAAAAAGCAAAAAGGCCAAATAACACTGCCCAGATGCTATAGAATATTTTTGAAAACTTCATAGTTAGGTTTTTTGAAATTAGGCCTCAGAATGCTCTACACAACCTCTAAAAAATCCCGGCGCAACCTGGTACCCATGATAATCTGCCATGACTTCCTTAACCGTGGTAAACCCATTGATGGTTTGAGATTTGATCAAAGCAAAAAACTGCTTTTCCTCTTCGACCTCGGAATTCGCCATGGCTAATAGAATCTCTTCCCTGCCTGTCTGATCCCTGTCCAGAAAGTCTGTTTTTGCCAAAGCAGCCAATTGACTTTTGATCAGCTGCTGATCTTCTTCTTCATAACAATGCTCAAACAACCTAATGAGATAATTATCTGTCCCGGTGGACAATGCGCCTATCGGCTTGGGATCGGGTAAGGGACTTTTGGCAGGAATCCCTTCTGGAATCAGCGTGTCAGCAATGGCAGATATCAGCTTTTCCTCCTTAAAAGTAAAAAAACCTTCATGAGTCAACTGATCCACGAGTTGCCATTTCCAATCTGCGAAAACCAGCCCAGCAATTCCTACTCCTGAGGCACCTAATATTTTGAGGGATTTTCTACGGTTCATCGGGTTTGAGTTAATTTCAGATCAAGTTATTAAATTCTGGAATTTTTTCCCTAGCCAGTCCACCAATGGCGAAATTGAAATGTTAAAGGTTTGAATTTATACTCAGTTCGGATTTTTTACATCGAGGCTTTTCAGCTCAACTCTATTTCCTGTAATCAAGCGGAGCTTTTCGATCTCCCACAAGCGCTTCGTAATCAAACCCTTCACCTTGTCTTTTGGTCAATTCTTCTTTTGCCTTGTCTGCGATTTCTGGATTTTTGAACACATCCATAGCGGTCAATGCCAAGGTTTTCGCGGCAACCATCATTCCTTTAATCCCAATACTTGTCCCCCCTGCTGCTACTGCTTGCCAGGTATGAGCTGAGGTACCCGGAACCCAAGTAGCCGTACCTAAACCAGCTGTTGGCACCAGCCAGCTGATATCTCCCACATCGGTCGATCCGCCGGTTCCTTTTTCCCGAACCATAAAGGGATCGATTTTTTCAGCATCGGCTGGACTGACATCTATTCCCTCAAATCCCTCGATCATTTCCTCCGCAAACTTCAGCTCCTCGGGATCATATTTTACTCCTCCAACCGTTTCCAGATTTTTGTGCATCACTCGAGCCAGTGTCTCGTTGGGCATCAGATTATAAACTCCATTGATGATTTCGAATTCCATTCGGGTTTGGGTGCCCTGAGCTGCCCCTTCTGCTGCTGCCACCATTTTTTGAAAAATTTCTTTTACTACTTCTGCATCAGGATGACGCACATAATGATACGATTCTGCAAAGGCAGGGACCACATTGGGTGCTTCTCCACCCCGAGTAATGACATAATGCATTCTCGTCTCTTGAGGCACATGCTCCCG
This sequence comes from Algoriphagus hitonicola, assembly GCF_900113375.1. Classification (GTDB taxonomy): domain Bacteria; phylum Bacteroidota; class Bacteroidia; order Cytophagales; family Cyclobacteriaceae; genus Algoriphagus; species Algoriphagus hitonicola. The sequence continues at coordinate 120,980 of NZ_FOPC01000012.1, read as the reverse complement.
CATCAGGTTGACCATAAAGTTCATTGCTTCCACTCCATCCAAGGCAGATTTACCTCGCTCCGGAGCTGCGGCGGCATGAGAAGCTACCCCATAAAACCGGAATTTGGTAGAAATATTGGCCAGCGAACTGTTGGCCCCAGCATTATTTCTGCTACTCGGGTGCCAATGCAACATGGCGTCTACATCATCTACCAATCCCGCACGAGCCATATATACTTTTCCTCCGCCACCTTCTTCCGCAGGTGTCCCAAAAACACGGATTGTTCCTTCGATTCCGTTCGTTTCCATCCATTCCTTAACTGCAATTCCAGCAGCGACAGAAGCAGTACCAAATAAATGGTGCCCACAAGCATGACCCGCCCCCCCTTCGACTAGTGGTTTTGGAAAAGGCACTGCATCCTGAGAAACACCAGGCAGGGCATCAAACTCAGCCATGATGCCAATTACTGGCATTCCAGACCCAAATTCAGCCACAAAAGCTGTTGGAATTTCAGCTACTCCGGTCTTGACTGTAAATCCCGCATCCGCCAGTGTTTTTTGAAGCAAAGCGGAACTTTCGGTTTCCAAATAGCCCAATTCAGGATTGGACCAAATCTGCTGCGCGATATTGGCATAGAAATCCTTTGAAGATTCAAGTTTTTGGATCACTTCTTCTTGGGCCATCAGGCCGAAAAAGGAAAACAAGAAGGTAAAGGTAAGGCTGACTTTTTTCATCTGTTTATAATTTGTTTTTTAGAGGTCAGATGGAATCTCGCACATTTTACAATCATCCCCCTGTGTGTCGCTTGTGTTGTGCTCGATTTCATAATAAGAGCTTAAATCTCAATCTAAGTTAAACTTCCGGAAAATTAGAGTGAATTCCTTCCCCTAGCAAAGATTTATCTCTAAAACTTAAAAATATCCAAATAAAATTAATGACTAAAAAGTATTAACCTAGATACTCTTTGTTATTTATCAAATCTGAACAGATTTTTAATGTATTTAAAATACATTTTTTAAGAATAATCGCTACATTTCTGATTCCCAACCTTATACGCACTATGAAAAAAGTATTTAAAATCTTTGGATGGATTATTGGCATTGTCCTAATTCTATGCTTGGTGGGATTTGCTTATATCAATATGGCATTCCCCAATGTCTCACCAGCGCCTGAAGTAAGTATTGATTACAGTTCGGAGCGAATCGAACGAGGTGACTACTTGGCCAATCATGTCACAGCATGTATGGATTGTCATTCGGTAAGAGATTTTTCCAAATTTTCTGGTCCACCTACTCCAGGAACGATCGGACAGGGTGGTGATCGATTCGATCAGACTATGGGCTTCCCCGGTGTTTTTTATGCCAAAAATATCACACCGCATGGGATCTCTGACTACACTGATGGAGAACTCTACCGACTGATTACCACCGGTGTGACCAATGATGATCGAGCGATGTTTCCTGTCATGCCTTATTTGTATTATGGAAAAATGGACCCGGAGGACATTTATGATATCATCGCATATCTCCGCTCCTTACCGGCAATAGAAAGCGAAATTCCGGAATCGAAAGCGGACTTTCCAGTTAGCCTAATATTGAAAACCATTCCAAACGATCCAGAACCAACCAAAAAACCAGACCCCAGCGATCAAGTAGCATATGGTAAATACCTAACCAATTCCTCGGGATGTATAGAATGCCATACTCAGGCTGATCCTCAAGGAATGATCATGGAAGATCTGTCATTTGGTGGTGGCCGAAATTTCCCCTTCCCAGATGGATCCATTGTCACTTCATCCAACATTACTCCGGATGCTGAAACCGGAATCGGGAATTGGAATGAGCAGGCTTTCGTAGAGCGTTTCAAACAATATGCTGAAGACCGATATATCCCTGCCTCGGTTAATCCCGGCGAATTCAACTCCATCATGCCATGGACCATGTATGCCGGAATGAAAGAAGAAGACCTCAAGGCCATTTATGCATATCTTAAAACAGTGAAACCGATTACAAACCCGGTGACTAAATTCACCTCAGGTTCGGAATAAAGAACATTTTCTTTAAAAAATTAAAAGACCTGCATCCTAACAAGATTCAGGTCTTTTGTATTTAATCGCCTTTTGTAACCAATGTCACCAAATTGACTGACTAGAGATTTCTACTTTTAGGTGCGAATTTGGCAAAAAACGTATTGACCCAATTTTCGACTAAGATATTTATAATTGCCCAAATAACCATTCCTAGTAATCAATGAAGTCCTCCAGAAGAAAGTTTATGGCTCAGCTCGGAGCAATCGGTGCAGGTTCCGGCCTGCTTAGCCTTGCTCCCACAGTTGCCAAAGCCGAAGCCAATAAGATTGCCCCAAAGTCTTTTACACTATCCATCCTTCAGACTACTGATGTTCACTGTCAGATTCATCCCCATGATGAATTGTTCTGGGAAAATGGTCAAGCGGTCTATCGAAAAACTGGTGGATACGCTCAGCTAAAAACTTTTTTGGACCGAGAGCGGGAAAAATCTGAATACAGTTTTGTGATGGATACCGGAGACATGTTTCAGGGATCCGAATTATCCGTGCGTACTACAGGAGAAGCAATGATTCCCATTCTCAATGAAATGGGCTACGATCTCTATTTGCCTGGAAACTGGGAAGTGGTCTATCAAAAACCTGCCATGCAGCATCTTTTGGGTTCCCTTCATGCACCTAAAATCTGCGCCAACATGTATCACGATTTGGGTGAAGGAAAAAAAGGAGAACTTATTTTTAATCCCTATCACATCTGGACAGTGAACCGTGTGAAAATCGGATTTTTGGGATATACCGATCATTTGGTTCCATTACGCCAATCACCAGATTACAGCAAAGGAATTATTTACACCAAACCGGAAGAAAATCTGGCTCACTACGTCGATGTACTTCGGAATCAGGAAAAATGTGCTTTCGTGGCCATTATTGCCCACTTGGGACTCTCCCAGCAGATCAATTTGGCCAATTTGCCCGAATGCGAAGGCGTGGATTACATTCTCGGCGGAGATACTCATGAGCGCGTAAGAAAACCAATCCAGGCTAAGTACTCCAAAGTCGTCGAGCCCGGGGCTTTTGGCTCTTTTGTGGGAAAATTGGAATTGAAAATAGAGGATGGAAAAGTAGTCTCTGATATGTATGAGTTGCTCGAAGTAAATTCCGATCAAATCAAACCAAATCCAGCGGTTGAAAAAATCATCGCCGAAAACGAGGGGCCTTTTCAGGAGGATATCCTAAAAATTGCTGGATACAGTACCATACCACTTTACCGATATTTTGTGATCGAAAACCCCATCGATACCATGATTCTTGATGCCATCAGCTGGCAAGTCCCCGAGGTGGATATTATTCTTTCGAATGGATTTCGGTTTTGTCCACCACAAACCACTCCAGACGCGACAGGAAATATCCCCATTACCAATGGATTTATTTTTGACATGCTGCCGGTAGATTCTCAGATCCGAACTGGAAAAGTCACCGGAACTCAAATTGCAGCTTGGCTGGAAAAAGAGCTCAACAATGTCTTTGCCAAAGAAGCTTCCCAAAGATTTGGCGGTTGGGTCATTAAATTCAAAGGAATGGAAGTTGAATTTTTGGCTTTTGGTGAAGAAGGTAAGCGAGTTCAAAAAGTATCCGTTCACGGAAATCCACTCGAAATGGATCGGGTGTATAGTATTTGTGCTTGCGAGCGAGATGGTGATCCCGATGATATGCTTTGCCGATTCAAAGGCGTGAAAGAAACCGAAAATACGCCATTTACCCTTCATGAAGCGATGAAAAATTACTTGGCTGCTAATTCGCCAGTCACCCCCATCCCTCCCAAATCTGCCGTGGCGCTAGACGCTCCTGCCACCTTGCTGACTCAGGTGTATGGTGTGGATTATGAGTTCAGATAGTAAATGCTTCCACTCTTGAAAAATGGAAGGAGAAAAGTGTTTATTCACCCCGAAAGCCGGTCAAAAGCCGGCTTTTTTTATTTGTAAAAAATCAGACCAAGCGCAAATCAAACGGTCGAAAGGCATCCAACATCGGATCTTCCGGCTTGAGCTCGGTAACTAAAGTGTGCACTGCTGTGAGATCGCAAGTTTGATATTTTTGAACCGAATGGAGCTTGTCCGAAACCGAAAGAATGATGGTCCGCTTGGCCGCCCGGATCATAGCTTGCTTCACCTGAATCACCTCCCAATCAAACTCCGTCAAACCCGCCTCTGCGTCCAGATAGCCCGTGCCTAAAATACACAGATCTACCTTCAATTGATTCAAGGCGTTAACCACGGTACCTCCAATGGCAAATTTCGCTTCGTGTAGCAGCTTTCCTCCTAAAAAAATCACCTCCACCTCCGGCAATTCCAAAAGCTGCATCGCCACATGAAGGCTGGGTGTGAAGACAGTCAAAGGTAATTTTCTGGGAATCATTTTAGCCACTTCCATATTGGTCGTGCCGCCACTCATCAGAATAACCTGCCCCTCAGAAAGCAAGGAAACTGTCTTTTCGGCGATCTGGATTTTCTTGGACTGCAAATAGATATTCCCATCATCTTTGGTAAAATTCATAAAACCAAAAGAGGTCGCTCCACCATGGACTTTCTTGAGTTTTTTCTCCTTAGCCAATTCCTTGACATCCCGTCGCACGGTATCGATGGACACATTGAGCGAATCCGCCAAATCATTGAGCAACACCCGGTGATGAAGATGGACCTGGTCGAGAATGTATTTTTGGCGTTCTTCTTTGAGCATGGGTTTATCGTTAAGCTTGAAAGCTACTAAAAACGGCAAAAACATGCAAAACCTAGACTGATTCTACTTTCCCCTGCAAAAAATAGCGAAAATTGATTCCCAATCCTGCATTTTTCTAGGTAGTTTAGAGCGTTGAAGAATTACCCTTGCTATGAAACCAATCCTTTTCAGAACTCCCCTCGCACTGCTTTTGATAGCTTTGCTCAGTATGAGCTTCTTATCCTGCAGCCCCAAATTGAGTCAAGCGACTTTCCGGATTATTGATAAACCCATCACATGGAATGAGGAGCGCGAGCAGCTTTCCCTCCAATACCTGAAAGACCGTCATGGGCTAGAAAAGGAATCTGCCACTATTGATCCTCAAATGGTCGTGGTTCATTGGACTGCTATTGACAATGTCGAGGTGACTTTCGATGTATTTGACGAGCCGACTTTAGGCGGGAGGGAAGACTTGTCCGGAGCAAGTAACTTAAATGTTTCCAGCCAGTTTTTGATCGATCGGGACGGAACGATATTTAGACTTTTGCCGGATACGGCATTTGCGAGGCATACAATTGGATTGAATTATTGTGCGATCGGAGTTGAAAATGTAGGCGGGCCAGAGGCGCCTTTGACTAATGCTCAGCTCAAGGCAAATGAAGAACTCATCCGCTATTTGCAGAGAAAATATCCAGATATCAACTATGTGATCGGACATCATGAATACCAATTATTCCAAGAAACCGACCTGTGGAAAGAAGCCGATCCAGACTACCGAACCACCAAAACCGATCCTGGAGATGTTTTTATGGAGAAGCTGCGAAAAAACCTTTCTGACCTTAATCTTCAGCCTATCCCTCAACAGTAATTCGATGAAGCAGTTTCGTGGTCTTTTAAAGTGGATACTCGTCTTATCGGTTTTTTTTGCCTGTAAATCCCAAAAGGATCTTTCCGGCTCAAAAGAAACTCCCTCAATCGGAAAAGAAATACCGAAGAGAACCGACCGACAATTCCCCGAGAAACCCCTTCCCAAAACTCCCATAAACCTACAACCGCTTTCTTTCGAACTCCCCGAAATGCCCCGTGAGTTTAGGGGAGTCTGGATTGCGACAGTTGTCAATATCGACTGGCCGGAAGCCGGAACAGATAGTTGGGAAAAGCAAAAAAGGGATTTTGTCACCCTTTTGGATCATTATAAAAAAATGAATTTCAACGCAGTCATCGTGCAAGTGCGAACTGCAGGAGATGCCTTTTACCCCAGCCGACATGCACCTTGGTCCCGGTATTTGACCGGAAAGGAAGGAACAGCACCCAATACCATAGAAAATCCCCTCACATGGATGATCAATCAGGCTCATGAACGCGGCTTAGAGTTCCATGCTTGGCTCAATCCCTACCGTGCGACCTTTGATGACAAAACCAGTCTGCTCAGTCAGGATCACGATTTTAACCTCCACCGAGACTGGATGCTAAAATACGGACCAAAATATTATTACAATCCCGGTTTGCCAGAGGTGAGAGAAAAATTTATTGCGGTGATCGACGAACTCGTCAATAACTACGATTTGGATGCCGTGCACTTTGATGATTACTTTTATCCCTACAAAATCGGTAACCAGATTTTTCCAGATCAAAAGACCTTTAATCAATACAAAAAACCCGGACAAACCATTGATGATTGGCGACGCGAAAACGTCAATCTGCTAATTCAGGCCGTTCACCAAACTATCAAAAAATCTAAACCATGGGTGCAGTTTGGCATCTCCCCATTTGGAGTTTGGCGCAATCAGGACAAAGACCCCAAAGGCTCTCCGACTCGCGCTGGACAGACCAATTATGACGACCTTTATGCAGACCCGCTGACATGGATGAAAAATGGCTGGATCGATTACTTGATTCCTCAATTGTATTGGAGTATGGATTATGAATTGGCCAGCTATCGCAAACTCAATGACTGGTGGTCAATAAATAATTTTGGCACCCATATCTACATCGGAAACGGACCCTATAAAATCCGAGACAATGCCGACAAGGCCTGGGACAATCCCCGGGAAATCAACAATCAGATCAATTACACCCGTACACTTCCGGCCATTCAAGGAAATACATTTTTCTCTGCAAAGTCCCTCTTCGGCAAAAATCAGGATGTAGCAAACCTGCTGCAGCAGGAATTGTATAACCGACCTACTTTGCCGCCGGCTTTTGAACCAAATTCCCCTTCCATCATTGAAACACCATCTGTTTTCCAAGTGGAAGCTAACTTAGAATGGACAAAAATCACCTTGGAGAAACCCTTGGATCCGGCCATTCGCTATGCCATGATTCAAGGGGATGATAACTTGGTGAATTTAGCTGACGCAGAAATTCATACCGTATGGGTCGGTGGGACTCGTGCCCGTCACCTCGAGGTTAGCAGCTTACACACCAATTATTTGGCAGTTCGCTGGATTGATCACTACGGACGAATTGTCCAAACTCAAGTTTTCCAAACCCCAAAAGCAAGCCGACCATGAAAGATATGCTCGTTCGCTTGATCAACTTGCCCGATATTTCCGAATTGGCAAAAAGACTTTTAGAAAAGGAAAAGATTATTTTCCGTCGGGCAATTGCTCCCGAAAAACACCTTGTCACTGAATGGATTTTGGATCAATTCGGAGAGTATTGGAAATCTGAGGTGGAAGTAGCTTTTTCCAGACAGCCTGTTTCCTGCTGGATTGCTCAGCGGGAAAATGAGATTTTGGGATTTGCCTGCTATGAAAGCACGGCAAGAAATTTCTTTGGCCCAACAGGAACGTTGGAATCAGAACGGGGAAAAGGCATCGGGAAAATCCTTCTCATTAAATCTCTGGAATCGCTTCGGGAAATGGGCTATGTCTATGGCATCATCGGAGGGGTCGGACCGGCCGAATTTTATGAGAAAGCCGTCGGAGCCAAAATTATCGAAGGCTCAGAAATCAGTATTTACCAGAACTTACTCCGAAAGTCATGACCCAAAATTCAACTAAAAACCCGTGGTTTTGGGTACCGTCACTTTACCTCACCGAATCACTTCCCTACGTGGTGATCATTACCGTCTCGGTAATCATGTACAAAAACCTCGGCATCTCCAACGCAGATATTGGGCTGTACACTTCCTTTCTGTATTTACCTTGGGTAATCAAACCGATCTGGAGTCCGATTTTAGAGCTTTTTGGAAATAAAAAACAGTGGTTTCTCAGCATGCAATTGATCCTGTCTCTCGTCTTTTTGGGCGTGGGATTGACGACCGGTACCGATCAGTTTTTTACCATTACCCTTGCCTTTTTCTGGATGGGCGCTTTTGCTTCTGCTACTAATGACATTGCCTCCGACGGCTTGTATTTAATCGCCTTAAAACCCGATCAGCAAAGCTTTTTTGTCGGGATGCGAAGCACCTTTTACCGAGTTGGGATGATTACAGGACAAGGTTTGATTGTAATTCTGGCGGGTTATTTAGAAGAAAAATTCGGAGATCCGGCTCAAGCTTGGTCTTGGACGATGATCGGAGTCGGCGCCTTGATGCTATCCTTGTCTGGGATCAACTACCTGACTACCCCAAAAGTCATCGAACTACGTGTAGCTAAAGCTGATCAGCCTAGTTTTGGGAAGGTCTTTGGGACTTTCTTCACCAAGAAAAATATTGGGTTGTCGCTCGCTTTTGTCCTGTTCTACCGATTGGGGGAATCCCAATTGGTCAAGATGGCTTCCCCTTTTTTTCTTGATTCCCGAGAGACCGGCGGCTTGGGATTGAGTACCACCGAAGTCGGATTTATTTACGGGACCCTGGGCGTAATTGCGTTATTGACAGGTGGAATTGTCGGAGGCATTTTGATTTCACGTGACGGTTTGGGTAAGTGGATGATGCCCATGGCTTTTGCCATCAATATCCCAAATATCGGCTACATCTTTTTAGCATGGTTACAGCCGGAAAGTGTCTTTTTCTCTACGGCAGTCGTATTTATTGAGCAACTGGGCTATGGATTTGGCTTTGCGGCGTATATGGTATTTCTGATTTATCTGGCAGAAGGACTGTTCAAAACAGCTCATTATGCTTTGGCCACTGGATTTATGGCGATGGGTATGATGCTTCCGGGAATGCTGAGTGGCTATATGCAAGAATGGCTGGGATATTCGGGCTTTTTTGTATGGGTGGTGATTGCGACGATTCCTGGGATTTTGATCGCTTATTGGGCAAAATACCCGAAGGATTTTGGAAAAAAGTTAGAAAGCTAAAGGTTTAAGTCTAAGAAGATAGGGCTTCGACTACGCTCAGCCGGACAACGACTACGCTCAGCCGGACTCCAAACACAATCCGATATTGGTAGTGAAGACAAAGCCAATTACCTTTAGATTACGTCTTCATTGACTCCTAATTCCAATCGATCAATTCCTCATGAACCAAAATCAAAAAGTCATTCAACGCTTCTCCCCTGCAGCATTTAATCAAGATACGGAAGAAAACACTCGTTGGAGTTCGTGTCCCTACGGACTTCATAAGCTACATTGAAATGAGAGTGCAGACACTCCCTTAAGCGTTTAAAACATGATGAACAAAAACCAAAAAATCGCCCAATGCTTTTCCCCAGCAGCTTTTATTCACGATACAGAAGAAAACTACCTAGCCATCGAAAAGCTAATCCGGGAGCAGGAAATCGGCGGTTTGACTTTTTTCCATAGCCGTCATTCTGCGGCAGCAAATTTTGAAAAAAGAGCAGAGTCCCTGAAAACCGATGGCACTTTCGAAAAACTCATTGAACTGATCAATCGCTATCAGGCTATTTCCAAAATCCCTCTACTGATCAGCATTGACGGAGAATATGGCTTAGCAATGCGCGTGGAAAAAACTCCCCAATACCCTTTTGCAATTACGCTCGGTGCCTTGAAAAAAGATGCTGAAAAATGGGTAGAAGAAGTAGGCCATCGAATGGGTTTGGATATGAAGCGTTCGGGAATTCACCTCAACCTCGCCCCTTGTGCAGATGTCAATACCAATCCGGAAAATCCTGTGATTGGATACCGTTCCTTTGGAGATCAAGTCGATAAGGTGGCTAAACTTTCATTTGCAGCCTATTCGGGAATGAAAAAGGCAGGAATTGGGGCATGTCTGAAGCATTTCCCCGGACATGGGGATACAGCGGTAGACTCGCATTTAGGTTTACCTATTTTGCGCAAATCTAAAGCAGAACTCAAGGCCGAAGAACTCTTGCCCTTTCAATATGGTATTGATCGCGGAGTGGAGATGATTATGGTTGGCCACTTGGCAGTACCTGCGCTAACCGGAGGAAAGGACATTCCTGCCAGCATCAGCCGTGAGCTAATTACCGATTTGCTCAAAAGAGAAATGGGATTCAAAGGCTTGGTGATTTCTGATGCGCTAAATATGAAAGCCGTAGCCAATCTTTATCCCGAGCCCGGCGAACTCGAATGGCAGGCTTTCCATGCCGGAAATGATATTTTGTGTTTTTCTGATCATGTAAAGGAAGGGATTGAAAAAATCGGCCAAATGGCTTCAGATGCGGAAGTAGATGCGGTTTTTGAAAAAGTGATGAACTTGAAAAAACGCTTGGGCGTAATAGAAAGCAAGTCTATTGAAGTTCCTGCCTTCGATTGGGAAAGTCATTCCCAACTCCAAAAGGATCTGGCAGAAAACTATGTGTCGGTGATTTCAGGGGAAATTAATCCCGCTGAACTTAGGACTTTGGCAGAAGGAGGAAAGCTGGGTTACTGGGAATTTTTCACCCAAAGCCCAAGTCACTTTTCGCAAGAGCTCAATTTATCATCCTTGCCAATCGACGAAGCTGAAAAAGTAATTTTAGGCGTTTTTGTACCCAGTCACAAACCTTTAAATCAGTTTGGAATGGATCAAGGAGTACTGGATGAAATCCAAAAATTGGCCAAAAGCAAACCTTGCATTTTGGTTCATTTTGGAAATCCATTGGCATTAAAGCATCTGGGAAAATTGGATGATTTTGAAGCAGTGATTTGTGGGTATCAGGGATTTGAGGAAACCCAGCAGGTGGTTGCTGGCACTTTAGGATTCTGAGTAAAAAATGCAGTTTTCCTAGTACAGAAAAAAGGAAATAACCACTTGATTAGGTCTTTACTTTTCCAAAGGGTAATTTGAATTCCTAAATTTCCATTTTTATGAGCAAAAAATACAGAAGGCCTGGCATTTACATCGAGCAAGTTAGCACCTTGCCTAGGACAATTATTCAAGTTCCTACGGCAATTCCTTCCTTTATTGGCTATACAGAAAAAGCTATCCACAAGGGACAGTCTGCCTTAAATACGCCAGTTAAGATCAATTCCTTTGCAGAATATACAGCCAAGTTTGGAGAAAATTACCAACCGATTTTCGAACTCATTCCTGCTACGCCTGATGATCCTCACCCGATCACTATTAATGGCGAATCAAAATCTTTTACCCTAAAGACTAACCAAAAAGCCTACCTGTACTTCAGCGTTCGGGATTTTTTCTACAATGGAGGAGGGAGCTGCTACATCATTTCCGTCGGAACCTATTCTGACCAGAATGAAGTCTTGATCAAACGTGAGGAACTCTTGGGAACGGCTTCATCAACTCCAGCAGGGCTTAAGGCTTTAGAAAATGTACAAGAAGCCAGTTTGGTTTTAATCCCTGATGCTGTAGAACTCAGAAATGAGGCTTTTCCGGTATATCAGGATATGCTTAGAACATGCCCTCAGGACCAAAAACGCTTCGCTATCTTGGATATTCCCGATGGATTTTTAGATCGAACTGTCGACCGGGATGTCATTGAGGAATTCAGAACAGGGATCGGAAATCAGCATTTAAGTTTTGGAGCAGCCTATTATCCTTGGCTAAATCGACCGATGAGTGATTTTAAGCTTAGCTATAAAAATTTAGACCCATCGATTGCCTTAGATGAAATTTTAGCCGAGCCGGCAGTCCAGCAATTTTTGGCTAGTACTGATGAAACTGACCCCGATTTTCACAGGTCTTTGGAAATCCTGAGCCCCACCTATAATTCAATCCTTCAGGAAATGGCAAAAAAGTTAATTGCTTTTCCCAGTTCAGGAGCTGTTGCCGGAGTTTATTGTATGACGGATACTAGCCGAGGGGTATGGAAAGCTCCAGCCAATGTATCTCTATCGGGTTTTATCGAACCCACAGTCTCTATCAATTCTTCTCAACAGGAAGACTTGAATACTGGAGGATTTTCAGGGAAATCCATTAATGCTATCCGATTATTCCCAGGAATTGGAATTTTGATTTGGGGAGCACGAACACTCGCCGGAAATGACTATGAATGGCGCTATGTACCTGTCCGCAGAACGGCCATCATGATCGAGCAATCCATCAAAACTGCTTTAATATCTTGGAGCAGCGAACCCAATAATCCGAGCACTTGGAATGCCATTAAAATGAGTTGTGAAAATTTTATGGTATCGCTCTGGAGAGAAGGAGGACTCGCCGGAGCCAAGCCTGAAGATGCATTTTTTGTGCGAGTTGGATTGGGTCAGACCATGACCCAGCAGGATATTTTAGATAATCTGTTGAAACTGGAAATCGGAGTGGCCATGATCCGTCCTGCTGAGTTTATTATTTTGAGAATTAGTCAAAAGATGGAATAATTTAGGTTTAATCGGCTTGCGGAAAATAAAGTCAAATTCTTCGAATCAACTTCCTAAAAACAACAAAACCCTCCAAAGTCAAACAGCCTAAGAAGGCTTTTATTTTTTACTCCTCCACCGAGAATCGATATTCAATCCGATGCTCGTATTTCTCTCCAGGATTTAGGATCGGACTGGGGAAATTGTCATGATTAATGGCGTCGGGCCAGTTTTGGGATTCGAGACAGAAGCCCCAATGTTTGTCATAGGTTTTGCCATCCGCACCAGCAAAGTCCGCAAGAAAATTTCCCGTATAAAACTGTACACCCATATTATCGGAATACATGTCCATCACCCGGCCGGATTCGGGATGCCTAACCTTGGCAAAATGGATCATCTCCTCTGATTTCTCTGTTTTCATCACCATATTATGATCAAAACCTTCCCCATGAGCAGTGATCTGATCACCTAGAATTTTTGGTGTGCGGAAATCGAATGGTGTTCCAGTGACGTCTTTTACTTCACCTGTTGGAATCAAGCCCTCGTCAATTGGTGTATAGGCATCTGCCCAAAACTGAAACTCATGATCCAAGGCGTCGCGTTTTGCTCCTCCAAGATTGAAGTAGGTATGATTGGTCAGATTGACTATCGTTTTTTGATCTGTAGTTGCTTCAAAGCGGATTCGTAGCCTGTTATCTGAAGTCAACTCGATCCACTGCGTAGTCTGCAATGTTCCGGGATAACCTTCTTCTCCATCGGGACTCGTATAGGTCATTTTTACCCCGACCACTTTATCATCTGAGTAATGCTCCGCATCCCACACTTTTTTATTGAAGCCTTCCACTCCTCCATGCAGGTGATTCTCGCCGTTGTTTTGAGCCAAAGTGTAGGTTTTACCATCCAATTCAAATTCTCCTTTAGCGATCCGGTTAGCCACACGGCCTGCAGTTGCCCCAAAAAATGGATTCTCTTTGGTCAAAAACTCTTCCACGGTATCAAAGGTCAAGGTAATATTCTCTTGATTTCCATCTTTGTCCGGAGTGATGATTTTGGAAATCACTCCTCCATAATTGGTGAGCTCCACCTGCATGGTTCCATTGTCCAATACATATTTTGACACAGATTTGCCTTGATGCTCCGTTACTTTTTCTGCTTTAATCATAAGTTTGATTTCTTCTTTAATCGTTTCTTTTTCTTGAGGTGGTTTTTGAGAACAGGCCATCGCCAGAAAAAGCAATAAACCTGTGGTAATAATTGAATTGATTTTCATAGGTATGGGTTTGTTTTGAGCTTGGAATTTCTAGAAATAGAAAAGGGATTCTTCAAAATTCAACTATCAAACTTACAATTATTTATTAGTTAAGCCACTTTGAGATTTCCCCCTTCTGCCGATGTGAGTGTCGTCACTCACTGCATTAAGGAATTCACGTTATTTCCGTTCCTGATTTTTTTCGACCCGATCAAGTTCTTCTTGAAGCTTTTCCCTTAGCCACTGTGAGTGTCATCACTCACAGCATAAAGAAACACCTTATTTCCGTTCGTGATTTTTTTCGATCCTATCAAGTTCAGCTTGTAACCGGACCTGATCATACCATTTCCCCTCCATCATCACACCGAGTGGTTTTTGCATGGTTTTTAGGTTTTCCAGTGGATTATCAGTGACCATCACAAAGTCAGCCAGCATTCCTTCCTTGATCATTCCCCAGTCAGCTTCCGCATTCATGTAGTTAGCTGGCTCAACCGAACCTGTTTTCAAAATCTCATAATTGGACATTCCTGCTTTTGACATCAACTCGATCTCATGATGAATCGAAAAACCCGGAACATTAAATACCTGAGGCGAATCCGAAGCCATAATCATCGGTACGCCTGCACGGTGTAGCTCCATAAATAGCTGATTTCTGAAAGCCAAGTACGGCTCAACAAACTCTCTATCCAGCATTCCTGCCCGTTCCAACTGCTTTTTGCTGTTGACCCACTGCTGAATCAAGGGACCGGGAAGGTATTTCATTTCAGGAGCCATACGGAATTCGTCCGCAGGCACATAGCCAAAATACCGATCAAACAAGGTTAACGTCGGTGCCATGTAGGTACTTTGGTCGAGTGTTTTTTGGATCAAAGCGGATATCTTTTCCATTTCAACTTTATCCACCAACTTCAAATTAAACGGCCCGGAAGTAGTTGGATCAATTTCAAAATCTTCCGGCAAAAGTCCCTCCATGTATCCGTCTAAGTGTTCGATGGATTTAAATCCTGATCCCAAGGCATTTTCGATTCCCACTGCCAAAGGGACATGGCCTCCAAATGGAATCCCAACTTCCTTTGCTGTGTTTGCGATTTCCCACATTTCATCCAGTTCCACTCCGGGATGGATTTTTAGGTGATCGTATCCGGCATCTTTCTGATCTCGCACCATTTGAGCGGCTTGTTCCGGACTAGAGACCGAATTGGCATTGAAGGAAGGCCCAGAAATAAATACTCGAGGCCCTTCCGTTTCGCCGGATTGTACTCTACTCCTCAGATCCAAATGTGAAGGATGTCCCAGCATACTCCGAATTCGCAAAACGCCATTGGCTAAATACAACCACATGGATTCTTCCTGAAGCTGCGTGCTCCCATCATCTGCTACAGGGAGATGTGCATGAAACTCAGCAAGGCCGGGGAAAACATAAGCACCATTTCCGTCGATCACCTGATCGGCACTCATTCGGGGAGTCTGAGCCGTAAGTGGGATGATTTTTTGAATTTTACCTTCGGAAACATAAATCGCTTGATCTTTGAGAACCTGATCATTTTCCATGCTGACTACATGGACATTGGTCACCAAAAGATCCTGAGCCTGTACGGCCAATGCAGAAAAGATGGCCAACAAAAGAGGTGTTAATGTGAATCGCATAGCAGGTGATATTGGGTTTGCACTGAATTTCGTCCTTTCATGGTTCGAAACCAATCCGGTGGTGGAATTTTTTGATTGGAATAAAAAAATCAGAAGCAGAAAAGCACTTCCGATTTATTCTAAATTCCACTGCGTGTGATAATATTCCCCTCTTGGATCATCTTTTCGCTGATAGGTGTGGGCACCAAAATAATCGCGCTGCGCCTGAATCATGGAAGCACTGGAATCGGAGGTAATTCTTCCCAAGAGGTAATTGATCCCTGCACTCATCACCGGCATGGCAAAACCATGTGAAATTCCCAACCCAACTAGCTCGGCCAATGCTGCCCTGTCCGAAATCACTGAATCTTTGATTCCTTTCATTTCAAAAAAAGAATCCGAATAGTGTTCTGAGATATTTTCCATCAAACCTGATCGGATAATGCAACCATTCGTCCAAATCCTTGCGATTTCATAAAAATTAAGTTCCCATTTTTTTTCCTCTGAGACTGTTTTCATTAATCGAAAACCCACTTCATGATTGATAATTCGAGCCAAGCAATAAGCTTGCTTGATTTTGGGAAGCCAAGCATCCAGTTTATCTGTAACGGGAAGAAATTTATGCTGAAAGACTTCGGAAAGCACCATCCTCATCGACTTTTCCCCTGAAACCCCTCGAGCATTTACGGCTTCAGCCAAGGGACTATACGGCACACCATACTCCAGTGCAGTGGTCAGCGACCAACCTCCCGTCCCTTTTTGACCGGCTTGATCGAGGATTTGATCCAGAACCAATTCACCATTTTCCTTGAATACTAAAATATCAGCGGTAATCTCCAGCAGATAAGATTTCAAATCACCTTTATTCCAATCCGAATAAATCGCCGAAACTTCTTCCGGAGTACACCCAAAACCAAATCGAAGCAAATGGGTCAATTCCGCCAAAACCTGCATCTCACCATATTCGATAGAGTTATGCACCATTTTGATAAAATGTCCCGATCCTCCCGGCCCGACATAGGTGACGCAGGGTTTATCATTTTTATCTTTGGCGGATATTCTCCCTAAAAAATCGGCCACCATCGCATAACCTTCCGCATTTCCTCCGGGCATGATTGACGGGCCTTTACGAGCACCTTCCTCTCCTCCTGACACACCCATGGGAAGAAAATGCATTCCCGCCTCATGTAATCTTTGGACTCTTCGCTCAGAATCTTTGTAAAAGGAATTTCCCCCATCGATGATCAAATCTCCTTCTTCAATTTTTGGCAAAAGGGTATCCAACTGATGGTCTATCGCTGCTCCTGCTGGGATCATCATCAGGATTTTTCTAGGTCTTTCCAGAGAATCCAAAAAAGCGTCCAAATTTTCAAATGCCAGCATATTGGCAAAATCAGGATTTTCTTCCAGCACCTTGTTGGCAATTCCCTCCTCTTTTCCTTCGACAAAGCGATTATAAAGTGAAACAGGTACTCCCTTTTCAGCCAGATTCAGCGCCAAACTTTTCCCCATTACTCCCATTCCGATCACACCCATTTTCATTGCCAATGGATTTGATTGAATATACCGGACCGCTTCTGAAAGCATAATTTCCGGGGATTGATCAATCGAAAGCTGAAAACCATAGCTTGGATCCTCCCAAGTGGCCAATTGGGAATCCAGCATTTCGGCTTTCATGTAGTGATTTTTTCGCGCCAGCATCCGCGACCAGATCAAATCCCGCTTACCGATTAAATGAACCCAACGCAAATTTTCAGATACCTTGAGCATCTGCCGATAGGATTCCTTGAGTGCAGAGCAAGCTAAAACCGCTCCACCGGTTTTTTCAGACTCTTCAAGCTTTTTGGCTAGAGACAAAAGCCAAGGTTGGCGATCATCATCATTCAGGGGCATTCCCTGACTCATTTTTGCAATATTTTCGGCTGGGTGAAAATCATCTGCATCAAAAAATGGAAGATGAAACTGCTGGGAAAGGCCCGTACCCAAAGTAGTTTTTCCGGTACCGGATACGCCGGTGACTATGATTAGCATGGTTAAGCTGGGTTAGAATAGGATGAGATTTTAAAGATATACTCTGCTAGGGGAATGAAAAAATCGCATTAGAAAATTGTAAGATTCTGTAATTTAGACCGGATGAACAAAGAGACTTCTTTCATATCGGACCAATTTTATTCTAAAAAGGTCAATGATCTGCATTTTCGGAATTTACGGCTAGAAAAGCCTAATGCCTCCATCCAATCCTGCGCGGTGCGTATGGCCCGAGAGCAGGTAAGTTGTTTATTTATCGGGGAATCCGCTCAGCAAATTCAAGGATATATCACTGATATCACCCTTCGGGATCAAGTCTTGGCCAAAGGGCTTTCGCCCCAGTCCCCGGTCTCCCAAATCATGGAATTTGACATGGTATCTATTCATCCGGATGCCAGTTTAGTCGAGGCATTGATGCTAATGTTTCGGACTAAATCCCGCTACCTTTTGGTCAAGGAAAACGAGCAATTTGTAGGCTGGATCAGCCGAACCAAAGTCTTGACTGAGCAAAGCCAAGGTCCTTTTATGTTTATTCAATCGGTCAAAGAAGCCCGACAAATCCCCGAACTCCGAAGCAAATGGGAACGAATGCCCGAAATCATTCACCTACTTCTGAGCCGTGGGATGAAGGCAACGATTGTCAATCAAATCATTACCACCGTTGCGGATACGATCACCCAACGCGTCATTGAGCGGGTAATCAAAGAGATTGGTCCTGCTCCGGCAAAATTCGTCTTTTTTGTCCTAGGCAGTGAAGGAAGAGGCGAACTCACCCTGAAAACCGATCAGGACAATGCGATCATTTATGAAGACAAAGCCAACGAACAGCGAGAGATCGTTAGGGCCTATTTTCTCGATTTTGCCACGCGGGTATCGACCGCATTAGATCAAATCGGTATCGTCTTTTGCGAAGGGGAATTGATGGCCATGAATCCCAAATGGACGCATTCGCTCTCCCACTGGAAGCGAAACTATGAGCAATGGATTTCTGATGCCTCACAGGAAACGGCCATGAATTATACCACCTTTTTTGACTGTCGGGCGATATATGGAGAAAGTGAGCTTCTTGAGGATTTGCAATCCCACATGGGAAAGCTACTCGAAAAGGCTTCTGAGCGATTTTTTATGAATCTGGGCTACAATGCACTCCAATACGAGCCTCCTTTGACCTTTTTCAGAAATATCAAAAGCGAAAAAATCGACGGGGAAAAACAAATCAACATCAAACAAATCATGCGTCCTATTGTAGATTTAGCGCGGGTTTATGCACTCAAATGTCAAATTTTCGAACCCAACACCGCAAAGCGAATTGAAATTTTGCGACAAAAAGGAGTCTTCTCCGAGCCCGAAAGCCAAGAACTATTGCATGCTTTTAATTACTTGATGTCGCTTCGACTTGAAAACCAATCTCAACTGATATTGACCGAAAAAAGTAAACCCAAAAATTACCTCAAACTTTCAAACCTCACCAAAGTACAATCCGTCACCTTAACTGAGATTTTTAAAGTTATTAGGGATTTCCAGGCACGAATCAAATTGACCTTTACCAGAAGTCTATAAATTTTACAGACTGAACCGACTTTATTAAATTTTTTATAAAAGTTGTTTTTTATTAGCCAAAGTTTTTTAATTTTGTTAAAACAAATAAATTGCAAAAAGGAAGGCCCAATTCAATAGATAATTTCATCAATAATCCAATTGAAGGACAAAATATTGAAGGCAACCGATTTCCTGATTCTTTTTATTTGGCTTTAGCACAAATGACAACACATCTTACAAACCTTAATCTGTCTAACCAGTATGCTCAGTAAGTATCCGCTTTCGGAAGTCGAGAAAAATTTCCTTCAGGAATCCGGTGTTGAAAAAATCAGCACAAAAATCCCCTATCTTATGGTGGATAATTTTCCTAAGCTGGGGCTCCTCACCGCTTGTAGATTCCTCGAATGGGCTTCCGCAAATCCGGAGGGAGTGATCAGCTTGCCGACAGGAAAGACACCGGAGTTTTTTATCAAATGGACTCAATATCTACTCGAAAACTGGGACAGTAAAAAAGGAAAAGAAATCCGTGAAAAATACGGGCTGGGATCGACCAAAAAACCGGTGCTCAAAGATTTGACTTTTGTGCAGATTGATGAGTTTTACCCGATTTCCTCCCAGCAGCACAATAGCTTTTACGACTACGTCAATAAGTTTTATTTGCAGGGATTTGGCTTATCCAAAGAAAAAGCCATCCTGATCAATTCGGATGAAATTCCTTTGGCCGAAGGCAAACATTACAGCGAAATCTTCCCGGATCTGAAAGTGGACCTTTCACTCCGCTTCCGAGAGCCACAAAATGAGCTCGAAAAGCTCCAGCAAGACTCCATCTACAAAATCGATCAATGGTGTGCCGATTATGAGAAGAAAATCCGTGATCTGGGCGGAATCGGTTTCTTCCTCGGAGGAATCGGTCCGGATGGCCACATTGCTTTCAATACCCGCGGGTCGCACATTTACTCGGTAACTAGACTGACGGAGACCAATTTTGAAACTCAGGCTGTAGCCGCCGGAGATCTAGGCGGAATCGAAGTTTCGGCCAACCGACTCGTCATTACCATTGGTCTGGACACTATCGTGTACAATCCCGATGCCGTGGCCATCATTATTGCGGCAGGAGAGGCCAAAGCTGGAATCGTAAAAGATTCACTAGAAACCTCACTCAATAATGTCTATCCTGCCACGGTCCTTCAAAAGCTGAAAAACGGTAGATTCTACCTCACCAAAGGCGCTGCGGTAAAACTGACCGATTCGATGGATTCCTATTACCAAAAAGGGGAATGGACCTTCGAAAAAACCGAGCGGGCAGTTATTGATCTTTGCAAAAAACTCAACAAATACGGTCATCGCCTCAAACTCGATGACTTGAAAAATGATCGCTATTGCAAACTCATTCCGGATCTTTCTGAAGATACCGTGAGCAAAGTGATCCAAAGTGTGGATTCCAAGCTAGCCAAAGGCCTAGAGCCTGAGCGAAATGAAGTGCTACTTCATACCGGTCCACATCACGATGATATATCGCTGGGAATTTTGCCCCATATCACCAACCAACTCAGCGAACCATCAAACGAAGCCCACTTCAGTGTGCTCACCTCTGGATTTACGGCAGTGACCAACACTTTCGTCATTGAAACTCTTCAGCATACCAAAAAACTTTTGGATGAGAACAAAATCCAAATGGTCAATTATGAGGATTTCTTTGCCGTTGGCTACAGCCTCAAAACTGACAAAGACGTCTATCATTACCTGACCAATGTGGCTTCTGAAAATGCCGATGCGCGAAAACGTGGCCTTTGTCATCGCGTGGTGCGTGCCTTGGTGATCGTATATGAAATCAAAAACAAAACCCAGCTTCGCGAAACGATTAATGATGTGATCAGTATCCTGCGAAGAAGTTATGACGGGGAGAAAAATCCGGCTAAAATCCAGAAACTGAAAGGAATGATCCGGGAGTTTGAGGAGGAATTGGTTTGGGCCCACTTTGGCGTACAGGTAAAAAATGTGCATCACCTGCGCTTGGGCTTTTACACCGGGGATATTTTCACTGAGCAACCGGACAAAAAACGGGATGTGGAACCGATCGTGGAAATGTTCCGAAAAATTAAACCTACAAAGATTAGCTTAACGCTCGATCCGGAAGGTTCAGGACCCGACACCCATTACAAAGTACTTCAGGCTACTGCCGAAGCGGTACGTCAATGGAGCGAGGAGCATGACACGAGCGAGCTGCGAATTATTGGTTATCGAAACGTCTGGTTCAAATTTGAGCCGCATGAAGCCAATGTGATTGTACCCGTTTCTCTCGGAGACATGTCGGTCATGGAGGACTCTTTTGCCAACTGCTACCTAAGTCAGGTCAATGCTTCTTTCCCAAGCTATTCGCACAATGGCAAGTTTAGTACCGTGGCCAAACGAACCTGGGTCGGACAATTAAATGACATTCAGCTTTTGCTGGGCAAAAACTACTTCTATCTTCACGAGCGCGCCAAAGTTCGCTCCAGCCATGGATTGATTTTCTTCCGGGATATGAACGTGGATGAGTTTTTGGCAACTGCCAGAGAACTGGAAAAATCTATCGAGGGAATGCTCTAAAAGCCTTTCCTTTTTTCAAAAACACGGAGAAGTCTTAAAAACTGAACCGATTTTTGACTCAAACCTAATTATCAACCAACATAACCTAAACGAATGGAAAAGGCCATTTTGGGAATTGACATCGGAGGCACCGGCATCAAAGGTGGTGTGCTGATCAAAGGCCATTTGGAGGATATCCGGTCCATTCCTACACCGGCCCATGAGGACAAAGAACATATTTTGGAAACCATTGCGGTTTTTATCGAATCGTACCTAGAATATGATCCCGCAGGAATCGGAGTGGGAATCCCTGGACTGGTCAATGTAGAGGAAGGGATCGTCCTTGGTCTATCCAATATTCCTGCTTTTCAGCATGTAGAATTGGGCAAGTTCTTGACCGAACGGTTTGCCCGGCCTGTATTTATAAATAACGACGCCAACTGCTTTGCCTTGGGCGTACATAAATTTGGAGTAGGCCGAAAATTCAAAAACATGATCGGGATCACCTTGGGCACGGGCTTGGGAGGTGGGATCGTTATCAATGGCCATCTCTATTCAGGAGTAAATTCAGCGGCGGGGGAATGGTGCAGCGTGCCTTATTTGGAACACAATTTTGAACACTATTGCAGCGGAAAATTCTTTCTAAATTACTATCAAAGCAAACCCAAAGCCTTGGCAAAACGGGCCATGGCTGGGGATTTGGTCGCCCAAAAGGCATTTGATGAATTTGGTCATCATCTTGGAGAATTGTTCAAGCACATTTTATACACCCTAGCTCCTGAAGCCATTATTCTAGGCGGATCAATCCGGAAATCCTTCCCCCTTTTCAAAGCTTCTCTTGAACATACCCTATCTACTTTTGCCTATCCTACGGTATTAGAAAATTTCCAGATTTTGCTCTCCGAGCTAGACGAAACAGCCATTCATGGAGCCGTGGCCTTGGTCGAAATCGAAGAAGAAACAGTGAATAGTTAAGAATAAAGTTGGTTTAGTAGATTCAAAAAGACGACCTATGATTTGGGTCGTTTTTTTATTTCTTCCTATAAATAAATAGAACAGGATTTTCTTCCAAACTTGGTAAAATCTCCGTGAGATAATCTTGGTAGGGATTTATTCCTTTTCTCATTTCTATGGATGAATAAATTTCGGTAGGCGACAAGTTGATAATCATTTGATTTGCCTGAAAGTTCGTTGGGAAAATTGCGGGGAGATTTTCAATAACACCATCCATATCATTTTTAAAGCTGGAGACAATTCTTGCTTTATTTTCTACTTTATCAAAAGCTAAAAGACCAAGCCTTCCCCCCTCATAAAAATTTACAAAAACAAGATCTCCTAAATCCAAAACCTGATCCCCAAGGTTTAAAAAATTATTAAATCTTATCTCCTGAAAAAGTTTTACCATGTGAATTGAAGGCTTTGAGTCATCCCAAGGTAAATTTGATAGAGAAAAAATGCGATCTTCAGGGAATTCTAACGAGAAGACCTGATATTCTCCAGAGTTTAGTAAATAAAGATTACTGGATAAAGTTTCCTTAAAAAATAAATCACCATCAGACCCAGGATAAAAAAACTGAAACTTTGATCCCGCCTCTAATAAAAAATCATTCTCAATAAATTCAAGTGGTGTTTCCACGAAATCTAAATTCTGATCTAAATATTCTAATTCAATTGAAAGATTATCAAGCGAAGGTTTCAAAATGAGATACCCATCCTCATATGGAATCATATCATTAAAAGACTCTCTAAAGTCAAATTTCTTTTCAAAAATCAATTCTCCATCAAAATTGAATGCCAAAATTTTAGACAATGAACTATCTTGGATAAAAACAATATCTGAATCCTTGGAAAGGTAAAAATTGGTAACTCTCAAGAATTCTTCAGGTCCATTTCCTGTCCCAGAAAAAAAATTAATTAATTTACCTTGATAGTCAAAAATGTAAAGTGATTCAGAAACATGTCTATCCAAGACAAAGATAAAGCTCTCTGTGGTGATCACTTTTGTCGCTTCTCCTAGAAGGGAATTTTCTGTCACCTCCAATGGCACAATTAAAGTAGTATCAAAAAAATCGGTAAATCTTAAATCGATAGTTTCGCTTAAATCTATTTCGATTTCCTCTAAGCTACTATTTTCAAATTTTTCAACTCTATTGCAAGAAAAATTTAGTACAACTAGAAATAAAATTAAATTTTTACTCATTGATTTAAAATTTAGCGAATCCCTCAAATGAAGGATTCGCACAATCTTAATTATTGACATTCTGGCTCTTCTTCTGACATACAAGGACAAAGTTCCCCCCAGGCATAAACACATATTTCCCAAGTCGCAAAATATCCATTGCACCATTTAATTTGCGGTTCAGGCTTAAAGTGTTCGGTATATTCGGGACATGTTAAAATCTGACCTTGGGCAGGCTGGTTTAGTGTAAGGGTACCACATAAAAATAGTAACCCTAAAAAGAGGCTAAAGGATCCAACAAATAACTTTTTCATACAATGTTAATTTGGTTTAAACTAATTTACATTATAAAGAAAGAAAGAAAGAAAGAAAGAAAAAAGCAATATATTTTTGTTTTTTCTTTAACCTTTGATGTATTACTAAGTTGAAATTATCGGTTTTTTTTTATGAATAATGCAGTATTCCACTTCAACCTCATCTCCCGATCAAAAAGTAAAGGATAATTTCTGCGGCCTCGGACCGGCCAGTTATTCAGCCAAGTGCTGCCGTCATGTAATCCCCAAAAAGTCACCCGGCTGATTTTGTCTGAATGCTTTTTGAATAGCCCAAAAAGTGAGGCATAGCGGTCAACTAACTTATCATGCACCTCAGCAGGAATAGAATCGGCATAAGGATTCCATTCGGGTGAATCCGCATAGGAAATCTCTAAATCCGCCCCATCAAAATCACTGGGTCTCGGTAAAACATCTACATCAAGCTCGGTGATCATAACCTGAAAACCCGCCTGATGAATTTCCTCAATGGCTGTTTCAATCTGATCCAGGCTTGGGAAATCAAGTCGGTAATGCCCCTGCATCCCAATCCCATCGATTCGAATTCCCTGACTCCGGAGATTTTGAGCCATTTTCAAGATTGCCCGCCGTTTTTCCGGCTTCCAAACATTATAATCATTGTAATACAATTCAGCATCAGGGTCCACTTTTTGCGCTTTGGTAAATGCCTGAGCAATATATTCCTCGCCCATGAGCATGTACCAATGCGTTTTACGCCAAGTCCCGTCATCCTCAAAGGCCTCATTGACCACATCCCATCCATCAATTCGGCCTTTATATCTCCTGACGACAGTGTCGATATGATTCTCCATTCGGTCTTGTAATGCCTCTTTGGAAAGAAAAGATCCCTCTTGGTCCCGAAATACCCAATCGGGGACCTGCTGATGCCAAACCAAGGTATGCCCAACGATAAATGCATCCATTTCCTCCCCTTTTTTCACATAATTATCCCCAAACTCAAAGTCAAATTCGTCCTCCTGAGGATGTACATTGCTCCATTTGAGTCCATTTTCGGAAGTCAGTGAATTGAAATGAAGATCCAGCAGCGAATCAGCTGAAGCCATACTCCCATCAACTTGCCGTGCATTGACTGCCGCCCCGATATAAAAGTCAGGCTGAAATTCATCTTTTAGTCCCCGCTCCCCCGGAGTTTGGCAGGCTATTGTCCCGAGGAAAATTACGGCTATTAAAAATCTAGAATGGTTCATCTTTAGGGTTTTATAGGTTTGCTTAAAGATAAAAAGACATGGCTTCAATCCCTATATTTTTTGATTAAAGGACCTTTCCTTAATTTGAGCTGACAATCCTATCCCGCAAATCTATTCAACCATGAATCCAAACCAATTGACCATAGCTCTGGTACAAATCCCCTCTGTTTGGGCCAATAAATCCGCCACTCTCCAGCTGGCTAAGGATCGAATTAATGAAGCTGCGGAAAAGGGTGCGGAATTGGTGATTTTTGGAGAAGGGTTTCTTCCTGGCTATCCTTGGTGGCTTTCGGTCACCCATGCCAGCGCTTGGGATGACAAAGTCCAAAAGGAAATTTTTGCCCATTACGCCAGTCAAGCCATACAGATCGAAAAAGGAGATCTGAAAGAAATCCAGCAGCTAGCCAAAGAAAAAAGCATTGCAATCTACCTTGGGATCATCGAGCGACCTACTGATCGTGGGGGACACAGTTTGTACTGCACCTTGGTTTATATCGATCCAAAAGGTGAAATCCAGTCGGTTCACCGCAAACTTCAGCCAACTTACGACGAGCGATTGGTTTGGTCGCCCGGAGATGGAAATGGACTGAGGGTTCATCCACTAAAAGCTTTTACCGTGGGCGGATTAAATTGCTGGGAAAACTGGATGCCGCTTGCCCGAACAGCACTTTACGGGTTGGGGGAGAATCTTCATGTTGCCGTATGGCCGGGATCGGTGAGAAATACTGAGCTGATCACCCGAATGATAGCTCAGGAGAGTCGGTCATTTGTGATTTCAGTTTCCAGTCTGATGAGAAAAACCGATTTCCCGTCAGACACCCCGCATTTAGAATACATTTTAGAAAATTTTCCGGAGATAATCGGGGATGGCGGCAGCTGCATTGCAGGTCCGGATGGAAAATGGATTTTGGAACCGATCGCGGATAAAGAAGGAATTTTAATCGAAACGTTGAATTTCAATCGAGTCTTGGAAGAGCGACAGAACTTTGATCCCGTCGGCCACTATTCCCGACCGGATGTACTTCAGCTTCAGGTCAATCGGGAGAGGCAGAACTCAATTAAGCTCAAAGATTCTTAACCATTGCAAATCGTAAAGGGATTTCTTAATTTTAATTATGAAGCTACAGATAGTAAAAGACAGTAAAGGAAAAGATACAGGTGTATTTATACCGTTCGAAGATTGGATAGCCATCAAGCAAATCTACCCTGAAATTGAGATCGCCGATCAGGAATTAAGCCAATGGGAAAAGGACTTAATCGATCAACGTTTAGAAAAAATAAAAAATGACCCTAAAAGCTTGAAAGCTGGACAGGAACTTATTGAGGAATTAAAGAAATAAGCATATTGGAATTCAAGCTTTTATATCTTGATGAAGTCCTAAATGATATCCAAAATGCCAAGAGTTGGTACCAAGAGCAGAAATTAGGTTTAGAAAAAAAATTTGCTTTTGAAATTGAAAAAGCTCTACAAAAAATTCTAAAATCTCCTTACGCTTATGCTGTTTGATATAGAAATGTCAGAGTATCTCAACCGAATAGATTCCCATTCCATATCCATTTCTACATAGAAGATCTCACTTCTACTATCGTGATTGTAGCTATTGTGCATCAAAGGAGAGATCAGTACCAAACCAAAAAGCGACTTGAATAGGCTGATTTTCTTGAATAAAGATTTTTTCTAAAATTTTTATTTTTACCCCTTCTCGTTTATAAATAATCGGGTCCGATCTTTTAAGCCCCTCTTCCGGTTTTCATCAATTCGATATCCGTCAAATCGGATATTTTAATCATTTTCCCCTGCTCAATACTATTTCGGGCGGCTACGCCCACCAAGATCGACATGGCCCCATCCCGACTTCCTGCAGATTGACGCCAAGGATCCGCCATCTCAGGATCTTTGAATAATTTGTCTTTCAATCGCGTATCTCCGCCTCCATGTCCGCCTCCGCCGTGAGGAATGATGATTTCTTCCCGCTCTCCAAAATTACGAGTCAGGTGAATGACATCTTCTCTAGCTTCCTCCCAAGGTTGGCGCTCTTTGATCCAAGCTTCGAGTCGGCCTTTGGTTCCGTTAAATGCAATCCGATAGCCCTCGTATGGCGAATAAGTTGTCAAAGAATAGCTAACCTGAACTTTATTTTTGTATTTGATTTGCACGGCCATTTTATCATATATATCCACGTCTTCCCGAAATACACAGCCGTCACGATCGTAGCCATCGTATTCCCGATTGTCCACGTAGAGCTTTTTTAAATGCTCATTTTTTGTGATATCCCAGTAAAAATCACAGTTGGAAGTATGGGGACATTCGCGACAGTTTTTGGCTCGGAAGGGACCGTTTTTCCCATAAAACTCCAACTCCCCATGGGCGAAAACTTCCTCCGGATCCGAATCGATCCACCAGTTGAGCAAATCAAAATGATGGGTGGACTTATGAACTAACAGCGTGCCCCCGTATTCTTTTTTGCGATGCCAGCGCCGGAAATAATCAGCACCATGATACACATCTAAATACCAGTGAAAATCCACTGAAGTCAAATCGCCGATTTCACCTGCTCGCAAGAGTTCAAATAATCGCTGCCGATGAGGAGAATAGCGATAGTTGAAGGTCACAATGAGTTTTTTTCCACTTTCCCGCTCTGCATCCAAGATGGCCTGACACTTCATTTCATCAGTCGTCATCGGTTTTTCGGAAATCACATTCATCCCCGCTTTTAGTCCCGCAATGATATACTCATGGTGAGTGCTGTCCATGGTGGTGACGATCAGTACATCCGCGCCGGATTCCTGAATCATTTTATGCCCATCTACATACAATGGACTATCTGCTCCGATGAATTCCTTGGCATAGTTTAACCGACCCTCATTGATATCAGAAATCCCCACAAACTCCACTTCCTCGGAATAATTACGAACTACATCACGACCAAACATAGTCGTCCCTCGAATCCCAGTTCCGATCAGGGCAACTTTCATTTTTTGTCCAGGTTTGTCAAAAATCGAAATTGCTTCAGCTACCGGATGAATGAAAAAACTACCGGCCAAAAGGCTTCCAGAAAGCGCAATAAAATCTCTGCGGGATTGAGCTTCTTTTGAATTCATGGTTTTTTGGGTTTAAAAGGTTTGACTATCAAGATAATGAATTCAGCTAAAAAAGTGGAAAAGAAATTACGGAAACGATTTTCGGAGTATTTCAAAGAATTCAAAATAATACCCACAATTGCCGTATTTTTGAAGAATGAAACCCATCAATCAGGAGCGAACGATTTCTTTCAGAGGTCTTTTTCGGATTAGCCGTCCGGTCAATTTGCTCTTGGTGGCTTTCACCCAATTGATGACTGCCTATTTTTTGGTGGAGGAAAGCTGGTCAGGAATCCCAGTTTTACAGGATTTCAAACTGTATTTACTGATCCTTGCAACTCTGATGATCACCGCCGCAGGATACATGATTAATGATTACTATGATGTCAAAATCGATTATGTCAATCGGCCCGATGAGGTCATTGTAGGAAAAGGAATCAAACGTCGAGTCGTGATTTTCCTCCATACCATCCTCAATTTTTCAGCTATTGGGCTTGGCTATTTGGTCGCTCCGCGAATCGCACTCATTTGCTTTTTTGCGGCTTTCTTACTTTGGCTTTACAGCAATAGACTCAAAAGAGAACCTTTTATCGGCAACTTGACCGTTGCATTTCTCACGGGACTTTCCGTGTATTTGATCGCCATTTACTACCAAAAAAATGAACTCTTGGTGCTCACTTATGCCATTTTTGCATTTTTTCTTAATCTTATCCGAGAAATCATCAAGGACATTGAAGACCGGGATGGAGACCGCAAACATGGCTGTCGTACCTTGCCCATTGTGCTTGGCTTTCGGAAAACCAAACAAGTTATTTTTTTGATTGCCATAGGATTTGTATCCGCCATTTTGATCATCACTTTTGAAATCAACAAAGCGGAGCTATTCTTTTATTTCGGCGGACTCGGCCTGTTTTTTCTATGGTTTATGCGAAAAGTCTATCTGGCAGATCGAAAATCCCACTTTAGCCAGTTGAGTACTTTTGCCAAAATCCTGATGCTCGTAGGGACGCTAAGCATGGGATTTCTCTAAAAAATCAAAACATCAAAGAAACTTATCGATTTTTAGAAATCTGATCCCATTATCCTACTTTTGGTTGAATAAATTCAAATTTCATGCTACCCAGTACTACTATCGTCATCAAAATCGGATCAAATGTTTTGACCCAAGCCAACGGTCTGCCAGATCTGCATCGGATGGGACATCTCGTGGATCAGGTGATGAAATTGAAAGCTGCGGGAAAGAAAGTGGTTTTGGTCAGTTCGGGAGCAGTGGCTTTCGGAAGGCAAAAAGCATTTTTACCAGAAAAACTCAACCCAGTTTTCAAAAAACAAATCTGGGCCTCCACCGGGCAAATCCAATTGATCAATCGGTACCAGGATCTTTTTGAAAAGCATGGGCAAACCATTGCACAGATTTTGGTGACCAAGGAGGATTTCCGGGATCGAAAGCATTATCTGAATATGAAAAACTGCATCGAGGCTTTGTTGCAGCAGGATATTTTCCCCATCGTCAATGAAAACGACACCGTCACGATCACCGAGTTGATGTTTACCGACAATGATGAACTGGCAGGTCTCACGGCTGCTATGATTAATGCGGACACCTTGATGATCTTGAGCAATGTCCATGGGATTTTTACCGGAAATCCAGAAAACCCAAGCTCTCAGCTCATCGAAAAAGTGCAAGTCAATATGCCGGAAATCAACCAATATATCTCAGCCAGCAAATCTTCTTTTGGACGGGGCGGCATGCTGACCAAGTATGCCATGGCCAAAAAATCGGCGGATTTGGGCATTCAAGTTTTCATCGCCAATGGAAAAAATGATGGAGTACTCGAAGCTTTTTTGGATGGAAGTTTGCGCTGCACTTGGTTTGAGCCGCAAAAGCAGAAACAAGCGCCAAAAAAATGGCTGGCCCATGGAAGCCATTATTACAAAGGCGAGGTATTTATCAATGATGGAGCGAAGGAATCCCTTACCTCCACCGTGATTCGAAGCCTACTCCCAATTGGGGTTTCTCGGGTGGAAGGGGAATTTTCAAAAGGCGATATTTTGCTGATTCGGGATGAAAAGGGAGAAAAAATCGGACTCGGCAGGGCTGAATATTCGTCAAAATCTGCCTTGGAAAAAATCGGTCAGCGCCAGCAAAAAGCCATTATTCATTACAACTATCTTTACCTATTTGATCATGAATAAGTACAATCCATACTTTGCTAATGTAAAAGAAGCCAGTCGGAAATTGATTCGAATTGGCAATGATCAGGCGGGAGAAGTTTTGGCACGCTTGGCTGAGCTATTGGAAGAAAAAACTTGGTTTCTCTTGGCTGAAAACCAAAAAGATCTCGATCGGATGGACGCCACCAATCCCATGTATGATCGGTTGGCTTTGACTGAGGAGCGTATTCAGGGCATCGCCCGGGAAATGCTCGCCGTGCAAAAACTGCCCAGCCCCCTGCATCTTCGGCTGGAAGAAAAAATTCTTTCCAATGGACTTTACCTTGAGAAAATCAGTGTCCCTCTCGGTGTGATCGGCGTTATTTACGAAGCTCGCCCCAATGTCACGTTGGATGTGTTTTCCTTGGCTTTGAAATCTGGAAATGGATTAATCTTGAAAGGCGGTTCGGATGCCGAATTTTCCAACAGAGCCATTATTCAGCTCATCCATCAAGTGCTGCGCGAGTTTGAATTTCCAGAAAAGGCTTTTCTGCTTCTGCCTTCAGATCGTGAGGCAACCAAAGCACTTTTGGAAGCAGTGGATTTTGTGGATGTCATCATTCCAAGAGGGTCTCAAAGATTGATTGATTTTGTCCGGCAAAACGCAAAAGTACCCGTCATCGAAACCGGTGCCGGGATCGTGCATACCTATGTCGATGAGTCAGCGGATTTCGAAAAAGCCAAAGCCATCATTCTCAATGCCAAGACCCGTAGGCCCAGTGTTTGCAATTCTCTGGACTGTCTGATTATACATAGATCACATTTGCCTAATTTGGAACATCTCATTGCTCCCTTAATTGACGCAGGAGTTGAGATTTTTGCAGATTCGGATGCGTTTGCAGCTTTGAGTTCAAACCCAAATATTTCAGAGGCCAATGAACGTCATTTTGGTACTGAATTCCTGAGTTTAAAGCTTTCGATCAAAACCGTAGAGAATTTGAATCAGGCCTTGGACCATATCGCTAGATTTTCATCCAAACATTCTGAAGCCATCATTGCTGAAAACCAAGAAGCAATCGATCGTTTTTTGCTGGAAGTAGATGCTGCTGCCGTTTATGCCAACGCATCGACGGCTTTTACCGATGGGGCACAATTTGGTTTGGGAGCAGAGATCGGAATTAGTACTCAAAAACTACACGCCCGTGGGCCTATGGGACTGCGGGAGTTGACCAGCTACAAATGGGTAGTTCGTGGAAACGGACAAGTTCGCGGATGATAGGATAAAAATTGGCAATTTTTCGCTATTCCAACCAAGAATTGAATTTGATTTTCATCACCTGTCAGATTTTCTTAATTTCGATACGAATTCTAAAAACCACCTGTGAAACGACTTGCCATCCTAGCATCCGGAAGTGGCTCCAATGCCGAAAAAATCATGGAGCATTTTCAAAACTCCGAAAAAGCAACAGTAGGTTTAATTGCCTCAAACAAACCGGATGCTTTTGTGCTTGAGCGGGCAAAGAAATTCGACGTCCCCGGTTTTACGTTTACCCGCAAGGAAATGGAGGCGGGAGATTTGCTTCGAAAACTTCAAGCAAAACAAATCGATTGGGTGATTTTGGCGGGTTTTTTATTGAAAATACCGGAAGATTTGATCCGGGCCTTTCCTGATCGAATGGTTAATATTCATCCCGCCCTTTTGCCCAATTATGGTGGCAAAGGCATGTATGGAATGAAAGTCCACGAAGCAGTAAAGGCCGCGGGAGATGCCCAAACTGGGATTACAATTCATCTGGTCAATGAAAATTATGATGAGGGGAAAATTATTTTTCAGGCAGCTACGCCAGTTTCGCCTGGGGATAGTCCAGAGACAATTGCCGAAAAGGTGCATGCATTGGAACATCGCTATTTTCCTGAAGTCATCGAGAGCATAATAAAAAAAGAATCGTAAGTTTCAGATAATATTTAAAAACTCTCAGCCATGAGTAAAGTCGAACCGTTTGGAGATAAAAATGTGAGAGTAACTTGGGACAAGGAGCGCGAAGGTTGGTACTTTGCGATAGCTGATATTATTGGAGCTTTGACCAATCAGCAAGATCCATTTAAAGCCACCAAGGACCTTCGCAAAAAAAATAAAAAGATTGCCGAAATTTGGAAAGAAATATGGACTCCTGTCGAGCAAATGACCAAAGGTGGTCGACAACCTGTCAATAGTGCAAGTGCAATTGGGTTGACGCGAATAATCGTCAATATGAATTCCGGCCGAATACATTTATTTAGAGATTGGCTTAGAAAATTAAACTTGGATCTTGGCAACAAAAACCAAAATATCCAGCTGACAAAAAAACAGTTTCAAGATCTCTACGACATTTTAACTAATCCCGAAAGCTGGAAAAAAAGGAGAAGAGAATTTTTACTTGATCAAAAAAATCTCCCCATCCATCAAAAAATGAATGACTTAGAGGTGATTTTTGCCCTGCTCAAAACACAGGATTTTAAGTATTAGATTTTTTTGTGAGGGAGCAAGCTATTTTTCTCAGTAAAACCCTGAGGCAATTCACTTTTCATCCTATTCTAATTACACTCTAAAATCTGTTTCGGTTTAAGCCCAAAAACCTGAAACCACTTCCCCTTCCATCCTTTTTTCCTACCTTTGCATCTTCATTGAAAATCACACCTATCCATCTTAAAAATGGCTGTCAAAAAAATTCAATCTGCTTTAGTATCTGTCTTTTATAAAGACAATCTCGAACCTATCATTGCTTTGCTCAAAAAACACGGAGTGAAAATCTACTCCACCGGTGGCACTCAAAAATTCATCGAAGAGCAAGGCGCTGAAGTCATCCCTGTCGAAGAGTTGACTTCCTATCCTTCCATCTTCGGGGGAAGAGTAAAAACCCTCCACCCAAAGGTTTTTGGAGGGATTTTATACCGAAGAGAAAATGATGGCGATGTCAGCCAAGCAGCAGAATTTGATATTCCAGCCATTGATTTGGTGATCGTGGATTTGTATCCTTTTGAGGAAACAGTCGCTTCCGGCGCTTCAGAGGCTGACATCATTGAGAAAATTGATATCGGAGGGATTTCCTTGATCCGAGCTGCTGCTAAAAACTTCAAAGATGTCACCATCATCGCTTCCAAAAACCAGTACGCAGAACTCGAAGCCAAATTGGAAGCTCAGAATGGTGGAACAACTTTAGAAGACCGACGCTATTTTGCCGCGCAGGCATTTCAGGTTTCTTCCCATTACGATACGCATATTTTCAACTATTTCAACCAAAGTGAAGGAATTCCTTCCTTGAAGGTTTCCGAAAGCAGAGCCAAAGCGCTTCGTTATGGAGAAAATCCCCATCAATCTGCCCATTTCTATGGGGACTTGGAGGGACTTTTTGACCAGCTAAACGGGAAAGAACTTTCCTACAATAATCTGGTGGATGTAGATGCGGCGGTGAATTTGATCGCTGAGTTTCCCGACCAAACTGCCTTTGCCATCCTAAAGCATACCAATGCCTGTGGCTGTGCGACAGCGGAAACGGTGAAAGAGGCATATCAAAAAGCATTTGCCGCCGACACCACCTCTGCCTTTGGAGGAGTTTTAGTGACCAATCAGACGGTGGACAAAGCAGCAGCCGAAGAGATGCATTCGCTGTTTTTTGAAGTATTGATTGCACCGAATTTTACAGAAGAGGCTTTGGAAGTGTTGAAAGGCAAAAAGAACCGAATCCTGCTTCGCCAAAAAATGGCATTGCCGGGGACTAAAATGATCAAAACACTCCTCAATGGAGTCATCGAACAGGATAAAGATTTGGCAACTGAGAGCAAATCGGATTTCAAAGTAGCCACCAAGAAAGCTCCATCCGAAAAAGAAATGGATGCTTTGGTCTTCGCCGCCAAAGTCTGTAAGCATACCAAGTCCAACACCATCGTTTTAAGCAACGACAACCAATTGTTTGCCTCTGGTGTAGGGCAAACCTCTCGTGTAGATGCTTTACGCCAAGCCATTATCAAAGCCAAGGAGTTTGGATTTGATTTGAAAGGGGCAGTAATGGCATCCGATGCGTTCTTCCCTTTCCCAGATTGTGTGGAGATCGCCCATGAAGCTGGAATCACCGCAGTCGTTCAGCCAGGGGGGTCTATCAAAGACCAAGACAGCATTGACTATTGCGATGCGCATGGCATGAGCATGGTCATGACAGGAGTGAGACATTTTAAGCATTAATTGACTGACCTTTGAGGTTTCAATAACCTCGAAGGTCTGAGCTCAACATTTCAGAAACCTCCGGTCCCATTGGGATCGGAGGTTTTTTTACAGCAAAAATCAACTTCAAGATTGAAGATCAATTTCAAAAAATAGATTAATTTAGACTATGGGCAAGTATGAAAAACTTGTAGCCAAAATCCTATCCGGAAACTCAGACGCCAACATTACCTTTATAGATTTAAGAAAGTTGATTTTGATTTTTGGTTTTTCGGAAAGAATAAAAGGCAGTCACTACATATTTAGCAAAGAAGGTGTGGAAAAAAATCCTTAATCTTCAAGAAAAAAATGGTAAAGCAAAACCTTATCAGGTAAAACAAGTAAGATTAATTATATTGAAATATCAACTAAGCCTAGAAAATAGTGAAAACTGATCCACGATACGAAATTATAATTTACTGGAGTGACGTCGACCAAGCGTTTATTGCAGAGGTTCCAGAACTTGCTGGCTGTGCTTCCGATGGAGCTAGTTATTTAGAAGCTCTTCAAAATGTTGAGATTGTAATTCAAGAATGGATTGAAACAGCACAAGAAATGGGGAGGACAATCCCAAAACCCAAAGGTAAATTGATGTTTGCCTAAATGCGTATCAAGATTTAAGTAGCTTTAATTTGAAATCTGATATTTAGTTGTTCAAATGAAAATACAACACCTTTACCTTCTCTTTTTAATTTTATTCTGTTCATGCGCTATCACTGGTGAAGACGGACAAGAAGACTTTTTAGAAATCCTCCCGAAATCTCTGTTTCCCAACTTCAGAAATTAGCGGTCAATTTTGATGACAAATCAACCCATATTACCAAATACCAAGGAAGTACCTTGATTTCCACTCATGATAAATATTATGATGCCTCAGGAAGGGAGTTTTTTGATGTCTACCTAAAAAAAACATCCTATGATACTTCCAGCCTTGTGCAGTATACTTATGAGAATAATCTGCTAGTCAAAAAAGAGGCATTTCCATTTGATGGAAAAAAATATGTTTTTGGAGATGTCTTTACTTACCATTACGACTCGACTGATAAATTAATCCAACATAAGCGAGGAAACACGGTTTATTTCGATTACGAGTACAATGAGCAAGATCAATTGGAAAAAATAATTTTCGGTCCGCAGATTTCACATCAGGAGGGATATCATTTTTATTACGATGATCAAAACCGAATCCAGCGCCAAGTTTGGATGGTTTTCACGCAGCCAGATTCCCCTATTCGAGATTGGCACTACGTCTATGATGAGGAAGAAAAACTGATTTACAAATCAATCCCTACAGCTCCAGATGGAAAGTTGACACCTATGTTTGAGTACAGCTATGATGCTCAGGGCAGGTTGATCAAGGAGCTGGAGCGATATCCGGAATTTGGTTTTCAGGAACACTTTTCGACTATTTACCAGTATCAAAAGTAAAGCGCTGGACTCTTTTTTCTCTGAAAATTCAGCGCACAATCTGATCAAAATTGACAGCATCCTCAGCGTCAAACTTCCATCTCCCCTATTTTCGTCCTATTTTGCGAATTCGTTGAAACCAGATTACCTACAAATCGTATTTCGTCATTCGTAATTCGTACTTTTGAAGACTTATGAAGTCGCATAACCTCAAACTTTACAATACCCTTTCGCGGGAAAAGGAAGAATTTCAAGCCATCAATCCGCCATTTGTAGGCATGTATGTCTGTGGACCTACGGTCTATGGAGACGCGCATTTGGGACATGGTCGACCGGCAGTCACATTTGACACGGTCAATCGGTATTTGACACACCTTGGCTTTCGGGTTCGCTATGTCCGAAACATCACCGATGTGGGTCACCTCACAGGAGATGCGGATGAAGGCGAGGACAAAATCGCCAAAAAAGCCAAACTAGAGCAACTCGAACCCATGGAAGTCGCACAGCAATATACCGACACTTATCACCGGGATATGGCTTTGTTGAATACCTGGAAACCCAGTATAGAGCCTCGGGCCACGGGTCATATTCCCGAGCAAATCGCTTTGGTCGAGGCTATTCTGAACGAAGGTCTCGCTTACGAAATCAATGGATCGGTGTATTTCGATGTGCTGAAATACAACAAAAAATATAAATACGGAAAGCTATCCGGTCGGGTCCTCGAAGATCTCATGAGCGGCACCCGTGACCTAGACGGCCAAGGCGAAAAGCGAAATGCAGCGGATTTTGCACTTTGGAAAAAAGCAGCTCCCGAGCATCTGATGAAGTGGAATTCGCCTTGGGGAATGGGCTTCCCCGGTTGGCATCTAGAATGTACAGCCATGAGCTCGAAGTATCTAGGCAATCAATTCGATATTCACGGAGGAGGAATGGATTTGATGTTTCCGCACCATGAATGTGAAATCGCCCAAAGCAATGCCTGCAATCATCAGGATCCCGCCAAATACTGGATGCACAACAATATGATCACCATCAATGGGCAGAAGATGGGGAAATCCCTGGGTAATTTTATCAATCTTCAGGAGCTTTTCACCGGACAGCATGACTTGCTCGAGCAAGCCTACAGTCCGATGACGATTCGCTATTTCATGCTGACGGCACATTATCGATCCACCTTGGATTTTTCCAATGACGCCTTGAAAGCTGCCCAAAAAGGGTACAAAAAAATGATCAATGGGCTCCGAATTGCCCGGGTTTTAGAATACCAGGAAGATCAATCGATTGAACTGGATCAAACTCAAATCCAACAAATCGAATCCAGTATTGACCATGCTTATCGGGCCATGGACGATGATTTCAACACGGCTCAGGCAATTGGTCACTTATTCAATCTGTTGAAAAAAATCAACTCAATCTTTACCGGACAGTTGAAATCAGCCGCTTTGGGTCAGGATGTTTTTGCCAAACTAAAAGACACCTACACCACCTTTGTAACCGATATTTTGGGATTGATCGAGGAAAAAAGTGATGTTCAAAATGAGATGCTCGATCTGATGCTCAAGCTATATGGCGAAGCCAAAACCGCGAGGGATTATATCAAGGTGGACGAAATCCGGGCAAGATTAAAAGCCATGGGTTTTGTGGTGAAGGATATGAAAGACAAAATTGACTGGGCTTATGAAGAATAGTGCTTATGGTTTTCTGCTCTTAATCGCTCTTTTCTGGGCTTGCTCCGGTGAAAAAGCTACAGAAACAAGAGCTCCAGAAAAAGAGCTTAAACCCTACCCCGAATTCAATGCAGATTCGGCTTATGCCTTTGTACAAAAACAAGTGGATTTTGGTCCGCGAGTCCCCGGTACTCAGGGTCACCAAGACACCAAAGAATGGATTTTAAGCCAGCTGGAGCAATGGGAATGGGAAGTCCAAACCCAGGATTTTCAGGCAAAAACCTACGATGGACTGACTTGGGACCTTAGCAATATCATCGCCAGTTTTCAGCCTGAAGCCAGCAAAAGAATCCTCTTAGCGGCACATTGGGATACCCGGCGAATTGCCGATAAAGATACCGAGCGGATCGACGAACCGATCGACGGTGCCAATGACGGCGGTTCAGGTGTAGGCATATTGATGGAAATCGCCCGTACGATTGCTTCCCAAAATCTCAAACCGGACGTTGGAATTGACATTATTCTCTTTGACGGGGAAGATGACGGAGAACCAGAAAATGCTCGGGTCAGGGACAACTCACAGATCTGGTGGTGTTTGGGTTCTCAGCATTGGTCCAAAAACAAGCATGAATCCAATTACACGGCCTATTATGGAATTTTGGTCGATTTGGTTGGTGCCAAGGGAGCCAAGTTTTACCGTGAAGGATATTCCAGAAATTTTGCTTCGGGCATTCTGAAAAAAGTCTGGGACAATGCTCATCAACTAGGCCATTCCGATTATTTTATTTACAAGGATTCGCCCGAAATAATCGACGATCATTTCTTTGTCAATAGAGATGCTGGAATCCCCATGATTGACATCATTGAGTTTTCCCCTGACCTCGGATTTGGGCGATATCATCATACCCATCTGGATAATATGGAGTTGATTGACCGCCGATCCTTGCAAGCTGTCGGAGAAACTGTTTTATTTACAGTATATCAGGAATAAAAATTTTCTTATTTAATTGCAATTCAAACAAAAAGTAAGGCTTGTGATTATCAATTTGAAAATAAATCTTCACTGTAATTGAAAAAATCATGAAGAAAGGGCATCAGGTCACCATGAAGGAAATTGCCAAGAAACTAGGGGTCTCAGTTTCTACGATTTCCCGTGCATTGAAGGATTCACCGGAGCTTCATCCCGAGACTAAACGAAAGATCGTAGAGATGGCTAAGGAGATGAACTACCAGCCCAACTTGCTGGCGCAAAGTCTCCGCATCAGCCGAACCAAAACCCTCGGTGTCATCGTCCCTGAGATTACTTCTCATTTCTTTGCTTCCTGCATCAGCGGAATTCAGGATCATGCCAATAAACGTGGCTACAATGTCATGATCTGTCAATCCAACGAATCCATCGATCAGGAGATTGCCAATATCAAAACCTTGGTTGCTTCACAAGTGGATGCTTTGCTGATTTCGCTCAGCCGTGAAACCAACCACTACGAACACCTGTACGAACTCTACAGCCGGGAAATTCCATTTGTGCTGTTTGATCGCGTGCAAGAAGATATTCCCGTATCCAAAATCACCTTCAATGATGCCGGAGGAGCCTATCAAGTCACCCATCATTTATTGGAAATGGGCTGTCGCAGAATTGTATATGTATCAGGCCCGGAAGATCTTTACATTTCCAAAAAACGAAAAGAAGGTTACCTCAAAGCTTTGGCCGAATATGGAATTGCGGAGGAAAGCGATTTGATCAAAATCTCCGACCTGACCGAACAAGACAATGTCAGGGTAGCCAAAGAAATCATGGAAATGAAAACCAAACCCGATGGAGTTTTCTGTATGATCGATCCCGTGGCGGTGGACGTCTTGACTTATTGGAAGTCAAAAGGAGTAAAAGTCCCCGAGGAGTTTGCTTTAGCAGGTTTTACCAATAATCCTACGGCAGCCGTGGTCGAACCCCCATTAACCACCGTTTCCCAACCGGGATACGAAATGGGAAAATTGGCAGTCAGTCATTTACTTGACCAACTGGACGGATTGGCATCTGACGATCCGATTTCCATTGTTTTGGACACTACTTTGGTTCCAAGAAAATCCTCACAAAAAACGATTTGAATTTGAAAGCTAGGCTACAGGAGCTTTTTCAAAAAACTTTTGAAAGTACCCCAATCATTTCATTTGCTCCAGGAAGAATTAATCTCATAGGAGAGCATACCGATTATCAGGAAGGATTCGTATTTCCCGCAGCAGTCCAATTTGGGATTTGGGTGGGAGTCCAAAAAAACCAACTCCCCTATTGTAGACTTTATTCTATGGATTTTGAAGAGGAATTCACCTTTGATTGGCAAAGCTTTTCCCCCAAAAAAGGGCATTGGAGCACCTACGTGATGGGGTTTCTGGCTCAATTGAAGCAAGCTGGCTATCCATTCGCAGGTTTTGATATGATGATCGGTGGGGATATTCCTGTGGGTGCGGGCTTATCTTCCTCGGCAGCTTTATCTGTATCTATTGGCACAGGATTATCTCAACTATTTGGCTTAAAATTAACTCTACTTTCGATCTCCAAATATGCCCAAAACTCCGAGCATCAATACGCGGGAGTGAATTGCGGCATCATGGATCCTTACGCCTCTGCATTTGGAAAAAAAGATCATGCCCTACTTTTGGACTGCCGAAGCAATCAGCATCAGGAAATTACTGTGAATCTTGGCGAATATTCCTTGCTTTTGGTCAATTCCAATGTCAAGCATTCGTTGGAAGATTCGGCGTATAATCAGCGAAGGGCGGCTTGCGAAAAAAGTGTGGAGATCTTGAAGGCTGAGTTTCCAGAAATTAACACTCTCAGGGATCTAAGAAATCCGGATTTAAATCAAGTGGAAAAGTTACTTCCTGCCTCCCTTTTCCCAAAAGCCAAACACGTAATCAGCGAATGTGAACGAGTTCAATCCGCAGCGGATTCGCTTCAATCGGGAGATCTGAAATCGTTTGGGAAACTATTGAACGCATCGCATCAGAGCCTGAGTCAAGATTATGAAGTCAGCTGTGCTGAGTTGGATTTTTTAGCCGAAAAAGCCCAAAATTTTCCCGGTATTTTAGGTTCCCGAATGATGGGAGGAGGTTTTGGTGGCTGTACGATCAATTTGATAGAAACCCAGAAAATATCCGATTTTCAAGAAAAAATACATCAATTGTACCAAGAGGAATTTGGAATGAAACCTTCTTTTATTTCAGTGGAAATTAGTGAAGGTGCTCGGATAGTGAGTTGATTTTTTCAGGTCAAATACAAGGCTTTTTTTTCCGCAACTTTCAAATGGGTGAAATTGAAATTTTTGTAAAGATCATTTTAATGCCCAACAAACAACTGATCAATCTTGAATGAAAAAATTATTGTTTCATTTTGAAAAAATAGAACACTTTATCACCAAAAATTGCCGAATTTCAGTTACTTAGCGCAGCAATTTTAATAAATGCCTAATTTGTCAAAAAATTACCTTAGTATGAATTTTCCCAAAAACCTAAAAAACCTAATTGCCATCCTGCCTTTGGCTATGATGATGGGGATTTTGGTTTCCTCCTGCTCCAATAAGCGTGAAGGAGATCCCAAAGTACTCGTGTTTCATAAAACGGCAGGATTTTACCATGAATCTATTCCCAGCGGAATAGCCGCCATTGAGAAACTTGGAGCTGAAAATGGCTTCGTGGTCGATGCCACAGACAATGCGTCTGATATCAATGAAGAAAATCTCGAAAAATATGCAGCCGTGATTTGGCTCAGCACAACTGGAGATGTCTTAAATCATTATCAAGAAGCGGATTTTGAGCGATACATTCAGTCCGGCGGAGGCTTTGTCGGCATTCATGCCGCCGCTGACACCGAATACGAGTGGGGTTGGTATAATCAACTCGTCGGCGGATATTTCGCGGATCATCCGGGCATTAACGATCCCCATCCCAACGTACAAGAAGGAGTCATTACAAAAACAGGAGAAAGTCATCCATCCGTAGACTTTTTACCCGATTCTTGGAAGCGCACTGACGAATGGTATTCCTATAAAGAGGTAAATCCTGACACTAAAAAACTGCTTATGCTGGATGAATCTTCCTATCAGGGAGGATTGGATATGGGCGAGCATCCGATTGCCTGGGTTCATGATTTTGACGGTGGCCGTGCTTTTTACACCGGAGGTGGACATACAAATGAATCTTACGAGGAAGAAAATTTTGTGAAACATTTATTGGCAGGCATCCAATATGCGATTGGTGACAATCTGAACTTGGATTATGCGCAAGCAAAACAAAAACGTACTCCCGAGGAAAACCGATTTACAAAAACCATGCTTGCCGAGGGTGATTTCACAGAGCCTACCGAATTGACCGTATTGCCTAATTTGGACATCCTGGTCAGTCAGCGTAGAGGTGAGATTTTATATTGGGACGAAAATGCTCAATCCCTATCTGAGGTGGCCAAACTCGATGTGTATTGGCAAAGTGGCGTTCAGGGAGTCAATGCGGAAGAAGGATTAATGGGGATCCAAAAAGACCCCAATTACGCTCAAAACAATTTTGTATTCGTTTATTATGCTCCTTCTGGAGATGAGGAAATCAATCGGCTTTCTCGATTTACCTTCAAAGATGGTGTTTGGGATATGGATTCGGAGACCATCATTATGGACATCCCTTCCGATCGCTACATCTGCTGCCACACGGGTGGATCTATTGCTTTTGACAAAGATGGAAACCTCTTTCTTTCTTTAGGAGACAACTCTACTCCATTTAACCAAAATGAATCCCGCTACACCTTAAACGGCTACGCTCCGCTTGATGCAAGAGATGGTAGAAATCAATGGGATGCCCGAAGAAGCTCTGGAAATTCCAATGATCTTCGAGGAAAGATTCTCCGAATTAAAGTTGCTGATGACGGAAGCTATACGATTCCGGAAGGAAACCTTTATCCGGAAGGAACCGAAGGAACCAAACCTGAAATCTACGTCCAAGGAAACCGAAACCCTTATCGAATCTCGGTGGATCAAAAAACCGGTTTCCTTTATTGGGGTGAGGTCGGACCAGATGCACGGGCGGACTCCATCGATTGGAAAGGTCCAAAAGGGTACGATGAAGTCAATCAGGCGAGAAAAGCCGGAAACTTTGGCTGGCCATACCAAATCGGTGACAATTACGCTTATCGTGAATTCAACTACGAAACGGGCAAAACGGGACCGGCATTTGATCCGGCAAAACCAGTCAACAATTCTCCGCACAATACCGGTTTGAAAGAACTTCCACCAGCTCAGCCTGCTTTCATTTGGTATCCTTACGACAATTCACCTGACTTTCCACAAGTAGGAACGGGTGGTCGAAATGCCATGGCTGGACCGGTTTACTATTCGGATATGTATCCGGAAGATACCCGATTCCCGGATTATTTTGATGGAAAATTATTCATCTATGATTGGATCAGAGGCTGGATCAAAGTTGTAACCATGGAAGAAAACGGGGATTTCTCCAAAATGGAACCCTTCATGGCCGGCACCAAATTCAACTCCCTGATTGATATGGAAATGGGACCTGATGGCAAAATGTACATCTTAGAATACGGTACGGGTTGGTTTAGCAAAAACTCCGATTCAGGACTTTCGCGAATAGATTTCAATGGTGGAAATAGACCTCCGGTAGTTACCGAAGTCGATTCTGATAAGACCTCTGGAAGCCTTCCACTAACCGTGACATTCACGGCCGAAGCATCTGATCCTGAAAATGACGCGATCAGTTACACTTGGGACTTAGGCAATGGAAAAACAGAAACCACCACTGAGCCTCAAGTAACCGCTACTTATGATCAGGTGGGAGAATATGAGGTGACCGTCGCGGCTTCAGACGATTCTGGTCTTAGCGGAACTGGTCCTAAAGCTACCGTATATGCCGGCAACGTTGCACCCGAAGTCACCATCAGCATCAATGGAAATCAAACCTTCTATTTCCCCGGACAGCGGGTTTCTTATGAGGTTTCGGTTTCGGATGAAGACCATCCCGAAATAAACGCTGAGAACCTCTTTGTCGCGGCTGATTACATCGAAAGCTTCGATCAAGCAGAAGCAGATATGGGACACAAAGTCATGAGTGAAGCCATGACAGGAAAAGCTTTAGTCCAATCGCTCACTTGTAAAACCTGTCATAAAGAAGATGAAGCTTCTATTGGTCCGGCGTATACAGC
Organism: Algoriphagus hitonicola; assembly: GCF_900113375.1. Taxonomy (GTDB): domain Bacteria; phylum Bacteroidota; class Bacteroidia; order Cytophagales; family Cyclobacteriaceae; genus Algoriphagus; species Algoriphagus hitonicola. The sequence goes on along the minus strand of NZ_FOPC01000012.1, from coordinate 77,172 downwards.
GGTTGCTGAAAAATACCGAACTCGTCAGGCCAATTACCTGAAAGAAAAAATCAAAAATGGTGGCGGTGGTGTCTGGGGTGAAACGGCCATGCCAGCAAATCCGGATTTGAAAGAGTCTGATCTGAATGCTTTGGTTGCTTATATTTTCTCGCTTAAAGGAGAGCAGACTCCAAGTTTACCGGCCAGCGGAACCCTCGACCCGACGATGGGCAAAACTCCTTCTCCAATGGGAGCATTAATGATCAATGCCTCTTACACCGATCAAGGTGGCGAAAACATCAAGCCGCTTTCTGGAGGAACTACCAAGACTTTGCTTCCAAATACCTTGGATCCTGGATTAGCCACTGACTTGGAAGGCTATTCCAGTATGGCGTTCGACGGAAGAAACCTTTTGATGGTTCCTTCAGAAACAGCTTCTTTCGGTCTTCCAGCAGTAGATCTGACGGGAATCGGATCAGTGACTTTCACGGTGGCTTCTCCCGAAGAAATCGAAACTCCAGTGAATTTTGAGATTCGTGTAGGAAGTCCCAGCGGAAATGTCATTGCTCAAGGCACCTACACCCAAGGTCCTGCCGTCAAAGACCCAAATGTTCCCGTGATGTTTGCTCAGGCTACAATTCCAGTTACCGGAACAGCCAACGGAGAAAAAATCTACATCGTGACTTCGCCAGAAAGTGGTGAATTGGGCACGTTCATTATCTCGGCTATTACCTTTAATGCCAATTAACTTATATGACTAAATTCAAAGCCGAATCCGCATAGGGTTCGGCTTTTTTTGGTGCTAATCATGGAGAACGTCATCATAAAAACCAGTGAAACGGTCAAAGATCTTCATGGAATTTTAGCTTTACAAAAAGCTAATCTTCTTCAAAATCTTATTCCTGAAGAATTAGACAAGGAAGGATTTGTCCGGGTTCATCACAGGCTAGAGGACCTCCAAAAACTTCAGGAACAAGTCCCGCATATTATCGCCATTCAAAATGGAGAAGTCATCGCCTATGTTTTGACGATGACCGCAGCTTCGAGGGAAGAAATCCCGATGCTAATCCCTATGTTTCGGCAGTTTGATCGCCTGATTTTTAGAGGCAAAAAAATCTCAAGCTATTCCTATTTAGTGGTCGGGCAAGTTTGTATAGCCAAAGCTCACCGGGGAAAAAGGCTATTCACTCAAATCTATCAAGCCTATCGGACTGAATATAGCGGACGGTTTGATTTTGCGATCACCGAGATTTCGCTCAAAAATCCGCGATCTCTAAAAGCTCACCTGAACATCGGATTCCAGATAATTCATCAGTTCAAAGATGAATTCGAGGACTGGGCAATTGTACTTTGGGACTGGAATCAAACCCCAAACAATCCCGGTAGCCAAAGTGTGATTTGAGGGAAAAGCATAATGAGAATTAATGCCAAAACCATAGCAAAGAAAAAGGGTAAAAGAGGTTTAATCACTTTTTGAATACTAGTCTGAGCCACTCCCACTCCAATAAACAAAATCGATCCAACTGGTGGGGTACACAATCCAATACAAAGATTCAGCACCATCATAATCCCAAAGTGAACTGGGTCTACTCCCAAATCCACCACCACAGGCAAGAAAATCGGGGTGAAAATCAATACTGCTGGAGTCATGTCCATAAAGGTCCCGATAAAAAGTAGAATCAGATTAATCAATATCAAAATCACAATGATATTATCCGATAGGGAAAGCAAAGAGTCCGATATTTGCTGAGGAATCTCCTCTACGGACATGACCCAAGACATCGCCATAGAAGTAGCAATCAACAACATTACCACAGCTGTGGTTTCTGCGGATTTCAAAAGCACGGCAGGAAGATCTTTTACCTTGAGCTCCCGGTATATCAAAGACAAACCCAAAGCATACAGAACGGCAATGGCCGAAGCTTCCGTAGCAGTAAACACGCCTGCCACGATCCCCCCTATGACCACTATCAACAAGAATAAACTGGGGATGGCTCTCCAAAATGTAGAAAAAACCAATTTGGCCGAAGAGGCTTCTCCAGCGGGTAATTTTTTAATTTTCACCACGATAGCTGCGGTAATCATCAACATCAAACCCACCAGTAATCCCGGAAGATATCCTGCCACAAAAAGCGCAGCGACAGAAACTCCCCCGGAGGCAAGGGAATAAACGATCAGGACATTCGAAGGAGGAATAATCAAACCCGTCGTCGAAGATGTAATATTCACTGCCGCTCCTAGTTCCTTGGGATAGCCTTCTTTTTCCATACGCTTTCCTAAGATTCCTCCCATCGACGAAGCCGCCGCCACCGCCGAACCCGCAATCGCCCCCATAAGCATGGCAGCGATCACATTCACATGAAGTAAACCTCCGGGAAGCTTTCCCGTAAGGGCCTTGGCAAAATCTATCAATCGCCTAGCTATGCCCCCACTATTCATCAGCTCTCCCGCCAAAATAAAAAATGGAATCGCCAAGAGCGAAAAACTATCCAATCCAGTCCCCATTCGCTGAGCAATAGTCGTCATGGCAGGAATGGAAGAAACCGTGACTAATAAGGTTAGCAAACTTGACAAGCCTAAGCTCCATGCGACAGGCACGCCCATTCCCAAGAAAAAAAGGAATGAAAAGACAAGAATAAGAATGCTAATCGTTTCCATCAGTAGTCTGGATCTTTGTTTTTTGTAACAGTAAAATATCGGACACTTGATAATAGATCACCAATAGTCCGCTTACAGGAATAATTCCATACACGTAAGCCAGAGGAATGCGGAGAGCTGCTGAAGTTTGCTCTAAAATAAAGGTAATGTACACCAAATTGGAACCTCCGATCACCATCGTCAGCAAGGCAAAAACTCCGATAATTACACGAATGAAAACCTGAACTCTCCTTTTTTGGTCGGGCTGTAGAAAATCCTGCAAAACATCAATCGCCAAATGCTCATTTTTCCCAGCTACATAGGCAGCCCCAAGCATTCCGATCCAAATCAACATATAGCGGGCCAGCTCATCAGTAAACGAACTGGGATCATTGAGCAAATAGCGGGAGGCTACTTGCCAACTCACATTGATCACCATCAAACTCATCAGCCAAACCAATACCCAGCTGATCAACCAATCTGCTTTTTTTCTGAAGGTGCTATTTTTTTGCAAGGTCTCCATCAATTGACCAGTTGAATCGCTTTAATCAATTGATAAATTTCAGGCTGCTCGGCCTCCATTTGTTCGTACATCTCAGAGACTCCCTCTCTAAAAAGTGCTTTGTCCGGATAGCTGATTTGCACGCCGGCCTTTTCTAGCTCCCGTAAGGATTCTTCGGTAGATTCAGCCCAAATTTTGTACTGGTATTCTGAGGATTCATCGGCCGCTTCCTGCACCCAGGTTTTTTCTTCCTCACTGAGCAGATTCCAAACTTTGGTGCTGATCAGGACCACATCTGGCAAAACAGTATGCTCATCGATGCTGTAAAATTTGCAAACCTCATAGTGTTTTGATGTAAATAGACTCGGGGGGTTGTTTTCTGCTGCATCCACGATACCCTGCTGCAATGCACTGTAAAGCTCTCCGTAAGCCACGGGAGTAGGCGATCCACCCATCGAGCGAACCATATTTGAAGCCATATTGCTCTCCATCACCCGGACTTTCAGGCCTTGAAGGTCTTCGGGAGATTCGATGGGCTTGTCTTTGGTATAAAAACTCCGCTTTCCTCCATCATAATAGCAGAGTCCACGGAGCCAAAATTCTTCTGGGTCCAAAAGCAATTGTCTGCCGATTGGCCCATCAAGCACCTTTTTTTGATGCGCATCATCACGAAATAAGTACGGCATACCAAACACCTGCATCGTCGGCGCAAATCCTTCGAGAGCTGCTGCCGAAACTTTGGTCATTCCCAGACTTCCAATCTGAAGCAGTTCCAAGAGCTCCCGCTCGGTGCCCAATTGCTGATTGGGATAAACTTTGATTCGAAGCTGACCATTTGATTTTTCCTCCACGCGTTCGGCTAAAAACACCATTGCTTTATGCACGGGGTGGGATGTGACGAGGGCATGTCCCATTTTGATTTCGCGGCCAGTTTGAACTTCTCCACAAGCCAGGACGACAAACAAAGACGCAAGTAGTAAAAACGAGAAAGGTGTTTTTTCTGGGTTCATGTGAATCAAGCTCAACCAGACAATAATAAGGTTTTCCGGGTACATTTGCCCAGCTATTTACGGAATCGTTTTTCCTCCGTAAAAAGTAAAAAAAGCGAAAAATCCCTTTTTCTCACACTTTATGGAAATAGAACCAAGGTGGGCATTACCGAAAATGAGATTATCTTAGAGCTACAAAGCCAAACCTATGAACCGAAAGATTCTTCAGATACATCCCCTCGACAATGCAATTGTAGCACTCAGTGATTTAGATAAAGATGAAGTTTTTGAGATCAATGGAGAATCCATCCAACTCCTCGAATCCATTCCCGCCAAACACAAATTCTGCATCAAAGATCTTTCCCCAGGTGAGCGAGTCATCATGTACGGAGTGACCGTAGGAAAGGCCCAATCCTTTATTTCAAAAGGAGCGCTCCTCAATACCATCAATATAAAACACGATTCGGCCGATTTTGAGCTCAAAGCCGGAAACTTCAATTGGACGTCGCCTGATACTTCAGCTTTCGAAAATCGGACTTTTTTAGGGATTTATAGAGCAGACGGACAAGTTGGTACTGCCAACTATTGGCTGGTAATTCCACTGGTTTTTTGTGAAAACAGAAACGTAGAAACTATCCGAGAAGCTTTTTTGGAGGAATTGGGATATGCAAAACCCAATCCATTTAAAAACCTAGTTCGTCAACTCGTTCAGCAAACCCAATCCAAAGAAGCGGCGAGTGAACAATTCTTTGAAAAACCCTATACCAATTCTCCTTCTTCGGATCGGATTTTTGAAAATATTGACGGCATTAAATTTCTCACCCATCAAGGTGGTTGCGGAGGCACCCGTCAAGACGCCGAAATGCTCTGCAAGCTCCTGGCAGGCTATATTCACCATCCCAATGTAGCCGGAGCCACGGTTTTGAGTCTGGGTTGCCAACATGCCCAAGCGACTATTCTCCAGGAAAAACTGGCGGAGCTCAATCCTGAATTTGATAAGCCCCTATTAATTTTTGAGCAGCAGAAGGAAGGGACTGAGGAACAATTATTACAAAAAGCAATTACAGCGACATTTTACAACCTCACTCGTGCAAATGCCATAATCCGTAAACCTGCACCGCTTTCCAAACTCAGAATAGGTTTGGAATGTGGTGGATCGGATGGCTTTTCGGGTATCTCTGCCAATCCGGTCTTGGGACATGTTTCTGACTTAATTGCTGGTTTGGGAGGAAGTGCTGTTTTATCCGAGTTTCCTGAGCTCTGTGGAGTAGAGCAGGACTTGATTAATCGCTGTATCAATGCCCAAAAAGCCGAAAAATTTGCGGCGCTTATGAGGGCTTATTCTTCCTCGGCAGAAGCTGTGGGTTCAGGTTTTGATATGAATCCATCGCCTGGAAATATCCGTGACGGTTTGATCACCGATGCCATCAAATCCTGTGGAGCAGCCAAAAAAGGAGGCACATCTCCCATCACAGATGTATTGGACTATGGGGAATATGTAAAGGAAGCGGGATTAAATCTCCTTTGCACGCCTGGAAATGATGTGGAAAGCACCACTGCCCTAGCAGGAGCGGGCTGCAATATCATTTTATTTACCACCGGACTCGGTACCCCGACTGGAAATCCAATCTGCCCAGTAGTAAAAGTGTCGACAAACAATCGACTGGCTGAACGCATGCCCGATCTCATCGATTTCAATACGGGACCGATTATTTCTGGAGAAAAAACCATCCCTCAAATGGGCGAAGAACTGCTGGAGCTGATCATTCAAATCGCTAGCGGGCAGAAATCCACCAAAGCCATGGACTTGGGGCAGGATGATTTTATCCCATGGAAAAGAGGCGTTTCACTTTAATTTTTTGAAATGTCTTTGGCAGAAACCATAAATATCTTACAATTTGGAAACGGGAATTTTCTCCGTGGCTTTGCAGACTGGGTATTTCAGCAGCTTAACGATCGAAGGATTTTAGAAGCTGGCATTCACAGCGTTCAAATCCATACTCCCAAACTAGATGAGCGAATGCTGCGGCAAAACAATCAGTTTCATGTATGGATCGCTGGCTTGGAGAATGGTCAAAAAGTAGATCGCATCGATCGAATCAATTGCATCAAAAAATACAGTTCGATTTTCGATTCTTATGAGGAATATTTGAAAATAGCTGAAAACGCCGAGCTGAGATGGGTGATCAGCAATACCACCGAAGTGGGGATCATATTTGATACCCAAGATGATTCCTATCTTAAAATTCCAAAAACTTTCCCTGGTAAATTGACTGCCCTTCTTTTCCGACGATTTGATTTTTTTGAAGGTGATGCAGCAAAAGGACTGCAAATCTTACCCTGTGAATTGATAGAAAAAAATGGAGAAAAGCTCAAAGAATGTGTACTCGCCTACGCTCAACTTTGGCAATTACCGAAGTCATTCGAAGATTGGCTGAATGAATCGGTTTTATTTTACAATAGTTTGGTGGATCGAATTGTACCGGGCTTTCCAAAGGAAAAAATAAATAGCATAGAAGAAAAGCCGGGGGGAAAAGATGAGTTGTTGGTCATGGCGGAGCCTTATTACTTTTGGGCGATCGAAGGTGCTGAAAAACTCAAGAGTGAAATTGACTGGGAAAAAGCTGGATTGAATGTCAAATTCGTCAAAAATCTCGAAGTTTATCGCAGCCGTAAAGTCCGGATTTTAAATGGGGCACACACGGCATTGGTCCCTTATGCATACCTAAAAGGATTCAGAGACGTACGAACTGCTGTAGAAAATCCCGAGATCTATCATTTTCTCAAAACCCTCATTTACGAGGAAATCATTCCGACTTTAGCCTTGCCTGAGAAAGAACTTCGGGACTTTGCCGATTCCGTGTTGGAGCGATTTACTAATCCCTTCATTGATCATAAACTGCAATCCATTGCCTTGAATAGTATTTCAAAATTCCGGGTGAGAGTACTGCCATCTATTTGTACTTTTTACCGGCAAAGGGGAATCCTTCCTGAAAACCTGATTATTTCCTTTGCGGTACTTTTGATTTTCTACAAAGGAAAATTTAAGGAAGAACTATTGCCGATTCAAGACGATAACGAAGTTTTGAAATTTTTTGATGAATCTTGGAAAAAGTCCGATTTTAATCTAGCTGTGGAAACCATTTTGGCGAATCAGGAAATCTGGGGTCAAGATCTTAATTTACTTTCAGGACTTAAGGAACAACTCGTTAAAGAAATTGATAAAATTCTTAAAGTTTGAAGATGGTTTCTCAAAGAAATCAAAATTTCCTCATCAGACCACCCATTTCTATTGCCTAAAAAGAGATTTAAAAAAGTACCGTATCAGCGTCAAATAATCTTTATAAACCAATTTCCCTTCCTCAATCCTTAGAAATTGCTTATCGTTTTGAAAAAAAATAATTTGCTGCTCAAATCTGGTAAAAATCTCTCGATTGGATACGAATAATTTTACGTACGAAAAGGGAATATAAAGAGCAGATTTACCACTTACCCGTACTTCCAATACATCTGCTTCCTTTGAAGTGACATAGATTTCATGTTTTGTGGAGCGTAGCGATAAATCTGCTGATAAATTCAATTTTTTCATGCTTTGGAAACTATTTTCCGTCTGATGTGCTAATGCTCACCTTTCCGTTTAGTGTCCATTCTGCTTTTTCTTCTGATCCTACTTTTTTTGGTACACCCACTTTCAGATCCTTGAAATCGTAATGAATAACTGCATTTCTTCCAGTTAATTTGTCAAAAAGACCGATAGCCAAATCAGGCCAACTTTCTGTATTTTCTGTTTCTTTGCTCATGGTTTTTAGTTTAAAGTTCAATTTATTAACAACCCAAAAGAGTCATTGTTTGGATAAATCTAAATTCCTGAGCAATCTAAAAGTCAGCCCTTCTATTTTCAATCATTGATTTGGTCTTTCCCCAATATCAATGGATCCTGTTGAAGTAACATGACCAAAGTTTGATACAAGTCTGGAAATTGGGCCTTAAACGGTACCGGTTTTTCGAAAAAATTTTCAAGTGCCACAGCGAAAAACTCGTGCTCATTTTCAGCCCCTCTTTTTCTAAAAAAATCAGATTCCCCAGTTCGGATTAGGTTCATCTCCCTTTGTGCCAATTCCTCATACGATCTCCAAATCTTCGGATTTAAGAAGTTAAATTCATCATTGCTTCGGATCCAATTTTCCAGTTTCAAAGCATGTGCTACTTCATGAATCCCGAGGTTTATCCCATCTCTTTCGTCTACGAAGCCTTCTATAAAGCAAGGCCAAGAAAGTACAATGATCCCCAACCGAGGATTGACCTCACCTCGATGATAGGTTTGAGAGATCGTCGAAAAATAGCGATCGGGATAAATCAGGATTTTTTTAAAATGGCTGAGCGTTACTCTCGGAAAACCGAAAGTTACCTGCACAATGGTAGCTCCGATCAGAATTTTCATTTCGGGAGTGATTTTTCCCAGCCCTCCTCTTGGGACAAATTTTTTCGCAGTGAGAATGAAAGAAAGCTTTTTTCGAAACTCTATTTGATGCTGGGGTTTCAAATCTCGGTAGTAGCGAAATAGATTCCCTAAAATGGAAACCTCCGAATGCGTTAATCGGTGACGAAAAAGCCAAAATCCAAATCGATAAACGGATTCTGTTAAAAGACTTAAAAGTTGAATACTAAAAGGCATATAAAAAAAGCAGCCCTGTTAGGAGCTGCTTTATAATTAGTTAACGAGCGTAGTTGACGGCTCGCATTTCTCTGATTACCGTGATTTTGATCTGTCCTGGATATTGCATTTCCTTCTCAATTTTCTGAGAAATATCAAAGGAAAGCTTACCCGCGGTTTGATCATCCACATTATCTGCATCGACCAAAACCCGAAGCTCTCGGCCTGCTTGCATTGCGAAGCATTTGTTCACCCCGTCAAAGCTCAGCGCCAGCTCCTCCAGCTCTTTCAGACGCTTGATGTAGCTATCCATGATTTCTCGACGAGCCCCCGGCCTAGAGCCTGAAATGGCATCAGAGGCCTGTACAATCGGAGAGATCATCGATGTCATCTCAATCTCGTCATGGTGAGCTCCAATGGCATTACAAACTTCAGGGTTTTCCTTGTATCTCTTGGCGAGTTCCATGCCGAGAATAGCGTGAGGCAGCTCTTGCTCCTCATGCCAAACCTTTCCGATATCGTGCAGCAAACCTGCCCGCTTAGCCAGCTTGGCATTTAATCCCATTTCGGCAGCCATGGTGGCAGAAAGCTTAGCCACTTCTCTGGAGTGCTGTAGGAGGTTTTGTCCATAAGAAGATCTGAATCTCATCCGACCGACCATTTTGATCAGTTCGGGATGAAGTCCATGCACACCCAGTTCGATACAGGTACGCTCTCCGATTTCGATGATCTCTTCTTCGATGTTTTTCTCGGTTTTGGCAACTACCTCCTCGATACGGGCGGGATGAATTCTCCCATCCTGAACCAGTCTGTGAAGCGAAAGCTTCGCAATCTCTCTTCTTACCGGGTCAAATCCGGAAATAATAATCGCTTCCGGAGTATCATCCACGACGATTTCTACACCTGTAGCAGCTTCCAAAGCACGGATATTCCGCCCTTCACGTCCGATGATCTTACCTTTGATATCGTCGCTCTCAATATTGAAAACTGAGACGCAGTTTTCGATGGCGTGCTCGGTGGCGGTACGCTGAATGGTATCCAACACAATCTTTTTGGCCTGCTTAGTCGCTGTCAGTTTCGCCTCATCAAGAATATCTTTGATTTGAGAAGAGGCCTTGGTATTGGCTTCCTCAGTCAGCATCTGAATCAATTGGTCGCGAGCTTCCTCTCTCGTCAAGGCGGCGATTTTTTCAAGATCTGCGATGCGCTGATTGGTAATTCGGTCAAGCTCTTCTTTTTTAACCTGAACTGCATGAAGTTGTGCATTGAGGTTTTCCTTTTTGCTATCCAACTCTGCTTCTTTTCGCTTGACTTGCTCCAGCTCTTTAGAAACCTGCTGTTCACGTTGCTTGATTTTATTCTCATTAGTGATGATAATGTTCTTTTTATGAGACATCTCCTCATCAAAATCCGCCTTGATTTTCAGGTATTTTTCCTTGGCTTCGAGAATCTTATCTTTCTTTAAGGACTCGGCTGATATTTCAGCCTCTCTGAGCATTGATTTGACCTTTTCTTTGGCCTCATCCTCAAGTTTCTGATTTTTATTTTTGATCAATACGCCTGCAAGCGTCGCTCCTGCGCCAAGGCCCACCAGGCCTGCGAGGATGATATATAGCACTTCTCCCATAGGTATTTTGGTATAAATAAAACCTGCAGGAATCCTAAAAAACTCGGAAAATCAGTGGGGTTTCAACAATTATATGGCTTTCGAAAGCATGGAATTGATCTGGGCAAGACTGCTTTTGATGTGCTCACTGTCTTCGGCGTTGACCTCATTGGTTTCCAAAGACTCGACCATACAGTCGAATGCCACCATAGCCAGAAGATCCTGATTATCATCCAGTCCAAATTCTGATTTATACTTTCTCAGTTTCTCATTTATCAACTTGCCCGCATGGCGGATTTTTGATTCATCCTCCACTTTCACACGCATAGGATACTCTCGGTCTCCAATTTTGATTCGAATGGCAAGTGTTTCCATATCACTCGGATAAGTAGGTGATCAACTGATCGATTTCTTGTATATAATTATTGATTAAGTCACTCATTTCGGCCGAATCCTCGGGATTCACCGGTCGGTTGTCCACAATGTTACTAATTTTAATCTTATTTTTAAAATGATCGATTTCCTGCGCTTTCTTTTCCAAAGTGGCATTGACTTCTGCCAAATTTTCTTTCAACTGCAGATTTTCTTCCTGTAGCTCCAGCAATCGTGCACTCGCCTGTCGGGCCAGTTTTTCTAATTTTTGCAGTTCCTCTTGAATCATTTACTACATTCGGATTAGTGCTCCCACTTGGTTTTGAAAAGCCTGAATCAATTTACTCATTGTTTTGTCAATTACCTTATCAGTGAGTGTATTTTCCTGGTCTTGAAGATGAAAACTCAAGGCATAGGCTTTTTTACCCTCCTCAATTTTATCGCCCTGATACACATCAAAGACGCCGATTCGCTGAAGTAATTTCCCCCCTGCCTGGATTGCCACCTGCTTCACCTGATCATAGCTTACCGACTTATCCAACACCAGAGATAAATCCCTCCGCACCTCTGGAAACTTAGATAGCTCCTGATATTTTTTCAGACCGGATGCTTTTTTGCAAAGCAAATCCCAATCCAAATCCGCATACCAAACTTCCTGACGTGCTTCTGCCAGTTTCAACAGCTTGTCATCCACTAGACCAATCACACCAAGATCCTTTGATCCCAACTTCAATCCTAAGCCATACACGAAAGGCATGGACTCCAGCATTTGTACCTCTCCGATTTGAATATTGAGTTTTTCTAAAATTTGTTCGATGGTCGAATACAAATCAGCAAAACCGAAAGGCTTAGCAGACTCGATCCAGCTTTCAGCAAAACGATTGCCCGAATGAAAAATTGCCAGTCGTCTACTTTCTTGATAGCCTTCTTCCGCTTTTTGATAAATCGTACCAAACTCGAATAATTTCAGATCGGTTTGTCTTCGGTTGATATTATGCGCCAAAACCTCCAATCCACTAAAAATCATGGTCTGTCGCATCACTCCCAAATCTTCACTGAGCTTATTGTAAATTTCCACATTCAGTTTAGAGTCCAAAAAGCTTGATTTCTCTGCGTAGGAAGGTTTGGTTAAACTATTGGTAATCATCTCCTGATACCCTTGAGCACTGAGAATTTCTGAAAGCCGATACTGGAGTTTGTTCAAATCCTTAGCCGGATGCTCAGCGAGATAGTCGGTTTTCAGGTTTTCGGAAAGTTCCACCTGCTGAAAACCGTAAATCCTGAGCACCTCTTCAATAATGTCCGCCTCGCGGGTGACATCCACTCGATAGGGTTTGACGATAGCCTTGAATCCCGATTCGCTCTCATTTTGAACGTCAATTTCCAATCCTGTGAGAATTGATTTCACTTGGGTAGGCTCAATTTTTTTTCCAATTAATCGGTTGATATGGCCATATTCCACCTCAATTTCAAAATCATCAACAGGATATGGATATAAGTCTATGATTTCCGAACTCATCTTTCCACCCGCGATTTCCTGAAGCAGTTTTACCGCTTTTTTGAGGGCATAGACGGGCATATTAGGATCTGTTCCCCGCTCAAACCGGAACGAGGCATCCGTCTTCAACCCATGAAACTGGGCTCCTTTTCGAATGACATCAGGAGAAAAATAGGCCGACTCCAGAAAAATCGAAGAAGTCTCATCGGACACACCCGAACCTTTTCCTCCGAAAATGCCGCCAATACACATTCCCCCCTCCGCATCACAAATCATCAGCTCTTCACCAGAGAGTTTTCGCTCCTTTTCGTCCAAGGTGACAAATTTTGTGTCTTTGGGAAGTTTTTTGACAATAATTTTTCCTCCTGAAATCTGATCTGCATCAAAAGCATGAAGCGGCTGCCCCAAATCATGTAGGATGAAATTGGTAATGTCGACCACATTATTAATCGGCTCTAGGTCAAGCGCTCGAAGAAAATCCTGCAACCACTGAGGTGATGGCTCAACCTTCAAATCAGAGATCACTACACCGGCATATCGGGGACAATCAGCAGCATTTTCCACTGTGACTTCGACTTCTTTTCGATCTCCCTCAATTTGCAATTCAGGAGCCTGATCGATGCAAAGTGGTCGTCCCAACAAGGCTTTCAAATCCCGGGCTACGCCTAAATGAGAAGCGGCATCGGCTCGATTAGGAGTCAGGCCAATCTCCAAGACCTGATCCTGAGTGACGGAAATCAATTCGGAAGCGGGAGTACCATTTGGTAAATCTGTATCCAATACCATAATGCCATCATGACTGGTCCCAAGCCCCAATTCATCTTCAGCACAGATCATTCCCTCAGAAATTTGCCCACGAATTTTGGCCTTTTTGATGGTAAAGGAATCGCCTTCTGTGGGATATAAAGTCGCTCCAACCGTGGCGACGAGTACCTTCTGACCGGCAGCTACATTCGATGCGCCACATACAATTTGCGAAGGCTCTCCTGCCCCGATATCCACCGTAGTGAGGCTTAATTTATCCGCATCCGGGTGCTTGGTACAGGTTAGCACTTCTCCGATTACAATTCCCTCCAACGCTCCAGGTATCGAAATAAATTCTTCGATTCCTTCCACTTCCAAGCCTGACTGGGTCAACAGTGCGGCAATCTCTTCCGGGGATTCGGTCAGAGCAATGTATTTTTTTAATCGGTTGATTGAGATTTTCATAGTAAACAGCAATTCGGTACTTTCCGGACCTTATCTAAAGAAAAAGGGTTCGAAAACCCTTGATTTTACACTTAAACGATCACAAATTTAACGCTTTTAGATGAGGCTAAAGCCTATTCCTTATAATTTTTCTCCCCAGCCTCAATCGGGATCTCCAGTAAATTTTCTCTCGGTGGCAACGGACAGGCATAGTCGGGATTGTAAGCGCAATAGGGATTGTAGGCAAGATTGAAATCAATCGCGATGCTATTTTTACCATCCTGACGGGCATTGATGTAGCGACCACCTCCGTAAGTCTCTCCACCACTGGTATCGTCCGCAAAAGCCAAAAAGAAATTCCGCTTATCCGGTTCGTCCATGGCTTGGAGCAAAAGTAAGCGATTGGTTTTGCCTCCCAATTCAAATTCGGCAAAAGCATGCTCGATATAGCGCTCCTCAGTCCCATCGGTCATGGGAAGCTCACGAACCTTTTTATCTTCTACGGGAATCAATCGCGCCCGGACTTTATATGCGGGATCGATGGGATAAAAATTCAATTCCTTAAACTCCCGCTTTTGTTCCTCAGTCAGTGGAGATTCGATATTGTATCGGACGAATTTGTACTGTCGATCCCGCTCAGCTTCGATTTTTTCGATATAGGTCTCCGGGTCCTCAGCACTCGTCAAGGTATAAGTGATAGCAGCCAAAATGACCACAGAGACAAAAATTAAAATGATATGGTTGGATTTCATGAATCAAGATGGATTTTCCCGTGCTCCTTTCTTTAACAGCAGGTTAGTTCAACTAGTCCTCAAAAATACAACCTATCCTCGATCGGCACTATTTCTAATCTTCTTTTATCTATAAAATGCCTTCATCGGCGAAGCTAAAATACCCCGTATCTGTAAAAATTACATGGTCGAGAATAGGTAAATCCATCGCACGACCAATTTCTGTCAGTCGATTGGTCAACCGACGGTCTTGTTCGGAAGGACTGAGACTACCGCTGGGATGATTATGAACCAGGATAATTGACTGGGCATGATGATCCAAGGCAGATTTGAAAACGACCTTGGCATCGACCACGGTTCCGGAAGTTCCCCCTTGGGAAATCCGCTCCTTTTTGATTACCTGATTTCTTCGCGTAAGCAAAAGAAGGTAAAAATGCTCTACCACTTCATCATACATTTCGGGTTTCATCACATCATATACATCCTTTGAACTGGAGATTTTAAATCGTTTTTGAGGCTCAACTTCCTTTCGTCTCCGCCCCAGTTCCAAAGCGCTGACGATACTGATGGCTTTTGCTTCGCCGATTCCTTTGAATTTTTTGAGATCTTGAATACTCATCCGGGCCAAGGCCGCCAAATCATGATTGACTGAGGCTAAAATATGCCGGGATAAATCCACCGCACTGATCTTGGGAGTACCCGAACCGATCAAAATGGCAATCAATTCAGCATCAGTGAGTGAGCCTTTCCCGCGAAGCAGGAGCTTTTCGCGAGGACGATCCTCCTCGGCAAGTTGTGAAATTTTAATCGAGGTATAAGTATCCATAACTGATTAAAAAAATGTAAAACTAAAAATACTGATTTTCAGGGATAAAAAAAACCCTGACTAGCAGGGTTTTCAATGTTTTTCTTTACGAAAAGGAATTACGCCAAGGCGTTAACGAATTTGGCCAATCTAGACTTTTTGTTGCTAGCATTGTTTTTATGAATCACGTTTTTCTTCGCAAGTTTGTCAAGCAAGGAAGATACTTTCTGGTAAAGCTCCTGAGCTTCTACTTTGTCAGTAGCTGCCTTCAATCTTTTGATGAAAGTTCTGGTAGTCTTGGCCTGATATCTGTTTCTCAAACGCTTCGCTTCGTTGGCACGAATTCTTTTCAGAGCTGATTTGTGATTTGCCATATCTTGATTTAAATAAAGTTCTTTTTGTTCCCCTATACCGAATCGGAGTGCAAAGTTATTGTAAATAATTAATTCTGCCAAAGGAATTTACAACATTCCTTTCTGCACAGGTATTTTTGATCAGTGATTTTTTTTACAATTGCACTAATCTGCAGCAAATATAGGAGATAATTCGACTTTTTAAAGTTGAAAATTCTGAATAACTTCAAATATGAAGTTTTTGAGCCTGTTGATTTTTTATTGGGTTGCCCCGTTTTTGATCCCTTCACCTTGGGGATTTTATGCGCATAGCTTGATCAATCGAATGGCTGTGTATTCCCTGCCTCCTGAGCTGATTGCATTCTACAAGCCACATATTCAATTCATTACCGAAAAGGCAGTCAATCCTGACCGAAGGAGATATGCGGTCAAAGGCGAAGCCGAAAAGCATTACATTGATTTGGATGTTTACGGGGATTCGGCCCTGCATATTTTACCGGAATACTGGTTTGATGCCGTGGAAAAATTTGGAGAGGATAGTCTCCGGGCTCATGGCATTGGGCCTTGGTCTGCCTATTTGAATTTCCTGAACCTCACCCAAGCGATGGAGAAAAAAAACGGGGAGGCGATCCTTCGGATTTCGGCGGATTTGGGACATTACTTGGGAGATCTAAATGTACCGCTTCACACCACTCAAAATTACAACGGTCAACTGACGGGGCAGGAAGGGATCCATGGATTTTGGGAAAGCAGGGTCCCCGAATTGATGGCTGAGGATTTTACTCTTTGGGTGGGAAAAGCAGAATACATCGAGCGTCCACAGCAAGCGATTTGGCAGGCAGTGGCTGAATCCCATGCGCAGGTGGATTCGGTTTTGCGAGTGGAAAAGGAACTCACCGCGCAGTTTCCCGAAGATCAGAAATACAGCTTTGAAGAGCGCAACCGACTGACCGTCCGAGTTTATTCCCGGGAATTTACAGAAGCGTATGCCGCCGCTTTGGACGACATGGTGCAGCGACAAATGCGCAAATCCATCAAAATGATCGCGGACTTTTGGTATACCGCCTGGATCAATGCCGGACAGCCTGACCTCAGCACACTCGAAGGTGCAATTTTAACCGAGGAAAACTGGGACGCCGACCCGGATTTGAAGGTCAGAGATCATTGACGATAGTAGGCAGTGGAAGTAAACAGTAAGCAGAGATTAAAGAATTCATCACGTAAAAAGGAATAAATGGATTATCGAGATTTAATCGCATATCAAAAAGCATTCAAATTGGCTATGCGGATTTTTGAAATCAGTAAAAACTTTCCAAAGGAAGAAATTTATTCGTTAACGGATCAAATTCGAAGATCGAGCAGATCTGTATGTTCTTGTATTGGTGACAGTTACCGAAAACGACGATATCCCGCACATTTCATTTCCAAATTGAGCGACTCGGATATGGAAAATACGGAAACCCAAGTCTGGCTTAATTTCGCATTAGCTTGTAAATATATTGATGCATCCACTTTTTCAGAATTGGACCAAGAAGTCGTTGAAATAGGGAAACTTCTAAACTACATGATGGAAAATCCTGAAAAGTTTGGTTCTAAAAGGATATAAGTCAAATCGGCAAGGTGAGATAGCCTGCCAACTGCCAACTGTGACTGCCTACTCCTCAATTCTGACTTTATATTTCTGATTTCAGATATTGCCTAATCGCTTTCCCCAATCGCTCAAAGGTGTCCTTAAACACTTCCTCGTTTTCTTCCAAAAGCGTCACTCGGAAGCCTCTCAAATCTGAGCAAAAGGAAGATATCGGAACCACGCAGATTTGCTCAGCAGCCAGCAAATAATACACAAATCGCTTGTCCAAAGGCATACTTTTATCCAGCAGCCAAGAATCCAGCATGACTTGCAAACGCGGATCGCTAATCGGAAGGGATTGATCTGGGCTTAGAAGTTTTTCATCAAAGACAATCGTATTGTAAAAGGCGCCCTGAGTAGGATTAAATTTGATCCCCTCAATATCTCCCAAAATCTCCCGCATCCAATCGCTGCGCTTCCCAATGGCTGCATTCGCTTTTTCCCGATAAGGTTGATAAGCGGGATGATTCATGATTTTTGGGATCGCCAATTGAGGTAAAATCGTCGAGCAAACCTCGATCATCTTGGCGTTTTCGAGGGTTTGACAAAGTTTGGAAAATTCTACAGACGCCTCCCGATTATGAAACTCCATCCAGCCGCATCGAGCACCGGGCCAAGGAAATTCTTTGGAAATCCCTTTAAGCGAAATGGCAGGACGGCTTCCGATGACTTCTGCCAAAGCCACTGCCTCGATTCCATTGTAGGTGATATTGTGATAGATTTCATCTGCAATCAAAAGCAGATTAAACTCCTCGGCGATTTTGACAAAGCCTTCCAAAACTTCCTTCGGATAGACCATGCCGGTTGGGTTATCCGGATTGATAATCAAAATCCCGACAATCGAGGGATTGTATTTGACCTTCAGGTAGAGGTCCTCCATATCGGGCAGCCACTGATTATCCGGATCGAGTTTATAGGTAATTGGGGCGGTATTAGCGTGGGCAGCCTCGGCCGAACTGTGCGTCGAATAAGCAGGCGATGGCCCGATAATCCGTGCTGTTGGGATCAAGAATTGATAAAGCTTGGCTATGGCATCCCCCAAACCATTGAAAAACAAAATGTCTTCGGCTGTAATTTGACTCCCGATTTTATCATTATTTAGGTCTGCTAAAAATTGTCGGGTTTCCAGTACGCCTTTGGAATCCGCATAGCCGTAGGTTTTGTCTTCTTTGAGCAGATCGGCAATAATTTCCTTCATCCAATCGGGCACCTGATTACTTTTTTGAATGGGATCACCGATATTTTCCCAGGTGATCGAATAGCCAATCGCTTCGATCTGTCGGGCTTTTTTTACGATTCCGCGGATTTCATAGGAAAGTTCCTCTGCTCCGGGTCTGAGGAGTAGCTGTCTCATAGGTCAATAGGCTGGTTGGGAAAAAATTCCGCTACAAAGAAAAGGAAAACACAGACTAAAATTCACAAAGAGCCCAAAAAGCCACCATCTAAAGAATTTCCCAGGCTATAACTTAAAAATTTTACTCCTCGAGATTTTAGAATCCAGAATTTCGTTTCAATATTTCCAACTTGCTTTTCTACTTCCCGTTCAGGTAATTTCAGCCAAATAACCAACTTTCCACTTAACCGCTATCACGTGCTCAGCATCCTAATTCGATTAATTTTATTCATCCTTTTCCTTGGTCTGATCGACTGGTATTCCTTTCAAGCTTTCAAAACTGCCCTCGCTTCCCAACCTTGGGTCAAATATGCCTTTTGGGGCTTTTCGATTCTGGTCTATTTCTTTGTCGGCTATGTGTTTTTGACCTTCGAAAGAGGATCGATCAATCTCAGCTTTGGCCGAATGGTCTCCCTACTCATACTCTCACTCATCCCAAAACTGATTATCCTCGCTATCCTTTTTGGAGAAGATATCCTGCGATTGCTTTCTGGGGCTTTTCAATCTTTCGCTGGAGAAAGAGAAGGCGATTTTTTGCCTGAACGGAGAAAAATGATCAGTCAAACTGCTCTGATTCTTGCGGCAGTTCCATTTTTGGGAATTTTACACGGAGTGCTCATTGGGAAATACCGCTACCGAGTGGTCAAACACAGCTTGGAATTCGACGAACTCCCAGAGGAGTTTGACGGATTTACCATCACCCAGATTTCAGATATTCACTCAGGGAGTTTTGACAACAAAAAGAAACTGGAGTACGGCGTGGATTTGATCAATCAGCAAAATTCGGATGTCATTCTTTTCACCGGAGATTTGGTCAACAATCAGGCAGCAGAAATGGAGCCTTGGATTGAAGTATTCAATAAGCTAAAAGCTCCCATGGGTAAATATTCCGTACTCGGCAACCATGACTACGGAGACTACATGGATTGGCCGAGCAAAGAAGCTAAAGTGAGCAATCTGCAGCGTCTTTTTCAGGTTCACGAAGATCTTGGCTTTAAGCTTCTTCGAAATGAAAGCATCCAAATCCAAAAAAGACAAGCCCGTATTGATCTGATCGGGGTAGAAAACTGGGGGAAAGGCTTTGCGCAATACGGAGATTTGGGTAAAGCCACTGCCACCCTAAAGGACCAAAGCTTTAAAGTCTTAATGAGTCACGATCCTTCCCATTTCGATGAGCAGGTAAAGAATTTCTCTCAATTTATTCATCTCACCCTGAGTGGACATACTCATGGAATGCAGTTTGGGATCGAAATACCGGGCTGGGTCAAATGGAGCCCTGCCTCCTTTCGCTATCCCAAATGGGCTGGACTCTACGAAGAAATGGGGCGCTTCTTACATGTGAATCGGGGTTTTGGATTTCTTGCTTTTCCGGGACGGGTGGGAATTTGGCCGGAGATTACGGTATTGGAGTTGAGGAGGAAAAAGGGGTAATCCGAATTTCCTCGAATGTTATAATCATCAAAAGGAAAAAGCTTGTGTTAGTATTACACAATATCTTGTAGTACCAAAACAAGCCTTTTAAATTAATTGAAATTCAAAAATTTAGCTAGTTGAATTTCTTTCTATTTCGTATCACTTCCATAAAAAAAGCAATTGCTCCCCATGCAATAACTACTCCCAAAACCCATGTGGGCAGTGGAAAATGAAAGCATTCAGGTATTTGTATGGTTTTTGACTCATTTTCGCTTCAATAAATATCGAATATGCCCATTTGGGTAGCCTTTAAGCAAAGTATCACCGGAGAAGCCATATCGGATTTTCTGGCTACCTTGTCCAGAGTCTATTATTAAAACTTCGTTATTTTCAGTTTTCCAGGAAAACGTAGGAATAGAAGCATAATCCAAAGGCTCATTGATACCACGACTTTTCATATCATCCCTCAAAAATTGAGGATCTAAAATGTACTTGCCACTTTTTGTGAACGTTTCTACATAGTTTTTACCAAAGAGCATATCTCTTTGGATTTCACCTGTACCATTGGTAGAATATAAAGTAATCCACTGTCCTATCAATCTAGGATCCCGCTCTGCCTTTTGGCCGAAGGAAAAAAGTCCAATCAAAATCACGATTGAAAGGTATCTCATATTTTAAAATTCAAATCATTACTTTTTCTCCTTCAACCCAATTCGAAGCGCTATTCCCTGCGAGAAAACCAGAAAAACCATTGCAATCGCAGTAAAATTAGGAACATGATTTCTCCCTTCCATCCACACGCCACTTTGCCATTAGGAAAGGCCTCCGATGACCAAAGCTATCAGAATCATGGCTATGTGAAATCTAAATCTTCGCTGACTCATCGGCTGAAATCATTTTTTAACAATTTCTCAAACAAGCTTTTAAAAAGCAACATCTTATAAAATTTAATTGGGAGGAAAATTGTGAGTTCCCGATCAATAGCTAAATCTACTCTATTGATTATTTAACTAAAGAGGAAACAGGATGACGTTGATCCAGACTCCAATTAAGAGATAGACCACTTTTTGCCAAAAATCTTAGTTTGAGGTATCTAAAGAAAGAAAACATAAAAATCAATATTAGCGGGAATATAAAAAAGTGGGGTCATAGACATTAAATTTCCGTAGAAAAGAAAAGTGAAGAAATTGGAGAAAGGGCTAAAATTAAGGCCATTTCAAATTAACACTTTGTTTAAATCGATAAATGAACAGTATCGGATTATCATCTTTTTGGATATTCAGGGCTCTCAGTTTTTTTAAATAAACATTATCTTTTTCATCGATTCTTTCCAAAACATCAATTAACATTGGTGCCTCCAACATGAATATATAAAATCCTGGTTGAGCAGTAAGACCCGCACTCATCCCTATTGAATTGATATTTGGCAAGACCGCAAAGTCGTTTTCTATTTTTTCAACCGGATATGCGATATCCGACTTCTTATCCCAAATGGCCATTTTTGAAATAGGTCCATCACCATACCCTATAAATAGAAAATCAGGATGAACCTGAACTGCATTAGCAAAGTAAGTTAGATTTTGACTTCGGGCCAGGTTTAGTCTACCCTGGTCAGAGCCAGTACTTATTTTCGAATAGTCTATTTCTCGCTCAGAAAGTCGAACTCGATAAATGGTCTTCAGTAGATCATTTTCAAAATCCAAGAAATGTGGATTTTCTACATCAGAAAAATAAAACCCTTTACCATCCCATTTCGGAAAAAAGTAATTTTCCTTTCCCATCCCATATTTAGATTGGTCCTGAGAGAGGAATTTTTCATCCAACTTAATTTCTTCTAAAAGCTCAAAATCCGAATCAAAAACCAAAATCTGATTGGTGGTTTTTGATTCATTTTCTCTGGCAAAATAGTAGTTGCCATTCAACAGCTTAAAATCTTTTAATGGCCCCAAGGTATCCAAATTCAAATCTTGCCCCAGTTGCTCTGAAAATTTCTGATAAACCAGTTTATTTGTCGCACTGCTATACAACACAAATTCGTCTTTTGACAAAAGTTGAATATTTCGCTGGAATTTATATTCCCCGGGTCCTTCTCCCTCAGTACCCAAAAATTGAATTAGGCTTCCTTCCCAATCGTAAAGATAAATCTTCTGGGTACTCCTTTTATCTGTTATCAACATATGATTTTCATCTAAAAAAAGCTCACTTACCTCCCCGATCAATTCCCGATTATCTAAAGGGACAATAAAACAGGTGTCAAAAAACTGACTGGCTTTGAAATTTACAGGTTGATCTAAATCGATAAAAATTTCTTTGACTTGGATATCACCAGTTTTCTCAGAATTGGATTGGCAAGCAAAACCAGTTACTAAGAAGACTATGAAAAGTAAAAACCCCCTCATTTTTCTTTCATTTTTGGAAAAGGTACTAAAGACAATTGTACTATCTCAGTCTCTATTTCTAGTTCAAAGTTAAAGTAAGTTAACCGATAGTCAGGCTATTTCGAATTTAAGGCAAATAAACCCACTGAATATTCACAACACGGCATCATGCTTTAGAATAAAAATGATTTTAAATGACTGGTTTTTAATTATTTAACTTTTAAAACCTTAAAAAACCCCTCGAAGATTTCTCTTCAAGGGGTTTGGTTTCAGACTTCTGACTTTTTGCCAATTGCAGCTGCGCACTTATTTCAGGTTCTTATACCGAATCCGCTTCGGCGTCACATCACCGAGGCGCTTTTTCTTATTCTCTTCGTAGTCGGAGAAGTTACCCTCAAACCAATACACCTGAGAATCTCCCTCGAAAGCCAAAATATGGGTACAAATCCGATCCAAAAACCACCGGTCGTGGGAAATAATCACCGCACAGCCTCCGAAGTTTTCTAAAGCTTCCTCTAAAGCCCGAAGTGTATTCACATCAAGATCGTTGGTCGGTTCATCAAGAAGAAGTAAGTTTCCGCCTTCCTTGAGGGTAATGGCCAAGTGAACGCGGTTTCGCTCCCCACCAGACAGCACCCCAACTTTTTTCTCCTGATCAGAGCCTGCAAAGTTGAACTTGGATACATAAGCACGAGAATTAACCTCCTTATTTCCCAGCTTCATCAGCTCATTCCCTTCGGAAATCAGCTGATACACCGTTTTATTTGGATCTAGTGAATCATGCTCCTGATCGACATAGGCTAGCTTTACGGTTTCCCCTACTTCGAAATTCCCGGAATCGGCTTTTTCCTGTCCCGTGATCAATTTGAAAAGTGTAGATTTTCCTGCACCGTTTGGACCAATGATCCCTACAATACCTCCCTGAGGCAGTGAAAAGCTAAGGTCTTCAAACAACAGTTTATCTCCAAAAGCCTTGGATACATGATTTGCCTCGATGACTTTAGAGCCCAATCTCGGTCCCGGCGGGATAAATAATTCCAGCTTGGCTTCTTTCTCTTTTGCTTCCTCACCGACCAGTTTATCATAAGCATTGAGACGGGCTTTCCCTTTGGATTGACGAGCTTTGGGCGACATTCGGATCCATTCAAGTTCCCGCTCTAGCGTTTTTTGACGCTTGGATTCGGTTTTTTCCTCTTGCTTGAGACGCTGTTGCTTTTGGTCTAGCCAAGAAGAATAATTTCCTTTCCAGGGAATTCCCTCGCCACGATCGAGTTCGAGAATCCATCCTGCTACATTATCGAGGAAATATCGGTCGTGCGTCACAGCGATGACAGTTCCTTTATAGTTTTTCAGATGTTGCTCCAGCCAATGCACCGATTCTGCATCGAGGTGGTTGGTAGGTTCGTCAAGCAACAGGACATCCGGTTCTTGAAGCAAAAGCCGGCAAAGAGCCACGCGTCTCTTTTCTCCACCGGATAGGTTGGCGACATTGGCCTCAGCCGGAGGAAGACGCAGCGCATCCATGGCCTTGTCCAGCATGACATCAAGCTCCCAGGCATTGGCAGCATCGAGTTTCTCCTGTACCTCTCCTTGACGCGTGATCAATTTATCCATCGCATCCGGATCCTCCATCAGGGCCGGATCCATAAATTTCTCATTGATTTCCTCAAACTCCTTCAATAAATTGACGGTATCTGCCACTGCCTCTTCGACTACTTCTTTTACTGTTTTGGTAGGATCGAGTATGGGTTCCTGCTCCAGCATCCCTACGGTATAGCCGGGCGAAAACACGACTTCTCCCTGATATTCCTTATCCACCCCGGCAATAATGCGAAGAAGGGAGGATTTACCTGAGCCATTGAGGCCGAGAACGCCGATTTTGGCACCGTAAAAAAATGAGAGGTAGATATCTTTCAGGACTTTTTTCTGTGGTGGATAGATCTTGGAAACACCCGCCATGGAAAAGATGATTTTTTCTGCACTCATGAGTTGAATTTTTCTTGAAAATTTGCGTTAAACAGCAAAGATGCAAAAAAAGCTCTTTCTTAGGATAAGTGCTTTTGAATTAATTAATTTGCGGAAAATTGAGAACGACCACCTAACCTACTGTAGCGCAATGGAGCATCCCTACGGATACATTAAAGACAACAAAGTATATTTAAAAGGATTTCTGGGAAAGGCGGACAGGGAGATCGGCGAAGTAAAAGAGGATGAGGCCTCTACGATTGCCTATTTTGAAGGTCGTTTTGAGCAAATCAAAGAGAAAGTCGAAAAACTCAAATCCGATATTGCGGAAAATCAAAACAAGGGTTCCTTCTTGATGAAACTGATTCACCTACGGGACTCCCTGTATGAATCTGATGCCCTGGGTGATTTTATTCCCCTAATCGATGAACTCAATCAGCAGGAAGTCTACCTAAATGAAATCATCCAAGCCAATCGAGCTAAAAATCTTGAGGTAAAAAAAGTCCTTATCCAAGAAGCAGAATCCATGCGGGATGATACCGACTGGAAAGCGACCACCGAATTTTACAAAGATCTGAAAATGCGCTGGATCAAAACCGGTCCGGTGGATAAAGAAATCGAAGAAGAAATAGAGCAGGAGTTTAATGACCACGTGCAGCACTTCTTCGAAAACAGAAGACATTTCTTTGAGGGATTGGCTTTGCAGGCAGAGGAAAACATCAAAGTCTATGAAGCGCTCGTCGAGCAAGCTCGAGAGGCACATGATCTTCCTGATGCCAAAATGGCTTTCGAAATCAGCAAAAAAATCCAAAAAGAATGGAAATCAGCCGGTAAAGTTCCCGCCGAGAAGCGACAGCCGCTTTGGGATGAATTTTCGAAGCTGAACAACCGGATCTTTTCCCGCTATCGCAGGGCTTTGAATCCTGGGCCTCAAATGCATCCTCGCGAAGTAATGAAACAGGTCGAAAGCTTAACCGAGGAAATCAAAAAACTAGCAGGACAGCCCACCAGCTACGAACTGATCGGCCGGGCAAAGGAAATCCAGCAAGAATGGCGAAAGCTTCCTCCCCGAAAACCCAAAGACTCAAATTTATTGGCCAGATCTTTTCAGTTCTTTTCTGACATCGTTTTTGAGAAGGCATTTCTGGAAAAACTCCTTCATGGAAAATACCCGGACTTTGATCAAAAACCCGAAACGGAACAAAATCAGATCAAAGTCGCTTTACTCAAAGACCTCCTTCACCGGGATCAGACAGAATATGAGACTGCTCAAAATAATACAGACAATTTTCAAGTCAGGAGCAGCGATTTTGAGATCATGATGAAGAAAAAACTATCGGCACTGAAGCGGAAAGTTGACGTAAAAAATTACATTTTGAAGCAACTTTCTTTTAAATAATCAGTACACGATTACATATCTAAAAAAAAGGATAATTTTGCAACCTTAAAAATCCGGAACTACTTAAAACAAACACTATGTACTGGACACTTGAACTAGCTTCCTATTTAGAGGACGCTCCCTGGCCAGCCACCAAGGATGAGCTGATTGACTATGCCATCCGATCTGGCGCTCCGCTAGAAGTAGTAGAAAATCTTCAAGAATTGGAAGATGATGGAGAACCTTATGAGACCATCGAAGAGATTTGGCCGGATTACCCGACCAAAGATGACTTCTTCTTCAACGAGGACGAATATTAATACCAAAGCCCCGGATATTTTCGGGGCTTTTTTCGTTTTATTTGGTTAATCCTAATTTTTCTCATACGCCTAACACCTGTCTCAATCTCCCATAACCGGTTTTGCTTACGGGCAGCTTTTCCCCGTTTTTCAGAAAAACCAAGTAACTATCTTTCTCGTAGGGTTCGATCCGTGTGACCGCATTGACATTGAGCATGTAAGATCGATGGATCCGCGCAAAGCGATCCGGTGCCAAGGCTTCCTCCAATGATTTCATGGTCATTTTTTTCAAAAATTTACCTTTCTCCGTGTAGATGGCAATGTAATCATCCGCCCCTTCGAAATACAATACTTCTGAGACCGCTATGATTTTGATCTCATTTTTGACCCGAACGACCAGTCGATTGCTTTTCTCGGCCATTTCCTGAAGTCCCGAAGTCGGACGGGGAGCTCCTTGAGTGGCTAGAAACTTTTGGATGGCTTGATTAAATCGCTCCTGAGAAAATGGTTTTAACAGATAATCAATGGCTTTGGTATCAAAGGCTTTAAGGGCATATTGATCAAATGCCGTGGTGAAAATTACCGCAGGAGCCTCATCGAGTAGCTCGAGCATTTCAAAACCGGTGATTTTTGGCATCTGCACATCCAAAAAAATCAAATCCGGTTGATGTTTCTGTATGGCTTTTAGCCCTTCAAACCCGTCTGAGCATTGCTCCATCAGCTCAAACTGGGCATATTCGGATAAAAATTCCCTGACTACACTCGCAGCCAAAGGTTCATCGTCGATAATTAAGGTACGGATCATTTCAGTTGTGGGATTTTTAACTCAATACTAAAAGTGGAATTTTTTGCTTCCTTAGTCAATAAATCATTTCTTCCAAAAAGTAAATACAGCCTTCTCTCTACAGAGGAAAGTCCAAAACCGGTCCCATCCTGTGCGGGAGTTTCTGGATCGTAAGGATTTTCGATCATGATAATTAAATAATTTTGCTTTTTGGCTGCTTTGATAAGGATATTTACCTCTCCGGTGATGCCATAGAGTCCGTGTTTAATCGCATTTTCCAAAAGGGGCTGAATCAAGAGTTGAGGCAATTGCATTTGAGAAGCTTCCTCAGAAACCTCAAATTCAACCTGCAATCGATGGCCGAATCGGACTTTTTCGATCTCCAGATATAATTTTAAATAGGCCAATTCCTCCTCCAAACTAATCCAGGTTTGATGATCTTTTCGGATTGTTCCTCTCAAAAAATCAGATAGCTGCAAAACCATTTCTCTGGCTTTTTTGGATTCGGAAACCACCAGCGCATTGATTGAATTCAAACTATTGAAAAGAAAATGAGGCTGGAGCTGCTGCCGCAATTGAGTCAACTCGGCCTCTTTGGATAGCTCCATGATATGCAACTCACGCTTTTGACTAGCCTCCTGCTGCTCCAGCTTGGAAACCACGATGGCAAGCAACGTGACCATTGCCTCCATTATGGCGAGAATAGCCCACCGCAGGTAAAAATGATCCCCGAGCAATTTTCGATATAAATCATCTTCCTCAAAAATCCATGCCCCCACATATCGATGAAGCAATGTCCCGATCAAACTCAAAATCAAAGGTAAAATTAAAAGCAGCCAAGTATTTGCCCCCTTGGGAATGTAAAAGCTAAAAATACGATCAAGCACAACGACACCGCCTAAAAAAGCAAGGGCGTAAACCAAGGCATCCGTAAAAGCTAGAGCCAAACTCAATCCATAATAATTCAGAATCGAGGCGGTGACCAGAAGCCAGATCAAACCGGCTCCTTGAATCACCCAATTAGCGCGTGATGGAGTAGAGAATGCCTTGGAAAACAAATCGCTGATTTTTTAAAAGAAAAGGTCGTTAAAATGATTTGATTTCCAAACCTCCGAATAAAATCGTTCCTCTCAAGACCAATACCTTATCCGTATCGACTTCTGACTGACGGTAAATTCGCTTGTCCTCTACCCCGGCAGCAATATTGGTCACCTCGGTACGCACATCCCAGTGAGGAGGCACAATCAGTTTCATTCCACCAAAAATCACATCCACCTGCATGGTTTGAACTCCCTGTAGGTCTGCCTGAGACAGGTCCAAATCTATTCCTCCAAAGGCGGCAGTAAGTTTCCCGCCTTGAAAGTTTTTGGATAAAATCCGCTTATTTACTCCACTCAATATCGCATCGATATTCGCTTTGTCCGAATACGAAATCCCAGAAGTGCCTCCTATTCCGGATTTACTGCTTCCGAGGGTTGGTTCTGTCTCTATCGTATCACCCGAATGTTCGGTAGAGGCGAAGGAAGAAGAAGAACTTTTGAAAGATTTTTGTTGCATTTTAGACATCACGTCATCCATCACCCTATTTTCTTTTTGTTTTTGGGTAATCAAATAGATCCCCAAAAGAATCAGACCAATCGGTAGGATATATTGCTCCAAGCCAAGGTCAAAACCAAACTCCCGCTCTGCTAGAAAATAAAACCCAAAGCCAAGCATGACTGCTCCAAAGAAAGATTGAAATTGATGTTTAATCAAAACGATGGTACCGATAGCAATAAGAATCATGGGCCAGGAAAGAATCCAGCCGGGAAAGAAAATCCCCAGTTTGCGTAGTAGAATCAGGATACCTACTCCTAAGATGATAAATCCGAATATGAGCCCGCTTTCATTATTGGATTTAGGATTAGAATAATTTGCCATTTGCTTTTTGGTTTAAATGATATCCAAAAGTAGGTCTACTGCCAAAAATGACCGCATGGTCTTCGTCTAAAGCGAGAAAAAGTCGGTAAATGCTGCAAAAAAGTCGGTAAAGCCCAAACTGTTATATCTTGGGTGTTTTAGAGAGATTGATCAAAAAATCAGCATAAACCATATCCTCGGGTGTGGTCAGTTTGATATTTTCGGGATTGCCGGGGATAAGACTTACCTGCCAGCCCTGATGCTCATAGACTGTGGCATCATCGGTAAATTGTGGCAATTCGGTAACCTGGAAGGCTTTGCGAATTTTTGCCAACTGAAAGGTCTGCGGTGTCTGAACCAGTCGGAAATACTGCCGTTCCTGAAAAAATGATTTGCCGTCATCGGTGAGTTTACGGATGGAATCTTTTAAGGCTACTACTGCTATCGCACTCCCCGAGCGAGCAGCCTCTTCAAAACTCGCGGCAACCACTTCTTCTTTGACAAAAGGCCTAACTGCATCGTGGATGGCCACCAAGCCTTCATCAAAAGAAATACTTTTCAATCCATTTCGTACAGACTGAAACCGGGAGTTTCCTCCTGCCACACGATGATGGGGAACAGTAAATTGATGATTCTTTACTAATTCTTCCCAAAGCTCAAAGTCCGACTCAGGCAAAACAACAATCAGTTCTATGCTTGGGTCCACTCGATAAAATACCTCCAGCGTATGCATCAATACCGGTTTGCCTGCGATTGGCAAATATTGTTTTGAAATAGACCCACCCATTCGGGTTCCTTTTCCTCCTGCGACGAGTACGGCGGCTTTTTTCATGCTTCTAAATTTCAAGCAATTTAGTTTATTGTAATCAAATGGGCTGTTACTCCAGAATCACTAAAAAATGAAGTCGAAAAAAAAGCTCCCGGTTGGGAGCTTTCTGAATCTTTTTATAAAATCAACATCGCATCTCCATAGGAGAAGAAGCGGTATTTTTCTTTGATGGCCTCTTTATAAGCTTTCATAATCAAATCATATCCTCCAAAAGCAGAAGCGGTCATCAAAAGAGTTGACTCTGGCAAATGGAAATTGGTGATCAGCGCATTGGCGATTTTGAACTCGTAAGGTGGAATGATAAACTTATCTGTCCATCCACTGGAAGCTTTCAGATGATTGCTTGCAGTCACTGATGATTCCACGGTTTTTAACACAGTAGTTCCGACAGCTACGACTCGCTTTTTATGATCCAAGGCTTCATTGACCAATTTTACGGTAGCATCCGGAATGTTATAATTCTCAGAATCCATTTTATGCTTGGTCAGGTCTTCTACGTCCACTTGTCTAAAAGTCCCCAATCCCACGTGAAGCGTAATCGGAGTTACTTCCACACCCTGCAATTCCAGGCGCTTCAATAGATGAGGAGTGAAGTGCAAACCTGCCGTTGGAGCAGCTACAGCACCCACATTTTTAGCAAATACCGTCTGGTATCGCTCGCGATCTTCCGGCTCAATTTTTCGTTCGATGATTTCCTTGAGAAGTGGAGTCTCACCTAAAGTATCGATGGTCTTGTGAAATTCCTCTTCCGTGCCATCAAATAAGAAGCGGATTGTTCTTCCTCGCGAGGTCGTATTATCAATCACCTCAGCTACCAAATCCGAATCTCCAAAATAAAGCTTGTTCCCAACCCGGATTTTACGAGCTGGATCTACCAATACATCCCAAAGCCGAAGCTCAGGATTCAATTCTCTTAATAAAAAAACTTCGATTTCAGCACCTGTTTTTTCCTTATTTCCATACAGTCTGGCCGGAAAAACCTTGGTATCGTTGGTTACGAAAACATCTCCTTCTCCGAAATATTCGATAATGTCCTTGAAAGTTTTGTGCTCGATTTCCCCGGTTTTACGATGAACCACCATCAGCCTCGACTCGTCTCGGTTGTCTGTGGGATAAAGGGCAATTAACTTCTTGGGGACGTCAAATTTGAAATCAGATAATTTCATATATAAGCTTTAGATATCTACGCTTGATTAAATCTTTTAGAATAACTCTAAAAAATGCAAAGATAATAACAATAATCTCCAATTTCACGTAACTTGACAAATTGTTTTAACCAACTATTCAAAGCATGCTTTTTTTCCGACTTACCTGGGAAAGTTTTCTATTTGCCTTTAGTGCATTGAAATCCAATCTTACCCGGACGATTTTGTCCTTATTGGGGGTGACTGTAGGGATTTTTGCCATTATTGCGGTATTTACGCTCGTCGATTCGTTAGAAAACAACATCAAATCCTCCTTCTCTTTTCTCGGGACTAACGTGATTCGCATCGACCGTTTTCCTTTTGATGGACCCCCCCAAAACAGACCTTGGTGGGAATTTATCAGACGTCCCTATGCCACGGTTTCGGAATACCGGTTTTTAGAAGAAAATCTTCAAAACGCCGAGGGAGTGACCATTTCGGCATCTGCTCGCACTACCATGCAGGCTGGTAGCAATGCCTACGAGGGTACGCAACTTTCCGGAATAGCCTACACCTATCAGGATGTTTATGATGTAGCCTTGGAGGAAGGCCGGTATTTCACAGAAGTGGAAGTGGGAGGTGCCAGAAATCTGGCGATAATCGGTAAAAAAATTGCAAACACGCTCTATCCCAATCAGTCGATCATTGGCGAAGAAATAAAAATCCGAGGCTTGAAATTCATCGTCGTTGGGGTGTTGGAGGAAGAGGGCGAAGGCCTCTTTGACCTACCCTCAAAGGATGAAGCCTGTTTGATTCCATACGGAGCCTTCAATAAACTCTACTTTACAGGTAGAAATGGAGTTGAGCCCAATATAGCTGTCAAAGGAATGGAAGATGACATTGGCTTGGTGGCTTTAGAAAATGAAATGATTGGCTTGCTCCGCGCAAAAAGAGGACTGAAACCCACGGAGGAAGATAATTTTTCTCTAAACAAAACTGAGTTTATCCAAAATACCATCGGATCGATATTTGACGTGATTTCTTCTGCAGGCTGGGTGATTGGAGGCTTTTCCATTTTGGTGGGAGGATTTGGCATTGCTAATATTATGTTTGTTTCGGTGCGGGAGCGAACCAACATTATCGGCATCCAAAAGTCCCTCGGGGCAAAAAATTACTTTATCCTTTTTCAGTTTCTGTTTGAGGCGGTTTGCCTTAGCCTGATAGGTGGGGGCACAGGAATCATTCTCGTGTATTTCCTGAGTTTCATTCAGCTAGGAAGTTTGGATTTGATCCTTTCATTCCAAAACATCATTCTTGGCCTCGGAGTATCTTCCATCATTGGCGTAGTGTCTGGAATAGTCCCGGCCACACTTGCTGCACGGATGGATCCCGTAGAAGCAATTCGTACCACCTAATCCAGTTCTTTAGAAATAAAAAAGGGAGGCCGAAGCTTCCCTTTTTTTATCTCCTGTTGGTCTTTATTCTTCAACCGCATCTTTTCCAACTTTAGGCAAAAGTCCAGATGCCGATTTGATTTTAAGCTCCAATTCGTCCATCAATTCCGGATTATCCAGCAGTAGATTCTTTACCGCATCCCGGCCCTGACCGAGCTTCTCTCCATTGTAAGAGAACCAGGATCCGGCTTTTTTGATGATGTCAAACTCCACTCCCAAATCAATGATTTCGCCGACTTTGGAGATTCCCTGTCCGTACATGATGTCAAATTCAACCACTTTAAATGGAGGTGCTACTTTATTTTTGACCACTTTGACTCGGGTACGGTTGCCAAGAATATTATCCGCACTTTCTTTGATTTGACCGATTCTTCGGATGTCCAATCGCACGGAAGCGTAGAATTTCAGGGCATTACCGCCCGTAGTGGTTTCTGGATTACCAAACATCACCCCGATTTTTTCCCGAAGCTGATTGATAAAGATGCAAGAGCACCCGGTTTTGTTGATTGCGCCGGTGAGCTTTCGCAAAGCCTGGGACATCAATCGGGCCTGAAGTCCCATTTTGCTGTCCCCCATTTCTCCTTCGAGCTCGCCTTTGGGTACCAATGCCGCCACGGAGTCAATCACAATAATGTCTATCGCTCCTGATCGGATCAAATGCTCAGCGATTTCCAGCGCTTGCTCCCCATTGTCCGGCTGTGAGATCAACAGGTTTTCGATATCGATTCCCAGTTTTTCGGCATAGCTTTTATCAAATGCATGCTCGGCATCGATGAAGGCTGCCAAACCTCCTGCCTTCTGCGCCTCGGCAATGCAATGCATGGTCAAGGTCGTCTTACCGGAAGATTCCGGACCATAGATCTCAATGACCCGTCCGCGGGGAATTCCCCCTATTCCCAAGGCCATATCCAAACCTAGAGAACCCGTAGAAATGGCGGGAACGTCTTGCACTTTATTATCACTAAGCTTCATCACGGTACCTTTACCGTAGGTTTTTTCCAACTTATCGATGGTCAGTTGAAGCGCTTTTAATTTTTCTGCGTTATTACTCATTTATTTAGGATTTTAAAAGAATGAAAACAATGAATTTACAAGAAGAGAATCCATTTGCCAAAACTGGCTTACTTTTGAATTCGGATACCAAATTCGTACTTTTCGTCACTATTCGGCACGTTTTTTCGTATTACCTATAAAAATAACTTCTTTTTGTCAGGTATTGTCAAAAAAAATCATGATTCAGTTTAGATTACTCCTTCTCTTCTTTCTTTTACCAACTTTGGGCTTGACTCAGCAAGCACCGACCGTTCCTTTTACATTTGGAGAGGAGCTGAATTTTGAAGTGAGTTATGGCTGGATCAATCTCGCGGATGCCAAAATGCAAGTCAGCAATCAACCCCATATCCACGACCAAAAACCGCATTACAAAATCGACGTGTATGGACAGACCAAAGGTGCGGCGGCACTTTTTGGCAGGGTCAATGACAACTGGGGAACCTATTGGGACGGTGATACTCGGCTGCCTAAAATCTCCTATCGTCACATTGAGGAAGGCAAATACCGAAAGCATGAAAAAGTCTTCTTTGATCAGAAAAATCGAAAAGCCAAAATGCAGCTTTTTGACCGGGAAAATAAGGTGTTGACAGAAGTCAAAGAGTTTGACTTACCGGGACAGGTGCAGGATTTGGTCAGTGGATTTTATTATCTGCGCAGTTTGGATCTTCGAGATATTAAGGCTGGAGATTACGTCACGATCAAAGGTTTCTTTGATAAAGAAATATATAACATAAAGTTAATCTTTGAAGGGACCGAACGCATCAAAACGGAGCTCGGCGAGAAGGACACCTTTATCTTTTCTCCCCAAGTTCCCAAAAACAAACTCTTCCGCGGAGAATACCCGGTAAAAGTGTGGGTCACACAGGATCAGAACAAAATTCCTGTTAAAATCAAAGCAAACCTGTTTTTAGGTTCGCTTAATTTTGACATTATCTCCGCTAAGGGATTACGGTATAATTAGGAAACATTCGGGTAATTTTCGGGTAATATTTACTCACTTTTTCAATTGGCCTTCCTTCAAAAGCAAAATCAAACCCTAAGTGATGACAAATTGTTTGGTGGGTATGCTAGAATATTGTTTAATTTTATCCAGCAAACAAGAACAATCCAAATGGGCGAAAAACAGAAAATCAAAGTTCTGGTCGTAGATGACGAACCGGATATCGTTGAAATTCTTAAATACAACCTGCAAAAAGAGGGATACGATGTAGCCACCGCAGAAGACGGAATCAAGGGGGTCAAGACCGCTTCCAAATTTCTACCTGATGTCATCCTTTTGGATATCATGATGCCCAATCAGGACGGAGTGGAAACCTGTCTTCAGCTTCGGCAGATTCCAGAGTTGAAAAACACCTTTATTATTTTTCTGACTGCCCGAATGGAAGAATACTCCGAAGTAGCCGCTTTTGACGTGGGTGCTGATGACTACATCACCAAGCCAATCAAACCCCGGGCTTTGATGAGTAGGATCGCAGCGCTTTTCCGCAGGGAATCCAAAAAAGAACAAGAGCAATCCCAGATCAAAATCCGGGACTTGATCATCGATCGGGGCAGCTACACCATCGAAAAATCCGGCAAAACCATCACACTGCCCAAGAAGGAGTTTGAATTATTGTATTTCCTCGCCAAAAACCCTAATATGGTATTCAGTAGAGATGAGCTTCTTCAGAATATCTGGGGTTCGGATGTCTTTGTACTCGCCCGCACAGTCGATGTACACATCCGCAAAGTCCGGGAAAAAATCGGAGATGACTACATCACTACAGTAAAAGGTGTAGGATATAAATTCGAGTTGGGCTCCTAAAAATGCTTGTAAGTTCCCGTGGTATTTCATTGATATTGGCTTTGGCTATTTCGGCCTTAGTGGGTGCTTTTTTGTCCTTGATGGATGATTCCACGGCGGTGTTGATTTTTGTGGCATCCGGACTGGCATTTTCTGCCTCTTACTTATTAATCAATATTACCCTGGAGTTTTTGGTCTTCAGGGAGATTGCCAATATCTATTCATTGTTGGAAAAAATCCAAAAGAAAGAGCTCTCTCAAATCCCTGAAAAAAGTGGTAAAAGCTCCATCTCTCCCCTTCGGAGAATCAATGCCGTGATTAATTCCTATGCCCTAGCCCGACAAAAGGAAATCGATGCACTTCAGAAAAACGCCGAATTCCGAAGGGAGTTTATCGCCGATATTTCGCATGAATTGAAAACCCCCATTTTTGCTACACAGGGTTACATCCATACGCTACTTGATGGAGCGATTGATGATAAGCAGGTGCGGATGAAATTTCTCAAGCGTGCAGCCAAAAGCCTGGATTCGCTCGACAATCTTGTCCAGGACCTGCTGACCCTGAATCAGATGGAAAGTGGGGTGATCAAGTTTGTTTTCAAAGATTTTGACCTGAAGGAAGTCATCGAGGAAGTCATCGAAGAACTTGAGCATAAAGCGAGCAAGCGTCATGTTCATATTGACTTCAAATACGAACCGGATAAAAACTACTTGACCCATGCCGACCGGCAAAAAATCTATCGAGTTTGTCAAAATCTGATTTTCAACGCAGTCAAATACAACCACGACGAGGGAGAAGTCAAAATCTCCCTCAAAGCGCATAAAAATCATATCCAAGTGGATATCAAAGACGATGGGCAGGGAATTCCTCCAGAAGACTTGAAGCGGATTTTTGAAAGGTTTTACCGGGTAGAAAAAAGCCGAAACAAAAAAGAAGGAGGAACCGGGCTCGGCTTGGCCATCGTGAAGCATATTCTGGAAGGCCACAAAAGTAAGATTTCTGTCAGTTCTACTGTGGGCAAAGGGTCAATTTTTAGCTTTTCTTTGCCTTTAGCGAAAGAGAAGGAGCTGGATCAGACTACCAAAGCAGAACAGCCTGCTTAAAAAAGTTAGTTTGAACTCTTGGCTTTTTTGAAGTTAAGCGGAGCTTGTTTGAATCAATTACCCTATTATAATTGGCTAATCCCTAGTTTAGAGTCAATTAAATTCACCGAAGTGTTTTTTTTAGAACCTTTTTATTAGTTTTAATAACCAAACTTTTCAGACTAATGAAAAAGCTAATACTTGTTTTCCTAATCATTTTTGCAGGGTTTATCATTTCTTGCAAAGAAGAGAATTTACCCCATTACCCTATAGATGATAATCGAGTATTCATCAAAGTTCTGGATGAACAGGGCGTTGATTTATTGGATCAAACCCAAGCAAAATCCTACAAGGCGAATGTCATCAAAATTTTCTATGAGCGAGAGGGTCAACTCGAAGAATTCTACAATGGTGGCCTAACCAATATGCGTCGAAACTTTCGGATCGATCCTCCAGAACTGGATGAAAAGCAGCATCGAATGAAATTAATTATAGAATCCGAAGTTAAGGTAATCCAGTGGAATGAATTAGAGGCAGACACCCTTTACTCGGAAATCGACTATGACGAGAAATATAATAAAATGTCGGTTCGTAAGGTCTATCATCAAGGAGAGTTAAAACACAGCAACATACCTGCACTGTCGCGAAGGGAATTTACAATCATCAAACAACGGCAATAATCCTCCTGAAAGAATTCTTACTAAATCCTTCCCGCCGGAAGGATTTTTTTTGACCTTTCCTTTCCCTACCTTTGCAAGCTCGTTGAAGAGACACGGGAGAATCCATGAAGAAAGTAGATTTTCAGAAACTTATTCTGTTTGAAAACAAGGATTACCTGGTAATCAACAAGCCGCCTTACCTGTCGAGCTTAGACGATAGACATGAGGCGCAGAACATCCTGGACCTTGCCAAAATGCACACAGCAGATGCCCAGCTGTGTCATCGCTTGGATAAGGAGACCTCCGGCTGTCTGGTGATTGCCAAGAATCCCATCGCTTACCGGCACTTGGCGATGCAGTTTGAAAACCGAAAAGTGAACAAAGTCTACCATGCTGTCGTCGATGGAATTCGGGAATACGATAAGCAGCTCGTAGACCGCAATCTCATCGCATCGGCCAAAGGAGTCGCCAAAGTTGGCAAAGAAGGCAAGCCCGCCCAGACGGTGTTTCACACCATCAAAACCTACCGGGCACATTCGCTGATCGAGTGCAGACCCATTACGGGAAGATTACATCAGATCCGAATACACTTGGCCTACCTTCAGTCACCGATATGCGGGGACGAACTTTACGGTGGGAAACCGCTCTATCTTTCTTCACTCAAGCGTCGCTTCAAT
This sequence comes from Algoriphagus hitonicola, assembly GCF_900113375.1. Taxonomy (GTDB): domain Bacteria; phylum Bacteroidota; class Bacteroidia; order Cytophagales; family Cyclobacteriaceae; genus Algoriphagus; species Algoriphagus hitonicola. Next base: position 40,058 of record NZ_FOPC01000012.1, on the reverse strand, counting down.
TTGAAAAAAGAGACAGAAGAATTACCCATTATGCAGCGGGTTTCTTTGCATGCCTTTTCGATCGGGTTTGAAGGTCTGGACGGAAAAGAAATCACCGTACAGGCACCCTATCCCAAGGATTTTCAGGTTTTGATCCAACAGTTGGAGAAAACAGCCTGATTTTCATCGAAAAAGACAACTAGAAATTTGGCGTTTTAAGGCTAATCCAATGAAAATTAGGAAGTAGTCTTGGAAATATTTTGCATAGAAAATAAAATACTTCTATCTTTGTGTCCCTTTTTGGGGGTCGAACATATTTAACAAGCTAAAAATTAAACAGTTACACAGTGGATACTTTAAGCTATAAGACCGTATCGGCTAACAACTCGACTGTAGAGAAGCAATGGGTGATTGTGGATGCCCAAGCTGCAGTTTTGGGTCGGTTGGCCAGTGAGGTAGCAAAAATCTTAAGGGGAAAAAATAAGCCTAGCTTTACCCCACACGTGGATTGCGGAGACAATGTCATCGTAATCAACTCAGACAAGGTCAGATTGACCGGTGATAAGTGGGATGCCAAAGTTTATGTGCGTCACACCGGTTACCCAGGTGGTCAGCGAATTTCAACTCCAAAATTATTGAAGCAGAAGTCTTCAACTATTTTGATTGAAAAAGCTGTCAGAGGCATGCTTCCTAAAAACAGATTAGGAAGAAAATTGTACGGAAATCTGTACGTATATGAAGGATCTGAGCATCCTCATGCAGCACAGCAGCCCAAAACCATCACTCTTTAATCGACTGAATTCATGGAAATGATCAACAAAATCGGTAGAAGAAAAACCTCCGTAGCCCGTATTTACATGGCTCCGGGAAAAGGTAATATCACCGTAAACAATCAGGAACTGAACGTGTACTTCCCATTTGATCTGCATCAGATCGTCGTGAAGCAACCTCTTGCCCTAGTCGGTGAGGACGGTAACTACGACATCCAAATCAATGTGGACGGTGGCGGAATCAAAGGACAAGCTGAGGCTGCCCGTATGGCGATCTCCAGAGCTTTGTGTGATTTCAACGAAGAGCACAGAGGTCCTTTGAAAAAAGAAGGATTCTTAACTCGTGACCCGAGAATGGTCGAGCGTAAGAAGCCAGGACGTAGAAAAGCAAGAAGAAAGTTCCAGTTCTCCAAGCGTTAATCGGATCTATTCTTCCATCAATAGAAAACAATTTTATTCATGTCAAAAATCGAATACAAAGACTTACTGGATGCTGGTGTTCACTTCGGACACTTGACGAGAAAGTGGGATCCCCGTATGTCTCCATATATTTTTATGGAGAAAAACGGTATCCACATTATCGACCTTAATAAAACGCTTGCCTGCCTCGACGAAGCATCCGCTGCAGTGAAGCAAATCGTACGCTCCGGCAAAAAAGTGATGTTTGTCGCTACTAAGAAACAAGCTAAAGACTTGGTAGCTGATGAAGCTCGTCGTCTTAACATGCCATACGTAACCGAAAGATGGTTAGGTGGGATGTTGACTAACTTCGCTACGATCCGCAAATCCTTGAAAAAGATGTCCTCCCTCGAAAAAATGATGAAGGAAGACGCCTACAAGAATATGGCGAAGAAAGAACGACTGATGATCACACGTCAAAAGGAGAAAATGGAATCTGTTCTCGGCGGTATCGCTGACCTAAGCAGACTTCCTGCGGCCCTTTTTGTGGTGGACATCAAAAGAGAACACATCGCGATCGCCGAAGCACAAAAGCTTGGTATCCCTGTTTTCGCATTGGTCGATACAAACTCCAACCCGAACGAGGTGGATTTCCCTATCCCAGCCAATGATGATGCATTCAAATCAGTTAACTTATTAGTAAAAGCTTTCGGAGTAGCCATCGAAGAAGGTCTTTCTGAGCGCAAGAAGGACAAAGATGACGCTAAACTTTCTGAAGAGGAAGAAGCAAAGAGAGCCGTAGATGCTGACACCAAAGAATAAGTCACATCACTCCTAGATTTGATATATAATAAAATTGAACATCAGGCTCCGGTCGATGTTCAATTTTTTGTTTTATCTACTTTCGGATGGTTTTTTTAAACTCTCCGTACCTAACACACAGAATCGTTTAATTCAAAAAAACAGCTCATAAAATGGCAATTACTGCACAAGAAGTAAACAAGCTGCGCCAAATGACCGGTGCAGGAATGATGGATTGTAAAAAAGCATTGACCGAAGCAGAAGGCGACTTCGAAAAAGCAGTCGATATCCTTCGTAAGAAAGGTCAGAAAGTCTCCGCTTCCAGAGCAGACAGAGAAACCAAAGAAGGTGCTGTCGTGACCAAGGTGACTGAAAATGGCGCCAAAGGAACACTACTTTCCTTGACTTGCGAAACTGATTTCGTTGCTAAAAATGAGGAATTCGGTGCTTTCGCCAATACTCTTCTCGATTTGGCAGTGGAAAAAGGCGCGTCTTCTATTGAAGAAATTGTTGCCTTGCCTTTCGAAAGCATTACAGTAGCAGAGAAAATCATCGAAATGACCGGTAAAATCGGTGAGAAAATCGAAATCTCCCACTATGAAATCGTCATCGCTGAAGCCGTCGTTCCATACATTCACTCCAATGGCAAATTGGGTGTTTTGGTAGGATTGACCAACACTAGCGGTGCTGATGTAGAAGAAGCAGGTAAAGATGTCGCCATGCAAATCGCAGCGATGAATCCGGTAGCTGTAGACAAAGACGGTGTGGATGCTTCTACGGTAGAAAGAGAAATCGAAGTAGGAAAAGAGCAGGCTAGAGCAGAAGGAAAGCCAGAAGAAATGTTGGAAAAAATTGCCTTGGGTAAATTGAACAAGTTCTACAAGGAAAATACCTTGCTCAGCCAGCAATTTGTCAAAGACAATAGCAAGACCATCGCTCAGTACCTTGACAGCGTAAGCAAAGGAATGACCGTTTCTGCGTTCAAACGCGTTTCTATCGGGTAATTTTCCTGATCTAATGGATACCAAAAACCCTTCTGGAGAAATCTAGAAGGGTTTTTCTTTGGATCAGCACAAAGAAAAAGGCCACTGTTTCCAGCGACCTTTTTCTTATTTTTTCCTTTTCATAAACAGAAAGGATTTGAGAGCAATTTTCTATTCTCTATTATCTTGTATCTTGACTCTTCCTTAGGGCTCCAATGCCGCTACTCCCGGCAAAACCTTGCCCTCCATATGCTCCAGCAAGGCTCCTCCACCGGTAGATACGAAAGAAACCTGATCTCCATAGCCAAACTTATTGACCGCAGCAGCGGAATCTCCACCACCGATCAGTGAGTAAGCCCCGTTTCGGGTAGCCTCAGCGACGGCCTCAGCAATGGCTTTGGTTCCCTTATCAAAGGACTCCATTTCGAAGACACCCATGGGACCATTCCAAAGGATAGTTTTAGACTTAAGCACTGTTTCTGCAAAAATCTTTCTGGTGTCAGGTCCGATATCCAAGCCCATCCAGCCATCAGGAATTTCTCCTTTTTTCGCCAAACCTTGCTCTGCATCATTGGCAAAGGCTTTGGAAATCACCGTATCCACGGGAAGAATCAAGTTTACACCTTTGGTTTTTGCCTTTTCCATCAGCTGCAAGACAAAGTCCAACTTATCCGGCTCCAACAACGAATCTCCGATACTGCCGCCTTGCGCTTTGGCAAAGGTATAAGACATTCCTCCTCCAATAATGAGATTATCCACTTTGTCCAGAAGCCGTTCGATAATCAGAATTTTATCCGAAATCTTAGCGCCACCCATAATTGCCGTGTAAGGCCGCTCAGGATTACCCAAAACTTTGTCCGCATTTTTTAACTCAGACAGCATCAGATATCCACAAACTTTAATGTCAAAATATTGGGCTATTACCGCTGTGGAAGCATGTGCTCGGTGCGCTGTTCCAAAAGCATCATTGACATAAATATCCCCAAGGCTTGCTAGTTTTTTGGCAAAATCCGCATCTCCTTTTTCCTCTTCTTTGTAAAAACGAAGGTTCTCAAGAAGCAAAACCTCTCCTGCCTTTAAGCCTTCAGCCAAGTTCTTTGCTTCACTTCCAATACAATCAGGGGCAAATTTGACCGATTTTCCCAGGGCTTTCTCCAAAGTCAGCACGATATGTTTCAGGGAAAATTTATCCTCTGGGCCTGACTTTGGTCTTCCCAGGTGAGACATCAAGATGACCGCTCCCCCATCATTCAGAATTTTATTAATCGTGGGAAGGGCAGCTTCAATTCGGGTATCGTCGGTGACATGAAAATGATCGTCAAGAGGCACATTAAAATCAACCCGGATCAGGGCTTTCATCCCTTTAAAACTCAAATTGTCAACGTTTTTGATTCTAGGATTCATAAAATAGGTTTTATATAAATTTCGGTTTTTCTACTTATCAGACTTCAAGTTATTAAAAATTTGGTCAAAAATCAGCCGTCTTTACCGGCCATTTAAACTTTCCACCCAATTAGTTTCCAGCTGAAGCCCGCTGAAGCCGATCATTAATCGCCTTCCCCAAACCTTCATCTGGAAGCCGTTCGGCAAGAATGCAATCCACTTCTAGCTCGTCCAGCTCCCGCATGGCGGAAAATAACTTTTGTGCCGCCTCTCTCAAATTCCCGGATTCGCTCAATTGAACCTGTCGATTGTGTGGCACATCCCTGAATTTTCTTTGAAAACTCAACACTCCAAAATCCAATTCCTTATGAATATGTGCTGAAACCATGGCTTCAAGATCACCAAGGATCAACCGCTTACGGGGCGCATAGTGGGACTCCAAAAGTCCCGGTGCCGAAGGATTGCTACTGCTGTGAGTTTTAACCTGCACCTGCCCAACCCGAGCTTCGATCGCGGAAAGCTCCAATCCACCTAATCGATAAATGATTATCTCTCCGTCCTCCATTCCCACAATGGTACTTTCCAAGCCCACTTCGCACTTTCCTCCATCCAAAATATAGGGGATTTTTTCCCCTAACTGCTTTTGAACATGTGCTGCAGAGGTAGGACTGATATAACCAAATGGATTGGCACTGGGAGCCGCCAGGGGAAAATCCAACGTAGACAAAAGTGATTTTGTCAAGGGATGACTGGGTATCCGAACGGCAACTTGGTCTAGCCCGGAGGTGACCAAATCAGGAATGATAGGTCTTCTAGGCAAAAGCAAGGTCAAAGGCCCCGGCCAAAATGCCTCGGCAAGTAATTTTAAGGGATCAGGAAACTCCAATACGAAGCGACCCACTTTTTCAATCGCATCTGTATGAATGATCAGGGGATCAAAAGCTGGTCTATTTTTAGTTTCAAAAATGCGACTGACTGAATCGGGATTTAAGGCATTTGCCGCCAATCCATAAACTGTTTCGGTAGGAATAGCGACCAACTCCCCTTGCTCCAAAAGCTGTTTTGCCAGCGCGATATCTTGACCGATTTTAGCCATTTTCACAGAATTCGTCAATCCATGATTTTGCTTCGGTATAGCCGAGACTTAATGCCATTTTCAGGTCTGCGCATCCCTCTTCTTCTTCTCCGAGTGCACTCATTCGAGTGACTCCAAGAAGATAATATGCTGCTGCATTTTTCCCGTCTAGATTCACGGCATTCGTCAGGGATTCCATTGCTCCCATAGGATCATTATTGCCCAGTTGGGCCTTCCCTTTGTTGAAATGAACCAATGCCTGATTGGGATTGACCTGTAGGGCCATATCGAAATCAAACAAAGCATCCTCGTATTCCTCCAAGCCTAAAAGCGCCAAACCCCGGTTGTAATAAACGTCCGTTTGCTCGGGATCCAAGCCATTGGCCATATTGTAATCGGCCACCGCTTCTTTGAAATTTTTGAGTTCTAAATTCGCATTGGCCCGGTTAAACCAAGGCTTGTAACTGGCGGAATCAGCTTCAATTGCTGCTGAAAAAACCGGAATGGCTTCCTGATATTCACTCTGCTGAAAAAGCGCCACACCCTTGGCGTTTAATGCCGTAGCTTGTGTGGGATTTTGCTCAAGGACTCGATCAAAATAGCTGATCGCTTCCGGCCAGTTTTGCTCGTCCATTTTCTGAATGCCTGCTTGCATCAATTCTTCCTCACTGGGACTACAAGCACTAATGATCAGGGTCAAAAACCACACTATCCAAAGATTCTTCACGGTAAATTAATTTGCCGCAAAGATAGGCATTCAGGCGGTCTTTTCAGGCATTTCCTCCAATTTTGCCCGCTGTGCGACAGGAATGGAAACTGGCTTCATATTTTTCATATTCACCGAAACCATCACGCAGTGACAACTGGCAAATAGCTGATCTTTGCCAGAACCGTCATTGCCAAAAAGAACTTGCTCTAGGGCAAAAGAGGAATTTCCGATCCTAGCCACTCTCACTCCTATTTTCAACTGATCGTGCAAATGAACTGGACGAAAGTAATTGATTTCAATTTTGGCGACTACTGTGCCGGTTTCCATGATATTCCAGTCGCAGTGTCGATACAAAAAATCTGCTCTAGCATGCTCAAAATAGTTGAAATAAACCCCATTATTGACATGCATGTAGCCATCAATGTCAGAAAAACGGATTTGAATAGGGGTGAAAAAATGAAAATCCGCGAGATTAGGCTGATCCATTTGAATTATTTAAAGGAGAATTTCTGACTTACTGGTTTTCTCCAGCATTCGAAGGATAGAGGGGTTGTACCCGATCATATCCACTACAGAGTCAAATGTAAACCAAGCTAGCGAAACACTCTCGGTACTGATGACCAGTTTCTCCTGAATATCTGCTTCGATCAGAAAACGAACATCATAATGAAAGTGCTCCGGCACATGCGGACGCTCCGGGATAATGTGTTTGTCCAAATCAAAAATGGAAGTTTCTACCAGACGAAGATTTTTCAAGCCGCTTTCTTCCTCGGCTTCATTCATCGCCACTTCGAGGAGATTTTCATTACCATCGGCATGCCCTCCAAGCTGAAGCCACCTTCCGAGTTTGCGATGCAAGGTCAAAAGCGTATGGGTTCGCTGCGGATTTACAATCCAAGCAGAAGCCGTAAAATGCCCCGCCAAACGCTCACGGCTGTAAGCCAATGGATCATCTGTCAACCCAATAAACCCCTCAATGAATGCCGCTTCCTCCTCGTAGGGAGTACGGTATTTCTGTAGTTGATCTTTTAGAGTAAGTCTGTTCATGTTTCTAAATTGAATACCTTGTCCATCAATTGCTCAAAGGGCATAGCGTCTTGATATAATCGATCGGAGTAAACGGTGACTACTAATTTGAGGTAACTGGGCTGATTGTTGATACTGATTTTTTCGATACTGACATTCCCGTATAGCTGGGTAATCTTCTCATTCGGCAGTGGAGCTTGAATGGGTGGTTTGAGGTAAAACTTCTCGGTTGTCCTTACCTGCTCATTGATTTCCTCAATTTTTCGATCCAAGCTTACCTGCTGATACCCCAAAGCTAAGACGCGGCGGGAAAAAGCCAAGAAAAGTTTGGAAAAACTTTCGGGAGTCAGCGGATGATCATACGTCACTGCGAAGCCATTGGCATAAGGGGATTCCAACAAATGAACCTGCGGAGAATCGTTGATTTGAGATTTTTTGAAATGATAGTTTTTGTAAATTTTACCAAAAACCTCCATTCCTTCGGAAGAATAGATCCACTGATCAATTCCATCCAAATCAGCGGGCTTCAGAGTGAAATTCTCTTTGTGATTTACCGGGATTTTTTCAGATCCTTTAAAAACTTTGCTCAATAAATCTTCTAGAAAATTACCCATGATTTTGAATTGAAATGGTCCCTGATTGATCTATCCGGATTAATCCCTCCTCGGAAATTTTTCGAAGAACTCCCAAGGTATACGCATTTGTCGGAATCCGCATCGCGTCAAATAAATCTCTCTGATTTAACTCTCCCGATTCAGCTAAAGTTTTCAGGATTTTCTCAATCAATACTTTTTCCCGGCTTTCGGGATCCCGGCTTTTTTTGGTTTCAACACACCAATCACAAATCCCACAGCCCTCTGAAGTATTTTCTCCAAAGTATTCCTGAATAAACTGAGTTCTGCAAATGACCTCCTGATTAGCATAAGCTACAATACTTTTGGCCTTTTCGATGGTTAATTCCCTTCGCTGAGCGATCCTTCGTGTATTCATGGGCAGTTTACCTGCATCGTATCTAGCTGTCAAAAAAGTGATTTGTGGTTTATCCTTTCGCTTCTCATAGTCGATGACTTCCATTTGGGCGAGTTGTTCCAGAAAACGGATCAGCTGATTTTCGGGAATAGTCAAGGTTTTGGCCAGCTTGGATTCATTGATGGCCATGTATTCAGAAAAGAGATTTCCACCATAGGTACGAAGAAGAATTTTGATGACTGGGTCCAGTTTTGCATGAGCGATCTGTACTTCATATAGCTGCTGGGAATTTACCGAAAAATTGATTTTGGAAGGGCTAAAAAAACTTTCATTCATCCCGATAAACCCCTCCTCCTCGAGTACTTTCAGCGCGTAAAAAGTCTCCAAAACGCCCAGATTATAGGTTTTGGCAAATTCTCCCCATTCAAAATCAAAGCTACTGAGCATATTACTCCCGACAGCTATCCGAAAATAATTTGCCAGACACTGATATACTTTTCGCACAAAATCGATCGAGGGATAAACCAATACGGACCGACCCAAAACCAGTTCAAAATCTTCTTCATTGGTGAGCAGGACCGCATAGGATTTCTTCAAGTCCCTACCGGCTCTACCTGCCTCCTGATAGTAATTTTCAAGGTTTTCGGGTAAATCTGAGTGAATCACCACCCGCACGTCAGATTTGTCTATTCCCATCCCAAAGGCATTGGTGCTGACCATTACCCGGATCTGATTGCTCATCCATTCCTCCTGACGTTTCACCCGATCAGTCATAGGCAAACCCGCATGATAAGCCCCTGCCGAAATTCCCATTTGACTTAGTGCTTTGGCAATCTGATGGGTGGATTGTCGGTTTCTGACGTACCAAATCGCCGTTCCTGGAATCCGGTCAAGGATTTCCTTCCCTTTCTCCAGTTTATTTTCTACAATTCGGACATTAAAACTGAGGTTTTTCCGGGCAAAACTCTGTCGAAAAATTGCTGGCTTTTTCATCTCCAGCTTTTCCTGAATATCCTCCTGAACCTGTGGGGTGGCTGAGGCAGTTAAAGCCAAAATATTCACGTTGGGATGATGGGGTCGGATCGCCGCTATCTCCAAATAGGGAGGTCGGAAATCATACCCCCACTGAGAAATACAATGCGCCTCATCGACCGCGATCAAATTGACCTTCATCTGCTTGAAGCGCTCAAGAAATAAGTCTGATTTTAACCGCTCCGGAGAAACAAAAAGGAATTTAAAATCGCCATAAATACAATTATCCAAAGTTCGGTCTATTTCCCGGTAACTCATCCCCGAATAAATTGCCGTGGCTTTAATTCCCCTTTTTCGAAGCTGATCGACCTGATCTTTCATCAATGCAATCAAAGGACTCACCACCAAACAAATCCCTTCTTTAACTAATCCGGGAATCTGATAGCAAAGAGATTTTCCTCCTCCTGTGGGCATCAGGGCAAGCGTATCCTGATCTGCAATGACTGCATCGATCACGTCTTTTTGGACAGGACGAAAATCATCCCAACCAAAAAACTTTTTTAATACCTCCTTGGCCTGTTTTTCCACTTACCAGTTGATTGTCTCTTTGTTTAAAAATGAAGCGATTCCTTTTTTGCAATCGGCATGCGAGCGCGCCTTGGCATTGACCTCAGCGGCATAATCCAAGGCAAGTTTTCGCTCCTTAGCGTGAAAGCTACGCAAAAGTGCCTTGGTTTCGGTCATGGAGTTTCCTGAGTTTTGGTTAGTTAATTTAATGGCAAAATCCAAGACCGATTTCTCCAAAAAATCCGAAGGGACGACTGAGGTGATCAATCCTAATTCGGCTGCTTTGGAAGCTGAAATGAGCTCTCCAGAAAGCAGCAACTCCTGAGCTCTCGAGGCCCCAATTTGCTCTTGCAGAAAAACAGAAACCAAGGCTGGGATAAACCCGATTCGTACCTCGGTATAGCCAAAAAGCGCCTCAGGGACAGAAAAAGCAAAATCACATACCGTCACCAAACCACAGCCTCCGGCTAAAGCATGACCTTGGATCTCCGCGATCACCACCTTTGGAAATTCATAAATCCGGTTAAACAAGCTCATCAGCTGCCGGCTGTCAGCTAAGTTTTCTTCCTCCGAAAACTGCTGCAATTTTTGCAAGTATCCCAAATCTGCCCCTGCACAAAAAGCCTTTCCCTCCGCACGGATTCTGACGATTTTAACCGCTGTGTCCTGCTCAAATTCATCCAAGACCTCCAGCAGAGCCCGGACCAAATCCTGGCTCATGGCATTTCTCTTTTCAGGACGATTGAGGGTAATAGTGCCGATTCGATTCTCAATAGATTTTAAAACTACATTTTCCATGGTTGGGGTTTTTCTGAGCATTCAAGTTAGCAGTAGAAAGCCCTTTCGCCAAAACCGACCTTAAAAAAGAATTCGATAGGATTTACCCTCGAGCGATAAGGAATCCCGATTGGATTCGGCTTGCCATTTCCCATTAGTCCAATACTGTAGCTTACCTCTTTGAGTTGGACTTCCAAAAAAGATCTTTTTCTTAGAATCGACTTTTAAATCCAAACTGGGGAAATAGAGCAATCCTGCTTGATTTTTATACACTGCCAAAGGCTTGGGAAAGTTTTTCCATTGGTTTTGGATTCGATTGGGTTTGACCAAAAAATCCAGATTTTCGGGATCCACTTGATGATTCCAAGAGTAAAGGCTTTCATTTTCCCAATAATCCAGAAACCATCCTCGCTCGGATGAATACAGGACAAGCTGTCGATCAGGATAGTTTACTTGGTCAATCCCTGTTTTTATCACCCAACCCACCAGCAGGATTGCAGCAAATCGAATAATTCTTTTCTTGGGATAATTTTCCCATGCCGCCCAAAGCAATAACAACATCCAGACCGCAAGCATGCCATAAACAGAAATCGTTAAAAACTGAAAACTGCTGAATGGCAATTCTTTGAACCCATCCAAAACCCAAATTTCGAGTCGTAAAAACAGCTCCGTAATAAAGCCTAAAAAATTACCCAGCGACTCAATCCAACCCACCATCATCAGTGGAATTCCTAGCTGCATACTGATGAATGTCAAGGGAATGACTATCATATTGGCAAGTAAAAACCAAGTTGGGAAAGTGTGAAAATAATAAATCGACAAGGGAAACGTCGCCAATTGTGCTGCAATGCTAACGCTGGCAAGCTGCCAAAAATACTCAGTGATTACAGTTTGGGGAAGCCAAAGTCTAGCGATCAAAGGCTGAATCAAAACGATCCCTGCAACTGCCAAATAAGAAAGCTGAAAGCCCACCTCGAAAATCACATCCGGGTCAAGCACAATCATCAAAATAGCCGAAAATGCTAAAATATTAAAAATGGACGGACGCCTTTCCCGTAACTGCCCTAGGGTCAACAATGAAAACATCACCGAAGCCCTAATCACCGACGGAGCCATACCCGTCAGCATGGCATAAATCCAAATCACCAACAACACACCGATGAGGTAAAATCGCTTCGGCCCTTTTTTTAGCTTCAGAGGCTTAATTAACAGCAATAATACGCCCACCAAAATCCCGACATGGAGTCCCGAAACTGCCAAAACATGCATTACACCCGCTTCAGAAAATGCCTTTTTGGTATCTCGATCGAGTTCCTGCTTTTGACCTAAAAGTAAAGCCAAAGCAATTTGTTGGGCCTTTTCATGTTGGATGTGACGACTAAGCATGGTGGCCATTTCCTTACGCCAATACACCATCAAAAAAGAAAAATCAAAACCTGCATTCTGTTCGATCAGAGTAAAATTCTCACCTAAAAATTGGCGATAGTAAATTCCCTGCTTGGCCAAATAGCCCCGGTAATCAAATTCATGCGGATTTACAGGGGAAGGGACTTCTTCGGGCTTTTCTCTTACCCAAATCAAATCTCCCGGATTCAGGGGTTTCTCTGACTGATGATACACCAAAATATTGCCGCCGGCAGGGAGCCATTCGTCTTCTGTTTGAATAAATCGTAGCGAAAGCAAGTTTTGAAAGGAATTGGGTTTTTGGAGGTCATACTCCTGAACTTCGGCGATATAGCCTTGATTTATTGCTACTTGAGATTGGCCTGAAACGAATTCCCGCTGAAAGGACTCACAAAATAAACCGAGAAGCAATAATTGAAAATAAGCCAAGATTGACCGAGTCTTCATTGATTTCCTATGGATCACCAAAAAGCCAAATAGAAAACTGACTCCAATCAAACTAATAGCCAATAGCTCCCATTCCACATGGATACCTGATTTTCCCAAAAAGATTCCTAATAGCAAAAACGGTAAATACCTCAAGAAAGGAAAATCTGAAAACCTCATTGTAAAAATCCTTTAAACCTTAAGTTAAAAAAAATAGAGCAAAAAAATAGCCCCAAAAGGGGCTGGATTAATTCAAAAATTTCTGATTAAAAGCGGTATCCTAAGCTAAATCCACCGTTTAGTTCGATTCGGGTAAACCGGTTGGAGACCTCATCGCTGAAATTTCGAGCTACACTGACAAAAGGTCCAAAGGCAAAATTGGAAGAAAGCTCCCATTTGTATCCACCTCCAAGCCCGATCATAAAGGAATTCATATTGGTGGTAATCACTCCCTCTACTCCCGGCTCCTCAAATTCTCCAAAACGCAATTTGGCTAAAGGAAAAAGATGAAACCGCCCGTTTAGTCCATTTCCAAAATAGAAATTCATCCCTGCCTGAAGTGAATTGGTTTTATACTCTTTGCCGCTTCCTTGGGAGTTAAACCCAAAACGATCATTAATATGAACCTGAAAATCAAGGGAATGATCTTCGGAGAGGTATTTTTCATAGCCAGCTTCGATAGATCCCAATGCGATTAGATTAAGAAAATTCAGCTTTACCTCATTGCTAAAATCACCACGGGAGGTGCTGATCGTATTTCCGCTGCTTGAGATCACTTGCTGTGCCTGTACTGTTCCCAGACCCAATACAAAAACGAGAGCAAAAATTATCTTTTTCATACCTAAATAGTTTTGTTTACTGAATTATTTCAAAACTCAAGCCAATTCCATTTTATAATGCAGGATGGCACATTCTTCGAACATATCCCCAACTTTCTGAAACCCAAATTTGGCATATAAGGGAACCGCCTGAAGCTGAGCGTGTAGATAGCGTTTTTTGCCTTGTGCCTCGGGATGAACCATGATATCCCGCAATACGGCCGACACCAACGCTTCACCAACGCCTTTTCCACGCGCTTCCTTTAAAACCGCAAAACGCTCCAATTTGATTCCATATTCTGTAAATCTCCATCGGGCGGTACCGACGGGAATGCCATCTTTAGATGCCAAAAAGTGAACCGATTCCTCCTCAAACTCATCGTATTCGTCCTCCGGATTCACTCCTTGCTCATCCACAAAAACCTCCCGTCTAATCTTGAAGGCTAGTTCAAACCCCTTATTCCCCGTTACCTTTTCTACCAGAAGGCTCATGTCTCACTTGTGATTTTTCTGCTTGATTCTTTTCGTAAGCTTCGATAATTGCTTTGACCAATTTATGCCGAATGACGTCTTTGCCACTGAGGTTGACGATCCCGATGCCTTTGACATCTTTAAGGATACGGAGTGCTTCTGACAGACCAGATTTTTGCCTCACTGGCAAATCCACCTGTGTTTGATCTCCGGTGATAATGACCTTGGAGTTGGGGCCCATTCGAGTTAGGAACATTTTGATTTGCTCGGAAGTCGTATTTTGAGCTTCGTCTAGTAAGACAAAAGCATCATGAAGCGTTCGCCCACGCATGTAGGCCAAGGGGGCAATTTCGATCACCCGGGTTTCCTGATAATATTTGAGCTTTTCGGGCGGCACCATATCTTGAAGTGCATCATAGATCGGGCGCAGATAGGGATCTAGTTTTTCCTGAAGATCTCCCGGCAAAAATCCAAGATTTTCCCCTGCCTCTACCGCTGGCCGAGTGATGATGATCCGTTTGACTTCTCGATTTTTCAAAGCCCTCACCGCAAGGGCCACGGCAATGTATGTCTTACCCGTACCTGCCGGTCCCAAGGCAAAAACCAAATCATTTTTTACGGCTGCTTCAACCAGTTTGCGCTGATTGGGTGATTTAGGCTTGATGACTAGCCCTTTGTTTCCAAAAACGATCACCTGATCCCGGTTTGCTTCCTCAAAGGGCACCCCTTCTACATCCAAGTAGTCCTTGACTGTATCCGGAGTCAGATGCCCAAAGCGATCCACATGCTCCAAGAGTAAGTTGATCAGATTATTGATTCTGAGGATTTCCGGCGCACCGCCCTGAATGCGGATTTCATTGCCCCGGGAGATGATTTTGCTTTGTGGAAAAGCCTGAGCTACCTGTCGGATATTTTCATTGGCCTGTCCAAGAAACTCCGTCAAGGGTACATTTTCAAGTGTGATTACTTTTTCTACCAATCTTTTTCTTTAATTAAATATGCTTGAATGGGTACGGATAAAATTTCTATTTTTGTCCCTAGCCCCTCTAACAAAAGTACATAATTTTAATCGACTTGCTTCTATGGCATTGGTGACATTCCTCTCTGACTTTGGGGAAAAAGACTACTACGTACCTGCAGTGAAAGCCAAAATGCTGGCAATTAATCCGCAGTTGAATATTATCGACATTTCCCATCAAATCGACACCTTCGATCTGGCCCATGCGGCCTTTATTCTCAGGTCCACTTTTCGGGATTTCCCCAAAGGCACAGTTCACCTCGTTGCCATCAATACAACTGGATCGATGACGCAGGGTTATATCGGCGTCAAACTGGAGGAGCACATTTTTATCGGACCGAACAATGGCATTCTGAGCTTGCTTGCCGACCAAGAGCCGGGAATCATGGTGCAGTTTGCAGATATTCATTTGAAAGACACTTCATTTCCAAGTAAAGATATATTGGCTCCTATCGCGGCAAAAGTTGCCTCAGGAGCGGCAATTCATGATTTTGGTGGCCCCTTGACCAATTTTAGGAAATTGATGCCACGAAACCCCAAAGCAACGCGAGAGCAAATCATCGGACATGTCGTTCGGGTGGATCGCTACGGAAATCTAATTACCAATATCCGAAAGGAAATTTTCGAAAAACTCAACCCAGGGAAATTCACCATCGAATTTGGACGGGAGTCCGTCGATAAACTCCACACGGGCTGTGATCAAGTAGAGCCGGGCGACTGCTTTGCTTTTTTCAATAGCTTGGACCTACTGGAAATCGGCATCAATCATGGTCATGGGGGCAATCTGCTGGGATTGAAGTTTGACTCGGTCGTTTATGTCAATTTTATCCCCTAGGCATGTTGATTAGAATCGTACGGATGACATTTCAAAAAGATCGGATAGCTGATTTTTTGGAAAATTTCGAAGACAACAAAGAGAAAATTCGAAGCTTTCCAGGATGTCATCATTTGGAACTTTGGCAAGACGAAAATCAGGAAAATATTTTCTTGACGTATTCATACTGGGAAAGCGAGGAAGCCTTAAATCAATACCGTGATTCTGAGCTTTTTAAATCCGTTTGGGCGTTTACCAAGCAGTTATTTGCGGAGAAACCACAGGCATTCAGCTCAAAAAAATTGCAGGAAGTGGGAAGTTGAGTTTGTAGGAAAAAAAATTTGTACTCATATTTGCATCCCGTTCGGCAAGGAACGGGAAAGTTTAAGTTCAAAAACTTGTTTGAAATGCCCAGGTGGCGGTCCCGATAACTATCGGGATGGTAGACCTGCCTTTGCCGGCAGGCAGGCGCGTTGGTCTCAAACACCAACTAGTAGAAATTGAAAATAAGTACCTGCCCAGATGGCGGAATTGGTAGACCTGCCTTTGCCGGCAGGCAGGCGCGTTGGTCTCAAACACCAACTAGTAGAAATTGAAAATAAGTACCTGCCCAGATGGCGGAATTGGTAGACCTGCCTTTGCCGGCAGGCAGGTGCGTTGGTCTCAAACACCAACTAGTAGAAATTGAAAATAAGTACCTGCCCAGATGGCGGAATTGGTAGACGCGTTGGTCTCAAACACCAATGAGGTTACACTCGTGCCGGTTCGACTCCGGCTCTGGGTACAAAAACCCCTCTCAAAAGTAATTTTGAAGGGGTTTTTCCATTTTTTGGCAAACTATTGGCAAACATTTTCAAAAAATAAGATTTCTGTGGCCTAACGAAATCAAATAATCGTCAGGAATACTTTTGAAGAAACCGGACTTGAAGAGCTTTATTCCAAAATCTTTTTGATCCAGAAAAGTGGCCGAATAAACCAAGATTGCTTTCTCACCATCACTGAGTAGATTTTCAAGATATTTGAGCTTATTATCTAGCTTCCCTCTTTCTGCAATTTCTAGCAATGGATAAATCATCCTAATGAAATCCTCATATTGGCCTGACCCCTTGTTGAAAGAACTTTTTGTCAAATGATGTTTCAAGGAATGGAGAAAAGCCTTAGGATCATCAATGTCAAATTTTTCAGTTGCTGAATTGCTTTGAACAGATCCTTTTACATTGCCCCAGAAAGAATCAAAAGCTTTAGATCCTGTTTGCTTATCCCAGTTGTAAAACACTTTTGATCTAAACTCATTCCAAAGATTCAAGTATTCTGAAAACTCTTTGGATGCCTCATCTCGATCAAGCCTTTCCCTCTGCTCATCCAGTTGCCTTTGTTGACCAAGAAAAGTCAGGTACACATAAATAAACCCGACCAAGGATGCTAAAGGCCCTGCTAATCCACCAACAAAAACTGCATAATCCAATGATGCGTAGCAGAACCTTTCTGGCAAATATAGAGGCACTAAAAAAATGGAAATTACTAAACCGATCAGAATCCAAGATACTGATTTCAAAACCTTTTCTTGATCGGTAAATTGATCTACCTTTTTCATACTTGAAAGTAATAATTTTTGAATACTGATTAAACGGGTAAAAAACACACTACTTTTCCACTATACTACATGTTTGAAGCTCGAAGCCTTTCCATTTTTCACCTGAGGCAGTAATCATTGTATTTGATGCCAACCTTTCAAAAAGAAAAAACCATGCAAAAATTACATGGTTTTTTGGGCGAAACTTGCAGGCTTTAAAAAATCAAGCTTTTCTTTAAGCAAGGAATTCAAAACGTCAATGTAATTCTCAACCTTGAACTCATTTCGCAATTCCTCATACCGCCGTTCATGATTCTTGTATGTTCGGTAATTCGACTTTTTCTTCAACACCCTCCTGTAATCAGGATCACCCATAAATACCACTACAGTCGCATCATGGAAATCTTTAACTGCCATTGGATCTAGACCATACGAAAAGCCTAAAGACCAAACGGTCCTGTAGAGCTCGAAAGCAAGCATTTCAAAAGAGCTTGGCTCCAAAAGATCCATTGGCGTGTAAATCCTAATTGGGTTCTTCCTCCTTTTCTGGAAATAGGTCATTTTCATTTCTTTCTCAATCCGGAGTGTAGGTGGAATTTCTATTCCCGCTACCTTTTTTACCTCAAATCCTTTATTGTAAACCTTGACATTGTAGTTTGTTGAGGCGAATCTTTTCCCATACACCAAGCGGCTAGTTCTTGGCCTCATAGGTTCCATTGGAATGCCATCGAACGAAATTAACCTTGACATGACCTGCTCCGCATCAATAGACAGATTAATCGACACGGTAAGCTTAGTTATTCTGGATTTCCAAAATTCTTCTCCAAATACCTCTGCCAAAGTCTCCATACACACCTGCAATTCCAACCAAGTAAAATCCGAGTAGTTTTCGCCATAGCAGAACTTATGCCAAGAGTTCATTACCAAAAGCTTCCCTGAAATCATTTTTACAAACAGATTTCTGCAATGGCCGGAATAGGAAACCACATCTCCGTTTTTATTGAAATCAGGGCTAAATACAAAACCATTCAATTGAAAGGGATGGGTCACTTTTTCCTTGAATTCCATCGGTGGTTCAATTGGAATTTCAATTTTCAAATCATCTACCATACCCCTCTCAATTTTAGGGTTTCCAAATGAACCAGCCCTACCGGAAATTCAACCCGGAGAGTCAATCTTTCCCAGCTGAACTTTAATTTAACGGTCAAATCTTGGAGCCCTGTCTCCGGAAGAAATGGACTGGTGATTACATCCTTGAATTCAAACTTACTCTCTTCTGGAACTTGGGTCAGAAAATACCTAGACGGTTCATTCGAATTAAAAACCACATTTCTATTTGCCAACTGGCTAAATCTAACTGTAAGGGATGCAGGCAAACGATCAAGCACCAAAGCAACCCAAAGCACATCAGCCTGACTAGATTTCCAATCTTGTAATTGGAATTGATCATTGTGAGCATTACATCTTTGGTATGTAATGACCATAGAGGGAGAGGCGTTCTTTTTCATAGCCCCTTCTGATTTAGTGGTACTAAGGCCTTTTCAATATCTGATCGGAGAAAATAAACCCGGTTCCCGATTCCGTAAGGCTTGAGTTTCCCTTTCTTGCACCAATTGTGCAAAGTACTAAGCTCGATCTTAAGAAGGTCAGCGACCTCTTTCCTACTTAGGTATTCCTCTTTTGGCTGAATCGGAGCGATTTCCTTTCTCAAGAAATCCAATTGGGATTTAACCGCTTTCTTGATGGTCTCCTCGAATTGATCAGGAGTCAGTTGAGTGATTTGAATTGTTTGTATTTGCATGGCTATATTCCTTTAACCCACGCAAATTCCTGGTAAGTGCGTACCCTTCAAGGTACTAAACCGTACCATTTTTAAGAGGCTTTAAAAAATGGGGCTATTTTAATCCAATAGCACTTTTTGCGGACAAATAAGCCTGCCTTCTTTTTTCAGTATTGATATCATTCCATACTTTAAATTTTCCCATAGGCTCCAAATAGGGGTATTCATCAGCAAGAAATTCTTTGAATCTTTTTTGCTTAGCATGAATCAACTGATCTCGTTCCTCCATAACTCTGTAGAAAAATGAAACATCAGATTGCCATCCTTTTCCTGAGGTAAGGTGATTTTTCATCAAAAAATTAAATAGCCGAAAGCCATTTGGCTTAAAAATATCTGGATGGGAATTAACCTCATCATAGTTTTCTTTGATCTTGCCTTGGATAGATAGTAATGCTTTTTCAGCCGACTTCTCCGCCAAAAGTTGATTTATTTTAGCTTCAAAAATGTCTCTCTCTTTTCCGAAAAAGAGGACGAAATTTGCATCAGACTTTAAGTCTTGAAGCAAATTGGAGATATAGGATAATTCTTCTTCTACGGACTCAAATAGACCTCCAATTTGTTTTAGAATACCCTCTCTGGAATACATCCATCTCAAATTCTTAATGGTGAATAGAATCCGTTCTTGTTCCTCCTGATCCTGCTTGAAAAAATAGTTAAACACTTCGTAAGATTTTCTCAAGTTGACCTTTAGCAACGTAACGTATTCCACCCTTTCGGCCAATCTATTGTCAATAACTTCAAAATAACATTCCTCTGTCTCAAGAAATGATAGCAGCATTTTGATTGCTGATTTGTATTGAAAAAAATCATTTAAGTAAATAGGGTTTGGACCAATAATAAAGAGCATTGCAAATGTCCCTGGATCATGAACAATCAGCCTTTTTTGACAAATAGCATCAATAAAGTTAGATGCTTTTGCTTTCAGTTCGTCTACTTTTTCAGGCGAAATAGTGCCTTCAAAACTTACAACCTCTTCCAAGAACTTGTTTACATACTTTTCTTGCATCGCTCAAAAATCACCTATCCTTCACTAACTCCCAAAGTTTTAACAAAGCACCTAATTTATCATGCATTTCTACTTTTACTCCTGTTTCGGTTTTCATCAGATTTTTGACGGCTGATAAACTCCCTTTTGGGATATCGGATTGACTTTTTAATTGCCAATCACCTTCAAACAAATCTGTCACATTTGCAAAAGCAATTTTGGCAAACTCTGCTAGAATCCTTTCCTGGGTTATACCCATTTTGTCCAGAACACTTTGCGACTTCTTCTGGATGTACTTTTCAATGTAAACATTTGTCAACAATCTGGAACCTTGCTGCCGGGCTGTTCGCTCGCTGTAACCTGCAAGTTTTGCCGCTTCAGTGGCGTTGAACCGTGCTTCACCGAGGTAGTAATTTGCAAATCGATACTCTTTGTCAGTTAATTCAATGTGTTCTTTATCATTTTGGATTTGATGTCGCATGGTAAAATTAGTTTTTCGAGAATAAACTCTGTGATTAGAAAAACCATAGATCTTATTCAAAGTAAAGCATACGTCTGAGGGATTACTTAATTCGGCACCTACAAAATTTTAGGTGAGGTAAACCTCTCGATCGCTTTTTCTACCTTGGGTAGAATTCTTGTTTTAAATTCATGGCATATAATATTCGAATTTTGATCAGAATATGAGTTTATCTCTGTTTTAAGTCTCTTTAAGAATATTTCTTCTCTAGAATAATTGAATACGTTGTGACTCCTTAGATAACGTGAATCAATAAGTTGCTGTAACTTCCAAGTCTCTTCCCATTTTATACCTTTTACAAAGCTCTCAATTTCATCTTTTGTTAAAATATCAAGGTATGAATTATACACGTACTTACCATCACCTACACTATTTTCATCGGTAAATTGATTTACAAAATCAGAAAAATCAGATTTAAATAATGCAATAATTTCATTCCTTTCTTGTTGTTTCAATTGAACCTTTCTCTCATTCAATGTATAATTTGCGATATCTACAAGGTCTTTGAGTTCATCATTCATATTTCCACCTAAAGCCATTTCTAATGTAGTTATATCTCTTTCTACAAAATCTGATTTCATCATACCCAATCTAAGCCCTTCGCCAATTTTCTGTTTTATTTCGTCTCTATTGTAACCAATAAAACCTGCATACTCAAGAGAGACAGCTGCTATATTGATATAATCTAATGGACCAACAAACTCTCCAATTTCTACTAAGGATAGTAACCTTTTCAATTTTGAGATAAAATCTTGAGAGGACATATCCATTCGTTCCCTTAAAACCTCATTTAAGAGTATGTAAGATTCTTTTACTTCTCCTTCTTCCAAGTGGAATGCATTTTCCAATGTTGCGGAAAACTTACTTTGCTCAATTGGAAATCCTCCTAGTAGGAAATCATATATCTCTGGATAGAAAATATATTTCTCACCAAGACGGTTGTAGTACTTATCTTTAAATGATTTTGAGTAATTCTCTTTTGGCTCTTCAGTATCTTTTGATTCTTCAAAAATTTCAGATAAATCAAGGTCTAAAAAAGTTGTAACCTGTTTGTCTATATTCTTTTTGTCATGAAGAGTTAAACTATTTGACTTAAATTCCGCAGATACTGAAAGAACAAAAATCCAAATATTCTTTAATTGACTGATTTCAACTTCCGAAAGTTTACTGTCATTGAAAAAGGTTTCAAAAATGAATTTAAAATGCTCCAGGGCAAATTTTAAGGTCCTTATGTTAGAAAATGCTTCAGTAATCTCACGGTTTAAGGAATCATCATCTGTTTTCTTTATTAATGATTCGATTATTAAATCCTTATGGTTGTTCAAAAAATCCCCAATGCTGGTATTCTTGTAAACTTCATTGAGAGATTCGAAAACCTCCACTAAGTCTGGTGAAAACTCAAGTGACCTCTCAATAGTTTTTTCTTCAAATTTAAGATCTTCTGGGTTTATCTGTTTCTTATTTGCAACTAGAATGACTTTAATTTCCGAATTTTCTACCAAGTCATTTACAAGACCGAGTAAATCCTCCATTCTCAATTTATCGCTTTTCCTCTCCAAATCGTCCAATACAACTAAAACTTTTTCACTTGGTAAAAACCTAAGAATATTTTCCTCAGATCCATCAATTATCTTCGACAAATCAACATAGTCGTTTATTTTAGGAATATAAGGCGCTGCTTTACTAATCCAACCTGCAATCTTTTGAAATGAGAATTTACCTATTCCAACTTTTGAGTCTAAGAACCCATAAATAATTTTTTTTGCAATCCCCGACCTAGTTTCTTCACCATACAAAGAGACCATAACGGGTAAAAACTCTGTATGATCCTTAACATAAGGAAGTACTTTATTTTTCAAAAAATATGATTTTCCACTACCCCAATCTCCAGATATCAGAATTGCTCCAGAGTGCTTCATTTTTAAATAATTAAGGATACTTTCAGAAATATTTCTCATGCTTTTTAAAGTAATTGAGGCGTAAGTTTAGATAAGAGTCGTAGGTTAATTCCAGTTTTGGTCAAGTCTTACATCCTGCAAAGTTGCTCTCTGGAAAGAAATGTAATCTGTTTTAGCACCTTGAAAGCTAGAATTTCTAATAATTGCTCCTTCGAAATTTGAATGTGTAAGATTAGATCCAAAAAAATCTACTCCTTCCACCTTTGATCCTGAAAAATCTACTCCTTCGATATTTGAAAATCGAAAATCTGAAGATTTAATTGATGCGTTTCTAAAATTTGACCAAGAAAGATCAGAATCTATAAAGCTCCCACTTTTGATATTAATACCTTCTAGATTTGAATCTGTTAATATGGCTTTTTCAAAATTGATATAATCTAGGTAAGAAAAGGATAGATTTACACCATTTAGATTAGCTCGCTCGAAACTAGAGTTAATTAAAATGACTTTCTGCAACTTTGCTTCATAAATATTAGCATCTTCAAAGTCAGAAGAGGTGATTTTTGCACCATTTAATATGGAATTCCTTAACGACGAAAATGAAAAATCTGTATTCCGGATAGTTGACTGAGATAAATTAGCATGGTCTAATTTAGTCCTAAAAAAATAGCTATTCAATAAATCGGTCTTTTCTAAATTAGCATTTTCCAAAATGGCCCATTGCATATCAGCTTCATGAAGCCTAGATTCTGAAAGGTTTATCTTTGATAAATTGCCTTTGAAAAACATTAAATTTTTTAACCAGAGTTTTGATAAGTCTATGCCAGACAAATTTGCACCTGCTAGATTAATTATTCCACTAGGAGAGACAATTAACTTTTGTATTTCTTTTCTAGAAAAATCAGCCACCTTTTATATTGGGTTTAGGGATTTCAATTATTTTCAGTAATTACAATTTCAGAAACTGTTTCACCTCCTCACAATCATTTCACTCTCCCCATCATACCTGTAATTTACAATTTTCCCATTAATGATTAATTCAATGGCTTGTTCGATCACAGCTAGAGGTGCAATGAACCATTCCCGAGGGGTGTGTCGCTGTCCTCGCTCGTCAAATATATCTATGTTTAAACAAGAGGTTCCAAAGAAGGTATGAATCAACTGCTCGAACTTCTGGGGATTCATATTGTAGCATTTCCATCCGGCTATATACTCCACTTTCGCCATTAAATAAGTAGGCTCACGCTCCGCATTCTTGATTCTGTCTTCAATATCAACTTTGGAATACCCGATTTTGTACAGATTGCTGATGGATTGGATTTGCTTATCCTGACTTTGGGATTTCAACACATAGATGTATCCAGCTTCTTCATCTTCCTCTGAGATTTGGCCAAATGTTTCTGCAAATCCCTCATTAACCTTCTCGAAATTCTGTGTGACAGCCTTGCCATTCATCAATAAGACTTTGTAAAGGGACCGATAGAGCATGTTCGATTCGGTACCGTTTTCAAATATGGTCCGGGTCCTTCCATCTTTTCTTTGTCTTGAACCACTTTTGAATTTCTGCACGTCTTCATCTAAATTCACATTCTCCAGGTACAGCAAAACACCATTGTTGACATAAAAATCACCTGCTCTCAGATTGTCTTGCTTGAAGGGAATCAGCTTCCTTTTTCCTTGTGAAAGCTCCTGCTGCACGGCTTTAAAAATTGCTTCATACTGATCGAAATTCTTGCAAGGTCGGCGCTGTGCAACAAAATCTGCCTGCGCTCTATCATAATCTTTCGGAGTATGTTTGAACTCAAACAGCCCCAAATCATCATCTAACAAGCCTAATTGATCACCTGAGAAAATATCATCAATGGACTCAATCTTCTTTGGTTTGAAATAGTTTTCTTTTGGCTCTGCAACAAATCCACTTGGCTCTTTCAGCAATTCAAATTCATCCAAATCACGTAGCATATTAGCTTTGTCAGGATCACCCCTGAATCCCTTCAACCTCAAATACAATTGATATTCTGAAATGTCACTGGTGTTGGGCAAGGGTTCTCGCCCGTTTGTTTTGTAGAATTGATTAATCTCATCAAAAGATGATTTCATACGCTCATCCGGTGTCCGAGTCGAATAGGATTTAGGTTTGGTCGCCAATAACCCGAACGGATCATTTTCAAAAATCTCATTTAAAACACGGTCCTTATCCATTTGCCATTCGTTTACGTTTTTCCTCCTTTAGGTAAATCACGCATTCGGCCATTCTACGCTCCAATGGATTATTAGAATTGATATTCGGTTCTTTTTGATAGGTCTTTACAAACTCCTGAATCTTGGGCCAAAGGATCTTGGCCTCCTCAAAATCCATTTTAATCCGTGTGGCATAAATCGTTTCCTGAATCACTTTTAAAACCTTGGTGTCTACAGATTTTGACAGCACTTCAAATGCTCGCTGAAATGGATTCACCTGATCAATCAAATCAATGTGCAAGTCGTCAAGATTGACAAACTGATCTGCCATCTTGATAAACCGCTTGTCCCCTTGCTCTACAATCTCGGCTTTCTTGACTACAGAGTCTGTCACCACATACTGGCGCACTTCTTCCACTTCTTCTTCTGACAGCTCCGGATATTTCACCCGGATAATTTTTGGTGTCAATACCTTATTGATTACTTCCGGCTCCACCACGTTTCCGGATATTGCTTTCATGATCTGATCGTCTTGCAGGATGGCTGCTTTCAGATCATTCAAGTCTGATTCAATGATTTCCTTCACCCGCTTGCTGCTTGGCTCTTTTAGCCCACGGATCTTCAATTCACCCGGCTTGGCTTTGTCTGTGTCTGAAACTTTTGTTTTGAAAGACCAATTCGGAGCCAAAACCTGCTCCATCAAGAGCGAGGCTGTAATGGCTTTCAGCATGTTGTTGACAGACAACTTCACCAAATCATCAGCTGCATCGGGCTGTGCAATCAGGTTGGTGAACTGTGCATGGGTCTTGTTTTCGCTGTCACGGGTGGCACGGCCAATAATCTGAATGATCTCTGTCAGGGAACCTCTGTAACCGACCGTCAGCGCATGTTCGCAATAAGGCCAGTCAAAGCCTTCTTTCGCCATCCCCAATGCAATGATCAAATCCATGTCATCCACTAATTTGATGTTTCTAAGGTAGGCGACAATCTTATCTCGCTCTTTGGAACTATCCTCCACTAAATCTGCAACCTTGAGGACTTTGCCATCCTTAGCACGTTTCAAAAAGATCACGCCAGTTGTAGGGTCCTGTCCGATAACATCACCGATTGAATCGAGGATGAAATCTACCTCATCGTGTTTTTTCTTGGTCGATTCCCCTGCATTCACATTGGGGATGTGGAGGATGGTTTTTTTGTCTGTATCGAGGATTTCGGAGATTGCTTCCGTATATCTGCCCTGATAAAAGTGATATCCAATTCCCAGAGACTTCAGATACTGGTATCCGTTAAGCTGCTGGTAATAGTTGTAGGTTACTTTGGTAAATCGTGCTTCATCCTCCGGAGTCAGGATCGGTACCGAGTCGCCCCTGAAATAAGATCCAGTCATCGCAATGATGTGCGCTGTGGACTTGTCTATGATGTTTCGAAGCAAATCACCCAGGCGATTGTTTACATCGGCAGAAACATGGTGAAATTCATCAATGGCAATCAGCGTATCATTGAAGGCTGTTTCATCCAGTTCCTCGAAGGCAAAGCGCAAGGTTGCATGGGTACAAATCAGAATCCGCTCATTGGGCTTGCGCATGAAATTGTGAAATGCCTGCACCTTGCTATTGCTGCCATCACTGCCGGGAGTACACAGGTTGTACTGATCGTTGGGCTCCCAATTGGCAAAAAAGCCATGGCGCATCAAGTCTGTTCGTTCAAAAGAACCTCCAATGGATCGTTCGGGAACAGCGACAATCACTTTTTTGATTCCCTGATTGTTCAGCTTGTCCAGAGCCAAAAACATCAAGGCTCGGGATTTCCCGGAGGCTGGTGGAGCCTTCAAAAGTAAATACTGCGCATCACGGGCTTCAAATGCCTTAGCTTGCATATCCCGCATTCCTATGGGATTGGTGACTGTGCTTTCGCCTGTCTGATGGTAGTTGACTTCTACTATGTTGGGCATTACAAAAAGGTTTTTCGTCTAAAGTTCGTCTAAATCAAAAATCACAAAACATTGATTTTCAATTGTTTTTATTCATTTTTCGTCTAAAAGTTCGTCTAAACCACTTGAACGTATTTTATAATTAGATAAACTTTAGACCTTTTTCAAATCATGCGATCACATAAGCATCACATAAAATACACTTGTAAATCAATCACTTACAAATCACCTAGGCTAATCTGTCACATGACCGTCACATAAGAATTAAGCCCAGAAAGGAATATAGCTAGCGTACTTCCTGGACTTGTTCTCCGGATCTTCTTCTTTGATTACTCCTTCCTGAATGGCATCCCGGATTATCCTGGATGCAACTGAATAATTATGATCTTCGATTTTAAACCTATCTCGGAGACTTTGATTAGTCATTTTTTCATTGGAAACGTACTTCAAACAGGAATGCTGATAACAAGCTCTTATTTTTTCCTTTTTATCAAGATCGTTCAATGATTTGTAGCTGTATAGGGAAACCCTAGTCCTGTTTTCTGAAACCACCACATTGATAGGAGGTAATTGGAATAGCTCATTGTAGAAAATTACTTTATCCATTCCACTTCCTTTTTCCTCACAAAAGCCCATTCTTCGCATCAAATCGGCTAATTTCTCATTTCTGGAAAGGTAAGCATCTATAAATCTATCGGGAGTAACCAACGGATTTCCTGGATTGGAAATCTCAATTCGATCACTAAACACCTCTATCATCGGAAAGCCTTTCACAGAAAAATCCTGATGAATCAATGCATTTGCAACCAACTCTCGGATAGCTACTTCAGGATACATCCTTGTTTCTGTTCGAAGGGCCTTGCCGATTTCTTCATTGGCAGGCAATTGACTGTTTATCCAATCCACAAGACCTTCAAAACCCAAGGCATAGCCCTTTCCTCCGATCTGTTCCCGCTCAGTTTCTACTTTATTCTTCCCTTTGTAAACAATTACCCGTACAGCCTTTCTTTCGGTGCTCTCAAAATCCCGGAGTTGTTTTGCGAATAAAATTGCTCCCAGCTTGGTAATAGCATAAGTCTTATGCTTTACAATCAGCCCTTCCTCCAAAAACTTTGAGATTACACCCTCAATCGTGGAGGGATATGGGATTTTCATCAAGTCAAAATAAGTCTCTCCACTCAGGTATTTCGTAATGTCTGAAATAGAAAGATTGTCTAAGGCAATCTCCTTTTCAAACGCCACACTTTCCTTTTTCCAGATTTTTGCCTGCTTCTCTGGAAACTCATTCAGCTTTCTGGTAATGGTGTTTACTCGAATGTATGCCTGATGAAGAAATTCTACGGGTTGACTTTTGGTAGCTGGAATAACGAAAAGTGAAATATGCCGGGTGGAATCATAATCAAATTCATAAACCTGGAAATCAATTCGGGGATTGAGCCTAGTAGCCAACCAATGCTCTAAATCCTCTTTCCCTTTTGTATGCGATTTCGCTTTAAAGGTGGTCCCTTTGATGATATGTGTTTTGTCCTCTACCCCAAAAATCAAATAGCCAAATGGCTGATTGTGAATACAAGCTCCATTCGACAGGGCAGAAAGTCGCTCGCCTATTTCTTCAGCTGAATGAAAATTGAGCTTAAACTCAACCCATTCGCTTTCATTTGGCTGCTTGACCAAATCATTCAACAAGGATTTTAACTGGTCTTGATTCATTTAATCAACTCTTTGCGCTTACTTATTTTCGGTTATTTTCTTTAGAAAAGGCTTAAATCAGATCAATTGAGCCTATTTCGGGAAGTTTATTTTTAATTTATTTTTTTTAGCCAAAGTATAACTTCAGCATTTCTCACATCCTTCCATAAAGCAAGGGATTAGAAAGAATACCAGCAACCACATTAGCCAAAACATCTCCACCGAAGCTTTTTAATTTCTGCTTTACTCCCGGTTTTCCATTCTGTTTTAATGCTTCCATTACCTCTTTTAATTGCTCTGGAGTCAAGGCTGCCTCTAAGGATTCCTTTACAATTTTAATATTGATCTGATCAAAGCTGTAATTAACGGAACCTTGGTTTACTTGACCAATATTGTGAGCATGGAACGTATTATTGAATACTTGAAGAGGTTTGGGTTGGTATTCAAAATCAAACTCCTCAACCGGAACATCTTGCGCCATGAGGGTCTTCCCGTATTTATAAAATCTCGTATCAGGCTTGTATGATCCTTTTTCCTTTCTCAAAACCCCAAAAGACTCAAGCTTTCTCAATATCTGAAACTCCTCATTTGAAATGCTATCATTGATCGGAATCATCCCAATCTGTGATTCAAAAAGATCCTTTAATATTTTGGTTTGAACTGATTCCATATCCTTACTTCTTATTTTTGGACGCTTTCTTTACCTTCTCAAACAAACTCCCCCTCGTCTGCTCCTCGGCAATCATCTTTTCATACATCTTAAACAGGTGCTCTAGGCGTTCCTCATCGGACTCAAAGGGCTTACTGCGGTAGCATCGCTCGATCACCTCATCATTGGCTTGGTGCGCTGCACGAAGTCCGGCAGGCATTTTATCGGGATCATATAGCTCGGCTAGTGTTTTCTCAGGGTGCTTTTCTCGTTCTTCAAGGATTCTTAAAACACTTCGATTTATTTCCTCTTTTCGTTCCTTTGTGATTTCAGGAAATGGGAATGTATTATATGAAAGTTCAGCAGAATACCTGATCCTAGACTCTAATCTTCCAGAAACAGTGTTAACCCAAATCAAATGGATTCTTGAAGTGATAATTCCCAAATGGAAAGCTTCAGCGTTATAAATTGCTTGGGTAGAATTATTTACCACAGTCCCTTTTGGAAGAAAACCCATAGGAATGTACTCACGGCCTTCCGAAGAAGTGGCTGGAATTACAATAAAACTTGATTCCTTATGCCTTACTTCTCCAAACCTATAAGGAATATTAGACAATTTTCTTGTTGCTTCTCTTTTACTTTCTAGTCGATATTTTTCCACCTTTTTTATCCGTTCTTCAATGGATTTAATTTCCATTGCCTCTGCAAATTGATCTGATTCAATCCATAAACAATATCTTTTTTTCCCATACAAAAAATCTTGTCCTCCATACATCGTCTTAGTAAACTTTTTAATTCTAGAATCCTTTTCAACAGCTTCTTCAAGCTCTTCTTCTGTGTTAAAAATCAAATGTCCTCCATCATTAGGCATACTTCCGAAAACAATTTTTGGAAGATTTGAAAGGGGATTGCTTCTACTCAATACTAAAATTGTGGAGCCCTGTACCAAATAAGGTGAAATTACCGAAGTAGGTATTTTCAATTCATTAGTGAAAATAATTTTCTTTTGAGAACTGGTTGATCCCAATCCAAGAATGATTACGGTAACTCCTGCTTGATTTTTGGCATTATTCGCCCATTTGAAAGGCTGGTATGCGAATCGTATTTCCGAATGCCTTAAAATAAAAGGCCAAAGAACAGCTACCTGTGATCCCTGACAAATTGAGTTCGTTGAAACAAATGCTGCTTCTGAAATTGAATTCTCAACAAATAAACTTGCTTTTAAAAACCAACAGGTTATGTAGTCAAGATCATTGAAAGATATTTTCGTGTTCTCAAAGACTTTTGCCATGTCATCCTTTTGTTCTGGCTTTAAAAGTCTTGCTCCATAATAAGGAGGATTCCCCAAAATATAAATCTCCGAATCAGGACTTTTAGGGCAAACCGATTCCCAATCAATTCGACAGGCATTGCCATGGACGATATGCCCGGATTCTTTAAGCGGAAGAGTAGGTGAAGTCTGACCAAACTCCTTTTTGAATTCCACATTCATCTGATGCTCCGCAAGCCAAAGAGATAATTGAGCAATCTCATGTGCAAAGTCATCCAACTCGATCCCGTAAAACTGGGATAGATGAATCCTGGAAAACAGCTCTACCTGAAAGGATGCAGCCAAGCTCAGTTGAGATTTTGGAATAAAGCTCATCTGCTCCGACTTGGGGCTGAATCCTGCTGCCATTCGCTGAAGTTCCTGCAAATGGTAGATAATGGCGATTTCCAGCTTGCGAAGCTCTTTGTATGCTATAATCAGGAAGTTTCCACTACCGCAAGCGGGATCAAATATTTTAATCTTGCTCAGTCGATACAGGAGTTCATTTAGCTTTTTGGGATTGCCCTTAGCGGCTTCAAACGCCTCATAGAGTTCATTCAGAAACAGGGGCTCAATCACCTTCATGATATTGGGCACGGAGGTATAGTGCATCCCCAAGCCTCCACGGTGCTCAGGTGTGATCACCGCCTGAATCATCGATCCGAAAATATCCGGATTGATAGCACTCCAGTCGAGTTCCCCGCTATCAATGATTACCTGCCTGGATCTCCGTGTAAATACCGGAGAGGGATGCTTGTGCCTAAACAGACCACCGTTGACATAGGGAAAATCATTCAGGTAGTGGGGAAGGTCTTTGCGCTGCTCTTTGGGTGTATTCAGCACCTCAAACAGTCGGTCCAAATACACATGCAGATCGGTCCCGTCTGCCTGCGTATGTGAGGCAATGGCCCCTGTAAATTGCTTTTCCTTGAAAATATTGGTATCCTCTGCAAAAAAGCAAAACAACAATCGGGAAAGGAATACATTCAGCCCATGGACAAATTCCGGTGCGGTATCGGGATTGTCCTTTCGGATTTCATCGTACAGACGGGCCATCTTTTCAGCAGCCCTGACATCTGCGGGATTCTCCTCGGCATATTGAGCCTTTTCCATTCCTGCCCAAGGAAGAAAGAAATCCAAGTGCTTGGGCAGATTCTCGATTTCTGCATCGAGTGAATCGGCTGTCTTGGTATCGAATGCCGCCAACTGCCTGTAATCAGTCACGATCACAAAGCGTTGGTCATGGATGGCTTGAGGCTTCAGGTCGGCAAGTGCCTGATGCAAATCCTGCTCAAAGACCTCCTTGAACAATACCTTCTTTTTCCAATTGACCACTCCGGGACCTTTGAACAGATTGAGATTTCCGTTTTGCAGCCGGGCAATCGAAGCCTTGGATGTACCATAGGCCAAAAGCAAGTCAAAAATGAATGTTTCCTGATTAAAATTGGAAATCAGCTTTTGGAGGTTTTTCTCGATTTGCGTAATGGTCATAACTTAAAATAAGGAAAATTTCAGGAAGTTTGTATCAAATCTCGGATGGATTCGACGGTAATATGAGGATCGGTCAGCTTTGAAGCATTCAATTCCCCCAATTCAATTTTTCGCATGACTGATCTAACCGCATCTGCAAAATCTTCATAAAAATCCTCTAATACCAAAATCAATCTACCTTGGTGGTCAAAAGCAAGATGCAATTCGCCCTGAAAGTCTGATGAAGTTCTTTCAGAAAGCCTAAATTTGGATTGATTTGGCCGAAACTGGTGAACCATTGGACTTCTCAAATCTTCAAAAAACTTGATGCTACTTCCTTCTCCAGTAAATGGGTGGTATTCTTTCCTAAAATTTCTCAAGCCCTTGTTAAATCGGTCTTTTGGCAATTTTCTTTCGTAAAGTTCAAAGGGTTTATCATCCTCACAGGCTCCTAAAAATTCTACTCCCTGAATAATCAATAGAAATTTCAGGTATGCATTTCCGAAACTCCCAATTATACCTCCAAGCTCATGTAAAAAAAGCACCTCCAAGAATTTAGACGCTTCCAATGGTCTGTATTCAATACTGTCTATTTGCTCCTTGGTTAGCTGGATATGTTTTTTCTTTTCCATTTTTCAAAAAATCTATATGTACTGCAAACTAAAGAATTGTAATTAATAAAAAACACCCATTTCAGATTATTTTTAAATTTGGAGAAGATCAGTTTAGATCATAAAGAAAATCCGTAGCTTCAATGGAGAAAATGAAAACAACCCAATTTCCTATAAATCAAAAAGAAAATGGTTAATCAATGTTCCAATACCAATCAGGATCAGCCGAAAACAAATCATCCAACCCATCTCGAATTTCATCTTTTTCATTCGAAAGATATTTATTTTCCAAAAAACGTTCTTCATAATCGTCTTCCTCCTTATCATTTTTCATTTTTAACTTTTCTTCTAAATCAATAGAAACATATCTATATAATTCATAAAATGGGATTTGAAGCAAAGAACTATCTTTATATACACTTTCAGCTCCACTTTTTTGCAATTGTAAAACTATGGTGTCTAAATAATTTAAAAATGATTTATCCACAATATTACCTTGAATATTTTTTAGTTCGTATCCGAAAATTTCTTTTTCATCATTATAAATTTTGAAAATCTCATCACGCCATGGATTATTTCTAAATAATACCGCAGACAAATGTTCCCAATCTAAAAATCCAGACTTACAATTATTTGAAACAAAATAACTAAACGACGGAGAGAATTTCATTAGATCTACTAATCTAACTGGGACCAAAAATTTTTCTTGTACTTTAAAATTCAAATATTGAACTACTTTCACATTTCCACAGGACCAATTATCGAATGAAAGAAATGAATCAATATTGTCTTGATCAACAACAAAGGCTCCAACTCTTGAAATTTTATCAATATTAGCCTTTAAATAATGATGAAATTCATTCCACTCAGATTTTTTTACGGGGAAAATCAAATTACTATGTGAAGGAATGATAATTAAATCTGAGAGGTCCAACAAATGATAAACTAAAAAAAAATCCAATAAAGCAACTTCTGATAATTTATCAGAATCACTATAGTCCAATTTATATTTTTGAAAAAAAACGTCTCTAGGACTTAAGTTTTTTACTCCGTTTTCCAATTCACTAATTATACCTGAGTAACTCTTATTTATTCTCTCAAATGAATCATTTATTTTTCTTCTCACTTCCATTTCCAAAGCTCCAAACTTTCGGATTTTCTTTAAGTTAAATAAATCAATATAATCTAAAACATGAATTTCATTAATAGCTTTTAAATCCCAAACTTTTAAAAATCGGGATCCGGCTGTATCAATTCTATCCCAAGAAGGTTTAAAAAAATTCTCATCCCCAAACTCAAACCTTTTAAAAAAATGAATTTCACAGTTATTATCCATTGGAAGTAAACCAATTTTTACATATATTTTTTTCATAAATTTTTATTTTAAAATAGAGAGAAATAACCCATCTCCATCCTTTGGCTTATTAGTGTAATGTAAATCAGTATTGTGGCACTAACTTTCAAAATAAATCACTGAAACGGAAGGGAATCTTATCCCCTGTTCTCTTTCTTCTAGGACGACTTTCAAATATTAATCGCAGTCCTTTGAAAAATTGCTAATCCGAACATGATGAGCACAGGACTCTGGCGTGAAGTCAAAAAGCCTCCGATGTAGTATTGAAGGAAAGAAATGCCCGATTTTCTCATAAATATGATAGCAAATAAAGAGTGCGATGGAAAATCCCCCTTTGTCATCTGTCCCAATTGAAATGACTCTACAGGCTGTACCGACTTGCTCTAAGGTG
The DNA here is from genome assembly GCF_900113375.1 of Algoriphagus hitonicola. GTDB lineage: Bacteria > Bacteroidota > Bacteroidia > Cytophagales > Cyclobacteriaceae > Algoriphagus > Algoriphagus hitonicola. The sequence goes on along the minus strand of NZ_FOPC01000012.1, from coordinate 6,297 downwards.
TATTGAACCCTTTCGTCTTTTGAATAATTCGATAAGACGAAAATCCTCCACCATTTATCCTCGAACCAATATTGGACCCTATAAATACACTCTTTCATAAAATACACTCTTTCATATTCTCAGAGGCATTGATCAGGAATTCGCTCTCCTTTTTGGCAAGGCCTGATAAATTGTGTTGCATACTTTTTAATTCACTAGAATCATTATTCGAGTTTAAATAAAAATCTGAATTTATCAATAAACTTTTGTCCCAATATATTTCAAAAATAACTTTGCATTCTCATCCTTATCCTTTGGCTTTCCAATGTATTGAAGGAAGGTGCTTTCCTTGACATGCCCAGTGATTCCCATGATCACAGTTGTCGGGATTTTCTTGTAGTAGTTGGTGGAAAAGGACCTACGGCAGGTATGGGTAGTTATCAGATCATGTTTGGGGTATTTCCCAAACACCTTGCGTTTGGTGTCCTTGTCGTACTTCTTCCCCTCGATTAGCTCATTAAGGTTGGCAGCTTTGGCCACTTCTTTGATATAGTCGTTTAGGTTCTGCAAGGCAATTCGTTCTGGAAACCCTTGATCCAAAATTTGCTTTGCTCTGGGAGTAACTGGTACAGAAACATGCTTTTTACCTTTCTGCTGATTCACATCTATAAATTGTCCCTCTGGTATACTCCGAATATCGGAGGGTTTGATTTTTAGTAAATCCTCTCCTCTCTGACCCAATTCACAGCCAAGTAAAAGCCACTTTCTGGCATTGATCAATGCTTCTCTTTTCAATTCGGCTTCTTCAATTTGCTTTAATTCATCCGGTGAAAGGGTGACGATATTCCTATCCTCATTTGATTCGGTGAATGATTCAATTTTCATAGCATTGGGATGCACCGTGACTCCAAGCTTTTCTGCATCCTTGGAAATGCTTTTCAGGAATGCTAATGACTTCCCTGCATGATTGACTGAGTATCCTTTCTCCTTCAGCAACCATTTTTTAAACTTCTCTACCATTTCCGGAGACAAGTCTCCAAACCTAAAGGGCTTCCTGATATACTTTTCAAAGTCAAGAATGATTTGTTTGAAGGTTTGGTAATTCTTGACTGTATTAGCGGCCAACCCGATCTTACTTTTTCCTGGAATCTTTCGAGTATCTGCATTGTCGATGATGTATTGGACCTGATAGGATACAAGAGAAATATCTGTCTGCTTTTTCCGCTTGAAACACTCGTTTGTTTTACGTTCCAGAAACTCATTGTTGATTTCGATTCCATTCGCTTGGGCATCATTGATACATTCAAGCAGATACTTCTCAAGCGTTTTCAAATTAGTTGCCACCTTCTTATTGGCTTCATCATTCTGCTTGGGAAAACCTTTGGCTTCACTCCAGTTTGATGGATGAATTGAAAAACCTGTCCGTATTCTAAAAAACGAACCTCTTCCCATGGATAGGTAAAAGTAAATTGGAACAGCCTTGTTTGCCTCGCTCCTTAGCTGAAATTTGATTGTCGCCATTTAATTGATGTTTGCCAAATTTATATTTTTGGCAAACTATTGGCAAACATTCTGTGGATTTCTTTGGATCGTATACTATCTTATACTACTAATCCAATCTTGAAAAACAGCTTTAATTCATCCATTTAATTGATTTAAAGACTATTTTGGAAGAATTTTAAACGAATAAAAAGTTAGAAAATTCAATAGGTTCGACTCCGGCCCTACCTTCGGTAGGCAGGCCTGGGTACAAAGGCTCACAGAAATGTGGGCCTTTTTTTTTGCCCATTGCGGGAGGAGAAGGCTATCCCGATGAAGTGTAGCGGATATCGGGAACTCCGGCCCTACCTTTGACAGAGGGCCTGGGTACAAAAACCCCTTCAGAAGCAATTTTGAAGGGGTTTTTTCATTTTTAGGCAAACTATTGGCAAACATTTCAGAAAATCAGGTTTCGATGCTCCTTAGAAATCAAATATTCGTTAGAGATACTCTTACAGAAACCAGACTTGAAGAGCTTTATTCCAAAATCTTTTTGATCCAAAAAAGTGGCCGAATAAACCAAGATTGCTTTCTCACCATCGCTGAGTAGATTTTCAAGATATTTGAGCTTATTGTCAAGCTTGCCTCTTTCTGCAATTTCTAGCAATGGATAAATCATCCTAATGAAATCCTCATATTGGCCAGAATTCTTGTTAAAAGCACTTTTTGTTAAATGATTTCTCAACGAATTTCGGAATTCATCCGGTCTATTTAAATCAAATCCCAAATCCTTTTTAGAATCACCTCTTACAGCCTTTCTGACATTCTTCCAATAGGAATCAAATGCCTTTGAACCTGAATTCTGATCCCATGTATATATAACCTCGGCTCTAAACTCATTCCAAAGGTTTAGATACTCCGCAAACTCCTTAGAAGCATCTTCCTTATCTAATCTTTCCCTCTGCTCATCCAATTGTCTTTGCTGACCTAGAAAAGTTAGATACACATAAATAAAGCCTACCAAAGCTGCTAATGGCCCTGCGAGGCCACCAACATAGATAGCATAATCGATAGAGGCAATACAGAAGCTCTCGGGAAGAAATAATGGGACTAAAAAAATTGAAACAATTATACCTAGAAGCAACCAAGCAAATCCCTTGAGAATACTGTCATTTCCATTTGAAGAGTACCCCATTTTAAATTATAATTAGTTTGAACTCGTATTAATTATCCCCACAATCCCCCTAAACCCATCCAAAGCAGCCTCCACATCTTCCAAGATTTCTAGAGCCAACTCATCAGAATCAGGAAGATTGTCTAAGTCAGCAAGGCTCTTGTCTTTGAGCCAGAATATATCGAGGTTGGTTTTGTCTCTGGCAATGATTTCCTCATAGCTGAATTTTCTCCAACGTCCGTCGGGGTTCGATTCCGAAAAAGTTTCTTTTCGCTTGTGTCGGTTGGACGGATTGTAGAGCGTGATAAAATCTCGCAAGTCCTCCAGCTGCATAGTCCCCTTCTTCAGGGTGTGATGAATGTTTGTCCGGTAATCGTAAATCCACACTTCCTTGGTCCAAGCTTCTTTGGATGCAGGCTTGTTATCAAAAAACAGCACGTTTGCTTTCACTCCATTGGCATAGAAGATTCCTGTTGGAAGTCGTAGTATCGTATGAAGCTCAGTTGTTTTCAGTAATTCCTTTCGAACTGTTTCACCTGCGCCACCTTCAAACAACACGTTGTCTGGTAATACCACAGCAGCCTCACCTGTGATCTTCATCAATGATCGGATATGCTGCAAGAAGTTCAGTTGCTTGTTGGATGTGGAGGCCCAGAAGTCTTGTCTGTTATAGCTGAGGTCTTGTTTCTCTTGTTCGCCTTCCTCATTGGTGATTGTCATGCTGCTCTTCTTTCCAAACGGAGGATTGGCAAGCACATAATCTACCCGTATCCCCTCGTCTGCTATCAATGCATCATTCGGTGAGATAAAGGTCTCTCCATCAATTTCTCCGATGTTGTGGAGAAACATATTCATCAGACACAGCCTTCTTGTTCCGGCAACAATCTCGTTTCCTGAGAAAGTGCTGTTTTTAAGGAACTTCTTTTGGTCGCTGTCTAGAGAATGGTGATTGATGATGTAATCGTAAGCAGCTAGGAAAAAGCCTCCCGTACCGCAACTTGGATCATGGATTTTCTTGCCTGGCTTAGGTGCCAAACATTCCACCATAGCTTGAATCAATGCTCTTGGTGTGAAATACTGTCCTGCACCGGATTTGGTATCGGATGCATTTTTCTCTAAAAGCCCTTCGTAGATGTCCCCTTTGATATCTGCGCCTACCATGGTCCATTGCTCCTTGCCGATCATGTCGATCACCCGAAGCAATTTTGCCGGATCTTGGATTTTGTTCTGTGACTTCGTGAAGATCTGGCCAAGAATCCCTTTCTCTGTCCCTAGCGAACGAAGCATCTGTGAATAATAAGCTTCGAGTTCTGCCCCTCTTTTCTTGGAAAGTGTCTCCCAATCACACAGTTCTCCATCTTCGAGCTCAGTTCCTTCGGTATCCTTTATCCGGGGAAAAGTCATTTTTTTGGAATAGGGTGGCTTGGACATTTCGTCGGCCATCTTGAGGAATAGCAAATAGGTAATCTGCTCCAGATAGTCTCCATAACCAACGCCATCATCACGGAGCACGTTGGCAAAATTCCAGACTTTTGATATTAATGCTGATTCGGTCATTTTTCTTTTTTAGTAAATCAAAAATCTGTTTTCAAGGTCCTTTTCGTTTTTCTGGTAAGCCCAATATTCCAGCCTCACACTGATTACTGACCGAATTTGATTTAAATACGAATTTTCGAAATCCTTTAATTTTACAGGACCAACGATGACCAGTTTTTTAATTTTAATACCATTATCAAGGAATGCATATTCAAATAATTGGCCTAAAGCTTGTCGAAAATTTAAAAGTCCAGTACTACTTGTCTTAGCTTCAAAAATGCTAACCAGTCCTTTTTCGTTAATTGCAAAATCAACGATACAATCTCCAACAGTTGATTTTTCAGCTGATAAAAACTCAGGGTCAACTTTTAAGAAATTCTTATGATATTTATATAGGTCTTGTGTCAATGAAGAGTGAGAGCGAGTAATGTCCTTCTTTGACTGACTTGTAATTCGTTTATGAGAACCCGAAAAAATTATTTCTCCTGGATTAAACTTAAAAGAAGGGGATTTAATCGCTTCTAAAGCTAACTCAGACTCTTGATCCGCTGTTAGTTTGAATGGCTTAAACCTCCTGTAACTCTTTTCATTTTTATCTAAAAAAGGACTTCTAATAAGGTCAGAATACAAAAAAGCATCCTCCATTTTAAATCTAACATTAACCCAATAGCCCTCTTTTTTCGCACTTTTATAATCAGCTTTTACTTCTTTTAACTGATCGATTACGATGTTTAATTCTTTCTCAAATTGATCTTGATAATCTAAATCGTCGTCTAAAATCTCAACTTTTCGAAGCTCTCCGACAAGGTATCTTGCTTTATTCTCATTATTAATTGTAAACAAAATCACTTTCTCGATTACCTTATCATCACTAGGCATATCATCTACCCCTCGGATGTACCCATACTGATATCCTTCGAAATTGAAATCGAGATTGAAAAGCCACTCCTCATGACCAAATCCATATTGATGTTCATAAGCATATGCGGTATCTCCTTGCTTGGACTTTGACCAAACATGTCCCTGAGGTCTTTCCCAGTTGAATCTATTCCACGTTAAACGCATCAAGCGAGCAGTGATTTCTTTCTTCTTAGCCATGTTTTACTTGTTTATTTTTCTATCCCCCTTAATCCTCTCCAACAGTTTCTCCGCTGGCTCCCAGTCCGCCTCCTTGCGACAGGCTTCCAACTCTGCTTCAGTAAGCAACTTCCCTTCAAAGGCTTGCTTCAATATACTTTGTCGTAGGGATTCTGATTTCAGTAGATTAGTCTGAATGGTCTCAGCCAACTTATCCGCTACTGAAAGCCGAGATTCGATTTCTTGGACGATTTGGATTTGCTCTATAATCTCAGGAAGTTCTATATTAAGATCTAAAAGACGATTTTGGGTTAAATTAACCCCACTGTCATTTCCTCCTGTTTTAATTTCTTCAATTTTGTTTATGAATTCTGCAGAGTTAATTTTTAGCATAAAAAATGAAAGATTAACCGATTCCTTTAACCTTATCAGATAAACCTTATCACAGTTAAGTAGTCTTGGTCTAATTTTCTTTACTTCGCAACATACTCCAACCCGACTTCTTGGTCCCGCACGAGTGATTAATATATCTCCTACTTTAATTTCGTGCTGGATTCTAGGTTCAAGATGAGTAGGCAAAATTTTGTTTTCTTCTTCGACAAACTTCCCGTGTTGAATGGAAGATGTCTTAATAACAGCCCATTCATTTGGATCGCTGGAAGCTTGGTTTATACATTTTGGACTCCATCCCTGTGTAAGTTTCTCAACTATGTTTTGGAGCTTGTAGAATTTCCAATCCCCTGATATGGATCTGCTACATTTGATTGGACAGTAAGTTAAGCCCCTTAACTTAGAACCAATGAAAGAAGGAACAAGAAGAAGTTTTGACAAGGAATTCAAGAAGATGGTTGTCCAGCTTCACAAGAGTGGTAAATCATCGAATGAGATTGGCAGAGAATTGGGTATTCCCGGAGACATGGTTCGCCGTTGGAGTAGAGAGTATGAGTCCAGTGGAGATCAGAGTTTTGCAGGTAATGGCAAGCCGATTCTGAGTGCGGAACAGCGGGAAATAGCCGAATTGAAGAAAGCCTTGAAAGAGGCCCAAATCGAAC
>NZ_FOPC01000021.1 GCF_900113375.1 Algoriphagus hitonicola | reverse complement strand
ACTGTTGGGACAATGCCGTGGCAGAAAACTTCTTTAAAATCATCAAATCTGAGCTGATCTACCAGCTTCCGGTATTGAACGTTAGACAGATACAGGTTGAACTCTTTGAGTTCATCGAAATCTGGTACAACAAAGAAAGAAAACATTCCTACCTGAATTACCTCACTCCTGAGCAGTTCGGAGAAACAACAAAAACAAAGGCCGCATGAAGAAAACTGAACTCGAACTAATCAGGGGGATTTTTTTTCTAAATCCCACTGATTAGTTGAGTAGCCCCGCGGCAGGCGGCATTAAATCAATTCAAAAACAGGCTTAAAAATATTGTCCAGTTTTTTGTAGTAAATCCATACATCTACAAATTCAAAAAAATCACCGATGTCAGGACTAGGTGATGGGACTTCCTCCAATATTTTCAAGGGATATTCAGATCCAGTTTGAGATGTTTTAGAATTACAACCTGAGAAAAAAACTAATATAATTAAGGGATATAGAATTTGACGCATTAAAATTTAATCAAAAAGAAAAAAACAATTTTGTAAAAAAAGGGAATGGCAAAACCATTCCCAATCTTATTTAATCACCGAAAGTTTGATCTTCCCATTCCACAATAGTTCCATCGGGATTTGGACAAGGATTGCTCAAACAATCATTCCATCCCCAGTCACATCTTCTGCCCTCAGACAAAACATTTCCTTCATAGTCAACGGTAACACAGCTAACTTTTTTTCGTGACCCTAATGCACTTGACTCCAATATTGGCAGTATGCAAAAAATAAAAAGGGATACACCTAAAATAATTTTATTTCTTCTCATAATAATAATATTTAAAGTACGAATGTAAGAAATGCAAGAAATGCAAGAAATATTAAAAATAATTTAAATAAAAAAGTGGCTGCCTTTCGACAGCCACTTTTTATTTATTTAAGCGGTCTAAGCTATTACTTCTTGCCGCCTTCCATTTTCTCTTTCAACTCTGCCAACGCATCCAAATCACCTAGGGTGGATTTTTCAGCCGGAGTGCTTTCAGAAGACTCTTCTTTCTTCTTCGCAGGCTTCTTAGCTGCTGCTGCTGGCTTCACATCCTCACGGAAAGTAGCCGTATGAGAAAGTACAATTCGCTTATCATCTTTGGAAAATTCCATCACTTTGAAGTCAAGCGATTCGCCTACTTCTACTTGTGAACCGTCCGCTTTTTCCAAGTTTTTGGAAGTAGCAAATCCTTCCAATCCGTAAGGAAGCTCAAGCACGGCACCTTTATCGTTTTTGGAAACTACAGTACACTTGTGGTCAGATCCGATAGGGAATACGGTTTCGAAAGTATCCCATGGATTCTCTTCCAACTGCTTGTGACCCAAAGCCAATCTTCTGTTGTCCACGTCAAGCTCAAGAACAGCTACTTCTAGCTCATCTCCTACCTTGACAAACTCAGATGGATGTTTGATTTTCTTAGTCCAAGAAAGATCAGATACGTGAACCAACCCGTCGATTCCTTCTTCCAATTCCAAGAAGAGACCGAAGTTGGTCAAGTTTCTTACCACACCTTTGTGCTTGGTACCCACCGCATACTTGGTAGACATATCACCTTTGGTCCATGGATCCTCAGTCAACTGCTTGATGCCCAACGACATTTTGCGATCGTCTTTGTCCAAAGTCAATACCACAGCTTCAATTTCGTCACCTACTTTGACAAAGTCGGCTGGATTTCTCAAGTGCTGAGACCAGCTCATTTCAGAAACGTGGATCAATCCTTCTACGCCAGGAGCCAACTCCAAGAATGCTCCGTAGTCCGCTACGTTTACAATCTTGCCTTGTACTTTAGACCCAACTTCAAGGTTGGAAGCCAAAGAATCCCAAGGATGAGAAGTCAACTGCTTCATACCCAACGAAATTCGCTTCTTGTCTTCGTCGAAGTCCAATACCACGATCTGAACCTTCTGATCCAGTTCCAATACTTCTTCCGGATGGTTGATTCGTCCCCAAGAAATATCGGTGATGTGAAGCAATCCATCTACACCACCCAAATCGATGAATACACCGAAGTTGGTCATGTTCTTGATTACCCCTTCCAAAACCTGACCTTTTTCGAGGTTGTTGAGGATTTCTGCTTTTTGCTTCTCGAGATCTTTCTCGATCAAGACTTTGTGAGAAACGACTACGTTATCGTTAGCATGGTTGATTTTCACCACTTTCACTTCCATTTTCTTACCTACATAGATATCAAAATCTCTGATAGGCTTCACGTCAATCTGAGAACCTGGCAAGAAGGCTTCTACTCCGTAGATATCCACGATCAAACCACCTTTAGTTCTTCTCTTAACAAGCCCTTCGATTACGCTATCATTTTCGAATGCGCTCTCGATATCCTGCCAAGCTTTGACGATTTTTGCTTTTTTACGGGAAAGGATCAATTGACCGAGTGCATTTTCCTGCTCCTCGATAAATACTTCCACTTCGTCCCCAGGCTTGATGGACTCCAGATCACGGAATTCACTGATTGGCACCAAACCATCGGATTTGAATCCGATATTGATGATCACGTCCTTGTCGTTCACACCAACCACAGTTCCTTTGATCACTTCTTTCTCCGTGATCTCATTCAAGGTACCTTCGTACATGGCAGCCATCTGATCGCGCTGATCTTTAGAATAGCCTTCTCCGAATCCTTTGGTTTCGAAGTTTTCCCAGTTAAAATCTTCTTTGTTAGACATAATAAATAATGACCCTGAAAATTCCGTCTGTCCACGGGTCAGAAAACAGCGGTTTTTGAGTTGTAAATCAATGCTTTAGCCGAAGCTAAAACACTCCGCTCACCCGAACGGACTGCAAAGGTACTGATTTTCTGTAATTTCAAGAAAAGAGGACTAAAAAAATCAAGGTTTAGGATCAGTCGAATCCCACTATTGAAGTCTGAATTTATAAATTTACCACCCCAAAGAAAAAGCCCTCTCTGATTTTGAATCAAAAAGGGCTTTGCAAGCAAAGAGTGAAAGGATTATTACGAGCTCAAAATTAAGTAATTTTCGGAATGATTAAACTATTTCAATGGATTTATACCGTTTATTCTGGACTTCTTTTCATTACCTTAATGTTGGTTTTCGGGATCTTCATTGTACTACCCATTTTGATTTCGGATCGAGGAGACCGGATTTCTTTTGTCTTTATCCGAGCTTGGGCGGGAATTTGGTCTTTTCTATCCGGAATCCGATATCAAATTGAAGGTCGGGAATTTATAGATCTGAAGAAAACTTACATTTTTATTTTCAATCACCGCTCGTTTATTGATGCACCGGTGATTCCCATGGCAATCCCTCAAGTACTTCGCGCTTTGGGGAAAAAGGAATTATCCAAAATCCCGGTTTTTGGTTGGGTGGTCGGAAGACTCGCCATTTGGGTAGATCGCACTTCTACCGAATCCCGAAAAGAGAGTATTAAAAAACTAATCCATATGCTATCCAAGGGAAAATCCGTGGTAGTCGCACCCGAAGGCACCCGAAATGACAGCGAAGAAACGCTTCTTCCTTTCCATAAGGGTGCATTTCGCTTGTCGATCGAAACCCAAATCCCGGTGCTTCCCATGGCCTTCATCGGTGCGGATAGAATTATGAAGCGGGGATCGATCTTACTTCGGCCGGGCAAAGTTCGGATCTATTTTTCAGAACCGATTCATCCTCCTGCTCCTTCGGAAAATGCCGTGAATTTATTTGCGGAAAAATGCAGAAACCGACTGGAAGCTATGATTCTGACTCATGAGTGATCCTCGGAAGACTATCTTCCTCTTCCAGCAATTCGCCACTCAACTCCTCAAAAGCGGCATAGAGAATCATATAACTCGTCGGAATCGTAACCAACAAACCCACCAGCAAAAACAAGGCTCCAACCAGATTGATGACAAGAAGTAACAAAAGGAAAAGGAAAAAACGCCACCAGATTTTAGTGATCAACTTCCGGCTCAGCTCCATGGCCATCCAAAACTCATAGCCTCCAAAAATCACCATCGGCATGGCAAAAGTGTAGGCCACTCCCAAATAAATCCCGGGAAGTATCAATAAAATCGCCCCAAGAATGGTCAGCAAACCGGTGACCAAACTAACCACTACAACCGGAAACCAAAATTTAAAGCCTTCGAAGGAATCCATAAACTCCACCGAATCATTCCTTGAGATCCGATTAGCCAGCAAATAATAGCCCGCCGTCAAAGCAGGCCCGACAAACAAACTGAAAATCGAAGAAAAGTCGCCTAAGAACAGCGATGCTGCGGCAGAAAATCCCACGACTACAATCGTATAAACAATCAAAATGGCAGGCTGGGTTTTGAACAGTTCCCAGCCTCGTCTCAGTGCCTTGTCAATATCAAAATGAATCGGTTTGCTGAGGATTTCCTCAATCTTTCGGGGATCTTTCAAGGTTCGATTAATTGGTAAACGCTTCTAAAATATCGTGTTTGGTAATGATATGAATTTTACCAAAATTATCTCGTACCAATACCGCTTTTTCTTTTTCAATCATTGACGATAACACGTCCAAGGTACTATTGCCAGCCACAAAAGTCATGGAGGACTCCATTACATCAGCTACAGAAGCGTCTTTCAAACTTGGGTTTTCGATAATTTTGCTGAGCAACTTGGTATCCGTGACATTACCTACCACTTCCTCCCCGTCCATAACCGGAATTTGTGATACACTGGTTTTATTCATCAGCCCAATCGCATCCTTGATGGAATCTGATTTTTTCACCGAAACCAAGGCATAGGACGCCGGTCTTTTGGCGATAATATCACGAGCAGTAGCATAGGTTTTATCCTCCAAAAATCCATGATTTCTCATCCAATCATCATTATAGATTTTGCCCAAATAGCGGGTGCCATGATCCGGTAAAATAATAACCAGTTGATCACCTTCTTTTAGGTTATCCTTGGCCCACTCAAGTGCTCCGTGCACCGCAGACCCGCATGACCAGCCGACAAACAATCCCTCTTCCCGTGCCAATCTACGGGTCATTACAGCGGCATCTTTGTCCGTCACCTTGATGAAGTGATCGATTACATCAAAGTTTACATTTTTAGGCAAAATATCCTCTCCAATCCCTTCAGTCAGATAAGGATATACTTCCTTTTCGTCAAAAACTCCAGTCTCTTTATATTTTTTGAAAACCGAACCGTAGGTATCAATTCCGACGGTTACAATCTCTGAATTTTGCTCTTTGAGATAGGTGGCGGTTCCGCACATAGAGCCACCAGTTCCTACGCCAGCAGCATAGTGGGTGATTTTCCCATCGGTATCGTTCCAAATCTCCGGCCCGGTAGTTTCATAGTGCGCAGCAGTGTTGGATAGATTATCGTATTGATTGGGGTAAAAAGAATTAGGAATATCGGCATTGAGCTTTCGGGCGACTGAATAGTAGGACCGAGGATCATCGGGAGACACGTTAGTTGGGCAAACGATCACTTCCGCACCTACCGCTTTGAGAATATCGATTTTCTCTTTGGACTGCTTGTCGGCCATCGTAAAAATACACTTGTAACCTTTCGCAACTGCCGCCAAAGCGAGCCCCATCCCTGTATTTCCGGAGGTTCCCTCAATGATTGTTCCGCCAGGCTTTAGAATTCCGGCTTTCTCAGCATCCTCCACCATTTTGATTGCCATCCGGTCTTTCATTGAGTTTCCTGGATTAAAGTATTCTACTTTGACCAGCACTTCGCCTTTGATGTGCTTGGCTACCTTATTCAATCGGATCATCGGGGTATTTCCGATGGTATCAATGATGGAGTTGTAAATCATAGTCTGTTATATTTGGTCTGTCAAAATTACAGTATTTTTCTTGCCTACTCGAATGAAACCGTAGAAAACCGAAGAAAATTTGGTGTGCTTTACCGATTTTACGACCTAGGTCAAATCTCTTTAAACTCCAACTTTTTCAGCACATCCAAGACCACGTGAACCAAAATTGCGGACAGAATTCCCATTCCGAGTACCATGACTAGAAGCATCCATACAAATTGCTTCAAAAACACAAAGATAATCACTGCAAAAATCAAGGTCGGAATAATCCCAAAAAGGAATATCCCTCCGATCATCAGTGGCTTGATCAGTTTTTTGTCCCAGCTTTCTTCCAAGGCAATCTGAGGAATCAAATTAATCGACAAACCTATTAAATAAGAAATCAAGATCCCCAAGATAAAAAGTGGAATCACCAACAAATGTAGCTCCGCAATCACTACCGACGGAACAATCATCACCACGGCAAAAAGTGAAATCTGAATCAAATCCAGCTTGATGACATTCCAGAACTTAGCCGACCAGCTAGCAGGAATCAAAAAGAAATAGGGTTTTTTCAAGTCTCCAACAGATGCACGGCCGATTCCAGCCAGAAAATAAAAACCCAATAAAATCAACAAATACACATTGAGGACTTTGTGCGAAAACCAGTCAAAACGGGAAAGTGTCCCAAAGGCAATTCCCAATCCAGCCATGACCAAACTATAAATCCCAAAAAGTGGATGAAAATCCTGACGGCTCGAGTGGACGTAATTCCTCCAATAAAAAGCCTTAGCTCCTGCACCAAAATCAGGTAAAGCCAATTGCTTTTTAGCATTGAGACTGAAAGCTCCATCTGAAGTCTCGCTCTCTCCCTTGATTTTTTCGCGCTGCTCCTCATTGGTCTTGGTTGCCTCCAGCACATCTTCATAATAATACCCTGAAAACTGCAGCACTAAGCGGACGATGATATAATAAGCCAAAATATACAAGCCTAAAAATGCCGTGGCTAAAATCAAATTTTCATGCAAAACAAAAGTCAACATCCCCCTACTCCACCCGACGAAGGGAAAAAGATCAAACCAAGGAGACGCAATCCAGGAAAACATCCCCTGCCAGAATTTATCCGCAAGCAAACCGGGGATCAAGATCATCGATCCCAAAATAACGGCAAGCACGGTGATACCGGTTTTGATCGTTTCCATCAGATCATATTTGGTATGAAGCGTGTAGACCAGGAACCGGATCGGAGAAAGCAAAAAGAAAAACAGGGCAAAACTCATCAGCAGGAAGAAAAGATTAACTGGACTGAAATCAAAGGTCCCGGCCATTTGACTCGCTCCGTATACCAAAAAAATAATACTCCCTCCAAGAGAAGGCAGAATCGACCTTCCCATGTAGTAAATCAAAATATTCTGGGGTTTTGCAGGACTGGTGAAAAGAAAATTCACGTCTGCCATGGAGAAAAAACTCACGTTTTTTTTGGTAGCCCTGAAGAGTTGGTACAACAAAAATATCAAAGCTAAAATAGTCAGCCCACCACTTAAATTTTGTGCAGCAAAATTAATCTCAGGTAAACCATCCGCTCCCAAATCAGGCATGGATTCCCGCTCTTCACTCCGATCATTGAGCCGCATGGTATAAATGAAGAAAAAATACGCCAACATCCCTCCATAAGGCAATAGCCGAAGGGGATTTTTGAGAATCAATAAAAGGTTGTTTTTCAGAATGAATAAATCCTTTCTGAACAGTAGCTTAATCTCTTGCATCTTTGGTCAGCTCTAAAAATATATCCTCCAAACTCTCATTATCGGAAGTCACAAATTGTTGCTTCAGATTGGTGATGGTATCATTACCGAGGATTTTACCATCTTTCATAATCATAATTCGATCTGCAATAGACTCCACCGAGTCGATCAAGTGAGTACTGACCAAAATCGTCTTTCCCGCATTTTTGAGATTGGCAAAAATCCGCTTGGTATTTTTGATGGCTTTGGGATCCAAACCGATCATGGGTTCATCAAAAAACAATACCTGCGGATCCGGCAGCAAAGCACAGCAAATCGAAACTTTTTGCCGCATACCTTTGGACAAATCCCGACCCAGTTTAGTTGCCTTGTCGCTTAGATCATAGGTTTCCATCAGTTCATCCGCCTTTTCTTTCCAATTACTGACGTGATAAGCTTGAGCAATAAACTGCATATGTTCTCTAACTGTGAGCAAATCATACACATAGGGAGTTTCGGGAATGTAGCTGAAAAAACGCTTTGCCTCCACCGAGAGATGATCATGACCACCGATATAAATCTCTCCGGAGGTTTTGCGAAGCAATCCCACAATACACTTCATTGTGGTACTTTTTCCGGCGCCATTTGGACCCAAAAGCCCGACCACTTCGCCCCCATCCAACTGAAAAGTGATATCATCCACAGCGAGATGCTTACCATATTTTTTGATCAAATTTTTTACTTGAAGCATGAAAAGTGTATTTTTTGCTAAAACTATAAGACTTATGAGTAAGTTTATAAGAAGTGGAATCTTTTTTGAGCAATCCAATTCAAAAAAAACAAAATAGCCCCATGAAAAAACTAACGATTATTTTCGCGCTGATTCTTTGCAGCTCACTTTCATTTGGTCAACAGGCCGGTAAATTCCGATTTGGAATGGACCTCGGCCCGGCTATTCCCCAGGGAGGTGGTATCGGTGTACTTCTAAACCTGGAACCAAAAATCAATTTGGCAAATAATCTGAATTTTGGGCTAAGGATGGGAATTGCCGGATTGGCAAAAGATGTGACTTACTATGATATCTCCGAGGACTACGAAGGTGAAGTCTCCGCGAATGCCTCTGTCGGAGGTACCTTGGATTATTATTTTAATAATGGGGGAAGTAATTTTGCTCCGTTTATTGGGGCAGGCTTTGGGTATTATGCCTTGAGTGCAGTAGAGATAGATGCCTCTGCAATAGACAATTCCGATACAGGAGATTTGGAAGCAACTTTTGAATGGGCGCCAATGGTCAGAGCGGGCTTGGAACTGGGCAAATTCAGAATGGGAGCCGAGTACAATTTTGTCCCGAACAGCAACCTTCAAGACACTTCCGGTCAGGTCATCGGTGAGGCGATTAATCAATATTTCGGATTCACACTTGGTTTCTACGTAGGTGGCGGGCGATGGCGAGGGATTTAACAGTTGAAATTTGAAAGTTCAAACTTCTGAGAAAGAAAAAACGGCTGTCCCATAAGATTGAGGCAGCCGCTTTTTTACGCTTTTGTGTTCTTAATTTTTGACTGCTGCCAAAAGATAGAGCACGGCCATTCGCACAGCAACCCCATTTTGGACTTGCTCCAGGATGATCGAATGCTCCGAATCTGCGACATCCGATGAAAGCTCCACTCCTCGGTTGATCGGTCCGGGATGCATGATGACAATTTCTTTATCGAGTTGATTGAGAAGTTTTTTATTGATGCCGTAGTACAGTGAATATTCGCGAAGACTCGGGAAGTATTTGATCTGCTGACGCTCAAGTTGAATACGAAGGACATTGGCTACATCACACCATTGCAGGGCTTTTTTGATATCCAATTCTACTTTGACACCGAGACTTTCGATATGCTTGGGCAATAGGGTAATCGGTCCACAGACCATTACTTCTGCCCCCATTTTTTGCAGACAGAAAATATTGGAGAGCGCCACTCGCGAGTGAAGGATATCCCCGATAATCGCTACTCTTTTCCCTTCAAGCGTACCCAATTTTTCTCGAATAGAGAAGGCATCCAGCAACGCCTGCGTCGGATGCTCGTGCGTACCGTCTCCAGCATTGACGATATTGGCTTTGACATTTCTGGCTAGAAAATGTGGGGCTCCCGGACTGCTGTGTCGCATGACGACCATATCCACTTTCATGGAGAGAATATTGTTGACGGTATCGACGAGGGTCTCTCCTTTTTTGACTGAGCTATTACTAGAAGAAAAATTGATCACATCCGCAGAAAGCCGCTTTTCGGCCAGCTCAAACGAAAGTCGGGTCCGGGTGGAGTTTTCAAAAAAAACGTTTGCAATCGTAATATCCCGAAGAGAAGGTACTTTTTTGATCGGGCGATTGATTACCTCTTTGAAGTTTTCGGCCGTATCCAATATCAATTGAATATCAGTCGCTGAGAGGTTTTTGATTCCTAAAAGGTGTCGGCTGCTGAGTTGAGACATGGTTAATTTTTGACTTTCTCGGTGATCCAAACTGCATCTTTTTCTTGGCCTTGTGATTCCCATTCGACCACGACGTACTGTGACTCGAGCGTATTGACCCGAATCCCGTAGTAATCCGGCATGATCGGATAATCCCGGGTAAGTTTCCGGTCCACAAGCACCATCAGTTCTACTTTTTGGGGTCTACCAAAGGCAATCATAGCATCCATGGCAGCCCGTACACTTCTCCCTTTGTACAGCACATCATCTACCAAAATCACGCTTTTGCCTTCTACCAAAAAATCTATTTTAGTCTCATTCGCTTTCAGCGGAAAATCTCTTCTTCGAAAGTCGTCTCTATGAAAAGTAGCATCCAAATACCCAACGGGTATTTTTTTGCCAGAAATCCGCTCTAGGACTGGCGCCAAATGGTCCAACAAAACCACTCCCCTAGGCTGGAGACCCAGAAGAACAGTATTCTCAAAATCGTGATGGTTTTCGATCAATTGATGGCAAAACCGCTGGATGATAATCCCGATTTGCTCCTGATCTAAGACTAGCCTTTTTTGCATGGGTTGGATTTGCCCGTAAATATATAAAGAATTTCTACTCGAGTTTCTCTTCCGGCTCGTACAAATCGCCCGCAAACAAAACTTTGCTCACAAAATACACATCCCGAGAAGCCGAACCACCTTCCTCTTTTTGGTAGCGGATTTTTTGAGTGCCCGTCAGTAAAAAGTATCGATCATACCAGTGGATTAGCCTCAGTGTATTGTAATTAGTCTGCGATATTCGCTCATTTTCTTCAATCAATTCAATCTCAAAATCCAAATCTTCAAATACTTTTTCGCCTGATTTGAGATAAGAAAGCACGATTTTATCATCTCTCACATACGCATGGTAAAATTCATCCTCGACCAAGGCTATTTCCCCAAAGCTTTCCGGATAATTTGTTCTCAGGTTATTGTAAGTAGTGGCATTGTCCCAAATTACCTGACCTTCATTTCCAAGCCAGATAAAATGCGCAGAAACATAAGTAAACTCTGTTTCTAATTGAAAATTGAGGGTATTTGGAGAAACGGGGGTGGTTGGAAATGGATTATAAACGCCACCGCCTCCCAATCCTTGATTAGGAAAGGGACGATATAGGGTTCGGGAGCTATACGAAGTATTTCGAGAATTCCCTCTCGTATTGACTACGTCATAATGATCAAAATAAAGTAAGACTCCATCATTCAATTGAATGACCTGTCTGATCGAATAGTTATCTTGAATACTGGGGACTTTTTCCTTCTTGATCGCTTTTTCTACTTCCTTGGCTTTTCGCAACTTTCCCCTTTCATCCAAATAATTGTAAAACTCCGGAAAGTCAGACAAGGTGTACAACCGCTCTTCATATTCACCAAATTCATTGATATCCAGCGCATACATCCCCTGATAGGAATTCCTACGCTCTAGACCAAAAGCCCCAACCATCATTTGACGGTAATTAGGACGAGAAACCAAAATGGCGTCCATAATCTCCTGTCCTTCATCACCAAATTGGTCAATATCAATCTCTCTCAGCAAATTACCCTCAAGATCGTAGCTATTGATGCTGATTTCCCGCTCACGGTATTTGCCTTTTCTACTCAGCACAACCTCAAAAGACGCAATATCCGGGCGCTTTCGGATTTGGAGAATCTGAGTGTCATTCCCATAAATCCCCTGAACCGTGTGAACGGATTTATTATCCAGGTTAAATATTTGAACCACAGGTCGAGTATCCGGTATTCCCATGACAATCACACTTCGCTCCTGAACCAAAAACTCACTCAAAGACATCTCCAAAAGGTTATTGAGCGCATATTCCTTTCCTTCTCTGGTTTCTAAATCGATTTGGAGGACATATTTTTCTGAGGAAAGTGAGCTCCCCTTTTGAAAAATAATGAATAAATTTTCTCCCTCAAGGTCATATCCGATCATGTCAAATCCGTTTTTGACAGGTAACTCCACGATGTTTTCCGAATTGAGATTTTCGTCAGAAATAAAATATTGAAAAACCCGATCTACGTTAAAGGAACCATTGGAGATGGTCCGAAATGAGACCAAGCCTTGACGGATAGGCACCATCTCAAACGTAGGGTCAAAATCTCCAGATTCTACCTCAAATCTAGCCAAGAACTTCACTTGAGCTAAAGAGGAAAAATAGGGTAAGACTAAAAATAATAGGATCAGCGCGTATCTCATTGGGTCATTTTTATCAATAATTCAAACTCTTCCTTACTTAACGGCAAAACCGACAGCCTGGATTGTTTTAGAATGGGCAATTCCGAAAGTCCTTCTTCTGCTTTGATCGCTTGTAGGCTCACAGGAGAATCCAACTTCCTGACCGCCTTTAGGTCTACCGACACCCAATCTTCAGCCTTGGGTTCCGGGTAAGCTTCTGCAACGACCTCAGCAAGTCCTACCACTGCTTTTTCTTTTCCACTGTGATAAAAAAGTACCTGATCCTTCAGTTTCATTTCCCTGAGGTAATTGCGCGCTTGATAGTTTCGTACGCCATCCCAGACATCCATACCCTTTGACTCAAAATCCTCCCAGGAATAGGAGGAAGGTTCACTTTTTACCATCCAATACCTACGGTTCATATCTCATTCTCTTTTAATCCTGTCCAATCTATCCTTTAAAAAAGCCAGGTTAGACTTTCCTAGGAAATGAATTTTAAGATAGATTTTTAAACTTTAAATTGAAACAATATTTCCGCACATTTGTCTCCATTAAATTCTAAATAAATAAAAGTTTTGGACCACAAGACCATTTTAAAGAAAATCAAGCTCTGCATTCAACTCATGGAGCTGCATGATGAAAATCCTTTTAAAATCCGGAGTTACCAATCCGCACTCAATTCACTCGAGCGCGGAGACGCGGATATTATGACACTCAGTGAATCTGAACTGAGCAAAATCCCGGGAGTGGGGAAGAGTATTTTGGAGGCAATTCTTTCTCTGAAAGAGACCGAATCTTTTGCCCAACTCGACCAATTGATCGAAAAGACTCCACAGGGAATCCTGGAAGTTTTGGAGATAAAAGGCTTGGGTCCTAAGAAAGTAAAAACACTCTGGGAGGAACTCGGCATCACCTCCACTCACGAATTGATGGAAGCCTGCCAAAGCGGCAAAGTGGCCAAAATCAAAGGTTTCGGCGAAAAAACTCAAGAAACCATCATTCAAAATCTAGAATTCAAAGCTTCCAATGCGGGAAAATGGCTCTATGCAGATATCGAAGAGGTCATCGATTCGCTGACCTATAAACTAAGTGAGCAGCTCCCAGATGCTAATTTGGCTTTGGTAGGTGAATTTGCTAGAAAAATGGAAATCATCTCCACGGCTGAATGGTTGATTGGTTCAGAAAATCTCCCATCAGTAAAAAAATCTTTGAAAACCTTTCCCGAGTTTCAGTTGGATCTCAGTCAGTCCAGCCCCTTTTCTTTTCGCGGAAAGATTAACGACCAAGATTTAAACTTTGCCATTCATTTTTGTTCCATTCAGGATTTCCCCGGAAAAAAATATGCCTTAAGTGCTTCTCCTTTGCACTTGCAGTCTTTTTTAAATGAAAAAGAAACAGTCGCAGATAAGCTGTTGAAAAATGGGTTTAAGGACGAAAGTGAATTCTTCAGTCAAAATCATCTTCAGTTTATTCCGATCGAAATGCGTGAAGGTCTTGATGAGGTTGAATTGGCCAAGGAAAATAAAATCCCGGACCTTTTGGAGGAAAAAGACCTCAAGGGGATTTTACACAACCACTCGACGTACAGCGATGGAAAACATAGCCTCCGGCAAATGGCTGAATACTGTAAGGAATTGGGTTATGAATACTTGGGGATTTCCGATCACTCTCGAACTGCCAGCTATGCAGGAGGGCTAGAAATCGAAAAGGTTTTAAAGCAACATGAGGAGATCGATTCCTTAAACGCTGAATTGGCACCATTTAAAATTTTCAAAGGCATCGAAAGTGACATCCTCGGTGATGGGAGTTTGGATTATCCAGAGGAGATTTTGGCAAAGTTTGACTTTATCGTCTCTTCGGTTCATTCCATTTTAAATATGGATATCACCAGGGCCACCAATCGATTGCTCACCGCGATTCAAAACCCCTACACCACGATTTTGGGACATCCGACGGGAAGACTTTTGCTCCGAAGGGAAGGCTATCCCATCGATCACAAAGCCATCATCGACGCCTGCGCGGAGCACAATGTGGTGATCGAGATCAATGCCAATCCTTGGCGACTGGATTTGGATTGGCGGTGGGTGCGCTATGCGATGGAACAAGGAGTTAAACTAGCCATCAACCCGGATGCCCACGAAATGGATGGCTATGCGGACATGAAATATGGAGTACTTGTGGGGAGAAAAGGCGGACTCACCAAAGAAATGACGCTTAACGCGCTGGTCAGGGAGGAAATATCAACCTACTTCGAAAGCCGAAAAAATAAAATCAAAATTGATTCCTAAAACATCTGTTCCGAAAATCAGTTAGCAATCCAAACTAATTAACCCAAATCCAAAAAATCCATGAAAAAAATCACCCAATTCCTCTTGGCTTTTGCCTTGATTTTAGTGGCAAGTGTAACTGCCCAAGCACAACTACAAAGTCCTGCTCTCAGCCCTGCCGCGTCAGTTTCTCAGGTCGTGGGATTTACCAAAATCAACATCGATTATTCTTCACCTGCGGTAAAAGGCCGGAAAATCTTCGGAGAAATCGAAAAATACGGAGTAACTTGGAGAGCTGGCGCCAACGCTCAAACGATTATTGAGTTTAGCACACCCGTGAGCGTAGGAGGTAAAACCATCCGTGCTGGGAAATATTCAATTTTTATGACCCCATCTGAGTCTGGAGATTGGACCGTTCATTTGAATAGCAAAGCCGCTTCTGTTTTTGCCTACATGAAAGATGGAAAAATCGATGAGGAAGCAGTAGCCAAAGACGATGCGGTTTCATTCACAGCAAGTACCGAACGAGGCGGAAACACCGAGCGACTACAATACCACATCTCCGCCGAAGATAACAAGGTAGCTAAAGTGACCATGGCATGGGAAGGTGTAAAAGTTTCATTCATGGTGGACACGATGGTCGATCAGAAAATGGAACAATTTAAAAGTCAGTTCTAATTAAAGTTGTTAAATAATTCTGATTTTGAAATCCCGTCTGAAACAGGCGGGATTTTTCTTTTCCCCTTGTGATTTGATAGATTTACCAAACGTAAAAAATCCAGCAAATCATGTCTCCAATTCTTCCTGCCGAGCAATTAGCCGATTTAACCCAAAACTCCGATTTTATCCTGGTCGATGCTCGAAACAATCCCAATCCGAAAAAGACCTTTGTGCAGGAGCATTTGAGAGGGGCGGTTTTTGTCGACCCTAATTTGGAATTAGCAGACATCAAAGAAAATCTGGCAGATGGAGGTCGACATCCGCTGCCCGAAGTTTCTGACTTCTGTACTGTTTTGGGCAATTTGGGAATTGAACCCAAGACACATGTCGTGGTTTACGATGATCAAAATGGTGCGAATTCCGCCGCTCGTTTTTGGTGGATGGTGCGAGCTCTCGGCCATGAAAAAGTGCAGGTGCTCGAAGGAGGAATGCAAGCGGCAATTCAGGTAGGTTATTCCATTGAAAAAGGAGATTCAAAACCATCTCCAACATCCGCCTATCCTGCTGAAAACTGGAAACTCCCCATAGTCTCTATGCCTGAGGTAGAGAAAAAAGCAGGAAAAGATGGGACCGTAGTCATCGATGTCCGATCCGCAGAGCGATACCGAGGCGAGCAAGAGCCCATTGATTTGATCGCCGGACATATTCCGGGAGCGATCAATATTCCGCTTACAGAAAATATGGATGCGAATGGCCGATTTTTGAGCCCTGAGAAATTGAAATCGAAATATGAATCCGTTTTAAAAGATAATGAAGAGGTGATTGTGCACTGCGGCTCCGGGGTTTCGGCTTGTCATACACTTTTGGCGATGGATTATGCCGGATTGGAGATCCCAAAACTTTACGCGGGCTCTTGGAGTGAATGGAGTAGAAACGACAAACCGATCGGCAAAACAGACAATCCGTGATTTTTAAAAATACCTCGACCAAATTAAAGCGTCCGCAGACCGCTTCAGAGGAAAATGCAAATGCACTTTCTCACGGGTTTGGATTAATTTTAAGTTTGGTCGCTATTCCATTTTTGATTGTCGAAGCATTTGAAAAAAGCTCAATTTTGATGCTGATCGCAACGATCTCTTTTTGCATTGGTATATTGATGGTGTATAGCTTTTCGACAGCTTACCATGCAGCCATCAAACCCAAAGTCAAAGCTCGGCTTCAGGTTTGGGATCATATTTCCATTTACTTCTTGATAGCAGGTTCATACAGCCCCATGATTCTCGCCATCCTAAACCAAAAAACTGCGCTCATTTTCCTAAGCCTTATCTGGAGCTCGGTCATCATTGGCACTTTTTTTAAGATTTTCTTCACCGGAAGATTCAAAATTCTCTCTGTTGTGATTTATTTGACCATGGGCTGGCTGGCCGTGTTTTTTCTTAATGATCTAATCGAAAAATTGAGTTTGGAAATTCTATTTTGGATTGCAGCCGGTGGACTTTCTTATACGATTGGAGTCTATTTTTATGTCAAAAGCGAAAAGCTTTATTTTCATACCATTTGGCATATTTTCGTCCTGCTGGGTACTTTTTCTCATTTCGTTGCTGTGTTTAGGATTGTCTGAAAATCAGAGTGAGTTCTAAAAACCAGGGTAATCAAAAAAGAAATCGTCCATTGATCACTTTTTTGAAAAATATTATATGGTGTTCGGTATCTTAAAGTTGCCCAAACAACCTGACTATGAATCCCCAAACACCCAATCCCACCCAGCGCTTGGTTTCGCTGGACGTGTATCGTGGACTCACCATGTTTTTATTGGTCGCCGAGGCTGCCTTGGTTTACCATGCTTTTTTGGAGCTTTTTCCGCAGGGCCATTCACTCCATCCATTTTTTCTCCAATTCACCCATCATGAATGGAATGGACTGAGATTTTGGGATTTGATCCAGCCATTTTTCATGTTTATCGTTGGTGTGGCGATGCCTTTTTCCCTGAATAAAAGACTGGCACTATCCGAGGATCGGAGTAAAGTGACCCTGCATATTCTCAAGCGCTGCTTTATGCTATTTTTGTTTGGTACAGGCCTGCATTGTGTTTATTCTGGGGAAATGGTTTTCGAACTTTGGAATGTACTGACTCAGCTTTCTTTTACGATATTGGTCACTTATTTCCTATTGACTAAGGGCTGGAAGGTCCAACTTGGAGTGTCTTTGGGTCTGCTAGCTTTAACCGAAATTCTATATAGAGTATATAATCCCGAAGTGCCATTTGAGCACGGCACCAACTTTGGAAACTATACCGATCAGCTACTTATGGGTCAAATCAACTCTGGAGGCTGGGTAGCCATCAACGCGATCCCGACGGCAGCGCATACAATATGGGGAGCAATCTGCGGGAACCTGTTGCTTTCACCAAAAGCATCTAGGGAAAAAATCAAAACAATTGCCTTGGCTGGATTGGTAGGATTGATCATTGGCTATGGCTTAGATCTGGCAGATATCACCCCGATTATCAAACGGATCAGCACCATTTCTTTTGTATTTGCTTCTGGAGGCTGGGCATTTCTGGCTTTGGCATTTTTTTACTGGTGGATAGATGTCAAAAATCGTAGAAAAGGCATATTCCCCTTTTTGATCGTGGGAATGAATTCAATCTTCATCTATCTCTTCGCCGAAATGCTGGGACGATGGATGAATAAGACCGTGGGTATTTTCACTGGAGGAATCTTCGGCTGGATGGGATTTGGGGAGCATGGACTATTCCTAATCGCTTCTATTGGTGCATTGGCTGGGATGTGGGGATTATGTTATTTCTTGTATCGAAAGGGGATTTTCTTTAGGATTTAGGGGGTATCGATTTCCATATTCGTTTGAAAAAATGTAAAACAAAACACTTTTTCAAACGAATAAATGTAAAATCAAAGCCTCCAAGGGATTGAAATCCTTGGAGGATCGAAGACTTACTTTCCAAAACTTCCCGAGTCCACGTCTTTGATAAACTGAATCACTCCTGGAAAAAAGTGCTCCGGATCATCGTATTGGCTTAAGTGACTGCCATTTGGACAAAGTAGAAACCGCCCGTTGGCTACTTCAGTCGACATCCATTCCATATGTTCGGGATCCATCGTATCGTGAGTCGCTCCTACGACAAGGGTGGGCACAGTGATGTTTTTTAGCTGATCTTTGACATCCCATCCTTTTAGACTGGCACCTGGAGTAATTCCAAATTCGGAATATCCCTGCATGTAAACATATACATCTGGATTGACCTGAGACATCATGCGGTTGATTTCTTCCGGCCATTCATTGGATGGCATCCGCAGCACATGCTGGGGATAATGATGCTCTCCGAGTAATTCCATATAGCGGGGATTTTCAAAATCCATATTTTTCTCAATTTCCATCAATTCGGCAAATACTTTTGGAGGCATTTGAGGGCCTAGCACTTCTTTGGCATATTTTTCATACTCATCCAAACTTGACATCATATTACAGATGATCAAGCCTTTGAGATTGTCTTGATGCTTAAAAGCATATTCCATTCCGAGCATTCCTCCCCATGACTGGCCCAGTAGATAGAAATTATCCTTATTCAATCCCAAGGCCGTACGAACTTGCTCCACTTCATCGACAAATCGATCAATCGTCCAAAGCGTCGAATCCTCAGGCTGATCAGAATGAGCAGAGCCCAACTGATCGTACCAAATAAACTCGATATCCTCTTCAGGAAAATATTGATCGAAATTCCCATATTGCTCATGAGTCATTCCCGGTCCGCCATGAAGCAACAAAACTTTTTTGGTAGGGTTATCCCCTACTCGTTTGGTAAAAACCTCAAAATCACCACTAAGCGTAGAAATCGGAATCATACGAACACCATCATCTGGCATTTCGATCGTTTCTTCAAATTGGACTTCTTCGGTTTGATCTTTGGATTGACAGGAAAGTAGTAATCCCACTACTCCGAAAAACACAAAATGCAGTTTTTTCATAATCTCTGATGTTTAACTTGGATAAATTTGGAAAAAGAAAGTGGGAATTCAACGTATTATTTTTACTGACCCCTTCTTTACAAAAGAAGTCCTATCGTTTAGCGGTAGCTTTGCTCTGAAAGACTTCATGATCTTTATTCCCACCAGAAATCAAGTATGCCATCAAATCTTTCAATTCTTCCTCGTTCAAGCGATTAATCAAGCCTGGAAGCATGATCGAGACATCTGAGTTTTTAGTGAAATCCACCGTGCTTTTGGGAACTGTACGCAGATCATCCGGAGCAAATGGATTTTGGGACACATAGTAATTTTCCTCATCCTGATCAGTCAGTTTCCCGACGATGGAGCCTCCTTCTTTCAGCTCAAAAACCGTCGCATGATATTGATCCGAAATGACATCGCTTGGATTGATGGTGGCCTCGAGAATATCTTTTTTGGTAAATCTCGTTCCCAATTGTGTCAAATCTGGTCCCACAGCGCCGCCTTCTCCCTGCATGGTATGGCAAGACTGACACAGCGTGGCCTGATACATGGCCTTTCCTCGGACATAATCTTGATTTTCGAGAGTTTCTACAGCCGCCATGGCTTCATCTACAGACCAACTTCTACCCGGCCCTTCGGGTTGGATGCCCGTTTCGGCAATATCATTTCCACTGGAAGTCAATAATTTTCCTCCGGAAAGCTCATCGTATTTTTCAAAATCTGCTGGATCGACTGAGGCCAAGGCCATTTTTCGAGCCCGATCCAAAAATCCCACATAACTCCTTCCTCCTTTGTATTCGGTCAGCGCGTTTTTGATCCAAGCAAAATATTCCTCCCGCATTTGTGGATTCCATCCTTTATCTGCACCGCCAAGCACCGTGGCGTAGAAGGTAGCTTGGGCCGGAGGGACATTGGCCAGCATACTTGCGATATCCAAACCGTATTGGGGATTTCGGAAAACCAGCTCAGAGGAAGAGGTAAACGTTTTCTGATAATCCTCGTCATCTTTGGCGGTTTTTAACAGAGCAAGCGTTTTCTCCACTGCATCGGGAGCATCCAAATGCGTCAATAGAACTGAAAGCGAGCGGTTTAGTAAATTATCTTCCGCAGGAAAATTTGGAGATAAATACCCAATTAAATCGCGTTTTACCGGCGCTGCAGCTTCATCAAATCGATACAAAATCACTTCGATCGTTCGAAGCAAGTCCTGCTTTTCTTTTTCTGAAAGCGATTCGTAGTCAATTTCCATCAGACTCTGAATCATCGGAACAGCATCGGCCTCACTTTCCTGTCTTGCCAATGCTAAAATCGACTGGCTTTTCCTTACCGCATCGGATTCCGAAAGCGCTTTTTGCTTCCAAGAATCTATGGGTTGATGTTCCAAAGCTATTCGAGCGGCATATTGAACAAAGCGGTCCGAATGATCCAAATTTTCCCAAGCTAGTTCCAATCCTTCGGCAGCCGGATTCTTACCGTGGTATTCTTCCAATTCTCTCCTAAGTTTTGCTTCCTCGGGTAGTTCTTCCATGGTAATTGGCTGATAGCTATCTACCTCTCCTTGGTAATACACACGATAGAGATCGGACTCCAATCTTCTCCCTCCCGTAGCAAAATACATCGCACCATCCGGACCAATAGTGCCATCGGTCAGAGGAAGTGGCGATCCTGAAATAAATTCTTCAGCAGTAGCATCATAGCTTGCCCCGTTTGGAGTCAGATGCACCGCATAAATAATCCCAAAACTCCAGTCAAACGCAAAGAGCGCTTTTCGATATTGAGACGGGAAATTTGCTTCTGTTCCAAACATGACATTGGTCGGGGATCCTTGCCCAATATTCAAAATCGCAGGAAGATTGTCCGGATAATTGGGGGACCATTTGGCATTTCCGGTTCTCCAGCCAAACTCGGCTCCACTCGTCACATGATTGATCCGGGTAGGTCTATACCATGGCATTCCAAAATCCCACTCCATGTCCGAATCGTAGGTAAACAAATCTCCCACTTCATTGTAGGCAATATCAAATTCATTGCGAAAGCCTGCGGCGATCATTTCCCAATTTTTCCCGTCAGGATCAATTGTCGCAATCCATCCACCCGGCGCCGTTCGATTATTGGCATGGCCTCGTGGATCCTTGATCAGTGGAAACAAATTATCTTCATCCCAAACTCTTGGAATCCGATAATGATCCATCTCAGGCACGTCAACATGATTTCCTGCCGAGAGCACTATTCGCTTTCCGTCAGGGGTTAATTTCATCGAATGTGGCCCATGCTCTCCAGGTTCCCCGTCAAAAGTTCGGATTTCCTCCACCGTTTCATATTGATCATCTCCATCCAAATCCTGGATCCGATAGAGCCCGGTGCTTTTTTCAAAAGTCTCGTTGGCATGGTGATTTACCATGACATAAATGGAGTTAAAGGCATAAAGCAAACCTTGCGCATAGCCCATCCCTACCTGGGGTTCGACCACATTTCCCACAATCATTTTTTCTACCTGCACACTATCCTTTGACCCTACCTCCGGGATAGTCAATCGATATAAAAATCCATATTGATCAGCCGTGATCATTCTTCCCTTGTCGTCAAAAGTCATGGCGACCCATGAGCCCTGATCCTGATCCCCGGGACTGTAAATCAGTTCGGCCACAAAACCAGTGGGCAGTTTTAGCTTATCGATTTTTGGATTTCCGGTAAGCTCCCTGCTTGCGCTTTGCTCTTGACAGGAAAAGGCCAAAAGCAAGAAGAAAGCAAAAAAAGACCCTTTCAGGTATTGAGATAAATTTTCCATAGGTTAGATTGGTCCGATTATTCAAAGTGAAATTTAGAAAAACAAAAACAGATAAGTAACCAAATAATCTACCGTTTAAATAAAAAAGGAGATATATTACCTATCCTTGGGGTATTTGGGCCCCAATTTGATCTCTTCATCAAATAAAAGCGATTCTTTCTAGTCTTCTATCTGGCACCTACCTTGCTCATCAAGAAGAATAGTAAAGGTTCAAAGAAAAGATATAGACGGCATTGAACAAGTCAAATTACCAATAACCCATGAAGTCAAACTTACTCTACACTCTGGTATTTTTAAGTGCTTTTTTGCTCACTTCTTGTCAAAAAGAGAAAAACCCGTCAGTTGAACCCAATGATCGAATCATGCTCATTGGGGGAAATTTAGCCTCCCGAATGATGGAATTCGGTTGGTTTGAAACCGAAATGCACCTGCGCTATCCCGAGCACAACTTATTCATCCGAAATATGGCAGATCCCGGAGATACACCGGGATTTCGTCCTCGATCGGCAACTAATGACCCTTGGGCTTTTCCTGGAGCTGAGCAATATCAGGATGAGTTTGCCACTTTTTCTGATTCTCAGGGCTTCTTCGAAAAACCGGATGAATGGTTGACTCGATTGGAGGCGGATTGGGTAATTGGTTTTTTTGGATTTAGTGAATCCTTTCAGGGGACCGATAAACTACAAACTTTCAAAGAGGAGCTTGACGCATGGGTTATTCATTCTAAAACTCAAAATTATAATGGGGAAACTCCCCCAAAACTAGTACTCGTATCTCCAATTGCGTTTGAAGACCTTTCTGAAACCAAAGATGTCCCCAGCGGGAAATCCGAAAATGAAAATTTAAAGCAATATTCAGAGGCTATTCGAGAAGTTGCCGAAAAGCACGAAATCCCATTTGTAGATGCCTTTACTGCAAGCCAAAACTGGTATCAGTTTTCAGATGAGCCCCTTACCATTGATGGATCACAATTGAATGAAGAGGGCTATAAACTTTTTGCCGAAACTCTCGCTAATGGAATTTTCGGAAGATCTGGAAGAAAAGCCGAATCGCAGACCGAGGCCATTCATCAAGCAGTGATGGAAAAAAACTGGATGTGGCACAATGATTACAAAATCCCCAATGGAGTCCATGTTTTTGGGCGGAGATACGATCCTTTTGGTCCGGACAATTATCCCTTTGAACTCGATAAAATCCGTCAACTCACCGCAAATCGGGATACTGCGATTTGGAATGCCGCACAGGGGAAGGAATATGATTTGGTCGCTGCCGATGCAAAAACCCGATCACTTCCTGATGTAGAAACCAATTACAATCCGCAAGCAAATGGAAGTTTGGAATATAAATATGGAGAAGAAGCTTTGGAAACATTTCAGGTTCCCGAAGGCTATCAAATCGAGCTTTTTGCGTCTGAGGAAGAATTTCCTGACTTGGCCAATCCAGTCCAACTTTCCTTTGACAATCGTGGGAGACTTTGGGTGGCTACTATGCCTAGCTATCCTCATTACAAGCCTGGCGATCCCAAACCACAGGACAAGCTAATTATCCTAGAAGACACCAATGGAGATGGAAAAGCCGACAAACAAACGACTTTTGCTGATAATTTACATCTTCCTGTAGGTTTTGAACTTGCCGCTGAGGGAGTTTACGTTTCGCAGCTTCCAAATCTGGTTTTGCTTGAGGATACTGACGGAGATGACCGTGCGGACAAAGAAACCATTTTGCTATCGGGCTTTGATGATCATGATACTCACCATGCGATTTCGGCCTACTCCACCGACGAATCAGGCGCTATTTACATGGCCGAGGGAGTCTTTTTGCATACCAATGTCGAAACATCTTACGGGCCAGTCAGAGCTACCAATGGGGGATTTTATCGCTACGAACCCAAGCGTCACAAACTCGAGCGCGTCAATCAGGTCGCCATTCCTAATCCTTGGGGAATTGCTTTTGACGATTGGGGGCAAAATTTCTACCTCGAAACTTCCGGTCCAAATCTCAATTGGATGCTCCCGGGATCGGTTCTGCCCCGCTATGGCAATTTCAATTTCAAAGGTCCCAATCTGGTAGAGCAAGATCACATGGTTCGTCCCACTTCAGGACTGGAATTTGTATCCAGTCGACATTTTCCGGATGAAGTTCAAGGTGATATTTTATTGAACAATACCATAGGTTTTTTAGGAACTAAGCAGCACCGAATGATCGAAGACTCGGTAGGTTTCAAAACCGAATGGAGACAGGACTTGATCACTTCAACAGACCGGAATTTCAGACCGGTGGATTTGGAATTTGCACCTGACGGTTCGCTTTACGTGGTGGACTGGCACAATATCCTGATCGGACACATGCAGCACAATGCCAGAGATCCCCTTCGGGACCATGTTCACGGACGGATTTACCGAGTGACCTACCCATCTCGGCCTTTGGTAGAACATGCAAAAATCCACGGGGCAAGTATTCCTGAGTTGTTGGAAAATCTCAAACTGCCTGAATACCGCACCCGCTACCGTACACGAAGAGAACTTCGAGGGAAAGCCAAGGGGGAAGTTTATGATGCCGTCGAAAACTGGCTGACCAATTTGAATCAAAATGACAGTAGTTACGACCATCATCGACTAGAGGCCCTTTGGGTGACTTGGGGAATCAATCGAGTCAATCAAGATTTGCTTCGTGATCTTCTCAAAAGTGAGGATCATCGTGTTCGTGCTGCTGCAGTTCGGGTGCTGCGCTACACCGGTCATCAGGTCGAGGATCAAGCCGAGTTGTTATTGGCGGCTGCTTCCGATCCTCATGGTCGAGTCAGAATGGAAGTCATTGCAGCTGCCTCATGGCTGCCCCAAGAGGAAGGAATCAACATACTCGCTGAGGTAGAAAAACAGGAAAAAGATGCGGTTTGGATTCCCCGGACCCTGGAAACTGCAATCGCTCATATCAATGGGCTTTCTGTTGCGGAGAAAAAAGAAGAAGACATCAAGTCAAACTTGACCGGGTCGGACCGGGAGCTTTTTGTCTTGGGCAAAGAAATCTATGCACGTGAAGGCTTCTGCGCTACCTGCCATCAATTGGATGGAGGAGGGTTGACTGCTTCGCAATTTCCTCCTCTTCGAAATACTCCCTGGGTAACTGGAAATGAAGAGCGACTAATCAAAATCGTCCTCAAAGGAATCATGGGTGAAATGGAAGTCAATGGACGAACTTATCCCGGACAAGTTCCCATGACTCCTTACGAAGGGATGCTTGACGATACGGAAGTTGCGGCAGTTTTGACCTATGTCCGAAATTCATTTGGCAATCAAGCTTCTCCGATTTCTCCGGATTTGGTAAAAAAAGTCCGAGAAGAAGTCAAAGACAAAGAAGGATTTTGGAATGCGGAGGAATTGCTGAAGATGCATCCGATGGAGGATTAGAGTAGTTACCTAGTTTTCATTTTTTGGATATTAAGTGACCAAATCAAGTTTAACTATGGTTGATGTGCAAATCTCTATTACTATTCATGTGTCTATAATTGACTTTCAAAGGCCATAACTGGTCCTGAACTTGATTCGGGAAGGAATCTCGCATGCTTGATAGTCATCCCAGTGTGTAACGGCTACGTCATCCTCGATTTCATCTTCCTATTCAGGAGGTTGATACTTTCGCTGCCAATCCTGATCATGTTCCTCTTTGGTACAAAAATATCAAATCGGTTATATAGAAAACTAAAAAATCAATTCGAATCGGTTCTAGGCTTGCTTTTATTTCCCATTTTATTGGTAAAGAATTGGCCTACACCTCTGAAGTTGTGGAATTCTATCCATCTCAAAAGTTAATAAGGCAAACCGCTGAAAGACCTTTCCCAATGAAAACCACCTATATCTAGGAGAAAATCGATAATAAAATCACTCGAATGATTTTGAGAAATACCGGGGAGCCCAAAAGATTTTCACGATTTATGAGTCCTTTGATGAAATGGATGATGAGAAGAGCAAACCAAAAAGATCTACAGTTGCTAAAAACCTATTTAGAGAAGTAATGGTAGGTTTTTAAAGCACTATTCGTTCGGAATGTCATTCTTCCACCAAAACCACAAATCTCACATACCTCGTCATCGGATGTTCTGCCTGATCCCGAACTTCGGCTATGACATGAAGCTCTCCGGATCCTGTTTCGGCCAATTGGACCTTTACTGATTCTTGATTTACAGTGAGTTCTACTTCTTCGGAATAGCTCCCTACCTCTTGATAGATCCAATAATTGACATCCAATTCATCTCCGTCCGGATCACTGGCTTCCACCTCAAGTGAAATCATTTCCCCAGGCTTGGCCATGAGTCGCTGAGATCCCTTGGCTTTTACCACAGGCGGATGATTAGCCTCTGCATAATCCAGGATACACCAATCCGCCCGTGCAGCAAAGTCCTTCTGAATCGCCTTGACCCACCGGATTTGGGGAAAAGTGGCGTCCATCTCTTCGGTAAATGGATTAAAATCCCGGACATTTTCACCATCTTCCCAGCGATTGGGCTGCTCCTCAGACTGCACCAATCTACCGCCCCAACCTCCCCATTGGGGATTTTCGAGATTATCTAACCCGACATCAATTAGGTGAAAAAAAGCCGGTGAGTCTCCCTCTGAGATAAAATCATAAATCCCAAAAGTTCCCCATTGGGCATCCTCCAATTGGGTAGGATCTCCATGGATATGCTCATCATCTCCTTCCTGCTTTTGTCCATCCCCATAGCTATAATATTGCTTCATCAGTGGACCGTGATCATTAATGATTTCATTACCCATAAATTCCCCTTCGAAGAGGTAATGTTGAGATTCGGGAACCGCCTCCTTCCAAGGGTAGGCAAAGCACCAAAACTGATTGCTATTGTAATAGATTTTGACATCCGGCCAATTGGGCTCGATGTAGTTCCGATAAGTGGCATCTTGATCCAAAATCGCATAAATAATCGCTTTATCGACCACTTTTTGATAAATCTGCTTCCATTGATCCGTGTCCTTATACTCATCCTCAATCGACTTTAAAGCACGGGCGATCGTATTCGTTCCTCCCCAAACTTGGAGATAGATTGGCTCCATTTCATCATCCAATAATTTGGCTTTGATAAAATCTGATCCCTCGGTATCTTTTTCCATTTCTCCCTCGAAATCAATATTCCCTACTCTGACCACAGATCGAAGTTCGTCCGCGGTGGGAAACCCTTCTGCATGTTGACTTAATTTAGGGAAAACAGTCTCATACGCATCCAAAAGTGGATTCATCCATTCCTCCCCCGGCCACCTCAAGTCTGTCTGTTCACCATACAGATTTTTGGTCATCTCCATTTCAGAGGTGAATGGAGTACCTTTTCCATCCCCTTTGTAATGCCACATGCTACTGGAATAAATCAGTCCTTCGATCTGATATTCATTAGCATAAAGAAGCATCCGGATAAAAGAGTCCACATCGTCAATCTCCCCGTCAGTAGTGACAATAGTTCGTGGTTTTGGGGATGGGTTATCAGTATTCGCATCAGATTTTTCAACTGGAGCTTGGCAGGAAAAAAAAGTAAAAATCAGAATCCAGCCAATAGCTTTGGATTTGGTGTATAGGTTCATAGGTTTATTGGGTTTTCAATTAAAAATAAGGAGAAAAAATGCAAAAATCTCACTTTTGGACCAAATTGGACCGCCCAAATGAATCCCATTCCTGACTCAAAAAAAATCCGACTACTTCTTTTCAGAAATAGCCGGTTCTCGAACTAACCAATTAACAATTTAATCAGCAATCGTAATTGCTCCCTCCATCACAGAGTGCACGGTGCAGTTGTAAGTTGCGATAACTGCAGCAAGTTCGGCAGTCAGTGTAAAACTAATCGATGATCCATCCACGGCAAAATTCACATCCGCATCATCCTCGAATGTACCTTCGGTACCATCTTCTGCCAACAAAATATCTCCATCAGCATTTCTAAAATCAAGTGGATGATTTGCTCCTCCATTGTTTACAAATGTGTATCGTAATCCTTCAGTCAATTCAATGCCGGTATTTTCTGTATCGAGTTCACCAGAAGCACCCTCTCCATCGATTGATTCGATCAAATAAGCTGAGGCACCTTCATTTGCTAAAGTAATCCGTGCTGAGGACTCATCACTAGGAGGCAAAAGCACCTGATCGATCGCGTGAATCACACCATTGGTGGCATGAATATTCAAGGCTTCAGCAATCAATCCACTTTCGTTAATTTCCAAATCAGCTAGATTCACAGTCAACTCTTCACCTTCAAGAAGAGTGGGTAAACTAGCCCCATCTCGCAAATCCTGAGAAAAAGCTCTCGCCGGCACCACATGATAAAGCAATACATCCGTTAATGTTTCTACTGGAATTTCATCAACTCCACTCACTCCCAATGCAGCATACAAATCCTCAAAAGCGGCATCAGTCGGGGCAAATACGGTCAAATCATCCATCATATCTCCACTGACGCTCCCTGCTAAATCTGCTCGAAGCAAGGCAGCAACCAGTTGGGTAAATTCAGGTTCCGCAGCTTCCGTAGATTCAATCGCTATCTCAGCAATATTCTGCGTAGGAGGCGTAATGACATAATCCAACACATGGATGATGCCATTATCCGCCATGATATCGGTGTCTATTACCTGAGTATTTCCATTAATCCAAAGATTTCCATCCGGGTCCTCACTGACATAAAATGGAATATCATTTAAAGGAGTTACGGCTCCTGGACTGACTTGATCCGCCACAACAGAACCACCGATTACATGGTAAGTCAGAATACTAGCTAAATCAGGATCGGCCAAAAGCTCATCCGCAGTCAAATTATTGGCAGCAAGGAAATCATTAAATGCTCCATCAGTGGGAGCAAAAACGGTAAAAGGTCCAGTCTGGGAAAGCGTTTCCGTCAATCCAGCTTCATTTACTGCAGCTGTCAATGTTGTAAAATCGGGACTATTTGCTGCAATGTCCACGACGGTCTCCTCTTCAGGAATCATCGGAGGATCAGTGTCATCCTCACAAGATGAAAATACCAGTCCAAGGCCAAGTGTGGCAAGGAGAGCGGGTGTTTTCCAAAAATGAATTGTTGATTTTTTCATGGCTTTGATGTTTAGTAAATAATAGTTAGGTTAAAAATTAAACCACCAAAAACCGCTTTAGTTAAGCCAAAACGAAAGATTCTTTAAATTATACCATGCTTTATATAAAAAATTAAATGCCTATTTTACAGCATTTTAACATTAAAATTTTAACCAATGGAGCTATTCTGTACACAAACTACATCATAGAATAGATCAATGGATTTTGAGATTTCATGTAAATTATTTCAAAGTATTTTCATACTTCTCTTTTATTTTTATTTCGAAAAAAACTAATTCTCCCTATCTAATTTCTGTTTTTCAGCACGATTCATCTGCTCTATTCCCTTAATAAATGAGTCCGGATTAAATGAAATACTATCGATTCCCAGTCCAATCAGAAATTCTGCAAACTTCGGATTATCACTTGGTGCTTGCCCACACAAACCAATTTTCTTTCCAGCAGATTTGACTTTACGAATCACCTCTGCTATCATCCATTTGACCGCTGGGTTATTTTCATCAAACAGTTCACTCAACACCTCTGAGTCACGGTCCACTCCTAGGGTTAGTTGCGTGAGATCATTGGATCCTATGGAGAATCCATCAAAAATCTTTACAAATTCCTCAGCTAAGATCACATTGGAAGGAATCTCAGCCATCACATAAATTTCTAATCCTTTTTCGCCTTGCTTTAGGCCAAATTCTCTCATCAGCTTTATCACGCTGCGTCCTTCCTCAGGTGTCCGACAAAAAGGAATCATGACTTTCACGTTTTCCAACCCCATATCTTCACGCACCCTTTTTACTGCTAGACACTCCAGCCTAAAGCCTTCCCGATATCGATCATGCCCATAGCGCGATGCTCCCCTGAAACCCAACATTGGATTTTCTTCTTTGGGCTCAAACTGTCTTCCGCCAAGGAGATTTGCATATTCATTAGTTTTGAAATCACTCATTCGCAAAATCACATCTTTGGGATAAAAAGCAGCGGCGATCGTCGCCACAGCCTGAGATAATGAATCGATGAAGTATTCCTTTTTGTCTGAGTAAGCACTACAAATTGCGTCTATTTGAGCCTTTTCTTCCTCATTTTTCAATTGGTCAAAATGAACCAAAGCCATGGGATGAACTCGAATGGTGTTATTAATTACAAACTCCATGCGCATTAATCCCACTCCTTGGTTCGGAAAAAACGAAAGGTCAAACGCTTTTTCGGGATCTGTTAAAATGAACATAGGCTTTGTCTCGGGAAGGTTGATCCCTTTGAAATTATGCTCAGAGACTTTCCATTTCAACTCACCCTGATAGACATTACCTATTTTGCCAGCAGAAGTATCCAGGGTGATCACATCGCCATTACGCAAGGTATCAAGTGCAGTCTCAGCACCAACTATTGCTAAAGCGCCCATTTCACGTGCCACAATAGCCGCATGACTGGTACGCCCCCCTTTTGTAGTGATGATGGCTACTGCTTTTTTCATCACAGGATCCCAGTCTGGATTGGTGATTTCTGTAAGTAAAATTTCACCTTCTTTTAATTGATCTGCCTCAGCTGGGGAATCTAATATTTTGACTTTTCCGGATGTAATCCCATTCCCGATGGCATATCCAGTGGTCAACAGTTTTCCTTTTTCCAGCAGCTTAAACTCTTTCATCACGAATTGATCCCGATCTGCATGGACTGTTTCAGGTCGGGCTTGGACGATAAATAATTTGCCGGAATTACCATCTTTAGCCCATTCAATATCCATAGGCATATGATAATGTTGCTCGATTTGGATGGCCCACCTCGCCAATATTTCTACTTCATCTTCTGAAAGGACCCAGCTCTTCTGTTTTTCGGGCTCCGTATCCAGGTTTTGGACTCCGCCTCGATCAGAATAAATCATGGTTTTGGTCTTGGAGCCCATCTTTTTGGAAACGATGGCTCTTTTTTTCTTTTCCAGACTTGGTTTGAAAACTAAAAACTCATCGGGAATCACCGCTCCCTGAACGATATTTTCGCCTAAACCCCAGCAGCCTGTAATCAAAACAATATTTTCAAATCCGGATGCAGGATCAATGGAAAAAGTCACCCCACTACAGGCCAAATCAGACCTAACCATCATCTGCACTCCCACTGACAAGGCGATTTCGGCTGAATCAAACCCTTTGTCGTGACGATATTTGATTGCTCGTGCATTGTATAAAGAGGCAAAGCATCTCTGTACAGTTTCATTCAACTTTTCCTCACCTGAAATATTTAAAAAAGAATCATGAAGTCCGGCAAAACTTGCTCCGGGCAGGTCTTCTGCGGTCGCACTGCTTCTGACTGCAACATCAAGTTCCCTACCCTCCAGCTCGCATAATTTTCGATACGAATCTGCGATTTGCTTGGCTAAAATCAGGGGCATTTCACCTTCCAAAATCCTTTTTTTGATAGCAGTCGAAATTTTCTGGAGATTCGAAAATTCTTTTACGTCGAGTTGGGATAGCTCATTTTGAATAAAAGTTCCTAGTTTATTTTCTGAAACAAAATAGCGATATCCCTCAGCACTTACCGCAAAACCATTTGGAATATTAATTCCAAGTGGATTTAGCTTTTGATACATTTCGCCAAGTGAGGCATTTTTCCCACCCACCTTATGCACATCACCTATGCCAAGCTCTTGAAAAGACAGAATAAAATTTTCCATGTTTGTGATCTTATAATCCAATCAATTTACGGCTTAAATCCTACATTAAGCTGTTCAAACTCTTGCTAAAGGATTGATTTTTATCAGTTTTTAGCCTTGACCCAATTTTCCAAAACCAAATGGAAAAAGATTTAAAAGCCAACATATTTCTTTATCTTAATTGTCTCTAAATCCAGTTCTATGAAAAATCTTGTCCTAATTTACCTACTTCTTATATTCAGTTTCCCCGTCTTATCCCAGACTGATTCTCAAAAACTACTTGAATTGGATTTAGCTTGGGAAAAGGCTCTCTTGGAGTCAGACGTGGCATTTTTAGAAAATATTTTGGCCGAAGATTTTATTTGGGTACATGATCATGCGAGCTTGACCGATGGAAAAAAGGAAGTGGTCAATCAGGCCAAAAAAATCCAAAATGGGCAGGAGCAAACTACACGGAACCGACTATCAAGTGATCAAAAAGTGGTTATTCTGGGACAAACCGCAATAGTCACGGGCTACACCATCGTGGATCGCGGTCCCAGCCCAACGACATATAATTTTATGCGAACTTATACTAAAATAGACGGAGAATTTAAGCTTTTTGCAAACCATACCATGGCGATACCAAAGGAATAATTTTTTCTAAATCCTAAAATTCCTGCCGGACAGAATCCATTGAAATCTAACTTTATTTAAAACTGAGCCTTATCTGAAATCCTCCAATCGCATGCCTTTTCGAAAATTATCAAAGCCAAACATGGTTGGCTGATAATCGCCCACATAATCCACATTCATCTCTTCAGTAATCGCTTCGGAGAAATCCAAAAGCCAAAAAGAAGCATTAATAATCAATCTCCGCAGGTCTTCACTTTCAAAATCCAATGAAGCACCCATCGTAGAAGCAAAAGCCATCCCCTGCTTTCCTCCCTCAAGCTGATAGGCTTTGGTCCAGGCAATCGGCATCACGGCCTTTTCCCACATCAAAGGCGCCTCAGCCGTCATTCCGGCAGTACTTTGTCCATAGATCAAAACTTGGGCGTCATTAGGCAAATTCTTAATCCCATATACATCTGATGGCCCCCAAATATCCTTCACTCCACGCAAAACCGGATGATCATTCATTTGATTTACTCCATTGATGAGTGCTCGTGTTCCTTCTTTACCATGAACTCCATGATGATTGACCCAGGTCTCCCCGAAAATCCGCTGCCCAAATCCTCCCTCCCAACCTTCGGTTTTACTCATCCAGTCCCATTTGGCAAAAGGGGAAGTTTTGTTTTTTTGATAGGCAAAAGCATGGGTCGAAGTTCGAAGGCCAATGATCGGTTTTCCAGCCTTCAGGAAATTTTCAATGTACCGAGTCTGCTCATCGGGTAATTCCCGAAAACGGACCAGCATGATCATCAGATCAGCAGTCTCCAGATTTTCCAATCCTGGGATGTTATTTTGGTAGTTGGGAACTACATTTCCTGTCTCAGGATCAATGGGGAAAAGTACCGTGGTTTTAAAGCCAAATCGATGGGCCAGAATTTTTCCCAACATCGGCATGGATTCCTCTGAGCGGTATTCATCATCGCCTGCAACCAAAACTATGTGTTTTCCTTTGCCCGGTCCCTCCTCTCCTTCGAATTGCAAAAATTCTTGCCCAAGGGCTAAAGAAGTCACCGAAATGAAAAGGAAAACAAAGAAAGATCTGACGAAATAACCCATAGCTGATTTATTTTTTCTTGAATGCTTTTTTTACAAAATGAATTGGAATCCAAATAATTATACCTACAGCGACCCCAATCACGAAATCCCTCAAAATACCCGGCCAAGTGGTGAATAGATGATGGAAGAACTCAATTTTGTGAACGAAAATCCCGCCAGAAACCAAAAACAGCGCAATCGTTCCGATAAATCCAATCACCCGAACTACATGCGGAAGCCCTTTGACCATGGCCACACCAGCTTTGTTGGTAAAGCTACTTTTATCTTCATTAAGCGAAATCAACTTAAAGCCCATTTCATCCATCCGGACGATCAACGCCACCAAGCCATACACCCCAACGGTCGCTACCAGGGCAATCATCGTAACCACTAATATTTGAGTCAAGATGGGCTCCTCCACGACGGTACCCAGTGTGATGATGATGATTTCGACCGAAAGAATAAAATCCGTAGTGATTGCCGATTTGATCTTCTTTTTCTCCAGCGCTAAAATTTCTTCTTTGCTCAATTCAGGATGCAGCTGAGCTCGTTCCTTTTTCTCATGAGGAAGGATCAATTCCATGATTTTCTCGGCCCCCTCATAGGCCAGATACAATCCCCCAAATACCAAAATAATATCAATGGAAACCGGCAAAAATGCGCTGAGCAAAAAGGCCATGGGCAAAATGATCACCTTATTGATCAGCGATCCTTTGGTGATCGCCCAAAGTACGGGAAGTTCTCGATCCGGTAAAAAACCTGATGCTTTTTCGGCATTGACAGCCAAGTCATCCCCTAAAATCCCAGCCGTTTTCTTTGCCGCTACTTTGGTCATAGTAGCGACGTCATCCATCAGCGTAGCGACATCATCTAAAAGTGCAAATATTCCTGAAGCCATTTTTTATAAAGTTTGAAAGATCAATTCTAAAATTTGAAAGTTTGATTGGTGTAATCTTGAACTTTTCATCAACGATTTACAAAAATAATAGCGAAAGATAAACCCTCCTTATTTAAGAGGCTTTCCCCACACCGAAAATCTGAATAAAATCTTCATCCTCAATTCCAGGTCACAGCAATCGAACCATCCAATTTGCCTTTACCTATTTTTCGGCTCAAAAATCAATGGAAAAAATTTTCCCTGCATTTTCTCTCCTTTGGGAATCACAGGTACTCCCTCTAACAGCGGCTCGTCCGAATTGGAAATGGTCCCATCCGCAAAAACATTCAATACAAATGCTTTTCGGGATCTGTCGGAATAATTCGCAAAGCTACCATGCACCAGCAAAGGATGATGAAATGCTGCATATCCAGCTTTTAAAGGAATGGCAACTGGCTTGAAATTCGATTTTTGCTCCTCTGTCATCATGGCCATCAAGCCATCCATTTCCCCAGCCAGTGCAGGTTTTTCTAAAAGTCCCCAACTGTGGGAGCCCGGGACATACTGCAGACAACCGTTTTCTTCCGTAGCATCATCCAGCCCACACCAGCAAGTCAGATGCTGCATCTCGATCGTCCGAGTCCAGTAGCTGTAATCTTGATGCCAGGCGACATTTCCACCATGATGGGCTGGTTTGCAAAAAAGCTGATCATGCCAAAACCGAACTGCCCGGTCTCCCAACAGCTGAGAGGCGGCCATCCGAAATGCCGGATTCCAGATTACATCGTGAAAGGCCTCCGCAATCCGCCAATGCCCCAAGGAATGAAAAAGTACCTTATTCGGATCACCGGATTCATTGCTGTGAAATTCATGAAACAAGTGATGAAGCGGGTGCTGCGGGTCCATCACCTCATCAAGCGCTTTTTTTAGCGCTTGGATTTGATTTTCATTCAGGAGTTGGATTCCGGCGAGGTATCCATTTTCATGGAAAAAATCGATTTGCTCATTACTGAGTCGGAATTGATCCCAGTCTGAGGCAGTTTTGGGTTGGAGAAATAAGTCTGAGATTGGATAATGGAAATCAGCAAGGTCTTTCATGGGTTTAGCGCTAGTTGAGAGGCAAAAAGATAGGAAAAATTGAAGGGAAATGGCAAGCTTCATTGAGGGAGAGCCAGGTTTAAAATTCGAATTGTAATTTTGAATTGAACCTTAGTCGATTTTTAGCCTAAGTAATAATGTTTGTTCGTTTTCTTTTGCTTCCTCCAAAAGATTCCGTTGACCTGAATCCCATTCCGGCCAAAAATCATAGTTGGGAATAGCTTCTGGGGAAATTACAGCATATATTTCTTCTGTATCGCTTTTGAACTCATCAAAGGTGAAATACCGATCTAAAATCTGATACTTTCCAGATGCTTTTTCTTGGACAAAAAACCTTGTTTTTCCTTCCAGTGAAAATTGAAAAACCACAGATCGATCAGACTCATTGTATTTTTTGATTGATCCAAAAGCGGATTGGATTTGCTCGCTAAAAAAATCATGATAATACTTTTCCGCTTCATCAGCTTTAATTTGATCAGTGGGAAAATTGTATTTGCCAAAATCAAACTGTTTTTTCAGCAGCAAAGAATCCTCGGTGATTTGATAGACTTCATTGGCAAATCGGGTACAGATAAAAAGTGAGTTAGCACTGCGAAAAAAGATGTCTTCCATGAAAACAAGATGATGTTTTTCAAGCTCATGGAGCGGTAGGTAGACTTCCTTAAACAGTTTACGCTGAATACGAGACCATAAAATCACTGGAGCAGGATTCCGATGATCTAGGGTATTCAAAGCAATCAGGTCTTCATTTAGATAATTGAAATATTGAAAACTTGATAGACCTTCGAGGGAAAACTCATCCAGAAACGTAAAATCTGAATCATAAACAATCAACACGCCATCAGGAGATAGAACCTCCAAATTGCCATTAAATGGGTTGATATTAAAATCCGAAATGGCCAGATATTCTCCAGGCCCTTCTCCAAAAGCATCCAGTTTGTTAGAAAACTCACCTTTTTTATCAAAAACAAAAATAACAGCAGATGACCGGTCTAAAACAAAATAATGAGAATCAGTGACGAGTAATTTATCTATTTCTACTAATTGTGCCTCTGGATGGAGTTCTAATGGAATTATTCCAAATTCGCTAAAAACGTCATTCAGGTTTTCGGTATGCGGTGATTCGAGATTGATTGAAACGTGATTTGATTCCTGATGCTCGCCACAGGAGACTAAAGTGAACAGAAAAAAAATAATTGATTGCTTTGGACAGATCATACACTTTGCTTTCCCAAACAAAAATTGAGCAGAAAAAGATATTAGGTTTTAAATAGTCGAAAATACCCTCTTAAAAAATAGATAATCTACCATTCCTTCCTAAAAATCAAACAACGAAAATGTCAAATGATCTTCATCAATCATTTCGACATCATTTAGAATGAACATTCCCGCCCTTCCAAAGTGCACATAGTAATGGTTAAAAGCTGAGACATCCATTCTTCCAACTGGCTCAAAGTCCTGATCAAAAAATAAGAGCACATTTTTATTCATTTCATCCAGTAGGATGTACGAATTTTCTTTTAAGAAATCATACTGCTCACTTTCGATGGCATACCTAATTTGCCGAACTAACAACTTGTTTTCTGAATCATAATGTAAACAGGGAAAACTATTAGATAGGTAAAAATCCTTTTGCCAGGTAGAATATCCCTTATTTTCACGATTTGAAATATCCACAAAGCCTTCGGTTGGACTTAGAAATACCGAATCATAGGTTTGAAAATCTTCTGTGAAATATAGCCAATCAGAAATCGGCGTATTTATAAAATATCGCTGAAGCGTATCATCGTAGGCGATAGAAATAAAAAATAAATCATAAACATTAACTGCTTTTCCCTCATAGCTTGGAGGCAATGGGAATGAATGGGATGATTCTTCAGTTTTTAGGTCATAAGTGAAGATAATCGGTTCTCTCTTTTCATAAATATAGGGAGGTTTTCCATATCGCTCCGTAATACCAAAAATCGAAATAAATCGATCATCCCTTAGATCCATACTTTTAAAAGCCCCTCCATAAGCCAGGTAAAATAAATCCCCCAACTTATCAGAAACCCTAAACCGATCGGTAATTTCCTTATCCTCAACTTTGGAAACTACACCCGAAGCGGTGTGATACATCAAAAAACTATTCCTACTTAACGGATGAAAATAAATTTGATCTGTGGAATATTCATCAAAATATCCTTCAATTTCTGCAAGTTTAATTTCCTCCACCGGTT
Organism: Algoriphagus hitonicola; assembly: GCF_900113375.1. GTDB lineage: Bacteria > Bacteroidota > Bacteroidia > Cytophagales > Cyclobacteriaceae > Algoriphagus > Algoriphagus hitonicola. Next base: position 1,130 of record NZ_FOPC01000021.1, on the reverse strand, counting down.
TTCCCCCGCTGTCTAAACTGAAAACCCCAATTCCATCACGTGAAGGAATAAATAAAAAAGCTGAATCTCCATCATTAATAAAGTGAGGACTCCCTTGAAGCTTGGGGTAGCCACCAGATAAATCCAAGGTGACTTCTTTAATCAATTTGGGCGTAAACTTCTTGACTTCTTGGATTTGGCGATCCTTTTCAGCTACCTGACAGGAAAAAACAGCCAAAGAAAAAAAAAACTAAAATAATAATCAATCTCATATAATCTGAAATTTTGAAGCCGGAGTTAGTTTATATAAATGTTAAGATAAAGAGCTATTCTTTCGGTAAAGAATAGCTCTTTGAAAGCAGTTATCCTATTCCTGGATCAGATGGATCGGTTTTCTTCTCGACAAAACAGTCTCCAGGTAGAGGTTCATCCGGAAGTGATGGATCCCCCAATGGAATACAAGTTTTTGTTTCTTCTATACAAGTCCCAGCCTCATAAGTCTTTCCTTGAATAGGAGTAATTTGACAAGCGGGATTAGAATAACCCACAATGGAGGAAGCAAATGTTACTAAAAGTAACAGTGAAAACAGTTTTTTCATGATGTTTTTTGGTTTTTTGGTTAAACCTGTATCAATAGTAGATCTTCTAACCTTAAAAACCAAATTTTACATCATGTTGAATATCGCTGAATATCAGTTAATTGTATTATTTCAAGATTAAAAACAAAATAATATTTCGCCCCCCCCTAATAAATTCTGTAATTCTCCAAAGATTCGTAGTACTGAAAACTAAATCACCAACTAATCGATCGAATATCAATTTTTTGGCTTTTTTTTCAAAAATCTAATGCTCTAAGACTCCAACTGCTCCAGTCTTTTCAGTAAAGGGGGATGGGAATAATTGACAAAAACATACCAAGGGTGTGGGTTGATATTGCTGAGGGTTTTGACAGATAAGGTTTTGAGCGCCTCTGCAAGCGGCTTACCCGCAAACGTTTCTTTGGCAAATGTATCCGCCTCAAATTCATGCTTTCGGCTAAGCCAATTCATCCCAATTCCGATCACCATCGAAATCGGCGTGAACAGCATGGTAAATCCAATAATATTCAACTGCGCAGACCATTCTTCCCCACCCAAAGCCAGGCTCATCGT